>NZ_FUID01000021.1 GCF_900163635.1 Leucobacter sp. 7(1) | reverse complement strand
TCGATTCGGGGATCCCGGTGTTTATTTGTGATCCCCACTCGCCGTGGCAGCGGGGATCGAACGAGAACCTCAACGGACTCATCCGTGATTTCTATCCCAAGGGCACGAACTTCAATAACGTGTCCGAGGACGAGCTCCAGCAGATGCAGGACTTGCTGAATGCTCGCCCGCGGAAGACGTTGGGGTTTAATACGCCGGCTGAGACACTAGACGAGTACCTCAGGGGTGTTGCACTCACCACCTGAGACCGCCGGGTCAGTATGGATAAATCGCGTCGGTTTCGGCGAGGGTGCGGGCAGCAGGCAGCAGGCAGCAGGCAGCAGGCAGCAGGCAGCAGGCAGCAGGCAGCGGGCAGCAGCCCCCCCCCCACATCGCCGCCCGCTACACTCGGGGCATGCGTGACTTGGTCGTCTCTCTGCCAACCGAAGGCCTGCGTGAAGCGTTGGGGGAGGTGCCCGGCGTCGAGTTCGTCGACTGGAACCTCGATGGACCCGCTCCGCGCGACAGTTTCGACATCGTCGTGCCGCCGTACTGGGACGGCAATAGGCCCCTGGCTCGCCTGCACGACGTCGAGGCGCGACTTGTGCAGTGGCAGTCGATCGGTTTCAACGGGGCCGCAAAGTACCTGCCAGAAGGCCTGCCGCTCGCGAACGCTTCGACGGTGCACGAGGCCTCGACCGCCGAGCTTGCGGTTGGGCTCGCCCTCGCGGCGCAGCGCGGGATCCCGGACTTCGTGCGTGACGGCGAGACGCAGCGTTGGGATCAGCGCATGTTCGCGAGTCTGGCGGATCGGCGGGTCCTGATCGTGGGCTATGGCGGAGTCTCGAAAGCGGTGGAGGCGCGGCTCGCGGGCTTCGAGACGCAGATCACCCGGCTGGCGCGCACCGCCCGCGAGGAGCCGAACCTCGCGGGGGAGACCGTGGCCGTGCGCGGCTTTGCGGAGCTGCACGAGGCGCTCGCGGACGCGGAGATCGTGATCATCGCGGTGCCGCTCACGCAGGAGACGACGGGCATGTTTGGTGCGGCGGAACTCGCTGCGCTGCCCGATGGGGCGCTCCTCGTGAACGTGGCGCGCGGCCCGGTGATCGACACCGACGCGCTTGTCGCGGAGCTGCAGGCCGGCAGGCTCCGCGCGGCACTCGACGTGACAGACCCTGAGCCGTTGCCCGCGGACCACCCGCTGTGGACCGCCCCGGGTACCCTCATCACCCCGCATGTGGGCGGCGACTCGACGGCGATGCTGCCACGCATGGTGGCGCTGATCCGCCGCCAGATCGCGCACCTGCAGGCTGGCGAACGACCCGAGAACATCGTGATCGGCGACTGGGTCGAGTAGCTCGGAGCCCGGCTATTCTTGACGTGTGAACGCGCGCCGAGAGAACCGAGAGCGGCGCGAGCGGGCGCTGCTGGAGGCCGCCGTCGCCGCGATCGCTGAACTCGGACTGTCGGGGGTCCGGATCTCCGATATTGCTGAGCGTGCTGGGATGACCGCGGGGCACCTCAACTACTACTTCCCCTCGAAATCGGTGCTGCTGCAACGTGCCATCGAGATGAGTGAGGGCGAGCTCGTGCGCGATGCGCGGGAGTCTCTGTCCGCCCTGGCCGATCCGCTCGCCCGCTTGCGTGCGCTGTGTGACGTCTCGCTCGCCGACGCAGTCGGGGATCCCGGCTGGCTGTTGTGGTTCCAGGTGTGGGCGGAATCCGCGCTGCACCCTGAACTCGCTGAAGCGCACCACGAGCTCGATGCGTCCTGGCGCGAGTTGCTCCGACAGGTGATCGCGGACGGGGTGGCGGCGGGAGTCTTCCGCGTCCCCGACGTCGACGGCGCAACCGCGGTGATCGCGGCAATGCTCGATGGCCTGTCTATTCAGCTGGCCGTCGGGGCACCCGGATACACCCGCGACCGGATCCGAAGTCTCGCTGAGTCCGCGGCGCTGGGGCTCCTGCGGCCCGCTCCCTAGCGCCCGAGCACACACTCACGTCCCGCGATTTCCTCGAACAGCTCGCGCTCCCAGGCCGCGGGGTGCGACGATAGTGCATGCAGGCGCAGGCCATGCGCACTGGACACTAGACAGGAAACGATAACAATGGCGAAGTATCGAGTTCAGAACCCAGCGACGGGCGAGATTGTCGAGACCTTCGAATCCGCAACCGACGGACAGATCGAGCAGCAGCTCGCGGCAGCGGACTCCGCATACCGCGAGTGGCGCGAGCGCAGCGTGCAAGAGCGCGCTGGCGTGGTGAAGCGCGTTGCCGAATTGTTCGAGGAGCGCAAGGACGAGCTTGCGCGCATCATTGCACTCGAGATGGGGAAGTCGCTCGCAGAGTCGATTGATGAGGTCGAGTTCGCGACCTCGATCATCGACTACTACGCGGTGTACGGCCCGGGACTCATTACGGATGTTGAGATCCCCAGCACAATCCCGGGCAAGGCGATGATCGAGTACCGCTCGACCGGTGCGCTCCTGGGTGTCATGCCGTGGAACTTCCCTTACTACCAGGTGGCGCGCTTCGCGGCCCCGAACCTGCTGTTGGGCAACACGATTATCCTCAAGCACGCTGACATTTGCGCCCGCTCCGCCCTGACGATCCAGGAGATCATGGAGGAGGCCGGTGTCCCGGTCGGCGGGTACCAGAACGTGTTTGCCTCGCATGACCAGATCGCGACGATGATCGCGGATCCTCGGGTACAGGGCGTCTCGCTCACGGGCTCCGAGCGCGCCGGCGCCATCATCGGTGCGCAGGCCGGGTCGCACCTCAAGAAGGCCGTGCTCGAGCTGGGCGGGATCGACCCGATGGTCGTGCTCGATTCCGACGACGTGGCCGCAGTGGCTGCCGACGCCTGGAACTTCCGCACCTACAACGTCGGCCAGGTGTGTAACTCCAACAAGCGCCTCATCGTGATGGCAGACATCTACGACGAGTTCGTTGCCGAGCTGAAGAAGCTCGCAACCGGCCTCGTTCCCGGTGACCAGCTTGCACTGGGAGAGGGGGAGTTCGTACCAATGTCCTCCCGCGCGGCCGCGGAGACTGTGCACGCGCAGGTCCAGAAGGCGATCTCCGAGGGGGCGACCCTTGAAGCTGGCGGCGTGCTCTCTGACGGCCCGGCGGCGTACTACTCGCCCGCCGTGTTGACCGGCGTCCCGCGCGATTCCGAATCGTACGGCGAGGAGATCTTTGGGCCCGTCGCAACCGTGTACAAGGTGCACAGCGACGAGGAAGCGCTCGAACTTGCGAACGACTGCGCCCTCGGCCTCGGTGGATCCGTGTTCTCGACCGATGAGGCGCGTGCCACGCGTGTTGCCGCGAAGCTCGAAGTGGGCATGGCGCATGTCAACATCATCGCTGCAGAGGCCGCGGAACTTCCCTTCGGTGGCGTGAAGCGCTCTGGTTTCGGCCGCGAGATGGGCCCGCTCGGCATTGGCGAGTTCGCGAACAAGCGCCTGTTCTTCACCGCGAAGTAACCGGATCCGGCGTTACGCCGTGGGGCCCGCTCAGTTTCGAGCGGGCCCCACGGCCGTTTCTGGCCTCGTTCTGGATCGCGAGTAGACTGAACGGATGCCGGCAGCTGCCGGTTCCCAAGATCCCCGCTTGCACCTTGGAGTGATTTACGAAAATGGCTGAACAGTCCCGCCTTGATAAGGTCATCGCCCTCGCCCGCCACCGCGGCTTTGTGTTCCAGGCGGGTGAAATCTACGGCGGATCCCGCTCCGCATGGGACTACGGCCCCCTCGGTACGGCGCTGAAGGAGAACATCAAGCGCCAGTGGTGGAAGACGATGGTGCAGAAGCGCGACGACGTCGTGGGTATCGACTCCAGCGTTATCCTGCCCAAGCAGGTCTGGGAGGCGTCCGGACACGTCGAGGTCTTCAGCGACCCGCTCGTGGAGTGCCTCCAGTGCCACAAGCGCTACCGCGAGGACCACCTGCTCGAGGAGTTCGAGGAGAAGAAGGGTCGCGAGCCCAAGGACGGTCTCGCTGAGATCGTCTGCACCAACTGTGGCACCCGTGGCCAGTGGACCGAACCGCGTGCGTTCTCCGGCCTGCTGAAGACCTACCTCGGCCCGGTCGACGACGAGGCTGGCATGCACTACCTGCGCCCCGAGACCGCCCAGGGCATCTTTGTGAACTTTGCAAACGTGCTGCAGGCCGCGCGCATGAAGCCGCCGTTCGGCATCGGCCAGATCGGTAAGAGCTTCCGCAACGAGATCACGCCGGGCAACTTCATTTTCCGCACCCGCGAGTTCGAGCAGATGGAGATGGAATTCTTCGTCGAGCCCGGCACTGACGAGCAGTGGCAGGAATACTGGATGAACGAGCGGATGAGCTGGTACACGGATCTTGGCATCACCCCCGAGAACCTCCGCTTCTACGATCACCCGAAGGAAAAGCTCTCCCACTACTCGAAGCGCACCGCGGACATCGAGTACCGCTTCGGCTTTACCGGCAGCGAATGGGGCGAGCTCGAGGGCATCGCGAACCGCACCGACTTCGATCTGAGCACGCACTCGAAGCACTCCGGCAAGGACCTCAGCTTCTTCGACCAGACGAAGGACGAGCGCTACACGCCGTACGTGATCGAGCCGGCCGCCGGCCTGACGCGCTCCGTGATGGCGTTCCTCGTCGACGCCTACCGCGAGGAAGAAGTGCCGAACGCAAAGGGCGGCACCGACAAGCGCACCCTGCTTGCGCTGGATCCGCGGCTCGCGCCGGTGAAGGTCGCCGTGCTGCCGCTGAGCCGGAACGAGGCGCTCTCGCCCATCGCTCGCGAGATCGCGCAGGATCTGCGCGAGGACTGGAACGTCGACTTCGACGATTCGGGCGCGATCGGTCGCCGCTACCGCCGCCAGGACGAGATCGGTACGCCGTTCTGCGTCACTGTCGATTTCGACTCGCTCGATGACCAGGCAGTGACTGTGCGCGAGCGCGACACGATGCAGCAGGAGCGCGTGCCCCGCGCCGAACTGTACGCGTACCTCGCATCGCGCTTGCGCGGAGCGTAACTCCCCGCACGAGTGCCCCCGGATCTCAGATTCGGGGGCACTCGTGCGTTCGGGGTGCCCCGCCGGCCCTCAGCGCGGGGGTGAGAGAATAGACACCATGACGAGCATCGGCCCGCAACCGCCCGCCCAGCCCGACCCGACGCCACGCGGCACCGACGCCCTCGGTGGGACGCAGCCCACTGCGCCGGGCCATCCGGGAGCCCCGGCGCAGTGGGCGTGGGCGCAGCAGCAGCCACAGCTTGTGCAGACCGTCGAGACCGAACCGCTCGAATATCACCGCCTCCTGCGCGGGGTCCAGAACTACCGCTGGTGGAAGCCGCTGCTGCTGCTCCTGCTCGCGGGCGTGTACTTTGGCATTCTCACAGTCGTTGTCACGCTGCTTCTGATGCCGATCATGATGCTTGTCGATCCGGGCTGGGCGATGGACGTCACCACGGGCCACGCGGAGATGCTGGACACGCAACGTCCCGTCTCGATCCTGATCAGCATGCTCTCGATCATCATTATGATCCCGGCCGTGCTGCTCGCGATGCTGACCCTCGGCATGCGCCCTATGGGCCGCGTGTGGTCGGTCGCGACGCGTATTCGGTGGGGCCTGCTGGGGCGCCTCACCGTTGCCGCAGTGATCGCTGTTGTGGTGATGAACCTCGTCGGGATTTTGTCGGAGTTTGCGATGAATCCGACCCTGGTCTCAGAGCCGATTGTGGAACAGGGCGCTGATTTCGATGTCAACGCCGCACTGTTGTCAGCGCTGTTCATCCTGATCCTGGTGCCGTTCCAGGCAACGGCCGAGGAGGTCGTATTCCGGGGTCTGTTCATGCAGGTGCTGGGCTCGTGGCTGAAGAATCCCTGGTTTGCGATTTTGATCCCCTCCGTGCTGTTTGCGCTCGGCCACATCTATGACATTTGGGGCTTGCTGGCCGTAGGCCTGATGGGTGTTGTGGCCGCCTGGCTGACCTGGCGCACGGGCGGCCTGGAGGCCGCGATCGCGATCCACGTCATCAATAACCTTGTCGCGTTCGGCTTCATGACCGCCGGGTTCGGCGGGGAGACCGCGCAAACCTCGGAGGCCGGCGGTCCTGGCGGCGTGATCGGAGAGATCGCGGGCCTGGCCGTCTTTATTTGGCTGACGCTTCGCATCGTCCGGCGTGGGGGACACGGCCGGACGCGCATCGACCTGGTGCAGGTGACGGTTCCCGTGTCGCAGGACGTGGCTCGTGGCTGACGTCGCGGTCCTCGGCGACCAGATCCCGGAACTCGCGGCAGCCCTCGAACTTGCCGAAGTCGGCTTGCGGGTGCGGGTGTACCCCAGCAACGAAGCAGCGGAGCTGGGCGCGGGTGTTGCGGAAGGCCCGGAGAATTTCGACGCGGTGCCGGATCCGACTGGCGCTCTCCGGGACCTCGTGGCACATGTTGCGTCGCCGATTTCCCCGTCTGCGGACGCGGGAGCGAAAGAGGTGGCGGTGCCCGGACACGCACTGCATCTGCGCACGGTGCCTCCCGTCGCGCCACTGCTCCGCGGACCGGGGGGTGCGTGGTTCGCGCAGCCCGAGCCCGCGGTCTGGGGCATCCCGGCGGTCCCCCTCTCCGCCGCCGCGATTGCCCTTCTGGGTGGGGGCGCGGCGCTCCGCGCGGCACTTGACCGGGTGACTCCTGTGTTAACAATCGGCAAGACGCACCGTTTCGGGCCCCTCGTGCGGCGCCGCATGGGCGCGGCGGTGCTGTCTCGGCTCGTTGATCCGCTGAGCCGAGAAACAATGGGTGTGGCCGCTGACGAGATCGACGTGGCGATGCTTACGCCGGGCTTGAACGAGGCGATGACCCGAATGGGTACCCTGAGTGGCGCTGCCCAGGACATCGCTGAGCGGACCGTTGCACGTGAAACGGGGGTCGTTCCAGACGGCGGATGGGACGCACTGCGGACCGCCCTTCGCGCTCGCTTGCGGCTGTATGACGTCGAGTTCTCGACGTCCCCCGCGAGCCGTGTCGCGGCGGCAGAGACCGGTTGGCTTGTCTCTGGCGCGGGTGACTCTCAGGTTTCGGCCCGAGCGCTGGTGCGCGGGGTGTCGAAAACGGGCAGTGACATCGCCGAATCGGGTGATGCCGAATCGGTTGATGCCGGTGAGCTTGCGTTGGGCGAGCTGCTTGTGGGCGCACGGCGTACCGCCGGGGTTGTGGCAATTGCGGCACCCGAATTCCCGGAGGCTCAGCCCGAAGGCCCCGCCGTGTGCGCGGTGCGGCTGACAAACGGTGAGACATGGTCTGTTCGACTGCGGCGTGCGGCGGCACCCGATTCAACTGCGTGGGAGGCGGCGGTGCTCGGTCCCGTGCGAGATTCGCGCATCTGGCAGGGTGAAACGACTGCGCAGCAGCACCACGAGTACATTCGCGAGGCGCTTGAGGCGGCGAACGCGACCCCTACGGGGCCGGTGAAGCTTCTGCCCATGCCGTTTGCGCCATATGCCACGGTCGCGGCGAGAGAACACGCCGAGCAGCAGCTGGAACAGTGGTGTGGGTCCCAGCCTGAGGAACTGCCTGCGGGCGTCGCGATCCACGGGGGGAGTCTGGCGCGCGCCGTCGAGGATGCCCGATCACGGGCAATCATGCTCCGCAGGCGCCTAGCAGGGATCGCCGACTGAAAGAAGCCGGGGGTATATGGCAGTTTGGGTATGCAGATGCCCGGATTCGCGGAGTAGGGTAGTGCAAGAACACCGCACGCTATCGGCTGGAGGCAGCATGAAGGGCAAGATCGCATTCGTTCTGGGCGCGGCCGTGGGCTACGTCTTGGGATCACGCGCGGGCCGGGAACGGTACGAGCAGATCAAGCGTGGTGCACAGTCCGTGTGGAACACGGAACCCGTGCAGCGCGGGGTGGGCGTGGTCCGGACGGCCGCTCAGGGGCGCGTCGACGAGTTCAAGGCCGCAGCCGTCCGCGTGGGAAAGGGCGCCGTCGCCGCACTTGTCCGCGATGACGCGAAGACCCCGGCCCGCAGCCAGCCGTCGACCGCGGGACAGAATTGGCCCGAGGCCACCGACACCTCGGAAGCTTCGCCAGCTGCCGCGGCGGAGCACGGGGATGAGACCCCGACGTCAGGTGGTGCGGCGTGAGCCGGAAGAAGGACCAGGCGGGTACCTTCGAGCTCCTCTCTCGCCTCCCGCAGCAGGTCGTGTCCCTCGCCAAAATCGAGTATGAGAACGCGAAGCACGAGGTCGCCTCGAAAGCGAAGAAGGCGGGGATCGGTGCCGGGGCGCTTATCGTCGCCCTGTTCTTTGTGTTTTTCATGCTGCAGGGTCTGATGATCGCCGCAATCGCGGCGCTCGCTCTCGTGTGGCCCTGGTGGCTCGCGGCACTCGTTGTCGCTGCGGCAATGCTGCTGCTCGCGGCCGCGGCGGTGCTTGCCGGCGTGGCGCTGATCAAGCGAGGAAATCCGGTTCCCGAGGACACTCTGGACCGCGTCGGCAATGATGTCGCCGCGATGAGCGACGTCAAGTTCAATGCCGGTCCTGCGGCACCGGCCCCCGGGGCAACTCCGCCCGGGTCGGGCGGAGTGCCGCAGCACCGAATGCCGCGTGTCGGCGAGGAAGGAAACTGGCGATGAGCGGATGGGACCGTGAGCAGGGCGTCGCGGAGGCACAGGTCGCCCGGGCCGAGTTGTACGACACGCTCACCCAGCTCCAGGGGCGCCTCAACTACGCGCAGCGGATCGATGATTCCGTCGCGCACGCGAAGCGCCGAATAGTGGCCGAGAAGGAGCGCAATCCGCTCGCGTTTGTCGCCGGAGTCGCGGGCGTTGCGGTCGTTGCCGGGCTTGTTGTGTGGGGAATTGCGCGATCGGTGGGCAATCGGCTCCGCTGACCCGGTACAGTGACCTCTTGGGGAGGTTACAGTTCGGTTGCGTTCTGTAACCCAAGGGCGCTCGTTTTGCTTCCTTGAGGTCTCAGGGTAAGAATAGGGTCAACGGTTTTCCGCAGTGACCAACTCTGGGTCCTCAACATGACTGAAATGAGTTGGTCTTTTCTTATTGGTGTCGAGTGAGTGGGGTTTATGTCGTCTGAGGCGAAACCGCTCAGTGGCCTGCGAGTTCTCATTCCTCGCGGCGGCACGTGGGGTGATTTAGTTTCGAAGGCACTGCGCGAGCAGGGTGCCCACACGGTCACCGCGCCGCTGGTCGACTTCGCGCACACAAGCGATGAAGACCAGCTTGTCAATGCGCTGAAACGCCTGGAATCCGGTGAGTTCGACTGGATGACGGCGACGAGCTCTACCGTCGCTGATGTTCTTGCGCATCACAACGCTGTGATCCCGCCCGAGACCAATGTGGCGATCGTCGGCGAAGCCACGGCAGTGGCTTTTCGTGACGCGGGATATCACGTGTCGCGGACTCCGGAAGCGGAGAACAGCACGCATGCGCTTCTCGAGGAGTGGCCGGAGATCGATACAGGCGCGGTGCTGCGCGTCTTGACGTTGCGCTCTGACGTGGCGATCCCCGTGTTGACTGAGGGCCTGATCGATCGCGGGCATGACGTCACGCAGGTCTTGGCGTTTCGGACAGTCGGCGTTCCCGCATCGGTGCACATCCGTGAGGACATCGAGTCAGGCCGAATCAACGCGCTGCTCGTTGCCTCAGCAAAGATCGCGGAGGAGGTTGCGGCTCAGTTCCCTGAGCTTCCCACCGACACGATCGTTGCCTGCGTGGGCGTGAACACGCTGGAGGCCGCGGAAGCGCTTGGGCTCCCCGCGGACGCCAACGATCCGACACATCCCGATTACCGACTGAAACACGCACTGATTGAGACGGTCGAGTCCGTCATCGACCAGAGCGACATGCTGGACTAGCCATGGCACGCGTTGAAGTTCACCCGGATCGCGTTGTGATCCGCCTCACGCGCGCGGAGAAGATCACCGCGATGCGCCGCCGTGACATCACACTGGATCGCTCTGCAATCACTTCGGCTGTCATTACCGAAGACCCGTGGATTTGGCTCCGCGGGATCCGCTCCCCGGGGACGCATGTCCCGGGGACTCTGGCCGCAGGCACGTGGCGGAGTTTTGCGGGCGATGACTTCGTGCTGGTGAAAAAGGGCCGCGACGCGATCGTCATTGACTTGGAGAGCCATGCCGCTTCGGCGGAGGACCGCGGCTGGGTGGGCGAGTACGACGGGTTCTCTCGCGTGATTCTTTCGACCACGCACGCCGCCGATCTTGTGCGTGCCCTGCGGCTCGCTGACGAAGCCACCGAGATCACCCTCGACACGGAGTAGCTCCGATCGGCAGTATGCATGACTGAGGGGCCCGCGGCAGTGCCGCGGGCCCCTCAGTCATGCGGTGGTGCTTAGTCGCGCGCGACGAACAGCTCGTCGAGTTCGATGCGGGTGCGCGGCGCGACCTCGCGCTCACGGAGCGGCTCGGGCAGCTGCTCGACGGTGCCGATCGCGCCGATGACCATCACGGAGACGGGCACAAAGCGCGCTTCCAGGCCGAATGCCGCGCTGATAGCCTCGCGGTCGAAGCCGCCCATCTGGTGGACGTAGAGACCCTCGGCGTGCGCCTGGACGCTGAGGTGAGCTACGGCCTGGCCCAGGTCGTACTCCGCCCACGGCTGCGCGTTCCCGTCAGCATCGGCAACCTCGGCGATGTTCACGACAAGTGCTGCTGCGCTGCCAGCCCACATCTTATTGAAGCCCGCGAGCGTGTCCTCAATTTTCGCGAAGCTCTCGCTACCGCGCCGGGCCAGAATGAAACGCCAGGGCTGCGAGTTGTTGGCGCTCGGTGCCCAGCGGGCTGCCTCGAAGACGCCGCGGAGGGCACCCTCGTCGAACGCGTGGCTTGCGTCGAATGCGCGGGGGCTCCACCGCTCTGCGAGGGTGTCGAGGACGGGGGCGCTGGTCTGTGCGGTGCGCGGGCTCACGGTGTGTGGTCTCCTAGGGTTCATACGTCGACGGTCGGGGCCGGATCTCCCGAGCGCCCGTCGGAGTGCAACGCCGCTGATGGGGTCACTATTCCCGCGGCTAGGCATTCCTCAGCAATAGTGAAATGAGGGCGATGACGGGGAGCGACGCGAAGGTCGTGAGGAACACTGTGTCCCGGACCATTGTCTCGGCGCGGCGGTATGTTGCCGCGTAGTTGTACACGTTCTGCGCCGTGGGCAGGGCAGCGATTGTGGTGGCCACGAACACCTCGTGTGGGGGGAGGCGGAACGCGATCGCCAGAACCCAGGCCACGAGCGGCATCACAATGACTTTGAGGCCTGACGCGACGAACACTGCGGCCCGCCCGGTGCCGCGCTGCAGTGCCCGCTGGCCCCGGAGCGACATCCCAAAGCTGAGGAGCACCATCGGGATCGCGGCACCGCCGAGCATGTCAATGGGGCCGAGCACGATCTCCGGCACGGGAAACGCGAGGAGCGCGACCACCAGGCCAGCCACGGAACCGATGATCACCGGGTTGGCGGCGGCCCGGCCCAGGGCCACCATCGCGCCACGCTGGTTTCCCCGGGTCGTTTCGAGGATCGCGAGGATCGCTGGCGCGAAGATCACCAGTTGCACAAGTAACAGCGGCGCGACGTACGCGGCATCGCCGAGGATGTAGAGCGCGACGGGCAGCCCGAGATTATTGGAGTTGACGTACCCGGCGCACGTGGCCCCGAGCGTGGTACCGGCGAGATCCCGCCGAAACCAGAGCCGCGATGCCACGACAAAGCCTGCCGCCACGATGAGCGCCGCCGCGCTGGTGATGAGGATCACCGGTGACAGGATGACGCTGGGGTCGCTGCGGCTGAGAACGGAAAAGAGGAGCGCCGGGGTCGCGACATAGAAGGCGACGTTGTTCAGCACTCGCCGCTGCTCGCCCTCAACGACCCCGAAGCGGGCTGCGAGGTAGCCTGCGCCGATGATGCCGAGGATGAGGGCAAAACCCTGAAGTACCCCGAACATCAGCCGGCTTCGGCTTCGGCTTCGGCTTCGCCAGCGGCCCGCAGCCCTGCGATGAGCGCGGCGAGTCCAAACTCAAATGTGGCCTCGGCTACCCCGAGCCGCTGGGCACCCGCGTGCGCGCGTGCGGACTGCTCAGCAGCGGTGAGCACAGGCACCAGTGTGGTGTTGCTCAGGGGGCGGAGGTTGTCTTCCGGAGCGAGCGAGTCGAGCGCTGAACCGATCACAAAACACTCGATGGCGACCAGGGCAGGAACGATCCGATGCTCCGGATAGCCATCGCGACGCATCGCCGCCGCGATGCGTTCATAGTCGACCATTGACTCGGGCTCGTCCGCGACGGGCAGCGTGGCAAGTGCCGCAATGATTCCAGGGTGCGCACCAAATGTCGTGCGGTAGACGCGCGCCCACGGCACGATGGCCTCGTGCCAGGGCAGCGTGGCGAATCCGGTGTCGCCGACGCGCGCGGTGAGCTGGCCGCGCATCCCCGCGATGAGTTCATCTTTGCCCGCGAAATAGTGATGCAGCGCGGAGGGCCGCACATCCAGGCTGCGCGCGAGCGCGGCGAGGGTGAAATCGCCGCCACGGACGTCTGCGAGCGCGAAAGCGGCGGCGAGAATGCGCTCGCGCGAGAGCACCGCGGTGCGGGGCCTGCCAGCGGGCCGGTGCGGTTCTGGCACCGTCATAGGGCCCTCCTTTTGTGGGCAGAGGTTGCGGAGTTAATTGAATCTACGTAAATTAAGGGTGCTCCGCCTCATCTTCGAGGATACGGGGTGTCAACAACCGGGGGAGTACACCGTGGCGGAGACCAACGCCGAGCTGATCGTCGCGAACGCGCGCGTGCACACGATGCACGAGGACAGCGCCGTCAACGCGCCACGCTCGATCGCCATCGCCGATGGTCGGATCCTCGCGCTCGGCACGGACGATGAGATCGCGACTGCATTCCGCGGTCCGTCGACCCGTGTGGACGATGTGCGGGGCGCCACGGTGACTCCCGGGTTGATTGACGCGCACCTACACCCGATTCAGGGTGTAGAACTGTGCCAGGGGCTAGACCTCGGACGCGTCCGCACGGTCCGTGAACTTCGCGACGCACTCGGTGCCGAGGCTGAGCGCGTGCGGCGTGACACAAGTGATGGCTGGGTACGGGCCTGGAACCTGGATTACGCGGTCTTCGAGGGGACTCGGCTCACTTCAGCCCTCATCGACGGTGCCGTGGGCGATGTGCCCGCGATGCTCTTTTTCTTCGACTTCCACACGGCGCTCGCCAGCACTGCGGCGCTCACCCGAGCCGGCATCACGGGCGCGCGATCCTTCGCTGACAGCTCAGAGATCGTGGTGGACGCACACGGCACTCCCACGGGAGAGCTGCGCGAGGACAGCGCCTACCAGCCGCTCCTCGAGGTCGCGCCGAAGCCCAGCCGCGACGAGACCCTCGAGGCTGCTCGCGCCACCTTCGCGAAGATGCGGCGGTCCGGCCTGACCGGCGGCGCGATCATGGACGGCAACCCCGAGACCCTTGACCTCCTCGAGGCGCTCGACTCGACCGGTCTTGGACTCCCCGTCCGCATCGTGAGCGCAATGGACGTGAAGCCCAGCTACACGGCGGAGCAGCGCGCCGCCATCGCTGCGCAGCGCGATCGAGCTGGCAAGCGCTGGCGCGGCGGCGTGATCAAGCTCTACGCCGACGGCGTGATCGATACCGGGGCCGGGTGGCTCTACGAGGCGGACGCCGATGGCGAAGGGCTCTCCGGGTTCTGGCCTGAGCAGGCGGATTTCGCCGCTGCGGTCCGCGAGTTCACCGAGGCTGGGTTTCAGATTGCCACTCACGCGATCGGGGACCGCGCGGTGGGGGAAACTATTACCGCGTACGAGGCCGTGGGGAGCCGATCCCGCGCAGGGATCCCGCACCGGATCGAGCACCTCGAAACGCTCGACCCGCGCGACCTGGCGCGTTTGGCGGCAACGGGCATCACCGCATCGATGCAGTTGCCGCACCTGCAGTGGCGGATTGCGGACGGCAGCGACGAGTGGGCTAGGCGCCTGGGCTCGGAGCGAGCCGCGCGCGCGTGGAACGCAGGATCGGTGCTCCGGGCGGGAGCACCGCTCGCCCTCGGATCGGACTGGCCGATCGCGGATCTCGATGCCCGCGTTGGACTCGCCTGGGCCATGCTGCGCCGCGCCCCCGGCGATCGCGATGCCTTCGTCTACGAACCCGAGGAGCGTCTGACCGCCGCGCAGGCACTGCACGGCTACACCCGGGGCGCCGCCCTGGCCCAGGGGGACGATGACCTTGGCGTGATCCGCGCCGGTGCGCGCGCCGACCTGGCCGTGTGGGCCGAGGATCCGCTCGAAGTGTCCGGCGACGATCTCGTCGAGCTCCCCGTGCTGGCGACCTATCTCGACGGCCTGCACACCTCCCACGAGGGCTAACTGCCCGCTGCTCCCGATGGCGCTCCGCCTCACCGACCCCCGACACGATCCGCGCGGCACAGCCGCCGCCTGAAAGGCCACCGTGGTCCAGAACACAGCCCTGGCGCTCCTGCCAGTCCTCACCGTCCTCATCGTCTCGGTGCTCACCAAGCGCGCCCTGTTTGGGCTCCTCTCAGGTGTGCTCGTCGGCGCGGTCATGCTGGGCGGGTGGGGTTTCTTTGACACATTTGTGGGGGCCTTCGGCGCCTCGCTCTCCAACGAGACCGTGCATTGGCTCGCCCTCGTGGTGGTGCTCTTCGGGATCCTGATCGCCTACTTCAACGCCTCCGGTGCGGTGAACGACTTTGCGCGGTGGACGGAGCGGTTTGTGAACTCGCGCCGCAAGTCGCTGCTGCTCACCTGGCTGCTGACAATCGCGCTGTTCATTGATGACTACCTCAACGCGCTCACCGTCGGCACGTCGATGAAACGCGTGACCGACCGTTACGGTGTGCCCCGCACAATGGTCGGCTCGATCGTGAAGCTCACCTCGGCACCCATCGCGGTGATCATCCCGTTCTCGACCTGGGCGGTGTTCTTCGCGGCGCTGCTCGAACAGGACGGCGTCACTGTCGGCGGGTCCGGCTTCGGTGCCTACCTCTCCGGTTTGCCCTTCATCTTCTTCGGCTGGTTCGCCCTCGCGATCGGACTGCTGCTCGCCGCGGGCGTGCTGCCGCTCGTTGGCCCCCTGAAGCGGGAGCAGGCGCGGGTGGACCGCACCGGCGACACTCTGCCGGAGGGCCTCACACCCGAGGAGCGGGCCTTCGAGCTCGCGACGGACGGTGCCGAGAGCGCCCGCCCGCTGCCCTTCAACTTCCTGATTCCGGTCGTCACCCTCGTGCTCGTCACGATCTTCACCGAGGTGGACATCATCAAGGGCGCCGCGGCCGCCGTGGTCGTCGCCCTGGTGCTCTACCTCGCGCAGCGCCGCCTCACCTTCAAAGCCGTCTTTGAGCAGGCGTTCGAGGGCATCACGAGCATGGGCTATGTCATGGTGCTGTTCGTGCTCGCCTTCATGATGCAGCAGATCAACACGGATCTACAGCTCGCTGAATGGGTCATCGGTGCCGCAGAACCCGTGATGTACGGCGCGCTGCTCCCCGCCGTTGTGTTCCTGATCTGCGGTATCTACGCCTACGCCACGGGTGCGTTCTGGGATCTCGCCGTGGTCATCACGCCCGTCGTGCTGCCCCTCGCCATCGGGATGGGCGTCGACCCCGTGCTTGCCGGCACGGCAGTGTTCTCGGGCGCCGCGCTCGGGTCCACAACCTGCCTCTACGGTGACGGGATGGTGCTCGCCGCAAAGTCAGTGGGCGTCAAGCCGCTGAACCTGATGCTGTCGATCCTGCCCTACGCGGGTGCCGCTGCCGTGCTCTCGTTCATCGCCTACCTGATCGCCGGGTTCGTTTCCTTCGGGGGGTAGCTGCGGCGCTCAGGCCAGCGCCGCGGTCGCGTGTCGGGCCACCACCTCGGAGAGGGTATCGAGTACGGGGGAGCGCAGATTCCAGCGTTGCCAGTACAGCGGCAGCTCGACCGTGGTGCCCGGATCAAGCTCCACGATGCGCCCGGCCGCGAGCGGCTCGATGCACTGGAGCGCGGGCAGCATGCCCCAGCCCATGCCGAGCTCGATGGCGTGCGCGAACTCGGCGGAGGACGGGATGAAGTGGCGGGGTGGTTCGACCCGAGCCCGGGTGACCCGGTGGAGGAAGCGCTGCTGGAACGCGTCGTGCCTGTCGAATTCGACGGTGGGGGCGCGGCGGAGGGCCTCGACGGTGAGGCCGTCGGGGAAGCACCTGGCAACGAACTCGGGGCTCGCGACCGCGCGGTAGTGGTCTCCGCCCAGGCGTGACGAGGTGCAGCCGGGTACGGGCTCCCGCGTTGCAGTGAGCGCGGCCATCACCGAGCCGTTGCGCAGGCTCTCGGTCGAGACTGTCTCGTCTGCCCGGATCACCTCGAAGTACACGCCGGTCTCGCGGGCGGCCTCCGCGAGTGCGGGGACGAACCAGGTCGCAAGCGAGTCCGCGTTGACGACGATCGGGATCAGCGTGCCGCCAGCGGGGCCGTGCCCGAGCTCGGCACCCAGGTCGTCGCCGATCCGGGCGATTTGCCGGGCGGCGCGCAGCACGGCGGCACCCGCCTCCGTGACCGCGACCGGACGCGTGCGCTGCACGAGGACCGATCCCACGCGTTCCTCCATCGCACGCACGCGCTGGCTCACGGCGGACGGGGTGATGTGGAGGCGGCGGGCGGCCCCCTCGAAACTGCCCTCGTCAATGACGGCGGTAAACGTGGCGAGGTGCTCGACGGGCAAGTCCACGAGAGTCTCCCTGCTAGATGAAGCACTACTAATGATGCTTGAGAATATACAGGCACGCTGAAGTTGGAGTGGGCGGTCTGCCGCCCCTAGCGTCGAGAGCATGTTCCTTCCCTTCCTCGTCGGTATCGGCAGCGGCCTCTCGCTCATCATGGCGATCGGCGCGCAGAACGCGTTTGTGCTGCGCCAGGGGATCCGGCGCGAGCACGTGCTGCCCGTGGTGCTCATCTGTGGGCTCACGGACGCCGTGCTCGAGACGTTGGGGGTTGCGGGGATCGGGTTCGTTGTGGAACGGGCCCCGATCGTGCTCGAGATCGTGCGCTGGGGCGGGGTCGCGTTCCTGCTCTGGTACGCGTGGTCTGCGGCGCGGCGGGCCATGAAGCCGGAGGTGCTCGTTGCCGCTGAGGGCGAGGCCGGATCGCTGAAGCGCACGGTGCTCGCCTGTCTCGCGATCACGTTCTTGAACCCGCACGTGTACCTCGACACCGTCGTCCTCATGGGGTCCATCGGCAATGCGCAGGGGGATCCGGGCAAGTGGTGGTTCGCTGCCGGCGGGGCGCTCGCGAGTCTCGTCTGGTTTTTCCTGATCGGGTATGGGGCGCGGGCGCTGACCCGGTTCTTCGCGACGCCGCGCTCGTGGCAGATCCTCGACGGCGTGGTCGCGGTCGTGATGCTCGTCATCGCGGGCCGGCTTGCCTTCGGCGGAGTGTGAGCGGTGCCGCCCCTCGTCGGCTGCTGCCTGCTGCCTGCTGCCGCCTGCCGCCCGCTGCCTGCTGCCGCTGAATCCTGCCGCTGCACGCGCAGGAGATTCACACTACAGGTGCCGGATCCGGCACAAAGTCTCCGTGATCTTCGTGAATCTCCGTCGATTCGGTCACACAGCTCACACAGCTCACACAGCTCACACAGCGCGCACGGGTGACACAGCTCGCACGGGTGGCACAGCGCGCACGGGAGCGCAGGGTGGACGGCGTGCGTGCGCGCTACTCCTCGGGCGCAGGGACCAGCCGGTACAGGACCTCGGGGCGGCCGCGCTTGCCGTAGCGGTGGGCGATATCGATCGCACCACGGCTGATCAGGTGGTCCAGATACCGGCGTGCGGTCGGGACGGAGATCTGGCTCGCCGCGGCAAGGCCTGCAACGGTCAGCGGGGCTACTGGATCGAGCGCGGCCAGCACACGTTCGAGGGTCACCGCGGAGATCCCCTTCGGTAGCGGGCCAGGCCGGGCCCTGCCCGCCGGCCCTGTGGCGATCCTCCCAGTGGCGAGGAGGCGGTCGATCTCGCCCTGCCCCAGCGGCACCTCGCGGATTTCGGTGCGTCCAGCGCCTGGTGCAGTACACGTCGCAGCGGCCGCGCGCCGCTCATGCTCTGCTCGGTAGGTGGCTAGTCGTGCGTGCACGGCTTCGGCGGTAAACGGCTTCACGAGATACCCGATCACATGGCCCGCGAGCGCCTGTCGCACCGTGACGCGATCCTGCGAAGAACTGATCACCAGCACGTCCGGGGAGTGCGCTGCGGATGCGCGCAGCCGATGCAGCACCTCGACCCCACTGATGTCCGGCAACCGCATGTCGAGCAGGATGAGATCGATCCCCCCGCTGAGACCGTACTCCACAGCCGACCGCCCGGTTCCAACAGCCGAGACGAGCGTGAAGCCAGGCGCGCCGTCAACGAAGCGGCTGTGCAGCACGCGAGCGCCCGCATCGTCATCCACCACGAGGACGCGGATTCCAGTCCCCGCGGTCACCGGAGCACCCGCATCTCGAAGCGGAAACGAGCGCCGCCGAGTTTCGCCTTGCCCAACTCGACGGCGCCCCCGCGGTCCGCAACGGTGCGACGCACAAGTTCAAGCCCGATCCCGCGCCCGAAGCCCGACGCATCCCGCTTTGACGAGACCCCGCGTGTGAATACCCGCTCGGCCTCCCCTTCGGCCACGCCCGTGCCGTTGTCCGAAACTTCCCCGAAAAACCGCCCGTCGTGTTCCGTGAGCACGCAACGCACCACGGACGCCCCGGCCTCACCCGCGTTGCGGCACAGATTCGCCAGCACCAGGGTGACCTCCTCGTCCACCACTGAGACAACACGCAGCTCTGTTTCAAGCCGCGCGCCGTGCGCGCCCAGCTCAGCGCGGAGGACATCCACCGTGGCGCGGAGCAGCGGCTGATCCGGCAATGACTCTTCCTCCTGACCGGTGACCACGGGAGCGATCCCGCCGATATAGGAGAGCGCGGTGCTCGTGTCCCCGTGAGAAACAAGCCCGTGGATCACGTGGAGTCGCGTGTGGAACTCGTGTGACTGCTCCCGCAGCGCTGCCGCGGTGCGTCGCAGTTCGGCGGACTCGCGCGCGGCCTCATCGAGCCTGCGGAACCGTCGTTCCCAGAGTGCCGCGATCCCCGAGCTCGCCAGGGTGCCGGCGAGGAGCGCGCCGATCACCCAGGGCAACAGCTCGTTCAGTGCCTGCGCGTAGTCCTCGTCGATCCGGCTCTCTAAGATCCCCACCGAGAGCGAACCAATCACCTCTCCGGTGTCGTCACGAACCGGGACTTTCGCCCGGAGAGTTGTGCCGATCGTGCCAGTCTCGGTTCCCAGGAACGGCTCCCCGGCGAGCACAGCAGCGTTGTCGGTCGAGAGCCGCTCGCCCCGTTCGCTGGGGGTGGGGTGGGTGATCCGGATCTGCTCCTCGTCAGAGATCACGACGTAGTCCACCCCGGCTGCGCGCTCAACGACCGTAGCGAGCGGCTGTAAATCACGGGTTGCCACGTTTCGATCCTCGTGGGCGCGCCCCAGGGCGTCTCGGACCTGCGCGAGCTCGGCCAGACTTGAAGCGACGTCGGAGACCCGATCTGCCGTGACCGAGCGGATGCTGCGCTCCTGCACGGCAAACGCGATGCTCGCGGTCACCACGACCGCCGTGCAGACGATCACCGTGGGGAGAAACAGCAGCGCGAGCCGGACACCGCGCGGTGTCGACACCCTTGTCATTCGTGGAGCCTCCTCATTGCCGTCACAGTCTAAGCGTCGGGGAGGCGCGCAGGCCGCGGTGTTGTGAGCATCAAAGACGGAAAAGCCGCGACGGGGCCGCGCCCGGGACGGCGGCCTGTCAGGGTGGTGCCCTCACCTCGGCGCCCACGCGCCCTCACAAAGGAGTGATGCAGTGAACGCACCGCACACGGGGACACCCCTGTCTCCGGTCCCACACGAGGCCGGTTCGGCCACGGAAGCCCAGTCCCCGCCGGGGCGTCCGCCGGGGCGCGTCGCCGGGCGTCTCGTCGGTGGCGTCATCGCCGCCACACTGATCGGCGTCGCATCGTTTGGATCGATCAGCTCGGCCAATGCGGGCCAAGATATCCACTCGTCCCTCACGATCGTCGCCCCCGCGGCAGCGGGCGGCGGATGGGACACCGTGGCCCGTGAAATGCAGCAGACACAGCGCGCCAACGGCCTCGCCGCCAACGTGCAGGTTGTCAACATGCCCGGTGCCGGAGGCACGATCGCGCTCGGGAACATGACCCGTCTTGAGGGGCGCGCAAACACGCTGCTCGTCGGCGGAACGGGGCTGCTCGCGGCGACGATCCAGTACGACTCGGCCGCGACGCTCGACGACGTCACGCCGCTCGCTGTGTTGTTCGAGGAGTACGACGTGATCGTCGTCCCAGCCGACTCGCCCTACGCGACGCTCGAGGAACTTGTCTCCGCGTGGCGGCAGGACCCGGGGGCGGTCCCGTGGACCGGCGGCGGATCGTTCGATCAGCTCGTTGTGACCGATCTGGCGCTCGCCGCCGGGCTCGATCCTGTGCAGACTAACTACATTTCCTCCGACGGCGGAGGCGAAGCCGTTGCCGCGCTCCTCAACGGCACCGCGCAGGCCGCTGCGGGCGGCTACCCGGACAACATCGACCAGATTGAGTCCGGGCGACTGCGCGCCCTCGCGCTCGTCGCCGAGGAACCCGTGCCCGGCATCGACATTCCGACAGCTCGCGAACAGGGATATGACATTACGCTCGCGAACTGGCGCATGCTTGCGGCCCCCGCTGGAATCAGTGACAACGAGGTGGACGAGCTGACTGAGCTTGTTGGAGACACGCTCGCGACCCCAGAATGGTCCGCCGCCGTTGACCGCTACCACTGGACCGAACAGGTGATCACGGGCCCCGAGCTCGCCCCGTTCCTCGATGACGAGCACGCGCGGATCACCCGACTGTACGAGGAGATGGGCCAATGACGCCGTCGAACAACCCCACCGCGATGTCCGCGGTCGTTGGAGAAGAGATCCTGCTCGAGTCCGGCCGGGGCCGCACCGCGGAGCTCCTCAAGGACCTCATCATGCCGGTGCTCCTTGCGGCCTTCGCCGCCTACCTGGTGGTGGGCATGGTCACGATGCGCGTGCCCGAGGGCACGGCGTTCCCCGGTCCCCGGTTCTTTCCCGGACTGATCGCTGCAGGCCTCCTGATCTTCGCGATGCTGCTCGGGATCGCAGCGGTGCGTGCCGCGCTCCGCTCGGACCGCAGCAGCACCCGCACGGTCGGGACGGGGGATGACGCGTTCGAGCTGCTGGCCGCCGAGCACGAGGCAGCGCACGCCGCGGTCGATCCCGCAGCCGATGGCACCCCCGTTCCCGGAAAAGCGGTCGGCGTTGACTGGCGTTCGCTCGCCTGGGTCGTGCTGCCGTTTCTCGCGTTCGCGTTCCTCCTGCCGGTGCTCGGGTGGATTATCGCCGCAGCGCTCCTGTTCGCGAGCGTGGCGCGCGCTTTTGGTTTGCGCAAACCCCTGATGAGCCTCGTGGTGGGCCTCACCATGAGCTCCGTCATCTACATCGCATTCGATATCGTGCTCGGGATGTCTCTTCCCTCGGGCGTGCTGGGTTGGGGGTTCTGACCATGGAAGCACTGCAACTTCTGCTCGACGGCTTCGCCGGGGCACTGAGCTGGCAGAACCTGCTCTGGGTCCTGATCGGCTGTCTGCTCGGCACCGCGGTCGGAGTGCTCCCGGGCCTCGGATCATCTATGGCGGTGGCCCTGCTGCTTCCCGTCACCTTCTCGCTCGAGCCGACGGCCGCGTTCATCATGTTCGCCGGGGTGTACTTCGGAGGGCTCTTCGGAGACTCGACAATGGGCATCCTGATGAACACACCGGGCCAGGCCTCAGCGATCGCCTCCACATTCGAGGGGCACAAGATGGCGCTGAATGGGCGTGCGGCGCAGGCGCTCGCCACGGCTGCGATCGGGGCGTTTGTTGGCGGCTTCATCGCCTCGATTGTGGTGGTGTTCCTCGCCCCCGCCCTCGCCGACTTCTCGACACGCTTCGGGCCCGCGGAGTTCTTCGCGCTCGCCGTGTTCGCGTTCGCCGCGACCTCTACTGTGGTCACCGACAACCCCGTGAAAGGGCTCGCCGCGCTCTTCATCGGCCTCGGCATCGCCGTGATCGGGATCGACGGGGTCTCCGGGGCACCGCGCTTCACCATGGACTCGCCCAACCTGTTCGACGGCATCTCGCTCGTCACCGTCACCGTCGCGGTGCTCGCGCTCGGCGAGGTGATCTACGTGGCGTGTCTGGAACGGCACGTGTCGAATCGCTCGCTGATCCGGCCGAAGGGGCGGCCATGGCTGTCCCGCGCGGAGCTCCGCGAGGCCACCCCGGCGTGGCTGCGTGGCACCGCGATCGGCCTGCCGTTTGGCGTGATCCCGGCCGGCGGCTCCGAGATCCCCACGTTCCTCGCCTACGGCGTCGAGAAGCGACTGGACGCGCGTCGCAAGCGCCCGCAGTTCGGCACGGGCGCGATCCGCGGTCTCGCTGCGCCCGAAGCGGCGGGCAACTCCACCACAGGTATGGCGATGGGTGCCCTGCTTGCGCTTGGGCTGCCGATCTCGGCGACCGCCGCGATCATGCTCGCCGCGTTCCGGCAGTACGGTTTGCAGCCGGGGCCGCTGCTGTTCGAGCGTGCCCCCGAGCTTGTGTGGGCGCTACTCGCGAGCTTCTTCATCGCGATGGTGGTGCTGCTGATACTGAACCTCCCCTTCGCGATGCTGTGGGCCAAGCTGCTGCTGATCCCGCGCCCCTATCTCTACGCGGGCATCACGGTGTTCTGCGCGTTTGGGATCTACGCGACCTCGGGTTCGGTGTTCGACCTGCTCATGCTGCTCGGGATCGGCGTGGTCGGCTTTCTGATGCGCGCCCTTGACTACCCGATCGCACCCCTCATCATCGGGATGGTGCTCGGGCCACTGGCTGAGACGAGCTTGCGTGACGCGGCGATGAGCGCAAACGGCGACTTCTCCGTGCTTGTGCAGGGGCCGATCGTGCTCGTGCTCTACGGGCTGCTGGTGCTGGTGCTCGGCTTTGCGATCCGGAGCCGGATCATGGCACGGCGGGCGGTCCGTGCGGCGCTGCGGGCCGAGGCGAATGCGGCTGCCGATGCGCCGTCGGCTGAGGCGGTGGATCCGGCGCGCCTGTAAGCGTGCCCTGTGGGGTGTCCGGGCCGTGTGCCTGGGCACCCTCCTGGGTTTCGGCGCGAGCGCGATCCGGCGCGAACGAAATCGACGGAGATTCTCGCTCCAGGTGCCGGATCCGGCACAGAATCTCCGTGATCTTCGTGAATCTCCGTGGGTGTCGTGAGGCCGGAGCGGAGCGGAGCGGGGTGTGCCGAGCCGGGGCGGATCCCGCAGTACGATTAACCTCATGGCACTGAACGACACGGACCGCACATACCTCGACCTCGCCATCGAGCAGGCACAGCTGGGCTGGGACGAGGGCGGGGTGCCGATCGGCGCGGCGCTCGTGCACCACGGGCCCGAGGGGGACCGCGTGCTCGCAGTGGGCCGCAACCGTCGCGTGCAGGACGGCAGCGTGATCCGGCACGGCGAAACCGACTGCCTGGAGCGCGCCGGCCGCCTCCCCGCAAGCGTCTACCGCGAGTGCACGCTCTACACGACGCTCTCACCCTGCACCATGTGCGCGGGAACCGCGATCCTGTACGACATCCCACGCATCGTCATCGGTGAGAACCAGAGTTTCGAGGCCTCCGAGGAGTGGCTCCGCAGCAACGGTACCGAGCTGGTGATTGCCGAAGACCCCTCATGCCTTGCGCTCATGCAGCGCATGATGGACGAGCGCCCCGAGGTGTGGGCCGAGGACATCGGCGTCGAAACCGATGAGCTTGGCACGGCTGCTGCGGGCATCGGGCCCCGCGCGTGAGCGCCGGATCCGACGCTGAGGTCCCCGTTCCCGCCGCTGACGCGGCCGATGCCCCGGTAGTCGACGCCGACTACCCGGTCACGCCCGTGCCCCGGCATGCCCGCAAGGGGTTCTTCTCCCTGATGGTCGTGCTGCTCGGCTTCACGGTGTTCACCCCGACGATGCTCGCGGGAGCCGCGCTCGGCCAGGCCTTCGGACTGCGCGATCTGCTCGTGGTGATCGCGATCGGCTCGCTCGTGCTCGGGGCCTACGTTGCCGTGCTGGGCTGGATCGGCGCGCGCACCGGGCTCACCACAGTGGTCATGGCCCGCTACACGCTGGGCACCCGCGGCTCGAAGCTCGCCTCGATCCTGCTCGGCGGCACCCAGATCGGCTGGTACGGCGTGGTCGTGGGTACCATTGGCGAACTCACCGCCCAAGCGTTCGGGTGGGAAAGCTCCTGGTCACGCGCCGTCATCATGATCGCCGTGAGCGCGCTGATGTGCGCCACTGCCGTCTACGGCTACCGGGGCATGTACTGGGTGTCTCTCATCTCGACCCCACTGATCCTGATTCTCGCGTTCTGGGTCATGTTCCGCTCGCTGGAAGAGGTCGGCGGTTGGGCTGGCCTCGCCGCGATCGAACCCGCCGGGGAAATGACGCTCGCCGTTGCCGTCACCACGGTCGTGGGCACCTTCGTGTCCGCGGGGACGCAGGCTCCCAACTGGACCCGCTTCGGGCGCAGCGGCAAGCAGGCGGTGATCGCGTGTGTCGTGGGGTTCCTGATCGGCAACGGCCTGATGATCTTCTTCGGTGCGATCGGGGCAATCACCTTCGGTGAGGGCGACTTTGTGCTCGTCCTGTTCCAGCTTGGGCTGATCGGCTGGGGCTTGTTCCTCCTGTTCGGCAACCTCTGGAAGTCGAATGCCGACGCTGCGTACTCCTTCGGCGTCGCGGGGGCCGAGCTCTTCGAGCGCCCCAGCAAGACGCAGTTCGTGATCTACGGGTCCATCATCGGCACCGTGCTTGCGCTGCTCGGCGTGGGGGATCACCTGCCGCAGTACCTCGGCCTGCTGGGCACGTTCATCCCGCCGCTCGGCGGCGTGATCATCGGCGACTACCTCGCGCGCTGGCGGCGCACCCAGATGCCCGTCGGGGAATCGTTGCCGCGCTTCAACTGGGTCAACCTGGGGGTGTACGTGGTCTCGTGCGGGATCGCGTGGGGTGCCGGCCAGCTCGGCATCGGGATCCCTCCCGTGATCGGGATCATCGCCGCGCTCGTGCTCACGCTGCTGCTGACGCGCCTCACGCCCCGCCGCGTAGCTGCGTAGCGGGTTGGGGTGTGGGCCCGGGATTGTTCCCTGGGCCCCTGCACTTTTGGTGCCGAGACCGCAATTTGGCACCTTTGGGGGCCCGGGAACGTGCAAGATTGCGGTCTCGGCGAGGAACGTTGGGTGGGCCTGGTGGGCCCGGACGTCCTACCCCCGGAGCGCGTTGAGCAGTGCGTCGACGTCCGCCTCGGTGGTGTCGAACGCGCACATGAGGCGATACATGTCGGGGGCGGCGGGCCAGGGGCCAAACGTGAACTGGGCCTGCGCGCGTGCGGCGACCTCGCGCGGCATGGTTACGAACACTGCATTCGATTCGACAGGCTGGGCGAGGGCGACGCCGGGAACCGCGAGCTCCGCGATGCCGCCAGCCAACCGAGCAGCCATCGCGTTCGTGTGTGCGGCGGAGCGCTGCCACAACCCACCCTCGTAGAGCGCGAGCAGCTGCGCAGAGACGAAACGCATCTTCGACGCGAGCTGCAAGTTGATCTTGCGGAGGTAGGGCATGCCCTGCACCGCACCCGGCCGCAGCACGATCACGGCCTCTGCCCCGAGGAGCCCGTTCTTCGTGCCGCCCAGGCTGAGCAGGTCGGCCCCGGCCTCTGTGGTGAGCGCGGCGAGCGAGACCCCCAGGCGCGCCGCTGCGTTCCCGAGTCGCGAGCCGTCGACGTGCAGCACCATGCCGCGCTCGTGCGCAAAGTCGGCGAGTGCCCGGATCTCGCCGGGGGTGTAACAGGTGCCGAGTTCGGTGACCTGCGAGATTGACAGCGCCAGCGGCTGCGCTCGATGCTCGTTGCCGAAGCCCCAGGCCTCGCGGGCCGCGAGCTCGGGGGTGAGCTTGCCGTCCGGGGTCTCCACGGTCAGCATTTTGAGGCCGCCGGTCTTTTCCGGGGCTCCTGTCTCGTCCATGTTGATGTGCGCGGTACGGGCGCACACCACCGCACCCCAGCGGGGCAGTGCGGCCTGGAGCGCGAGCACGTTTGCTCCAGTGCCGTTGAGCACCGGGAACGCCTCGGCGTCAGGCCCGAAGAGGTCCCGGGCCACCTCTGTGAAGCGCGCGGTCCAGGGATCGCCGCCGTAGGCGGGCACGTGCCCGGAGTTCGCGGCGGTGAGCGCCGCGAGCACCTCGGGGTGCACCCCAGCCCAGTTGTCCGACGCGAAGGATCGCGTGGTGGGGGCGACCACGGAGGGGGCCGAGGGTGCGTCGGTGTGGGATACGGCGGAGTTGGGTGCGTCGGTGCGGTTCACCCGCCCAGCCTACGCCCGTACCCCTCGGGCACCCCAAGTCCGCTCCTGGGCTGCTCCGCTGCCGTCGAAGGGTGAGTTTGTGCTGCCTGGCCTGTGCTGAAGAAGTACAAACTCACCCTTCGGGCAGAAAAAGACGAAATTGCCGAGCGCGTGGGCAGGAGCGCGGCCGCGCATCCACCAACCGGTGGAGGGGAAGATCCGCCGCTCCACCGCTGCCGCCGCGCGGCCCAAAGCGCGAGGCTGGAGGCATGATGCAGACAGGAGCCGTGACCCCCATCGACGTGCGAGGCCTGCGGAAGAGCTACGGCGGGCGCGAGGTACTGCGGGGCGTGGATCTCTCGGTCGCTCCGGGTGAGACCTACGCGCTGCTCGGGCCGAACGGCGCGGGCAAGAGCACCGCGATCGAGATCATGGAGGGCGTAAGACGGCCGGATCATGGTCAGGTGAGAGTGTTGGGGGCCGAACCGCTCACCGCGCCCCGCGCGTGGAAGGCGAACGTGGGGGTCGTGGCGCAGAGCACCGGAGACTTTGGGCCGTACACGGTGCGGGAACTCGTGACCCACTTTGCGGCGCTGTACGCAGATCCCCGCACGCCCGACGAGGTGCTGGAATTGGTGGGCCTGCGTGAGCAGGCCGGCACGCGGGCGGCGAAGCTCTCGGGCGGGCAGCAGCGCCGGCTCGACGTGGCGCTCGGGATCGTGGGGAGGCCCCGCCTCCTTTTCCTCGACGAGCCGACCACGGGCTTCGACCCGGCCGCGCGGCGCCAGTTCTGGGACATGCTCGAAACGCTCACCGGCGAGGGCACCGCGATCCTGCTCACCACCCACTATCTCGACGAAGCCGCGCGCCTAGCCGACCGCGTTGGCGTGCTGTCCGGGGGCACAATCGTGGCCGAGGCCCCGCCCGCCGAGCTTGGCGGGCCGGACGCCCGCACGCCCGTGGTGACCTGGCGGGACCCCGATGGCACACCCCGTGAAGAGCGGACCGGGGCCCCGACCGCGCTCGTCGCGCAGCTCCGAGACGCGGCGCTCGCCGCAGGCGATTCCACGGGGGAGCCCGCGGAACTTGAGGTGCGCCGCCCCGGCCTCGAGGACGTGTATCTCGCGCTGATCCACCAGCACAGCGACGGACACGGCACTGCTGACGGCGCGGGATCCGACGACCGCCCCACCCCCGAACTGATGGAGGATGTCCGATGACGCGCCCCGCACCCACCTCAGCCACGACCACCCGGGCAGCCGCGGCAACCTCGGCCGCCCCCGGCATCCTCAGCGCCGGCATCCGTTCGATCGGTCTGGAGCTTCGGGCGTACTTCCGCGTGCCCGATGTCGTGTTCTTCACTTTCTTGTTCCCGGTGCTAATGCTCGGAATCTTCGCCTCAGCATTCCAGTCGATGGGGGACGTGGGGGAGCTGCCAGATGGCACCGGCGGGGTCTCGCTCGCCGCGTACTACACGCCCGGCCTCCTCGCCGCGGGGATCATGCTCTCCGGGGTGCAGAACCCGGCGATCGACATCGTGCGCGAGCGGCACGAGGGATGGCTGCGACGGCTCGGAGCCACCCCGCTCTCGCCGGTAAGCTACTTCATCGGGAAGGCCGGCGTCACCGTCGTGACCGCGCTGCTGCAGGCGGCGCTGCTGCTCGGGGTCGCCGTTCTGGCCTTCGGGGTGGAGCTGCCTACGGATCCGGCGCTGTGGCTGCGCTTCGCCTGGTTGTTCGGGCTGGGGATGGGCACGATGACGCTGCTCGGGATCGCTCTGTCGGCGCTGCCACGCTCGACACGGAGCGCCTCCGCAGTCGTGATCCCGATCGTGCTTGTGCTGCAGTTCATCTCCGGCGTGTACCTGCAGTTCTCCATGCTGCCCGAATGGCTGCAAAACATCGCCTCGGTGTTCCCACTGAAGTGGCTCGCGCAGGGAATGCGCAGCGTGTTCCTCCCGGAACACTTTGCCGCCGCGGAGACCGGGGAAGGCTGGGGGCTTGGGCTCGTGGCGCTGAACCTCGCGGTGTGGCTAGTGGTGGGCCTCGTTGTCGCGCGGTTGACGTTCCGGTGGCAGCGGCGGTCCTAGCGCCGCCGGTCCAGGCGCCGCTCTGGCACCGCCCCGCGCTGGCACCGCCCCGCGCTGGCACCGCCCCGCGCTGGCACCGCCCCGCGCCCTTCCCGAGGGAAGTTATCGAAACCGAGCCGAACTCCGCGGAAAACCGCTCGGTGTAGATAAAACGCGTAGGGGGAGTGGCGTGGACGGCGGCTCGGAGGATCAGCGGGGGAGCGTGCGGACGGCGTCTCGCCCCGGCCAGCGCCCCGGCGTTCGTGAGAGAGTGACACCATGAATGAGAGCCAGCCCGCGCGCACCCGACCGCTGCGGTGGTGGGACCTTGCCGCAAGCGGGGTCCTGCTGGTGCTGCTCGTGCCCGGCGGAGTGGGCCTGTTCAGCGCGCGGAGCGAGGGCGGCGACGCGGCGTGGGAACAGATCCCTGCGCTTGGGATGCTCGCCGGCTTTGTGGTGCTCTACCTGGTGCTGGCACGCCCGGCGATGCGCCGGGTGGAGGCGCAAGAGCCGCCGCTTGGCCGTGACGTGGTGGGACTGATCTTGATCGTTGTCATCGCGGGCGTAGCTGCTGCAGTGAATCCGAGCTTCGCGACCGTGCAGGTCATCACCTACCCGATGATCTGGACGATCACCGGGTATTGGGAACGTGGAACGGTGATCGCAGTGCTGGGGAGCGCGGCGCTCGCCGTCGTCATCGGAGCCGGGACGTTCTTTTCCTACCAGCGCTTGGGTGCCGGGAACCCCGGCTGGACCGCCGTCGCCGTCGCCGTCTGCTCTTTTGTGTTCGCGGTGTTTCTCGGCATGTGGCTCACGCGAGTCCACACCCAGAGCGAAGCGCACCGCGCGCTCGCTGAGCAGTTGCGTGCCTCGCAGGCCGAAGTTGCCGCGCTGTCGGCGGCGAGCGGCGCGGCTGCGGAGCGGGAGCGGATGTCCCGCGAACTGCACGACACGCTCACCCAAACGCTGACGGGACTTGTGATGCTGAGCGAGCAGGCGGAGCGCGCGCTCGTGGCCGGTGATACCGAGCGGGCGCAGGATCGCACCGCGCGGGTGGGGGCCGCCGCCCGCGAGGCGGTGAGCGAGGCCCGAGCGCTTGTCGCCACCACCCAGCCGCTTGGCGACCGCGGGCTGCACGCCGCGCTGGAGCGGGTCGCGGCCCGGCTTCGCGCCGACGCCGGGCTCGAGGTCACCTGTCGGCTCGCGCCACTCACACTGCCTCGGGAGCAGGAGGTTGTGCTGCTGCGAGCCGCCCAGGAGGGGCTCTCGAACGCCCGACGTCACGCGCACGCGACGCGGGTGGAGCTGAGCCTTACAGCGGCGGGGCTGGATCGGGTGGAACTGCGGGTCGCGGACAACGGGGTTGGGCCGGGGCTGGCAGCAACGACCGGCCCGGTGTCAGCACCGGACGGCTTCGGACTCAGCGGGCTGACGGATCGTGCGCGGGCCCTCGGCGGGGAGGTGCGGTTCGGGCCGCGGCCAGGCGGCGGGGCCCAGTTGGTAGTGTCGCTCGTGATGAGCGGTGTGGCCGTGGAGGCGCACCGAACACCGGAGAGGACGTCCCAGTGACCCGGATTGTGGTTGTCGATGATCACCCCATTGTGCGGGCCGGGATCGTGGGGCTCCTGGAGACGGAGGACGGTATCACCGTTGCGGGGGAGTTCGCGTCCGGGGAAGCTGCACTCGCAGAGCTCGCCGAGGCACGCCCCGACGTGGTGCTGATGGACCTGCGCATGCCGGGACTGGGCGGTGTTGAGGCGACTCGGCGGATCGCGCGCGGCGAGTTTCCCGGTGCAGCGGACCTCGCACGCCGTCCGGGTGTGCTGGTGTTCACCACCTATGAGGACGACGAGCAGATCCTCTCCGCGATCGAAGCGGGGGCGAGCGGGTACCTGGTGAAGGCCGCACCCGCCGCGGAACTGATCGCCGGGGTGCGGGCGGTCGCGGCCGGGCAGACTGTGCTCGCCCCCTCGATCGCCGCGCAGCTTGTCGCGCGCGTGCGGGAGCCGGTGCCGCGGCTCACGCCGCGCGAGGCCGAGATTCTGGGCTTGGTGGCGCAGGGTCTGAGCAACCCAGCGATCGCGGCGCGGCTCGTGATCGGGGAGTCGACAGTGAAGACGCACCTGCTGCACGTGTTCGAGAAGCTCGAGGTGTCGGATCGCACCCGCGCGGTCACCCGCGCGATGGAGCGCGGGATCCTCCCCGGCACATCCAGTGCATCGCGCTGAGAACGCACTTTGGCACCTTTCCTCGACGGGAAAGGTGCCAAAGTGCGTTCTCGACGGGGTGACGAGGCGGGGCAGAGGCGGGGTAGGACAGAGGCGGGGCGGAGAAGTGGAAGGGGTGTCATGGTGGGGAAAAGCAGAGAAATACCGAACGGGCCAGGGCTACCCACCGCAACACCTGGCCCGTTCGGAGCGTGTGCTCCCCTGAGGGGAGTCGGGCGTTAGTGCCCGTGGATCATGCCGCGCCGGATCAGCTGGCCGCGGGGCGTCTCGCCGTCGAGCGTCATGCCGCGCAGGATCGTGCGGCGTACGACGCCGGCGAGCGGGCGGCCCGCGTACGGCGTGATCGGGTTCTTGTGGTGGAGCCGATCGACCTGCACGACAAATGCGTCGTTCTCCGCGAAGATCGCGAAGTCGGCGTCGTTACCGGGGGCAATCATGCCCTTTCCGGTGAGGCCCACGTTGGCGGCGGGCTTGGTTGACATCCAGGCCACGACCTGCTCGATCGAGATCCCGCGGCGGCGTGCCTCGGTCCACACAACGGGAAGTTCGAGCTGTAGCGAGGACACCCCACCCCATGCGACCGCAAAGTCGCCGTTCTCGGGGTCTTTCAGCTCCATCGTCGACGGCGAGTGGTCGGACGCGATGTAGTCGATCGTGCCGTCGAGCAGGCCCTCCCACAGCAGCTCGCGGTTGTGGGCCTCGCGGATCGGCGGGCAGCACTTGTACTCGGTCGCCCCGGCCGGGATCTCCTCGGAGGTGAGCGTGAGGTAGTGGGGGCAGGTCTCTACGGTGAGCCGGACGCCGTCGCGCTTTGCGGAGCGGATCATGGGCAGCGCGTCTGAGGAGGACAGGTGCAGGATGTGGGCGCGGGCCCCGGTCCAGCGGGCGCGCTCGATCACCTCGGAGATCGCGAGGTTTTCGGCACCGCGGGGGCGGGAGTGCAGGAAGCGGTCGTAGACGTCACCCTCGGGCGAGGGCGCGCGATCGATCGCGCGGGAGTCCTCGGCGTGCACGATGAGCATCGCGTCGTAGGTGATGAGCTCGCGCATTGCGGCTTCCATCTGGTCGGCGTCGAGCGGCGGGAACTCGTCGACCCCCGAGTGCAGCAGGAAGCACTTAAAGCCGAAGACGCCCGCGTCGTGCAGCCCGCGCAGATCCGGAATGTTGCCGGGGATTGCCCCGCCCCAGAACCCCACGTCGACGTGGGCCTGCGGGAGCGCAACCTCGCGCTTCGCCTCGAGCCCGGCAACGTTAACGGTGGGCGGAATGCTGTTGAGGGGCATGTCGAGGATCGTGGTGACCCCGCCAGCGGCGGCGGCCTTGGTTGCCGAGGCGAAGCCCTCCCAGTCGGTGCGGCCCGGCTCGTTGACGTGCACGTGCGTGTCGACGAGGCCGGGGAGCAGCGTCTCGTCATCGGCGAGCTCGATGATCTCGGCTCCTTCGAGCTTGTTGCCGAGCGGCTCGAGCGCGATGATCCTGCCGTCTTGGACCCCGACTTCCCGGGGGCGGACCCCTGAGGTTGTCATCACGCGTTCGCCTCGGATCACGAGGTCGTACAGGGGCGTGGGGCGGTCTTCGGTCACGGGGTACTCCAGTTCTTTCGGGTTGTTTCGTGGGGTGCGGGCGTGCCCGGCCCCGGGGCGACAGCGGTGTCGGGGAGGTTAGCGGGGGTGTGGCGTCGCGAGGTGGGCCCGCGCGATCTCGCTCCCGATGTGTTCAAGATACTGTGCGGCGTCGCGCATGCTGGCGGCCGAATCAGGTGCGCGCTCGGCAACGGCATAGCAGTCCACGAACCCCGCATCGCGCCACTCTGCCTCGGCCAAGGTGGTGCGTCCGCACACGGCGACCACGGGAACGCCGTGAGCGGCGGCGGCGCGGGCGACCCCCACCGGGGTTTTCCCGGCGAGGCTCTGGTGGTCAAGCGACCCCTCGCCCGTGATCACGAGGTCGGCCTGGGCGATCTCGGTGTCGAGCCCGGTGAGCGCGATGACAATGTCGGTGCCTGGCTGCTGCTCGGCACCGAGCACCGCGAGCGCGGCGTAGCCGACACCGCCCGCGGCCCCGGCACCGGGTGCAGCGGCGAAGCGAGCGCTGCCCGGAAGCACCTGATCCAGGAGGGAGACGAGGGTTGTGAGCCCGGCCTCCAGTGTGGTCACGTCCGCGGGTGTGGCCCCCTTCTGCGGCCCGAACACGCGGGCCGCCCCGTGCTCGCCGAGGAGTTCGTGTGAGACGTCGTTGGCAACCACGAACTGGGTCGCCGCGAGGCGGGGGTCCAGGCCCGAGAGGTCGACGCTCGCGAGCTCCACGAGTGGCCCGCCGCCCCGGGCGAGTGGTGTGCCGTCAGCGCGAGTGAAACGCGCACCGAGCGCTTGCAGCATTCCGGCACCGCCATCCGTGGACGCGCTGCCGCCGATCGCGAGCGAAATGCGCTGCGCGCCCAGGTTGAGCGCCGCAAGGATGCACTCGCCGGTTCCCTGCGAGGAGGCGGCGAGTGCATCACGGCGGGCCTCGGGGACCAGCGCAAGCCCGGAGGCCAACGCCATTTCCACGACGGCCGCGTCGTCGCGCACGCCGATGTGCGCAATGACGGGGTCCCCCAGGGGGCCGCTCACAGGAACGGCGTGCTGGGTGAACCCGCCCTCGACGGCGGCGTCGAGCGTCCCCTCGCCGCCGTCCGCCATGGGCACCGCCACCACCGAAACGGCATCGTTCACGGTCGCGATGCCGCGGGTGATGGCCTCGCAGACCTCAGCGGCCGTCAGAGAACCTTTGAACTTGTCGGGGGCGATGACGATGCGCATGGCTGATCCTAGCGCGCGGCTTCGGCGGGCTGCTTGAGCGGGATCGTGGCGGTTGGTGCGTCGTCGGGGCCCTCGGCGAGGTCCTCGAACTCGTTGATCGCATCGATGCCGGCACCGCTCATGGCGATGTTCGTGATCCGCTCGAGGATCACCTCGACGACAACGGGCACCTGGAACTCCTGCATGAGGTCCTTTGCCCGCTGGAACGAGGCCGCGAGATCGTCGGCCTCACGGACACGGATCGCCTTGCAGCCGAGCCCTTCCGCCACCTTGATGTGGTCGACACCGTAGCCCTCGGTTTCTGGGCTGTTGATGTTGTCGAAGGCGAGCGAGACGTGGTAATCCATTTCGAAGCCGCGCTGCGCCTGGCGAATGAGGCCGAGGTACGAGTTGTTCACGACGACGTGGATGTAGGGCAGCTTGAACTGCGCACCGACGGCGAGCTCCTCGATCATGAACTGGAAGTCGTAGTCGCCGGAGAGCGCCACCACGGGGGTCTTGGGGTCGGCGGCGACAACGCCGAGCGCCGCGGGCAGCGTCCAGCCGAGCGGGCCAGCCTGGCCACAGTTGATCCAGTGCCGGGGCTTGTAGACGTGCAGCATCTGCGCGCCCGCGATCTGTGAGAGGCCAATCGTGGTGACGTAGCGCGTATCGCGACCGAAGGCGCGGTTCATCTCCTGGTAGACGCGCTGTGGCTTGATCGGGACGTTGTCGAAGTTTGTCTTCCGCTGCAGCGAGCCCTTGCGCTCCTGGGTTTCGGCGACCCACGCGGAGCGGTCGGGCAGTGTGCCCTGTGCCTTGCGCTCGGTGGCCGTGGCGAGGAGCCCGGCGATCGCGGCCCCGGCGTCGGAGACGATGCCCAGATCCGGCGAGAACACGCGGCCGATCTGGGTGGGCTCGATGTCGATGTGCACAAATTTGCGGCCCTCGGTGTACACGTCAAGGGTGCCGGTGTGCCGGTTGGCCCAGCGGTTGCCGAGGCCGATCACGAGGTCGCTGGCGAGGAGGTTCTCATTGCCGTAGCGGTGCTGGGTCTGGAGCCCCACCATGCCGGCCATCAGCTCGTGGTCGTCGGGGATCGTGCCCCAGCCCATCAGGGTCGGGATGACGGGGACGCCCAGGGTTTCGGCGAGGGTCACGAACTCTGCAGACGCGTCCGCGTTGATGATGCCGCCGCCCGCGACGATGACGGGTCGCTCGGCCGCGTCGAGGAGCGCGAAGATGCCGTCGATCTGCGCCTGGCTGGCGGTGGGCTTCGCGATGGGGAGCGGCTCGTACAGATCGATGTCGAACTCGATCTGGGTCTGCTGCACGTCGATCGGGAGGTCGATGAGCACGGGCCCCGGGCGGCCGGAGCGCATGAGGTAGAACGCCTGCTGGAAGACGCCGGGAACCTGGCCGGCCTCGAGCACCGTCTTCGCCATCTTCGTGACGGGCTTCGCGATCGACGCGATATCGACGGCCTGGAAGTCTTCCTTGTCGAGCTTCGCGACCGGGGCCTGCCCGGTGATGCAGAGGATCGGGATGGAGTCCGCGGCTGCCGAGTACAGGCCCGTGATCATGTCGGTGCCCGCAGGGCCCGAGGTCCCGATGCAGATGCCGATGTTGCCCGGCTCGGCGCGTGTGAAGCCCTCGGCCATGTGCGAGGCGCCCTCGACGTGGCGGGCGAGGACGTGCTTGATGCCGCCGTGGGCGCGCATTGCCGAGTAGAACGGGTTGATCGCGGCGCCCGGAAGCCCGAAGGCCTGCGTCGCGCCTTCCTTTTCCAGAATCAGAACTGCCGCGTCAACGGCACGCATGAGAGCCATGGTGTTCCCTTCGTTGGGAGAGTGGTGAGGAGACGGAGCGCGCCTGTGTGGCGCGCGAGAGTGTGCCGGATCCGGTGCGCGAACTTGTGTGAGTAAGAACCCCGCGATGATGTGGGGGCGCACCGGGTCCGGAGCTGGGAGGGGCGGGTTACTTTCCGGAGAGCTCGGAGGTGAGCTTGAAGAGGCCGGAGTGGTCGAGCCCGCCATCGCCGCGAGCGACGAGGGCCGATACGAGCTGTGCAACGGCGGCACCGAGCGGCACGACGACACCCGCTTCACGCGCGGCGGAGGTGACGATCCCCAGATCCTTATTGTGCAGCGCCAGTCGGAAGCCTGGATCGAAGTTGCGATCCAGCATCTTCTGCCCCTTCTGGTCGAGCACCTTCGACCCGGCGAGGCCGCCCCCGAGGACCGTGAGCGCGGCAGCGGTGTCGACGCCGTAGGCCTCCAGGAAGGTGACCGCCTCGGCGAGCGCCTGGATGTTCACCGCCACGATGAGCTGGTTCGCGGCCTTGACGGTTTGCCCGGCCCCTGACGGCCCGACGTGCACGATTGTTTTGCCGACGGCCTCGAATACGGGGCCCGCCTCGGCGAAGTCGGCGGCGTCGCCGCCGACCATGATCGAGAGCACGCCATCGATGGCACCAGGCTCGCCGCCGGAGACCGGCGCGTCAAGCGGGCGGAGGCCGGCGGCTCGCGCGTCCTCGGCGAGGCGGGCGGCGACGTCGGGGCGGATCGAGGAGAAGTCGATCCAGAGCGCGCCAGGCTTGACGTTCTGGAAGACCCCGTCGTCGCCGGTGACGACGGCCTCGACGTCGGGCGAGTCCGGCACCATCGTAATGACGATCTCGGCCTCGGCGACGGCATCGGCGACAGTGGCGGCACCGGTGCCACCCGCAGCGACAAGCTGTTCAACCTTCTGCTTGGAGCGGTTGAATCCGGTGACATGGTGGCCTGCGGCGACGAGGTTCTTCGCCATGGGAAGCCCCATGATGCCCAGTCCGATGAAGGCAATGTTCGACATGGAAGTCCTTTCTATGCGGTGAAGTGTGGTGCAGTACTGCGGTGCGGCTGAGCAGGGCCTAGCCGAAGTGTGCGAGCCAGGCGAACGGGTCAGCCTGCGAGGCTTTGTATTCGAGGCCGATGTGGCCGGTGTAGCCGAGCTCTTGACTGCGGGAGATCCACTGCGCGAGGGGGAGCTCGCCGGTACCAGGCTCGGTGCGGCCCGGGCTGTCGGCGATCTGGATGTGCCCGAAGTCGTGTGCGTGGGCCTCGATCACTGCGGCCACATCGTCGCCGTTGACGGCAAGGTGGTAGAAGTCAGCGAGGAGCTTGATGTTGCTCTGGCCTGTCCGCGCGATGACGTCGAGCGCATCCTGCGCAGTCTTCAGCGGGTAGGCCGGAGTGCCGGAGACCGGCTCCAGCAGCACCGTGCCGCCGATCTTCGCGACGCCCTCGGCCGCGGCGACGAGGTTCTTGAGCCCGAGCTCGTCCTGCGCCTCGGGGGTGAAGTCGTCGAGGCGGTTGCCGTAGAGCGCGTTGAACGCGCGCGTACCGAGGCGTTCGCCGATCCCGACCACAACGTCGATGTTGTCCTTGAACTCGCCGCAGCGGCCCTTCCACGACACGAGGCCACGGTCGCCGCCCGGCATGTCGCCGGCGAAGAAGTTCAGGCCGGTGAGCTGGACGCCCGCGTCCTCGATCGCGGCGACAAAGCGGTCAACCTCGGCGTCTGCGGGGACGGCCTCGGCGAAGGGCCACCAGAACTCGACGGCGTCGAATCCCGCGGCCTTGGCGGCGGCGGGGCGCTCGAGCAGGGGGAGATCCGTCAGCAGGATCGAGGCGTTGACGGTGTACGGCATTGGACAACCTCAGCTTTCGCAGCATTCGTGAATTATTTCACCTTACGGAAAAGTAATTCTGGTGTGTGAAATTAGAGTAGGCAGTCCGAGGGGTGGCTGTCAACCCGAGCGCCGCGGGATTCTGGCCGGGAACACCGAAGGGCCGTGCCAGCGCGAACGCTGGCACGGCCCTTCGTGACGAGACTAGAGCGTGATCTGTCGGTTGACGTCCTTGTAGAGCAGGTAGCGGAACTTCCCGGGTCCGCCCGCGTAGCACGCCTGCGGGCAGAACGCGCGCAGCGAGAAGTAGTCGCCAGCCTGCAGCTCGACCCAGTCGTCGTTCAATCGGTACACGGCGTTGCCTTCGAGCACGTAGATGCCGTGCTCCATGACGTGCGTCTCGAGGAAGGGGATCTTCGCGCCCGCCTCGAAGGTGACCACGGTGACGTGGAAGTCGTAGGCGAGATCCTCGGGGTCGAAGAACCGTGTGGTCGCCCACTTCCCATCGGTGTCCGGCATCGCACCGGGTACAATGTCCTGTTCCTGCCCGACAAGCGGCTTGGGGGTGAGGCCAGGGGCCGGCTCGAAGCGCTTCCGGAACCAGTGGAACTGGCCGGGCACGTCACCGGTGTTGCGCAGCGCCCACGGGGTGCCAGCGGGGATGAAGGCGTAGCCGCCCCCGGTGAGTTCGTGTGTCGCGCCGTCGAGGGTGAGGGTAAATGTGCCGTCGAGCACAAAGATGAATCCTTCAACCTCGGCCTGGGGCTCGGGGCTATCGGAGCCACCGCCCGGTGCGACCTCGAGGATGGCCTGCGCGAAGGTCGTCGCGCCGCCCGCAACGGGTCGGTTCAGGATCCAGGCCCGGGTCTGTTCCCACTCCGGGTAGAAGCTCGTGACGATGTCTCGCATCACGGAGCCGGGGATCACGGTGTACGCATTCTTGACGATTGCGGCCGACCCCAGCGAGTCGCTCTGCGGGGGCATGCCAGCGGCAACGGTGGCGTAGCTGGGTGTGGTCATTCGTTCTCTTCTTTCTGGGGCGCGCCTCGGCGCCGCACTATCGGGACTGACGCGTGGGGTACGCGATTGCGAGGAGCTCCGCTTCGGTGATCCCGACGCGCTCGTCGAGCTCAGCGGGGCTGACCGCGCCGGATTGCAGGCCGCGCGCGAGGAACGCGGCAAGCGGGCGAGCCGTGGCGGGTTCGTCGAGGAAACCCTCGGTGTTCTGCTGCACGTAGTTCCGCAGTCGGGTGGCGATCTGGTCGACGCCCGTACGGAAAAACGTGTAGGTGGCCACAAAACGACTCGGGAGGTGTGCGGTGTGCAGATCCCAACCCTGGTAGTACGCGCGCTCCAGGGAGCGCCGCACGAGCCGCGCGTGCAGCTGCCAGGTTGCCGCAAGCAGCGCGGGATCATTGCTCGTCGGGACCACGTTTGTGGAACCGTCAGACAGCCGCACGCCGGTGCCAGCAACGGCGACCTGCATCACTTCTTTCGCGAAGTCAGCGGCCGGGTGCTCCATCGACTGGAACGCCGCGGACACCCCAACGGACGCGGAGTAGTCGTAGGTGCCGTAGTGCAGGCCGGTGATCCGGCCGTTCCCCGCGTGCAGCAGCTGGGCCACCGGGATCGTGCCGTCCTGCGCGATGATCACCTGGGGTGTTTCGATCTGCACCTCGAAGGTCAGCCGGCCCGGGGTCAGGCCGAGCGCGGTTTCGAGCTGCTCGAGGAGCGCGACCATGACCTCAACCTGCGCAACAGTCGTGACCTTGGGAAGGGTCAGAATGAGTCCCTCGGGAAGGGCCCCGTTCGTTTCGCGCACAAGCGTGGTGACGAACAGGTCCAGAGTTCGGATCCCGCGATCCCGCGTCTCGGCCTCGAAACACTTGAATCGAATCCCCACGAAGGGCGGTGCGGTTCCCGCTGCGACGTCCTGCGCGAGCTCAGTGGCGGCGAGCACGACCGCGGCGTCCTCCGCCGCGTCACCCTGATCGCCAAAGCCGTCTTCGAAATCGATGCGGAGATCCTCGATGGCCTCCGTCGCGAGCTTCGCGCTCACGCGCTCCGCGATGATCCCGCGCTCCGCGATGATCCCGCGCTCCGCGTCCGGGACGTCGAGTGCCTCGACGAGCCGCGCGATGCCGCCGAACGCAGTGACCGCCGCCTGGGCGTCCGCGCCCCACTGCTGCGCGAGCCCGGCGCGGTACTTGTGGCCGGGCACGTACACGGTGTGCACGGGCTGGCGCGATCCGGTGTCACCCGGGTAGCTGTTCGCAAGCAGCGCGTCGGTGTCACCGAGCGCGGTGGCCGCGGTTGCGAGCTGCGCGGACGAAAGGGTCGATCGAAGTTCCGTGGTCATGCATCCTCACTCTGAATTAGGAGTTCGTAGGCGGGCAGGGTCAGGAAGTCCGTGTACTCGGGGCTGAGTACAATGTCCCGGACCAGGTCGCCCGCGGGGGCGTAGTACCGTGCGAAGAAGTCGGCGGGGACCTCGCCGCGGAGTTGCTCGAGTTCCTCGGCGAGCACCTCGGTGACGAGGGCCGCGGTGACGGTCTCGCCGGACTCAAGTACGGTGGCGTTGCGGAGTTGCTGCCACACCTGGGAGCGCGAGATCTCGGCCGTGGCGGCGTCCTCCATGAGTCCGTGAATCTGCACCGCCCCATTGCCGCTCAACCACACCGCGGTATAAGCGACTGAGACATACAGATTGGTGCGCAGGCCCTCTAGGGTTGCGGTACCGGAGAGGGATGCGATGTCCAGGAGATCCTGCGCGGATACGGACACGTCCGGTCGCAGGCGGTCGATCTGATTGGGACGATCACCGAGCACGCCGTCAAATACTTCCTGGCACACTGCCACCAGATCCGGATGGGCCACCCAGGACCCGTCAAAGCCATCGGTGGCCTCGCGGGTCTTGTCGTCACGTACCTTCTGAAGGGCGACGCGTGCGGCCTCGGGATCGTGTCGACTGGGGACGATCGCGGCCATCCCGCCCATCGCGAAGGCACCGCGCTGGTGGCAGGTCTGGACGAGCAGTTCAGTGTAGGCCCGCATGAACGGTGCGGTCATCGAGACCTGTGCGCGGTTCGGGAGCTCGAACGCGGTGCCGGCGTCCCGGAAATTCTTGATGATACTGAAGAGGTAGTCCCAGCGCCCGGCGTTCAGGCCCACCGCGTGCTCGCCAAGTTCGTAGAGCATCTCGTGCATCTCGAAGGCCGCAGTGATCGTTTCGATCAGCATCGTGGCGCGCACGGTGCCCGGGGCGATGCCGAGCTGGCGCTCCGCGAAGCTGAACACCTCGTGCCACAGGCGGGCCTCCCGGTGATTCTCCATCTTCGGAAGATAGTAGTACGGCCCGCGCCCCGCTTGCGAGAGCGGGAGCGCCGTGTGGAAGAAGTGCAGGCCAAAGTCGACGAGTGCGCCGACGGCAGTCTTCCCGTTCACGGTGACATGCGCCTCGGGGAGGTGCCAACCCCGGGGTCGCGCAACAACGAGGGCGAGCGGAGCGTCCTCGCGAAGCCGATACTCCCTGCCCTCGGGCGAGGTGTAGGAGAGCGTGCCGTGGGCGGCATCGGTGAGGTTCGTGATCGCATCGATCACGTTATGCCACGACGGCGTCGCGGCATCCTCGAGGTCCGCAAGCCAGACCTTCGCGCCCGAGTTCAGCGCGTTGATCGCCATTTTGGCGGGGTTTGCGGGCCCGGTGATCTCGACCCGCCGGTCCTTGAGGGCCTCGGGCGGTTCAGGAACCGTCCAGGTGCCCTCGCGGACGGCCTGGGTCTCCGGGAGGAAATCGAGCACAGGGTTCGCGGCAAGCTGCGCGCGACGAGTGGCGCGGTCCGCGAGCAGCTCGGGCACCCGATCGGCGAAGCGCTCGTGCAGCGCCTCAACAAAGGCGAGTGCCTCGGGAGTCAGGATCTCCGCAGCGCGCCCGGTGGGGGTCAGATTGGTGACGGTGATTGTCATCAGTACTCCTCTACGGTCGTGGGCTAGCTTGACTGCGTGGTGCGTTGGGCAACCTCGACGATGGCGTTGGCCACATCACGGGCCACGTCGCCGTCGAAGACGCTCGGAATGATGTAGCTCGAGTTGAGCTGCTCGTCGGAGACGTTCTCGCTGATCGCGGTGGCCGCGGCGACGAGCATCTCGTTGGAGACGTCGGAGACACCGGCGTCGAGCAGTCCGCGGAACACCCCGGGGAAGGCGAGCACGTTGTTGATCTGGTTGGGGAAGTCGCTGCGGCCCGTTGCGACCACGGCGGCGTGCTTCGCGGCGAGTGCCGGATCGATCTCGGGGTCGGGGTTCGCGAGTGCGAACACGATGGCCTGATCCGCCATCGCGGCGACATCGGCCTCGGTGAGCACGTCCGGTGCGGAGACGCCGATGAACACGTCGGCACCCTTCACCGCGTCCGAGAGCGTTCCGGTGAGGTTCTCCGGGTTCGTGTGCTCCGCGATCCACTTGCGGTGCGGGTCAGTGTGCTCGTGATCCCGCGCCACGATGCCCGCGCGCCCCGCGGCGACGATGTGAGTGACGCCCGAGGCCTGCAGCAGCTGGATGATGGCGTTGCCCGCGGCACCCACGCCGGAGATCGCGACCTTGATGTCTCCGATCTGCTTGCCGACGATGCGCAGCGCGTTGTTCAGCGCCGCGAGCACCACGATGGCGGTGCCGTGCTGATCGTCGTGGAAGACGGGGATGTCGAGCTCTTCGCGGAGTCGGGCCTCGATCTCGAAGCAGCGGGGAGCCGCGATGTCCTCAAGGTTCACGCCGCCGTACACCGGCGCGAGCGCCTTGACGATGTTGACGATCTCGTCGCTGTCCTGAGTGTCCAGGCACACCGGCCAGGCGTCGACGTTGGCGAACTGCTTGAACAGTGCAGCCTTGCCCTCCATGACGGGGAGGGCGCCCTCCGGACCGATATTGCCGAGGCCAAGCACGGCCGAGCCGTCCGTGACGACGGCGATGGTGTTGCGCTTCACCGTGAGCTTGCGTGCGAGGCTCTTGTCTTCGGCGATTGCCTTCGAAACGCGGGCAACACCCGGGGTGTAGGCGCGCGACAGGTCGTCACGGTTGCGCAGCTCGAGCTTGGGCACAACCTCGAGTTTGCCACCGAGATGCATCAGGAAGGTGCGGTCGCTCATGTGGTTCACCGTGACCCCCTCGAGGGTCTCTAGTGCGGTCTTCACCTCTTCCGCGTGCTCGGGTGAGGACGTGTTGGCCGTGAGGTCGAGCACCATTCGGTCGTGGTGCGATTCAACGACGTCGAGCGCGGTGATCTGGGCACCGGCGGTGCCTGCGACCGTGACGATCTCGCTCGTGGTGTTGTATCCGGCCGGGGCCGAGATGCGTGCCGTCACCGAATACCCGGGGCTGGGAGCTGCCATGATGATCCTCCTCGATCAGAACAAACGTAGCTTGGTACATCACTTACAAATTCCATAATGCGGATAAACTATTTTGAAGTGTGGAATAATAGTATGACTTGGGCGCGGGCCTCGCAAGCGCGGCACCGCTCACAGTGTCGGGGTCCGATCCCGCAGCAGTACGATCGGGCAGTGTGTGTGGCAGGGCTTCACACTTCGGCAAATCAGTGATTCAGTGGTGTGGCAAGGAGGCTCATTGTGGCGCAGTCATCGAACGGACAAGCATCAGGTTCATCCGGCGGAGTGCAGTCGGTGGAGCGTGCCTTCGACCTGCTGGAGACGCTGACCGACGCCGGCGGCACCCTGTCGCTGAGTGAACTTGCCGAACGGTGCGGGCTTCCGCTCCCCACGATCCACAGGCTGATCCGCACGCTGGCGGGGCGCGGCTATGTGCGGCAGCTTGAGGACCGCCGGTACTCGCTGGGAAGTCGCCTCATGCGCTTCGGCGACGGCGCGAGCACCCAGCTCGGCGTGTTCGCGCGGCCGCAGCTCGCTTCTCTGGTGCAAGAGCTCGGGGAGTCCGCGAACATGGCCGTCCGGGAGGCTGACCAGGTACTGTACATCGCTCAGGTGCCGTCGCGGCACACGATGCGCATGTTTACCGAGGTGGGCAAACGAGCACCCATGCACAACACAGGTGTCGGCAAGGCGATCCTCGCGCAGCTCGATGAACAGACTGTGCGGCGCATCATCGCGCAAACCGGGATGCCGCGCGCCACCTCGAAGAGCATTGGCGACGTCGAAGAGCTCGTGACGCACCTCGAGATGATCCGGCAGCGCGGGTACTCCGTGGACGATAACGAGCAGGAGATTGGGGTGCGCTGCTACGCAGTCTCGGTGCCGAACTCGCCGTCGCCGATGGCGATTTCGGTGTCGGGCCCGACCTCGCGCGTAGACGAGGCGTTCGGGATGCGGGCGGTACCCCTGTTACAACGGGTGGCGCAGACAATCGGCGATTCCTTCCTGGCACCGGCCTGATCTGACCGGCCCGCAGCCCCGGTGTCGTTCTTGCCGTCCCCCGGCGCGCCCACACCCCAGTATCCCGCGACCCCGCGGGTTCTCGGCTTGCTCGTTGTCGCTGCCCTCCTTGTAGTGGGCCAACTCTACGCTGCGCTGCCGCTGCGTATCCCGGTGTCGCACGCGTTCGCTGCGGACGCGACGTTCTCCCTGTCCACAGTGTTCGGCGTGGGGTACGCCGCAGGCTTTCTGGTGTGGGGGCCGCTCTCCGAACAATTTGGGCGGAAACGGATGTTGCTCTTCGGGTTGACTGTGCTTGTCTTCGCCACGGCCGCCTGCGCGCTCGCACCGTCCCTGATCGAGCTCGGTGCGGCCCGCGCGGTGCAGGGCCTCGCGGCTGCCTGTTTCGCCCCGATCGTGCTCGCGTACCTGTCCGATGCGGCCCCGCCGCCCCGCCGCCCGCTCGCGATCAGTGTGATGGCCACCTCGTTCCTCCTCGCGGGCGTATTCGGGCAGGTCTATGCTGCAGCGCTCCTGACCCGGTTCGCGTGGTCGGGCGTTTTCTGGGTATCGACCGCGCTACTCGCCGCCACCGTGGTCATGATCGCGGTCGGAATACGTGACGCCGCGCCTGCGCACCGACCCGAGACCACACTGGCGCGGCGTTTCCGCGACAGCCTCGCCCTCCTCGTCACGCGACCGGTGCTCCTCATCTCAGGTGGGCACGTCACCCTGATGTGTGTGTTCACCGCGTTCTACGCGGCGCTCATCCCGGTGCTTCAGCAGCACGGTGCCGGTGAAACCGGCATGCTGTGGCTGCGGATTGCCGCGATCCCGGGGATGTTCGCGACTTTGCTCGTGGGGCCCCTCGCCGCGCGCCTGGGTGGGATCGCGCGGGTCGCGCGGCTCGGCTGCCTGGTATCCGGCGGCAGCCTGCTCGCGGCCCCGCTCGTGCTGGGGTCCCCGCAGCTGCTCGCGATCGCAGGGTGCCTTATGTGCGCGGGCGTGGCGCTGAGCCTACCGTCCGGGGTGATGCTGTACGGCGATGCCTCCCCGCACGCACGGGGGATCGGAATGGCGCTGAACGGGTTTGTGCTGTTTCTCGGAGCGAGCCTTGGACCCCTCGCCGCGCTCGTGCCGGTGTCCGCGCCGATCCTGCTCGGCTGTCTTGCGGGCGTCTCACTCCTGGGGGCTGCGAGCTACACCGGATTCCTCCGCCAGACCCCGTATTCCGACGGGCCTCGCTAGTCGCTGGAGAGCATCACTACAGAGCTTGTTGTCGGCTGCGTGGAGTTCGGGTCGAGATACACATCAGGCTCGAGGTAGATGATGCGCGCCGCGGGCACGGCCTCGCGGATCCGGCGCTCAGCGAGGTTCACGATCATGGAAACCTCGTTCATTGTGCGCTCCGGGGCGAGGCTGATCTTCGCGCCGATCATGAACTCGTCGGGACCGACGTAGAGGGTCTTCATATGGATCAGGCGGTCGATGTCCTTCGACTTCATGAGTGCCGCCTCGATCTTCGCAACATCCTCGTCGCTCGCACCCTCGCCGACAAGCAGGCTCTTGACCTCGGCCCCGATGATCACGGCGACCGCGATGAGCAGCACGCCGATTGCGATGGTGGCGATGCCGTCGAACAGGCCGTTGCCGGTGAGCACAGTCAGCCCAACGCCGAAGAACGCGATGACCAGGCCCAGCAGCGCCGCCATGTCCTCGAGCAGGACAACGGGAAGTTCCGGTGCCTTCGAGCGGCGGATGAACTGGAACCAACTCGAATCGCCCTTGAGCGGGCGGCTCTCGCGCACCGCGGTCCGCAGCGAGAAGCTCTCAAGCACGATCGCAATCGCGAGTACAACAAGCGGGAGCCACCACATCTCGAGCGGGTGCGGGTTCTGGATCTTCGAGACGCCCTCGTATACCGAGAAGACGCCACCAATCGAGAACAGCACGATCGCCACCACAAACGCGTACACGTAGCGCACCCGACCGTAGCCGAACGGGTGCTCCTTATCCGCGGCCTGCTTGGCGCGCTTGCCGCCGAGCAGCAGGAGGAGCTGGTTGCCGGAGTCGGCGAGCGAGTGCACGCCCTCCGCGAGCATCGAGGACGAGCCTGAGAACCCCCAGGCGATGAACTTGGTGATCGCAATGCCCATGTTGGCGAGGAACGCCGCGATGATCGCCTTACTGCCGCCTGTCGCGCTCATGTCAGATGCCTCCAGCCGAGTGTCGTACGCTTCTGCGCCATTCTATGGTGGCCGCGCCACGGAAGTGGGATATGCGGGGTGCCGGATCCCCACAGCGATCGGGGATCCTCCTACACTGGGCCTGTGAGCGAAACGACGAAGAACACGCTGCCCGCACTGCCCCGAACCGCGATGATCGGGGTCGGCTCGATGGGCGGGGCGATCCTCGCGGGGCTGCGTGATCCAGCCGTCGCGATCGCGCGCCCGATCGCGGTCACCACGCACTCCGCAGCCTCCGCGGCGCAGTTCGACGGTGCCGATGACGTGGCCGCCGTGGCGGTGGAGCAGGACGCTGAAGCGAACCGGGGCGCTGTTGCCGGGGCGGGGCTTGTGATCCTCGCGGTGAAGCCCTGGCTCGTCGTGGATGCGGCGCGGGAAATCGCGTCGGCACTGGAACCGGGCGCGGTTGTGGTGAGCGTAGCCGCGGGCGTGCCGAGCGCCGCCATCGAGGCTGTGCTGCCCGCCGGCGTTGCCGTGGTGCGTGCGATGCCGAACACCCCCGCACATCTGGGTCGCGGCATGACCGGGATCGCGGGGGGCGCGAGCGCCGACGCCGCCGCGGTCGCCCTCGTGCAGCGGCTGTTCGAGACCGTGGGCTTGGTACTCGTTGTTGATGAAGCGCAGATTAACGACGTGGCCGCCGTCTCCGGATCCGGCCCCGCCTACCTGTTCTACTACGTCGAAGAGATGATTGGCGCGGCCGAGCGGCGCGGGTTCACCCCAGACGCCGCACGTCAGCTCGTGCAGCAGACCGTGCTCGGCGCCGCGGAGCTGCTCGAGACGAGTGGCGAGGACGCCGCCCAGCTGCGGCGCAACGTGACAAGCCCGAAGGGCACCACAGAGCAGGCGATTTTCGTGCTCCAGGACGCCGGGTGGGCGGAGCTCTTCGACCGGGCACTCGCCGCGAACGTGCGTCGCTCAGAGGAGCTCGAGGCGAACTAGCCGGGCGGGGTCCGCCGGGTCTGCCGGTCTGCCGGTCTGCCGGGTCTGCCGGTCCCAGACCGCCCAAACGGTGGCAATTTATCTGGCCCGACCCGTTTTCCGGGAAGAACTCATCGGGCCAGATAAATTGCCACCGTTTGGGCGCGGGCGGGTGCGGGTGTGGGCGCTACGCGATTGTGGCGAAGCGTTCCACATCTGACGCGGTGCCGCTGACAATGATGAGGTCGTGGGGTGAGATCAGCGTGTCCTGCGTTGCGTGCGTGAACGGCTGTCCAGGTGTCTTGACGCCGACAACGGTGACGCGGTAGCGGGTACGCACCCCACTATCGGCGAGGGTGCGGCCGCGGATCGAGCGCGGCGGGTACATCTTCGCGATCACGTAGTTGTTGTCGAACTGGATGAAGTCGAGCATCGCGCCGCTCAGCAGGTGGGCCACGCGCTCGCCGGCTTCCCGCTCCGGGTAGATCACGTGGTTGACCCCGATCCGCTCCAGGATCTTGCCGTGGGAGGCCGAGATCGCTTTGGCCCAGATTTGCGGGATCTCAAGGTCCACGAGGTTTGCGGCGATCAGCACGCTCGCCTCAATGGAGGAGCCTGTGGCGACGACCGCAACCTGGAACTCGTCGGCACCGATCTGGCGCAGCGCCTCCATCGAACGGGCGTCGGCCTGCACCGCGTGCGTAACGCGATCGGCCCACTTCTGGACAAGAGTCGGGTCGGTGTCGACCACCAGGACCTCGCGGTCCTGACGGTCAAGCTGACCCGCGGTGGCCGCGCCGAAGCGGCCGAGGCCGATGACAAGCACCGGGGCATCACTGCGAATATCAACCAACGATCGGCCTTTCTTCGGGGAGTCGGAACAACCGTGAACGGTTGGTGGCGGCGATAGCCGCCGCGAGGGTGACGGTGCCGACACGGCCCGCCCACATTGTGGCGATCAGCACGTATTTTCCGCCGTCCGGGAGCTCCGCGGACAGGTTGGAGGACAGCCCACAGGTGCCGAATGCGGAGATCACCTCGAACAGCACGATGTCGAGCGATTCGCCAGTCATATGCATGATCGCGACGGTCGCCGCGAGCACGATCGTCGCCCCCCAGATGAGGATCGACACGGAAACTCGCAGCACCTCGTTCGGGATACTGCGCCCGAACGCCTGCACGTCCTTGTACCCGCGAGCCTCCGCGAATGCCGCGAGGAACAAGACGGCAATTGTCGTGACCTTGATCCCGCCGGCCGTGGACGCGGAACCGCCACCGACAAACATCAGCATGTCCATGACCAGCAGAGTCGAACCGTTCATGTCGAGCGGGTCAATAATGCCGAGCCCGCCGGAGCGCGTCATGATCGACATGTACACGGAGCTGAACATCGTCTGCCAGAAGTTCTGGTTGCCGAGCGTTGCCTGGTTGTTCCACTCGAGCGCCGCGATTGCAAGCCAGCCGAAGATCACAAACACGAGGGTGGTCGTGAGGGTGAGCTTCGCGTGGAGGCCGAGTCGCTTGTGCGCACGCCAGCCGCTGCCGATGACGTAGCGGTAGAGGGCGAAGATGACGGGGAACCCGATCGCGCCGAGGAACACGCCGATCGCGAGCACGGTGAGGAGATATACGTCGGTCGCGAACGGTTCGAGGCCGCCGCCCAGCGGGACAAAGCCGGTGTTCGTGAATGCCGAGGCAGCGAGGTAGAACCCGTTCCACAGCGCATGGGGGAGGTCGTAGCCCGCCATCATGAGGCGCGGAGTGATGAGAATTGTGAGCGCCGCCTCGATGATGACAACGCTGAGCGCGACGGCACCCAGCAGCCCGCCGATCTCGCCGAGGCCCACAGCCTGGCTCTCGGAGACGTCGCGGCCCATCCGCATCGGGTTCGTGTCGCCCGCGGCGAGCAGGCGCTGGCGGAGCCCGAGGCGGCGCGTCACGGTAAGCCCGAGGATGCTCGCGAGCGTCAGTACGCCGATACCGCCGATCTGGAGGCCGGCGAGCACGATGATTTCGCCGAAAAGTGACCAGTGCGTGGACATGTCCACTGTTGAAAGCCCGGTCACGCAGATTGCGGACACTGCGGTGAAGAGCGCGTCTGCCAGCGGGGTCATCTTCCCGCTGCTGCTCGCGATGGGGAGCGAGAGCATCGCGGTCCAGAGCAGGATCAGCGCGGTGAAGACAAGGAGCGCGAAGCGTGCGGGGGAGGAATGGATCATCCCGCCCAACCACGACCGCCGCGAGAGCGCAGCGGAGCGGCGTCGGCTCCTGACGGATGCCCCCACAGTGCCCTACTTTCCCGGTGACGGTGCGAGGCGCACGATGATCATGGTCTCGGCTTGCTGGTGTCATGGTACACATGCCGAGCGGCTCAGGTGAATTATCGGCCCGCGGCACGCGGGTGCGGACAGAATCGTCCCGGCCCACTACCCTGGGGCTATGCCAGATATCTTCGGGGTTATTGCCGACGCGACCCGGCGCGACATCCTGCAGGTCCTGCTCGAGCGGGTGCAGCGTGACGCCGAGATCAGCGTGTCCGAGATTGTCGGGCAGCTTGAGATCAGCCAACCGACTGTTTCGAAGCACCTGAAGGTGCTCCGCGAGGCCGAGCTTGTCACTGTCCGCGAGGAAGGTCAGCACCGCTACTACTCGTTGAACGCCGAGCCGCTTGAGATGATCGAAGACTTCGTCATCCCCTTCCTCTCCGCAGACTTTGACACCGAGGTTACGGTCGAATATCTCTCGGAGTCGGGCGAGCGAATCCCTGGTCCGGGCGATCAGGATGCGTTCTCGAACCTGGACGAGGAAGTGCTTCCGGAGGAGGCCGCGGCCGCCGCTGAACGCATGGGACGCGCCGCAGCGCGCGCCGAAAATCGGGTCAAAGAGCTCGTCGCTCGCTTCCGTCTGCGCGAGTGATCTGAAGAAATCTCGGCGTTGGGTTCGCGCTGCGGCCACACACCGAGTAGGATTACTGTTTTGTGGGCCACGAATCCGGCGGCCCGAGAGACGTTGTGAGGTGACCGTGGGTTCTGTTATTAAGAAGCGCCGTAAGCGTATGTCCAAGAAGAAGCACCGCAAGCTGCTTCGGAAGACGCGTCACCAGCGTCGAAACAAGAAGTAGTCGACGCGCCTCGGGCGCGACGGATGCTGGCGTCGGGCCCTTGGTCCGGCGCCATTGTGTTTTCTGGGGATGCGACACGTGCGGAGGAACGCAATGCGAACGGTGCGGTTGACACTGATCGGGAAGCCCGGCTGTCACCTGTGTGACGATGCGCGTGAGGTCGTCGAGCGCGTCCGCGCCGAAGCCGCGGAGCAGGGCTTCGCGACCGAGCTCGAGGAGCTTGATATTCTGCAGGACCCCGCCCTCGCTCGCGTCCACGCCGAGAGTATTCCGGTGCTCCAGATCAACGGTAAGCGGCACGCGATCTGGCGCGTGGATCCTGCGCGCCTCGCGCCCGCGATCCAGAAGGCGGCCCGCGGCCCGCTCGGCCGGCTGCTGCCGTAATTCACCACAGTTTGCGTGACCCGAAAGGCCTCTCATGACCCTGCGCCACATTGTTTCCTGGAAGCTCGGCGGCGAATCGCGTGCCGAGCGTGATGCCCAGGCCGCGGAGATCACCGCCGCCCTCCTGCCGCTGCGCGAGCTCGTGCCGACGTTGCGCGCGCTCGACGTGCACCGCAACGAACTGTTCGACGGTGACAACTACGACCTGACGCTTGTCGCTGACTTTGATGACGCGGAGGGTCTCGCGGGCTACGCGACACACCCCGACCACGTCGCGGCAGGCGCCGTCGTGAAGCAGCACGCGGTGGCCCGCGTCGCCACAGACTTCACGCTCTAGCCAAGCCCCCACGCCCTCAAGCCCCTGGGGTCCCAAGCCCCTGGGGTCTCAGGGCTCATCCCGGCGAGAACGCATTTTGGCACCTTTCCCATCGCGGGAAGGTGCCAAAATGCGTTCTCGGCCAGGTAGCGGGCTCGTGGGTAGCGGGTGCCTGGGGAGCAGGGTGGAAGTTAGGCCCCTGCGAGGGCCGGCGTGCTCGGGGTGTAGGCCCGGTAGCTTTGCTGGATCGCGATCTGGTCTGCAAGGTACTTCGCGTCGTGCCAGACGCCCCAGATGAAGCTGGAGCCGCGGCGCGACTGCCAGGGAAGCCCGAGGAAGTAGACGCCGGGCTCGCGCGAGACGCCGCGCTGGTGCACCGGGCGGCCGACCTCGTCGAACGCGTTGACCTGCAGCCAGCTGTAGTCGGCGCGGAAGCCTGTCGCCCACACGATCGAGGTGATGCCCGCCGCGGCGAGATCCAGCTCCAGGATCGGGTCGGTGACGCACTCCGGGTCTGGACCAAGTTCGCGGGCCGCGGGTTCCTCGGGAAGGTCAAGACCCATGCGTTCGATGTACGCGTCGGCTTCGTCGAGCAGGGTGAGGTAGTTCTCATCGCCGCCGCAGATGTTGGTGGCGAGATCCGTGCCGAATCGCATGACGCCGTGCTCAAAAGCGTTGGCGCGGCCCACGAGCGTGATGCCGTCGGCGGCGAGGTTCCGGAAATCGATGGTGCGGCCGCCGTCCGCGCCGCTCACGGCAATTGTTACGTGCTCCGCGCCCTCCGCGGGCGTAGCTGCATCCCACTTGCCCAGCACCCCGAGCCACCACACAAAGCTCCGGTTGCGGTAGCGCTGCGGCGGGCGATCGTGCGGTCCGACCGCAAGCGTGACCTGGCGGCCGGCCTGGCGAAGCTCGTTCGCGATCTGCACGCCGGAGGACCCGGCACCGACGACGAGGACGCCGCCGTCGGGGAGCTGCTGCGGATTGCGGTAGCCCGCGGAGTGCAGCTGCGTGAGGCCGGCGTGCTCGGGGACGAGCGGCGGGATCGCCGGAACCTGAAACGCGCCGGTCGCCGCCACAATGTACCGAGCCCGGATCGCGCCGGCTGAGGTCTGCACCTGGAAGCCCGCCGCGTGGGGGAGCTTGTGCACAGCCTGCACTTCGACACCGCAGCGGATCGGGGCGTTGATCTGCTGTGCATACTCCTCGAAGTACGCGGCGACCCGTTCCTTGGTGGCGAAGGCATCCGGGTCCACGTCGGTGAACTCGAGGCCGGGAAAGCGGTCGTGCCAGGCGGGACCGTTCGCGACGAGCGAGTCCCAGCGTTCGGAACGCCACCGCTCCGCGATCCGGTGCCGTTCCACCACGATGTGGGCCACGCCCTGCGCGCTCAGGTGCTCGCTCATGGCGACGCCGGCTTGCCCGGCACCGACGACGAGGACATCGGTGACCTCGGGTTCTGGGGTCGACATAGTTCGTTCTCCGCTCGAATTGGGGTCGATGCGAATCGGTGGCGCGGTGCCGCAGTGCACACGGCGCCGAGGATTCGGCCGGGGCGCGGGAGGTGCGGCCCGGATACGCACCAGCAAACCTCAGGGTTCGGGCGGGAAGCCAATACACATTCGCGGAGCACTGCATCGGTTTCTGCGATGCAGTGTGTGTGGGGGATCGGAAAAAGGCATTCCCGATACGGGGCGGGGAGGAACCTTACTGAGACGCTGGCACCGCGCCGGTGACAAGCTCGCGCACGGCAGCGGCCACCGCACGTGAACGCGCGGTGCGCTCGACCTGGGCGAGCGAAGCCACCGTGACGTTGAGGCTCCGCACATCATCGCTGATGTCGACAACCACAGTCTTGTTCCCGGTGTATGTCTCTTCGATCAGTGGCCGCTGGTTCAAGATCGCGAAGCCGCAGCCCATGGCGACAAGCGAGCGCACGGCCTCGTAGTTCTTGGTGCGGTACTTGATGTTTGGGGTGATGCCTGCGTCGCTGAACAGCCGCAGGAAGTACGCGCTGCTGTCGGGGAGGTCGAGCAGCACAAGCGGATCATCCGCAAGCTCCGCGAGTGCCACTTCCGAGCGCCCGGCGAGGGGGTGAGCGGTGTCGAGAATGACGTGCGGGGACACCTCGGCGATGAACTCGTGCGCGATCCCGTCTGGCGCGGTGAGGTCGTAGCCCACGACGACCTCGGCACGGCCGCCGCGCAGGGCCGCGAGATTTTCCTCGTGATCCCCTTCAAGCACGTCAACGGTGAGGCCCGGATAGCGGTCCTGGAGCAGCGCGAGCAGCTGGGGGAGGAGGAACGGGGTGAGCGTGTGGAAGCACGCGATCGTGATCCCCCCGCGGACCTCGTTCTGCTCGGCTTGGATGTTCTCGATTGTGTCGGTGAGGAGGCCGAACAGGCGGTGGGTATCCCGCAGCAGTTCTTCACCGGACGCCGTCAGGATCAGGCCCTTTGAGTGCTGCCGGATGAACAGGGCCGTGCCGAGCGAGCGTTCGAGGTGAGAGATCGCCGTCGAGACCGCGGACTGGGCGACGTGGAGTTGCTGGCTTGCCGCGGTCATGTTCAGCGTCTTTGCGCACTCCGCGAAGTAGCTGAGCTGGGTCAGTGTGATGGCGAAACGGTGACTCATGCGAGGCTCCTCAGGCGGCGGGACGCACCCAAGTGCATCTAAATTATCGATAGCCTAGCTCCGTTTTGAGTATTTTACAGATGCACTTGCGATGTCGACAATGGTGCTCAGGACCCCTTTCACCCCGCAACTCAACGAGGAGACACCGTGACGGAGACAACGCATACGCGCCTGCGGAAGTTCAACACCCGCGAGACCTACCCGGAGCAGAACCTCGACAACGATCTCTGCCAGGCCGTCGTTGCGGGCGGGGTTGTGTACCTCCGCGGCCAGATCGGGCAGGACCTCGACACTCGCGAGTCAGTGGGCATTGGAGACGTGACCGCGCAGACCGAGCAAGCCATGCGAAACATCGCGATGCTGCTCGACGAGGCGGGCAGCAGCCTGGCCGACATCGTGAAGGTCACGATCTACATCATCGACCCGCGCTACCGCGAGGACGTGTACCGCACGGTGGGGAAGTGGCTGAAAGGCGTGTACCCGGTGTCCACGGGCATCGTGGTGCAGGCGCTCGCGCGGCCCGAGTGGCTCGTCGAGATCGACGCCACCGCCGTGCTGAGTGACGGGGTCCGGGCATGACCTTCTCACTGATCCTCCGGGACGCCGCGACCGGCGAGTTTGGCTCCGCAATCTCCTCTTCCTCACCCGCCGTCGCTGCGCGCTGTGTGAACCTCGCCGACGGTATCGGCGGCGCGCACTCGCAGAACGTGACCGACCCGCGCCTCGGCCCCGCGCTCCTCGCCGAGCTCAGCTCCGGGGCCACCGCGCAGCAGGCCGTCGACCGCGTGGTCGCGACCCAGGATCCCGCGACGATCGGATACCGGCAGCTGCTTGTACTCGATGCTGAGGGGCGCGCCGCGGTGTTTTCCGGGGAGCGCGCGCTCGGGATCTTTGGTTCGGCCAGACGCGAAAACGCGGTCGCGGGCGGCAACATGCTGGCGAGCCTCGACGTGCTTGATGCGCTTGTTGACACGGCGCTGTCCACATCGGGCCGGATCGAGGAACGCCTCCTCGCCGCGCTCCAGGCCGCCGGCGCAGCCGGGGGCGAGGCCGGCCCCGTGCACTCCGCGGGGATGGCAGTCGTGGGATCAGCCGGCTGGCGGATCACGGATCTCCGGGTCGACTGGTCCGAGGACCCCATCGGAGAACTCGGCCGGGTGCTCGAGCAATGGCTGCCGCAGCGCGACGACTACACCCACCGCGGGCTGAACCCCGCGGTCGCCCCCTCGTACGGGGTGCCCGGCGATGAGTGACCCGCTGAAAGCGCGCGTCGCGGCGCGGGCCGCCGAGGTTGACGCCGAACTGATCGCGCTCTCGAACGACCTCCACGCGCACCCCGAGACGGGCTGGCAGGAACACCGATCATCCGCCGCAGTCGCCGCGGTCCTCGCCGCGCACGGCTTCATCGTCGAGCAGCCCTACCAGGACCTTGAGACCGCGTTTCGTGCGGTGCGCGAACCGGCATCCCGGGTGCGTTTCACCGTCGGCTTCCTCGCGGAATACGATGCGCTTCCCGGACTGGGGCACGCCTGCGGCCACAACCTCATCTCGGCGATGTCCGTGGGTGCGGCGCTCGCACTCGCCGCCGTGGCGGACGAGGCCGGGATCGCGGTGGAGGTGATCGGTACCCCCGCCGAAGAGGGCGGCGGGGGCAAGATCACGCTGCTGGATCGCGGCGCGTTCCTGAACCTCGACTTTGCGCTCATGGCGCACCCCGCCCCCGTTGACGTGGCCGAGGCCAGGCCCTTCGCGGTGACCCACTGGCATGTTCAATACGACGGCCGGGCCGCGCACGCCGCCGCATACCCGGAGCGCGGGATCAACGCGAATGACGCGTTCCTCGTCGCGCAGGTGGCGCTCGGCCTGCTCCGGCAGCAGCTGCCCGCAACAGCGCGCGTGCACGGCGTGCAGACCCGCGGCGGCGAGGCCCCCAATGCGATCCCGGAGCGCACCGAGGGGCGCTGGTACGTGCGCGCCGAAACCACTGAGCAGCTGCTCGCCCTTGAGGAGCGCGTCCGCGCGTGCTTCGAGGCCGGCGCACTCGCCACGGGCGCGCGGCTGACGATCACCCCCGAGAGCGAGCGCTACGCCGAGATGCGCACCGACGAGGCTGCGCTCGATAGGTACCGGGAGAATGCGACCGCGCTCGGCCGAAACTTCGACGTCGATCCGGCAGCCGCCACGATGAACCGCGCCTCGACAGACATGGGCAACGTCTCCCAGCTTGTCAACGCGATCCACCCCTACATCGGGGTCGGCGGCGAGGCGAGTAACCATCAGCCCGCCTTCGCCGCGGCATGCGTCGGCCCCGCCGCTGAGCAGGCGCTCCGCGATGGCGTCCTGGGGCTCGCCTGGACCGCGCTCGACGTGGCGCGGAACCGCAGTTGAGCCCGCAGCTGATCCCGCACTGATTTCGCACTGATCCTGGCGCCGCACACGGCGCGACCCCACCCACGGAGAAACGAGAACCACATGACCCGCACCCATGCCGAGTGGCAGGCCGCCGCTGCGGCCCTCAAGTTCGACGGCCGCGCCGTCATCGGGGGTGCCCGCGTTGCCGCGAGCTCGGGGAAGACAATCCCCAAGACAAACCCCGCCACCGGCGAGGTGATTTCCCAGATCCACGAGTGTGGTGAGGTCGAGGTGGCCGCTGCCGTTGCCGCCGCCCGCGCTGCCTACGAGTCCGGGGAGTGGTCTCGCGCCGGTGCCGGCTTCCGCCGCGAACGCCTGCTGGAACTCGCGCGCCTCATTGAGGAACGCGCCGACGAGTTCGCTCTGTACGACACGCTCGATATGGGGAAGCCGATCCGCGAGTCCTCGACGATCGATGCGCCCGGCTCCGCCGCGCTGTACCGCTTCTACGGGGAAGCCGTCGAGAAGCAGGAGAACCTGATCCCGGTCACGCCCCCGGGCTCCACCGCGCTCGTGACACGCGAGGCGCTCGGTGTTGTCGCCGTGATCGTGGCCTGGAACTATCCGCTCGAAATCGCCACGTGGAAGCTTGCCCCCGCGCTCGCTGCGGGCAACGCCGTGGTGGTGAAGCCGCCGGTGGAGGCCTCGCACTCGACGCTGCTGTTGGCCGAGCTCGCACTCGAAGCCGGGATCCCCGCGGGCATCGTGAACGTGGTCCCCGGCCGCGGCTCGGTCGTGGGGGCGGCGCTTGCCCTGCACGAGGACGTCGATATGCTCGCCTTCACGGGATCCACCGAGGTCGCTAAACAGCTGCAGCAGTACGCGGGTCAGTCAAACATGAAGCGCCTCGCGCTCGAGGCCGGCGGGAAAAGCTCGAACCTCATCTTCGCGGACTGCGACGACCTCGCGCTCGCGGCGCAGAAGGCCGCGTTTGGCAGCTTCTACAATCAGGGCGAGGTCTGTTCGGCGAACTCCCGGATCTTCGTGGAGCGCGCGGTATACGACGAGTTCCTGCGGCTCTATGCCGAGGCGGCCCGCGCGTACGCACCCGGGGATCCGCTGGACCCGGCGAGCGGGATCGGCTCGCTCGTTTCGGAGGCGCACGCGGACACTGTGTGGGCGACGATTGAGAACGCCCGCCGAGACGGCACAATCGTTGCGGGTGGCACCCGGCCGAAGATCGGCGGATCCCGCGCCTTCATCGAACCGACGATCGTCACGGACGTGCCCGCGGACCACGAGGTGCACACGCGCGAAATCTTCGGCCCCGTGGCCGTTGTCACACCCTTCGATACTGAGGAGGAGGCGATCGCGCGAGCGAATGAGACGCCCTTCGGCCTTGCCGCCTCGCTCTGGACGGGGAGCCTGGCCCGGGCGCACCGTGTCTCCGAACGACTCGTGGCTGGCACGGTGTCGGTGAACACCGTGGACGCCCTGGGCTTCACCACGCCGTTTGGCGGGTTCAAGCAGTCCGGGTTTGGCCGCGATCTTTCGGTTCACGCACTCGAGAATTACACGGATTACAAGACAACATGGATGCAGTGGGGCTAGGCGGGATCCGACGCCCAGCTGCATCTGAAAGCACGATGCAGTGATCCGAAAATAACTATTTTACTGATGAATGAAGCGGTGTGACGATGGGTGCAGGAACCGCGACCCGTCCGGTCAATGCCGACTGAGAGGAACCCGACATGACCATGCAGCAGGAATTCTCCGACGTGAGCGCACAGCTCACCAACACTCCGAGCGGGCTCGCCGAGATCGCCAAGCGCCACCTGGTGATGAACTTCACCCCGGCAAGCAAGTACCGCGACGACGAGCTCCCCGTGTTTGTGCGCGGTGAGCACTGCTCAGTCTTCGACGAGAACGGCCGCCGCTTCTTCGACGGCCTCGCCGGGCTGTTCTGCGTGCAGCTGGGCTACACCCACGGTGCCGAGGTCGGTGACGCGGTGCGGGATCAGCTTGCGGCGCTCCCGTTCCAGACAACGTGGAGTGTGGCGCACCCGCCCGCCGCCCTGCTCGCACAGAAGATTGCGGAGCTCGCCCCCGGCGACCTGAACCGTGTGTTCTTCGCCTCCGGTGGCGGCGAATCAAACGAGGCCGCCATCAAACTGGCGCGGCAGTTCCACATCACCCGAGGCGAGGGGACACGCACCAAGTTCATCGCCCGCCGCGTCGCCTACCACGGCACGAGCTTTGGTGCGATGTCACTGAACGGGATGACTGACGTGCGCAAGATGTTCGAACCCCTCATGCACGGGGTGAGCCACACGCACAACACGAAGCGCTACCGCCGCCCCGAGGGCGAGACCGCCGAGCAGACCACGGCGTTCCTGCTGGGCGAGCTGGAATCGCTCATCGTGCAAGAGGGCGCCGACACCATCGCGGCGATCATCATGGAGCCGTTGCAGAACGCGGGCGGCAGCCTCACGCCGCCCACCCCGGACTACTTCCCGGGCGTGCGGGCGCTGTGCGACAAGTACGGCATCCTGCTCATTGCAGACGAGGTCATCACCGGCTATGGCCGTTTGGGCTCCTGGTTCGGTTCCGCGCACTACGGCTTCCAGCCCGACATGATCACGTTTGCAAAGGGCATCGCCTCGGCCTACATGCCGCTGGGTGGCGTGATCGCGAGCGACCGAATCATCGAGACCGTGCTCGACGGGCCACTCGGCATGTTCAACCACGCGCTCACCTACGGTGGCCACCCGGTCGCCTGTGCCGCAGCGCTGAAGAACCTCGAGATCATGGAGCGCGAAGGCGTCGTGGAAAACGTGGCCGAGCTGAGCCCGTATCTGGGTGAGAAGCTGGCTGAGGTCGCGTCCCAGCACGCGACGATCGTCGGCGATCTGCGCGGCGACGGCTTCCACCGCACCTTCGAGCTTGTCACGGACCACGCCGCGAAGCGCTGGGCCGAGACGCCGCTGAACGCGGGCGACTTCGTCGGCGGCCACCTGAACCCGGCACTTGCCCAGGCCGGACTGCTCTGCCGCGTCGCAATCGACGCCGAGGGCAACCCGCTCGTGCAGGTGTCGCCCCCGCTCGTGATGACGCGAGCGGACATTGACGAGCTCGCGGGGCTGTTGGACCAGGCCTTTACCGCCGCGACGGCAAGCGCGGGACTGTAACACCGCACGCTGAACACCCCGAGGGCCCGCACCGAGCGGGCCCTCGGCTGGCGCGATTCGTCGCGCCGTTTTTGACCCAACTTCAACGGCGAAATAGGGATCCCCCATGAGCGAATACCCAAAACTTTCGACATCCACGACAAAGATCATCACCTTCGAACGGCGCCACATCCGGCCGATTCCCGAAGACGAACGCCACGGGACCACGCGCGGGCTCTTTTTCGTGTGGCTCGGGATCAACATGCTCCCGCTCACGATTGTTACCGGCGCGCTCGGCCCCACCGTGTTTGGGCTTTCGCTCGGCTGGACAATCACCGCCGTGGTCATCGGGAACGTCGTCGGCGGACTCGGGGCCGCGTTGCACGCTTCGCAGGGGCCGCAGCTCGGCATCCCGCAAATGCTGCAGGCCCGCGGACAATTTGGCTACTTCGGTGGCAGCCTGCTGGCGCTCATCGCGGTGATCATGTTTCTCGGCTTCTTCGCCTCGAACCTCGTTGTTGCCGCGCAGAGCTTCGCCGCGGTGTTCCAGAGCGACAACATCAACATCGGCATCATTGTGTGCGCCGGAATCGCTCTCGTGGTCGCGATCTTCGGCTACGACCTCGTCCGCAAGCTCATGGCCGTGTTCTCGGTGGTCATCGGCCTGCTCGTGGTCGTGTCGATCATCATCGCGGTCTCAAACCCGGCGACGTTTGTGCCGCACGCGGAGCTCGGCTACAACACGGCCGGATTTTTCGGCATGCTCGCGATCGGCGTGACCTGGCAGCTCGCCTACGCCCCGTATGTCTCCGACTACTCGCGCTACATGCCGCGTGAGGGCGGGGCCAAGCAGGCGTTCTGGGCAACCTACCTGGGCCTCGTGATCGGCACCGTGCTCGTTATGCTGCTCGGAGCGCTTGTCGGCCTGACCACCGCGGACGGGGACACAATGGCCGCACTTGGCCGCCTCCTCGGCGGCTTCGGCCCGGTTGTGCTCTTTGCGTTCGGGATCGCCTCAGCGATCATGAACTCCTCCAACATTTATTCCGGGGTGATGTCCTCGCTCACCGTACTCGAGACGATCTCCGCCAAGATCCGGATCAACACCTCAAAGCGCATCCTCATGACGGTGGCCTACGCCGTGCTCGCCATGCTCGGGGCGCTGCTCGGCAAGGACAGCTTCCTGCTGATCTTCGGTGACTTCGTCACGCTGCTGTTGTACGTCCTGATCCCGTGGTCCGCCATCAACCTCGTGGACTACTTTGTGCTGCGCAAGGGCCACTACGAGGTCGACGATATGTTCCGACGTGACGGCGGACGTTATGGTCGCTGGGACTCGGCGGGTCTCGTGAGCTACCTGATCGGCATCCTTGTGCAGATTCCGTTCATGGTGACGGGCCTGTACACGGGGCCGCTCGCTGAGCCGCTCGGGTTCGTGGACGTTGCCTGGATCTTCGGATTCATCGTCCCGGGCGTGCTCTACTACCTGTGGCGGCGCGGCAGCGCGGCGGCAGAGCTCACTGCCGATGCGCGTGAGCGGGTCGCCGCGTGAGCGCGCCGGATCTGATTGTCACCGGTGCCCAGGTGTGGGCCCCGGCGCTCAGCGCGGACACGGCGCTCGCTGTGCGGGATGGCCGGATCGTGGCGGTGGGTAGCGATACCGCGATTCAGGCGCTCGCCGCTCCCACGACCGAGCGGATCGATGCCGGGGGTGCAGCGCTGCTTCCGGGTTTCCATGATGCCCACATCCACGCGCTCGCTGGGGGGCTCGCGCTGCTCGGCTGTGACCTGGAGACCGAGCACTCGCTCGACGGCTACGGCAGGCTCATCCGGGACACCGCCGCGCTCGGCGAGCCCTGGGTGATCGGTGCCGGCTGGTTCGGTGACGTGTTCCCCGGGGGCCTCCCCACGCGGGAGCTTCTCGATGAGTGGGTGCCGGATCGCCCCGCCGTGCTCACGAGTCACGACGCCCACGGGGTCTGGGTGAATACGCGCGCACTCGAGCGTGCAGGGATCACCGACGAGACACCGGATCCGCCGGCCGGGCGGATCGTGCGGGACGCCGCCGGGGTCGCGACGGGCATGCTGCTCGACACCGCTGGCGAACTCGTCACCCGCCACGCGCCGCCACGCGGTGCCGCTGAGATGCGACGGGCGCTCCGTGCCGCACAGGATCGCCTCTTCTCCCTCGGAATTACGAGCTGGCACGACGCGATCCTGGGTGACTACCTCACCCTGCCCGACAGCCTGCCCACCTACCTGGAGACACGCGCCGACGGGAGCCTGCTGGCCAGAGTTACCGGGTCAATGTGGTGGCCGCCGACGGCCGGGCCCGCATACCTGCCCGAAATGTTCGCGCGCATCGAAGCGGCGCAGGCCGCGGGATTCGCGGTCTCGAGCGTCAAGATCATGCAGGACGGGATTTGCGAGAACTGCACAGCGGCGCTCATCGACCCCTACATCGGGGTGTCACCCGCGGTGCGCGGTGACTCGGTGATTCCGCCCGCAGACCTCGCGCAGATCACCGCGACGCTCGATGCCGCGGGCCTCAGCGTCCACTTCCACGGGGTGGGCGATCGGGCCGTACGCGAGTGCCTCGACGCGGTCGCCGCGGCGCGGGCGCGCAACGGGAACGCGGGGGCGCGGCACCAGATTGCACACCTTGACCTCGTGGATCCCGCAGACATTGCGCGGTTCGCCGAACTTGGTGTGACCGCGAATCTGCAACCGCTGTGGGCGCGCAACGACCAGGAGATACTCGAGCGCAAGCTCCCGCTGCTCGGAGCCGAGCGGGCCAAGTCCCACTTCCCGTTCGGCTCACTGCACCGCGCCGGGGCGCACTTGGCGATGGGCAGTGACTGGCCCGTGACAAGTCCCGACCCACTGTGGGGGCTGCACACCGCGTGCACCCGCACCGCGCCCGCGGCCGACGTGCACGCGCTGAACCCGGACTCCCGGATCCCCGCGCGAGCGGCGGAACAGCTGAGCCCCGAGGTGGCGATCCGCGCCTACACGCTCGGCTCGGCCGAGATCGCGGGTGTCGCGGATCAGCTCGGCCGCATCGGCATCGGGGCGCTCGCCGACCTGGTGCTGCTGAGCGGTCCGATCGGGGGTCCTGGCGACTTCGATCGGGTGCGCGTTGCGCGCACAATTCTCGGCGGCACCACGGTGTATGCCGACACCACCACGAATGACCGTGATCCCGCACCGGCATCTCAGCCGGCACGGGTGTGACAAGGAGAGACATGACTCAGGAACCACCCGTCGTCACGAAGTCATTCGTGCGATTTGAACAGCAACACATTCTGCCCATCCCCGAAACGGAGCGGACGGGCACAAGCAAGTCGATCTTCGCGATCTGGGTGGGCCTCAACATGATGCCCCTGACCGTGGTCACGGGTGCCGTCGCAACGGGGGCCTACTCGCTGCCGATCGGGTGGAGCATCGCCGCGCTTCTGATCGGCAACGTGATCGGTGCCTTCGGCTCGGCGCTGCACGCATCGCAGGGCCCGCACCTCGGCATCCCGCAGATGCTCCAGGCCCGCGCTCAGTTCGGGTATCTCGGGGGCGGCCTCTTTGCGCTGATCGCCTTCATCATGTTTATGGGTTTCTTCGTGGGGATCCTGATCGTCGCGAAGGACGCGCTGCTCGCCGTGTTCCCCGGCGTGAACGGTTCGGTCGCGATCATCGGATTCGCCGCCGTCGGTATCGCCCTGTGCGTGTTCGGCTTCGACCTGCTGCGCAAGACGATGGTCTACATCTCGATTCTTATCGCGATCGCCGTGACAGTGTCGATGGTGATGCTCTGGCTGCAGCCCGAGGTGACCGCCTCTCGGAACGACGCGGAGTTCACCCTTGAAGGCTTCTTCGCGGTCCTCGCGATCGGTGTGGTGTGGCAGCTTGCCTACGCGCCCTACGTATCTGATTACACCCGGTACCTGCCCAAGAAGACCGGGCCCAAGACCGCGTTCTGGAGCACCTACCTGGGGCTCGTGTTGAGCTCGGTATTCGTGATGACCCTTGGCGTGCTGCTCGGTGCCGCGAACCCGGATAACCCGCTAGCCGCGCTGGGCGACCACCTCGGCGGGCTCGGCCTCGTGGTGCTCCTGGTGTTCGCGGTGACCTCCGCGCTCATCAACGGTGTGGAACTCTACTCGGCCGTGATGAACGCGCTCACGGGGATCCAGTCGAGCTTCAAGAACGTGGTGATCACGTCGGGGACGCGCGTCTGGACCACGGTCGTGTGTGGCGTTGTCGCAACGGTTGTCGCGCTGCTCGGCCAGGGCGACTTCATGACAGCGTTCGACAACTTCCTGTCGCTGCTGCTGTACGTGCTGGTTCCCTGGTCCGCCATCAACCTCGTTGACTACTTTGTCGTCAAGAAGGGCCACTACACGATCGGTGATCTCTTCGACCGCACCGGCGGGCAGTACGGGCGCTGGAACCTCGTCGGGCTCGGGAGCTACGCGATCGGCTTCCTCGCGCAGGTTCCGTTCATGATTACGGCCCTGTACACGGGGCCGATGGCGGCACCCCTGCACAACGTGGACATCGCCTGGCTTGTTGGCTTTGTCGTCACGGTGATTGTCTACCTTGTCTGGGTTAAGCTCGCTCCGAACGGCGGCACTCGGACTGTCGAGGAGTTCTCCGCAGAAGCGGCCCCGGCCGCGACCCCCACCCACATACCCCCCCCCCGCGCCCCCCCCCCCCCCCCCCC
>NZ_FUID01000035.1 GCF_900163635.1 Leucobacter sp. 7(1) | reverse complement strand
GGCGGGGCGACCTGCGGGGGCCGGCGCGACCGCGGGGGCGCGCGCCGGGAACGCAGAAGCGCCCGCCCCCAGAAGGGGCGGGCGCTTCGCAGTAAGTCAGTAAGCGATCAGCGCTTAGCGACGCAGACCGAGGCGCTCGATGAGCGCACGGTAGCGGTTGATCTCCGTTGCCTGGAGGTAGCCCAGGAGACGGCGGCGCTGGCCAACGAGCAGCAGAAGGCCACGGCGCGAGTGGTGATCGTGCTTGTGGGTCTTGAGGTGCTCGGTCAGATCCTTGATCCGGCGCGAAAGCATCGCAACCTGAACCTCAGGGGAACCGGTGTCACCGGGCTTGGTCGCGTACTCATCGATGATCGCCTTCTTGACGTCTGCTTCGAGTGCCATATAGGGATCCCCTTCCTGTTGCTGCGCGGCGCTATCAGCAGGGTGCTGGAGCTCTCTTTATCCGCGGCCGTTAAACGGCAACCTTCACATACTAGCACCATCGCGGCGTGCGTACCCGTCACGCTCCGGAAACCGAATGGTGACGCCCGGGTAACGCGGGAGTGACGACCCCGAAACAGCGGCCCAGCACACTAAACCCACGACACAACCCCGGGGCAACCCGGAGGAAGGCGGCACCGATGGAACTCCTCACCCCGCACGACGTCTGGGTCCTCACGAGCGCGGCGCTCGTGCTTGTCATGACCCCGGGTCTCGCACTCTTCTACGGCGGGCTCGTCCGCGTCCGCTCGGTCGTCAACATGATGCTGTTCAGCATCAGCGCAATGGGCGTGGTCGGGGTCCTCTGGATCCTCTTCGGCTACGGCATGAGCTACTTCGCTCCGGGCGAGAGCGGCTGGGCCGGCAGCCCGGCAAAAGACTTTGGCCTGATCGAGACGGATCCTGCCAGCTTCATCGGACTCGGGTTTGGCGTGACCTTCGCGATGATCTCAACGGCGCTGATCTCGGGGGCGATCGCCGATCGGGTCGGCCTCGGCTCGTGGGTATTGTTCTCGGGCCTGTGGGCGACGCTCGTGTACTTCCCCGTCGCCGCCTGGGTGTGGGGCGGGGGCTGGATCCAGCAACTGGGCAGCGTGCTCGGCACCCCCGAGGTGATCGACTGGGCCGGAGGCACGGCGGTGCACATCAACGCCGGGGCCGCGGCGCTGGCGCTCGCACTTGTCGCGGGCAAGCGTGTGGGCTTTGCCCCGGGCTCGCACCGTCCCCATAGTCTCCCCCTCGTCACCATTGGCGCGGCGTTGCTGTGGTTCGGTTGGATCGGCTTCAACGCCGGAGCTGCCGAGGACGCTGCGACGGCCGGGCTCATCCTGGTGAACACGCTCGCGGCTCCGGCTGCTGCGATCCTGGGCTGGCTGCTCGTGGACCGCGTGCGGGGACGGAAGCCGAGCGTGGTGGGGGCAACCTCCGGTGCGGTGGCGGGCCTCGTCGCGATTACTCCATCGTGCGCGAATCTGGCACCCATCTGGGCCCTGCTTCTGGGGCTTGCTGCCGGCGCCGTCTGCGCGGTCGCGATCGATCTGAAGTACCGGCTCGGCTTTGACGATTCGCTCGACGTTGTAGGGCTCCACCTTGTTGCCGGCGTCTTCGGCACGCTGTACCTCGGCTTCTTCGCCACCGGCGACGGGCTGTTCATGGGCGGCGACGCTGGGCTGCTCCTTGTGCAGACGATCTCGGTGCTTGGCGTGGCGCTCTACTCGTTTGTGGTGTCGCTCATCATCGCCCTCGCGGTCAAGGCTGTCACGGGACTGCGGGTCCCCGTCCGCGTTGAGGAGGCCGGGATCGACGCCCACGCACACGGCGAAGAGGCCTACGCCTCCGACGCCATACTGGCCCCCGCGTCCCGTTAGGCTCGGAGCATGACGCACACGCAGAGCATCGAGCTGTCCCCTGAGGCCCTGGCCGAGCTTGCCCGGATCGCCGCCGACATTGCGCGCGTGGCCGGGACGAAGATCCAGGAGCTGCGTGCGGAGGGGGTCACGGTCGCGGCAAGCAAGTCCAGCATCACGGACGTGGTGACGGCCGCAGATCGTGCGGCCGAGGAGCTTGTGGTGGCCGCTCTGCGTGCGGCGCGTCCGGACGATGCGATTCTCGGCGAGGAGGGTGCGGGCATCGCGGGCACGAGCGGGATCACCTGGGTGATCGACCCGATCGATGGCACCGTGAACTACCTCTACGACCTCCCGATGTATGCCGTGAGCATCGCGGCGACCGTCGCGGATCCGTCCGCAATGGCGGACGGTCGCCGCGCGGTCGCCGGTGCCGTCTACGCACCGCGGCTGGACGAGCTCTACGAGGCGTGGGAGAGCGGCGGTGCGCGGCTCGACGGGGTGCCGATCCGGACCTCCGGCAAGACCGAACTCGCAACCTCGCTCGTGGCGACGGGTTTTGGCTATACCGTGGAGCGCCGGATCGAGCAGGCCGAGATGGTGTCCCGCCTCGTGCCCCGGGCCCGGGACATCCGCCGCATGGGCTCCGCCGCCTACGATCTGTGTGCGCTCGCAGCGGGCCGGCTCGACGCGTATTTTGAGCGTGGCTTGCAGCCCTGGGATTACGCGGCGGGTGCCCTGATCGCGCGGGAGGCCGGGGCTGCGCTGCTGGGCCGGGACGACGCAACCCCGCCCGGTGAACCGCTCATGTTCGTGGCGGATCCGGCGCTCGTGCACGAGCTGCGCGACGTTGTGCTGGGGCAGGATTCCGACGCACGTCAACGTGAATGACATCACTTCTTACATTTGAGGCCTCGGGTGTGTGAGGATGGAAGCGAGAGCGGCTCCGCAGGAGTAGCCGCGTTTCCTTAGGAGGACCGATGCGTCGGAATTCACCCGATCCCCTGATTCAGGAACTCGTGCAGCGCGCTCGGGCCACACAGTTGAATCGCCGCCAGCTCCTTCGCGGGGCCGGATTCGGAGCTGCGCTCCTGGGTGCCGGATCTCTCGCAGCATGCGCGGGCCCCAGCGGTCCCGGCGACGGCTCCGGCGGCACCGTGCGCTGGGCCAACTGGACGTACTACCTCGACTATGACGAAGACGCAGGTGACTGGCCTTCGCTCAATGAGTTCATGGAGCGCAGCAACATCCGCGTCGAATACTTCGAGGACATCGACGACAACAAGACGTTCATCGCAAAGATCAAGGACCAGCTGAAGCTCGAGCAGGACACCGGCTACGACGTGTTTGTCCCCTCGGACACCACGACTGTGCGGCTCGTTGAGCAGCAGCAGCTGCTCGAGTTCGACCGCACGCTGATGCCGAACGTGGACGCGAACATGATCGACATGGTGCAGCACGCGAGCTTCGATCCGGACCGGATCTGGTCGATCCCCTACCAGGCCGGGATGACGGGCCTGGTCTACAACACACAGCTGTATCCGAAGGGCGTGCGCTCAGTGTCGGATCTGTGGTCGCCGGACCTCGCCGGAAAGGTGAATCTGTTGACGGAGCAGGACGACACCCTCGCCCTCATCATGCTGGAGCAGGGCGTCGACATCGAAAGCAACTGGGGCGACACCGAGTTCGAGGCCGCCCTGGCCGTGGCGCGGGATCAGATCGACAGCGGGCAAGTCCTCACCGTGAAGGGGAACTCCTACACGCAGGATCTTGAGCAGGGCAACGTCTGGGCGGGCATGTGCTGGTCCGGCGATATCGCGATCCTGAACGAGGAGGCCGGCGAGGAGATTTGGAAGTTCGTGGTGCCCGACGCGGGGGCCTCGGTGTTCATCGACTCGTTTTCAATGCCGCTCGCGGCCCAGTCAGTCGAGCAGGTGCACGAACTCATCGACTACTACTACGAGCCGGAGGTCGCCGCGCAAGTCGCCGAGTACGTGCAGTACGTGTGCCCGGTCGCTGGCGCGCAGGAGGCGATGGCGAAAACGAACCCGGAGCTCGCCGAGAACCCGTTAATCTTCCCTGACGAGGAGATGTCGAAGCGAATCTTCGATATGCGCTCGCTCAGCGCCGAAGAAGACAATAGATACACGCAGGCGTACCAGAAGATCCTCGGGAACTAGGCCGGAAAGAGGTAGCTGTCGAGCGTCGGCCCGACGAGTTCCGCGAGCTCGTCGCGGCTGAGCGCTGCGATCGCGGGAACCTGTAGAACGTACCGCGCAACGACAAGCCCCAGGATCTGGGACCCCGCGAGACTGAGGCGTAGATCTGGCGATTCCCCCGGCAATCGAGGCGACACGACCCCCAACACGTCCCGGGTGACAAAGCTGAGAAAGATCCTGCGCGACGGCTCGTGGGTTCCGAGATTCCGTACCAGGCCCAGAAATGCCGGGCCGACCTCGGGATCCTCGAGCGCGCCGAGTACGGCCCGCAGGTACCCGACTCCCCGGGAGGCCCCGGAATCGTGGTGAATGTCCACGAGCAGATCCGGCAGTCCACGTGAACGAAAGCCCTCGGAAATCACCGCGGTGAACAGCGCCTCTTTAGATCCGAAGTAGTAGTGCACGAGCTTCGCGTCAACACCCGCCGCCGCCGCGATCCCGCGCATGGTGCTCGCTTGATAGCCAGACTCGGCGAAGTGAGTCATCGCCGCCCGCAGGATCTGGGTTCGCATACCAACGGCACCCGGCCGACGCCCCCGTTTGGGCCCCCGTGGCCCGCCCGGGTCTTCGTCTCTCGCAACCACGGCACCCTCCTCGCCTACTCAGCTCGACGCGATATGCGGGCTGATGCACTCAAATGTCACCTTGAGTATTTCATCACTTGATGAACGGCAATTACGCTCAAATTCATCAACTGACGAATTGGGAAGGTGGCCCATGCTTGCTGTGATTCGGAAAGAGTTTCGTGAGCTTGCTCGCGACCGCAGAACCCTGGCTCTGCTTGTGGTACTGCCCATGCTGCTCCTCATCATTTTCGGCTACGCCGCGAACTTCAGCGTTGACCGGGTCGCGGTGGTGGTCGGTGGCGAGGGTGGCGCAGCGTTGGCGGAAGAGGTCGAGCTCCGGGATGCCGATCCGGCCAAGATCCACATCATCCGCATCGATTCCACACTGGACGAGGATGCTGCCGTGCGCCTCCTTCGGGATCGGGAAGCCGATGCGGTGATTCTCGGCACCGCCGTGTCGGCCGAGCCGATCACAAATCGCATGCGGGTGTTTGTCGATGGGAGCCGCCTGTTCACCGCGCAAGCGACACAGGCCGCGTTTGTACAACTTGTCGGAGCGGATGCCCGCGAACGCGCACGGGATGCGCAGGCGGATGTCGCCGCGGCACGAGCTGCGGGGGAACGTGCGGAGGGCAATGTCACCCAGTTCCGCGTTGAGCTCACCGAATACGTGGAATCGCTCGTACGTTCCTCGGAAACGGGATCTCCGGCGCCCGCCGAACCCGTTCCGCCCGAGGAAGTCACGTTCCCCGAACTCCCGGAGCTCTCCATCCCCTCCTTCGATCCCGATGAATTCATCACGATGCTGTTCAACCCGGACCTCAAGACCTCCTGGGTGATGGTGCCCGGCCTCACCGGCCTGATTCTCCTGTTTGTGGGGACCATGATCACCAGCATCGGTCTGGTGCGCGAGCGAGAAACCGGAACGCTTGAGCAGCTCGCGGTGATGCCTCTGAGTCCCTCCGCGATCATCTTCGGCAAGGTCACGCCCTATTTTCTCCTCGCGATCCTCAACATGGCGGCGGTGACGGGACTCGGGGTCTGGCTATTCGCGATTCCATTTGCGGGCAGCGTCCTGTGGTTCGCACTCGCGGCCCTAGCCTTCTTGCTCGTGGTGCTCGGAGTGGGGGTTCTGATCTCGTCCGCTTCGCAGAGCACCGGACAGGCGATTCAAATGGCGATCATGTTCGTGGTGCCGCAGGTCCTGCTGTCCGGGCTCATCTTCCCGCTCGAAGCCATGCCCGCGATCATCCGGTCGATCGGCTACGCGCTCCCGCTCACGTGGTTCCGCGAGGTTTCGCAGGGGGTAATGTTGCGAGACGCACAGATCGACAGCCTGTGGCTGCCGATCCTAATTCTTGTGGGCATGGCCGTGGTGGCGTTCGGCGCGGCCACCGTCCGGATGCGACGCATCCTCACCCACGGCGGGGCCCGCTGATGTCCGTGCGCCCCATCACGCTCGACGAGGTGACCGTTCGACTCGGGGGCCGCGCGGTGCTCACAGACGTCTCCGGCTCGTTCGCCCCCGGGACGATTACGGCGGTGATCGGCGGTGACGGCGCCGGAAAGTCCGTGCTCTTGCAGCTCCTCACTGGTCGCCTGCGCCCGAGTCGCGGGAGCATCTCTGGGCTCCCGCGGCACCGTCACGAGCTCGGATATCAGGCCGCCACCGCCGGTGTCTGGCGCGATCTCTCCGTCGCGGAAAATCTCGAGTTTGTCGCCCGTGCCTACGGGATGGATCCACAGCTCACACGATCGCGAACGGCGGAGCTGTTGGACCGGGCTGGGCTGACATCTGCGCGGCGACGCCGTGCCGGCCAGCTGTCTGGCGGGATGCGGCAGAAACTCGGCGTGATCCTCGCGACGCTGCACCAGCCGTCCCTGGTCATCCTTGACGAGCCGAGCACCGGGGTCGACCCCGTCAGCCGGTCGGAGCTGTGGACCCTCATCACGAGGATTGCCGCGGAGGGAGCGACGGTTGTCTGTGCGACGACCTATCTCGACGAAGCGGAGCGCGCCACAAACCTCATCCTGTTGGGCGAGGGCCACGTGCTCGCCACGGGGCCCCTTCACGAGGTGGTCCGTGACACACCAGGAGCCATGTGGGAGGCACCGGCGTCGAGTAAGGGTGCCGATCTCGCGCCCGAGTCGCCGCGATCATGGCGGCGCGCGGACACTGTGTACCGGTGGAGCCCACACCGAGAGACCCCGGCCCCGGCAGGGTTTTCTCCCACGCAGATCGATCTCGAAAACTCCAGCATTGCATTGCTCCTCGCCGCGGAAGAACGCAGGAAGGTGCCCGTCGCGCCACAGAGCTCCGTCGCGCAGGAGCGCAGCCGAACCCGTACCACGCGCGTGGAGACACCCGTGGTCGAGGCCGCCCACGTGGGGCGCACATTCGGCGACTTCGCCGCCCTTTCCGAGGTCTCAGTAGAGGTGCGTCCCGGGGAGATCGTGGGGTTGCTGGGCGGGAATGGTGCCGGTAAGACCACGCTGATGCGGATCTTGCTCGGTATCGACGCACCCACAACGGGCAAGGCCGAGCTGTTCGGGGCTCCGCCCACACTGGCCTCGCGGCGCCGACTCGGATATGTCTCGCAGGGGCTAGGACTCTATTCGGGGCTCTCCGCACAGGAGAATCTGAGATTCTCCGCTGCGGTCCACGGTGTCCCGATCTCGGATCGCGCCGCAGAGTTCGCGCGAGGGGTCGGGCCGGGCGCTGTATCGGGGCTTCCGCTCGGGACTCAGCGCACGCTCGCGTACTGGGCCGCAGCGCTCCATACCCCTGAACTTCTTGTGCTCGACGAACCGACCTCGGGAATGGACCCCTTGACGCGGAGCCGCCTCTGGCGCGAACTCCACACTGCCGCGGCTCAGGGGGCCGGGGTGCTGGTCACCACGCACTACATGCAAGAGGCGGCCCAGTGCGATCGGCTCGTTGTCCTCACGGAGGGACGCGTCACAGCTGCCGGCACCGTGTCCAGTGTCACCGCGGCACACCACTCGGTCTCCGTCACCTGTGAGGACTGGCAGCGCACGTTCACGACCTTGCGCGCCGCAGGCCTCCCGGCGCTCCTGCACGGTCGTGCGATCCGCGTGCCGGGTGCCACCGTGCCGGTCGTCGCCGAGGCGCTGGCCGATGTTCCCGGGACACGGGAGTTGAGGGACACGTCGGCCACGCTCGAAGAAACAATGCTCCTCACCGCGCTGGCAATGAACGACTCCCCGAGCGGGCTCCGCGACAGCCTCGGAGTAGCGTCAGAGTAGGCCCGCGGCTACTCGCGCTCGGCCGACCAGCGGGCGGCGCGTTCGGTGAGCCGCGCTGTGAGGGTGGCAAACGCTGTCGGATCGTCTGCCGCCCGGCCCACCGCGATGCCAAGCAGAAACGTGGTGAGGGGTGCCGCGGGCCGCGCGACATCGTGTGCCACGTCGCGCGCGAGATCGAGCAGCGCGCCGATCGAGATCTCGCTCGCATCAAGGCCCAGCTCGTCAGCCGCCGCGATCAGCCAAGCGTCGAGAGCCTCGGGCGGGAGGTGTTTCGGGGAGGTGCTCATGGCGTGTCCTTTCCGGGGTTCGCCGCGCGGGCGCGGGCCAGGTCTGCGGGGGTGTCGATGTCGGCGATGAGTGCGGCAGATGCGGGCACGGCGCGGATCGAGAGCCCGTCACACGCGGCGCGTAACGGGCGGTTCGCAACCTCGCCAACCGCGGCGACTCCCGCGCGCAGCGGCGCGATTCGGTACCGTCCCGCCAGCCACTGCGCCCGCCCGTCTGGATCGTGCAGGATCACCGCGTCCACGGGAGTGCCGTCCGCGGCGCAGAGCGGCTCCCGTGCGAGCGCCGAGACAACGGCTTCCGGGTGTTCAAGGTCGCAGGACAGTAAGAAGACTGTGTCGTTGGGAACAATCTCGGGACCCACGTGCAGCACGTCGAGCCCCGCGGCGAGCGCTGCAAGCGGCCCGCCGAACGGTGGATCTTCTCGGGCGGGGATGCATCCCGATGGCACCGCGTGGTCCGGACCCACGACCACGATGTGTGTCACGCCGCGCGGTCGCACGGCCGCCACCACTCGATCGATGAGTCGGGTCCCGCCGAGCCGCAACTCGGCCTTGTCGATTCCACCGAGCCGCGAACCGCGGCCACCGGCAAACAGGATCGCGGCTGGCACGGAGGTGATGGGTTCGGTACCGGCGGGTCCGGTGCCGATGGGCTCAGGTGCCGGAATCATGCGTCAACCAGGATGACGTCGACCTGCTCACCCACGGCAACGTCCCCGCGTTCCGCAGCGACGAGCGCGTACCCGTCAGCACTGCCGTGGCCGCCGACGGCGTGCGAGACCCCGCCGGGATCTACCGCTGGGCGGCACCTCAGAACGCCGTCCGCGACAGTGATTCGCACCGGGAGCACTTGGAGCCGCTCGGAGGCTCCGCGCCACCCGACCTCCGCCGTGGCGGCGAGCCGCGGTCGTTGCGTATCGCGCCGACCCTGAGCGTGCCGGAGCGCGGGGAGCACAAACAGTTCGCAACTCACTGCGGCGCTCACGGGGTTGCCCGGGAGCGCGAAGATCCACGCACCGCCCCGCAATGACCCCGCACACTGTGGTTGCCCGGGGCGCACAGTGACGCGCACCGCGCGCACGCCAGGCTCGGCTTCGAGGGCGATACGGACGATGTCGTGGCGGCCGGGCCCCACGCCACCGGTGGTGATGATGACATCGACAGTCGGAGCGAGCTCGGCGAGCCGCGCTCCGAACGCGTCCGCGTCATCGGCGTTCACCGTGACGGTCTCGGGCACGATGCCGTGTTCCGCCAGCAGGCTCGCGATCAGCACCGAGTTGGACTCGGGAATCTGGCCTCGGCTGAGAGTCTCCCCTGGGCCGCGCAGCTCCGATCCGGTCGCGATCACAGCAATCCGCGGCCGGGGCCGCACACGCACAGATGAGACCCCAGCTGCGGCGAGCGCGGCGATGCGACGGGCCCCCAAATGATCGCCGGATCGCGCGAGAATACTTCCCGCCGAAACATCCTCGCCGCGGCGACGCACGTGCGCACCCGGCACCGGTGCGCGGAGGATCGCCACCGATGACTCGGCCCACTGTTCGCCCGGGTGTTCGCCGCGGGTGTGTTCGACAGGAACGACGGTATCGGCCGCGCTCGGGAGCGGGGCCCCGGTCATAATTCGCACGGCGGTACCCGTGGGGAGTTCGGGGTCGGCTGGGCTGCCCGCGGGCACTTCGCCGACGATCCGCAACGACACGGGTGTGTCGGGGGTCGCCGTGGCGAGATTCGATGCGCGCACGGCATAGCCGTCCATCGCAGAGTTGTCCCAGAGCGGCAGCGCGTGCGGCGCGGTGACATCCTCGGCGAGCGTGAGTCCGTGCGCCTCGCGCAGTGAGACCGAGATCGGGGCGAGCAGCGGGATCCGGCGCAAAATCCAGGCGAGGTGTGTCTCGGGAGTGACGGGCCCGAGTCCCGGAGCTTTGGCGCGTGCGCGCTCCCCCACAGTGTCCGTCATCGCGACTCCGCTCCGCGCACTCCGTGCGCTTCCTTGCCCTCGAACTGATTCGATGCTATCCAAGAAGCATGTCTCGTATCGCCGCACGACGTCGTGTCACTAGAGTCACCGCGGGGGTCCGCACGTCGCAGCGTGCAGATTTCCTCTCGGTGGAGGAGCCACTTGAAATCCGGGTGCTCGGGAAGTCGCTTGCGGTCACGATGCGATCCCCCGGGCATGACGTGGAGCTCGCCGCGGGCTTCCTTGTGTCTGAGGGGGTGATCCACGACGCGGATCACTTCAGTACCGCGCGCTACTGCGCGGGGGCAACCTCGGACGAGGGCAACACCTACAACGTGCTCGATGTGACGCTCGCCCCCGGCGTGGCACCACCCGATCCAAGCCTCGCCCGGAATTTCACCACGACAAGCGCGTGCGGACTGTGCGGCAAGGCAAGTATCGAGGCGGTGCATACGCAGACCCAGTTCGACGTGTCAGATGACCCGCTCGTGATCGACGCGAGCGCAATCATCGAGTTTCCGGACAAGCTGCGCGCCGAGCAGGCCGTGTTCGAGCGCACGGGTGGGCTGCACGCTGCCGCGCTATTCGACGGCAATACCGGCGAGATGCTCGTACTGCGCGAAGACGTGGGCCGGCACAACGCGGTAGACAAGGTTGTCGGCTGGGCGCTCATGCGCGGACTTCTGCCCGCCCGGTCATGCGTCCTCATGGTCTCGGGCCGCGCAAGTTTCGAGTTGACGCAGAAGGCGCTCATGGCGGGAATCCCGATGCTCACCGCGGTCTCGGCCCCGTCCTCGCTCGCGGCCGATCTTGCGGAGGAATCCGGGATCACCCTCGTGGGTTTCCTCCGCGGCGACTCGATGGTCGTGTACACTCGCCCGGATCGCATCACCAATCTCGGCAGCGTCGACGAGACGGACGCTATGGCGTCTTCCGGCACCGGCGCACTGCCTGTTTCCTCCCTTGAGAAAGTAGCCCTGCCATGACGCCCGAAGCACCGATTGAGGATTTCTCCGACGCCGACATCGAGGTGACCGAGCCGAAGGACTACGCGGCCGGCATGGGCGGTGTGCTGCACTCGATGATGCCCTCGCTCGCGACACTCGGCGTCGCGCGGTCAGCGAAGCTCCTCACCAAGATCAATCAGAAGGACGGCTTCGACTGCATGAGCTGCGCGTGGCCCGACCCGGGACACCGCAAGATCGCGGAGTTCTGCGAAAACGGGAGCAAGGCCGTCACCTGGGAGGCCACCCCGGTCACGGTGCCGCGCGAGTTCTGGCAGGAGCACTCCCTGACCTCGCTTGAGGACAAGACCGAGTACTGGTTGGGGATGCAGGGCCGCATCACGGAACCCGTGTACCGCCCGAAGGGCAGCGACAACTACGAGCCGATCACCTGGGATCGAGCGTACGGGATTGTCGCGGATCACCTGAACGCGCTGGATTCCGCGAACGAGGCGGCCTTTTACACGAGCGGGCGCGCCTCGAACGAGGCAGCGTTCCTGTATCAACTCTTTGCACGCATGCTCGGCACGAACAACCTGCCCGACTGTTCCAACATGTGCCACGAGTCCACGGGGACCGCGATGCAGTACACCGTGGGCATCGGGAAGTCGACGATCGCGTATGACGACTTCGAGAAGTCCGATCTCATCATCATCATGGGCCAGAACCCCGGCACCAACCATCCGCGCATGCTCACCGCACTGCAGGAAGCGAAAGAGAACGGCGCGAAGATTGTCGCCGTGAACCCGCTCCCGGAAGCTGGGTTGAAGGGCTACAAAGATCCGCAGCGGGTGCGCGGATACCTCGGCAAGGCCACCGAGATCGCCGATCAGTTCATGAAGATTCGGCTCGGCGGCGATATGGCGCTGCTCCAGGCAATCTCGAAGCGCGTGCTCGAGGCCGAACAGCGCGCCCCCGGGACGGTGCTGGATCAGGAATTCATCGCGCAGCACACCGACGGCTTCGAGGCATTTGCCGCGCACATCGCCACAGTCGACGACCGCGAGGTGGAGCAGGCAACCGGGCTCACCACGGCCGAGATCGACGAGCTCGCGGACCGTTACCTGAGCGCGGACCGCGTCATCATCGCCTGGGCGATGGGCATCACGCAGCACAGGCGTGCCGTCGACACGATCAAGGAGATCATGAATCTCCTGTTCCTGCGCGGCAACATCGGTAAGCCCGGCGCGGGTGCCTCGCCGATCCGCGGGCACTCGAATGTGCAGGGCGATCGCACGATGGGTGTCTGGGAGAAGATGCCCGATTCGTTCCTCGACGCGCTCGGCACAGAGTTCGGTTTCGAGCCGCCGCGGGATCACGGCCTCGACTCGGTCGACGGGATCCGCGCGCTCGATCAGGGCAAGGTGAAGGTCTGGATGGGTCTCGGGGGCAACCTCCTCGGCGCGATCTCGGACACGAATCTCGCCGAGTCGGCGATGCGGAAGACCCGCCTCAGCGTGCAGCTTTCCACAAAGCTCAACCGCTCGCACGTGATTACGGGTGAAGAGGCGCTGATTCTGCCCGTGCTCGGTCGCACCGAGGTTGACATGCAGCGCTCCGGTCCGCAGTACATCACCGTCGAGGATTCCGTGTGCGCGGTGCACGGCTCACACGGTCAGATCGACCCGATCTCCCCCGAGGTCCGCTCCGAAACCGCAATCGTCGCGGGGATCGCGCAGGCGACGCTCGGCGAGCGGTACAACGTCGATTGGCAGGGCATGATCGACAACTACGACGTGATCCGCGATCACATCTCGCGGGTGGTTCCGGGCTGTGAGCACTACAACGAGAAGACCCGCCGCCGCGAGGGCTTCGTGCTGCCGAACGGCCCGCGGGACGAGCGCCGCTTCGACACGGACACCGGCAAGGCTCGGATCACCGTCAACGAGTTGGAGCCTGTCGAGTGCCCGCCCGGGCGGCTGTTGCTGCAGACGCTGCGCTCGCATGACCAGTTCAATACGACGATCTACAGCCTCAACGACCGCTACCGCGGGATCAAGAAGGGCCGTTCGGTGATCTTCGTGCATCCGGATGATCTGGCGGATCTCGGCCTCGAGGACGGGCAAACTGTCGATATCTTCAGCGAGTGGAAGGACGAGCCGGATCGCGTGCTGCGCGGGTTCCGCACGGTCGCCTACCCCACGGCCCGCGGTTGCGCGGCGGCGTACTTCCCCGAGGCGAACGTGCTGGTGCCGCTCGATAGCACGGCGCTGGAGAGCAACACCCCGGTATCGAAGGCCGTGGTGATCCGCATGGAGCCGTCGAACACTCCGGTGGGGGTCGGCCGGCCCGTCGTCGTGTAACTGCCAGCTCAGCCCCGGCTAGGCTGGCTGTATGCCGCGCCGCGTGGAGGACTTCCGGGGGCTCACCCGTGTGAGCCGGCTCCGGCTGCTCCACGCGGTGCACCGCGGACCGGGTCGACGCTTGCCGGAGCTCGCTACCGAGGTCAGGCTGCACCTGAACACGGCTCGGGAGCACCTCGCGGTGCTCGAGCGCGAGGGGTTAGTCCAGAGTTTTACTCTGACAACGGGAGGCCGGGGGCGGCCACCGGTTGTGTTCCACCCGGTCGAGGACACCGAGGAGAATCCCGCCGCGCGCCGCCGCGTCGACGGAGCGCTCAAGCGGGGCGAGATCCTGCGTCGCCTCTCCCCCGACCTCGACCGCACCGCGGAGCTCGGCACCGCGGCCGTGCAGCAGATCGACGCGCTCACCGAGCACCTCGACGACATCGGCCTCGAGCCGCGCCCGGATGAGTCCCAGCTCCGCATCGACCTGGCACCGTGCCGCTACGCCTTCGCGATCGAGACGGATCGCGCGCTTGTGTGCTCGGTGCACATTCAGCTCCTGAAGCAGCAGCTGCGCCAGGTACCCGGGCCCGTGCGCTTGCAGAGCGTGCGGCCCTTTGTGACCCCGACACAGTGCACCGTCACCCTCCGCGTCCTCGAAGCGGAGGCAGAGGGCAACAGTGCGGAGGGCGACGGTGCGGAGGGTGACGGTTCGGAGGGCGGCTAGTCAGGCCGGATTCTGCGCCCACATGTCGGGGCCGAAGACCTCGTAGTGGATGTTGCCCGCCGCAATGCCCTGCCCCATGAGCTCGCGCCGCGCGGACTGCATGAACGGCAGCGGTCCGCACATAAACACCTGCGCGTCGGTGGGTATCTCGACCCCGGTGAAATCCATGAAGCCGCTGCGAGCGGGTACCAGCGTTGGCGCGGCCGCCGCGTGTTCCTCGTACCAGTTCTGTCCCCGAGCGTCAGGCATGGCGAGCACCTGCTCCCGCAGCTCCGTGTAGAGCGGGTGCTGGGCGTGGGAGCGATCGGCGTGGAACAGTCGCACGGTCCGATCAGGCTGGTTCTGCGATACGTCCGCCATGATCGCCGCGACCGGCGTAATCCCGATTCCCGCGGAGACGAGCACGAGCGGGGCTGCTGTGTTGTCGAGGACAACGTCTCCTGCCGGCTGCGAGACCTCAAGCACGGTGCCCGGCTGCGCGTACTCGTGGAGCCAGCCCGAGACGACGCCGTCCGGCGTGCCGTCTGCACCGCGCACCCGCTTGATCGTGACCCGCAGCGCGTCCGCACCCGGGCCGTTCGAGACCGTGTACTGGCGGGGCTGGCGCTGCCCGCTCGGGAGGTCCACCGCAATTGCAATGTACTGGCCTGTACGCACCTCCGGCAGTTCGCCCGCGACAGGGGTCAGGAGCAGCGAGAACACCTCTGCGGAGTGCTCCTGCCGCGCCGTGACCCGGTACTCACGCCAAGGCTGCTCGGGGTCGGTGCCGCCCAGCGCGTACAGCCTGGCCTCCTCAGCGATCAGCTGGGTCGCAAACAGCCAATAGACCTCGTCCCAGGCTGCCGCCACTTCCGGGGTCACCGCGTCACCGAGCACCGTGCCGATCGCGGCCATCAGGTGGCGGCCCACGATCGTGTACTCGGGAGCGCGAATGCCGAGCGAGACGTGCTTGTGCGCGATGCGCTGCAACACCGGGGTGAAGTCGGGAGCGTCCGGGTCGATGAGTTGCACCGCGAAGGCTACAACGGATGCGGCGAGGGCTTTGGGCTGTTCTCCGATCGCTTGGTTGGCGGCGTTGAACACGTTCCGCAGTTCCGGGTGGGCGGCAAACATTGCCGGGTAGAACGTGGCGGTGATCTCGTCGGCGTGCGCTGCGACAACCGCCGCGGTGGCCGCAACCGTGGCCTCGGACTGGGGGGACAACTGCATCGACATACTGCCTCCTGAGTGGTGGTGTTCTCAGTGCTGATCCTCCCGCGCGGGGTCGGATCGCTGCCCGGTCTTTCACCGTGTTTATTCGAGGGAGCGGTGTGTAGATCGAAAACACCGCAGGGACCGCCAGCTCATGCTGACGGCCCCTGCGGTGATTCAAAAGCGCGGGACTGCGGGAGTTCTAGCCGAGCGCCGATGCCGCGCGCGGCGCTCCCATTCCGGGATCGATCTGCGCGGGCCCCGAAGCCGACGGTCGAATGTCGACGTCAAAGATCGCCGTCGGCAGGTACACCGTGGAGCAGGAGTTCGGGATATCCACAACGCCCGAGAGCCGGCCCTCGATCGGCGCGGCCCCGAGCAGCAGGTATGCCTGCTCCGGGCTGTAGCCGAACTTAGTCAGGTAATCGATCGCGTGCAGGCAGGCCCGCTGGTAGGACAGGTGCGAGTCCAGGTAGCGCTGCTCGCCGTCGAGCGTCACTGAGGTGCCCGAGAACGCCAGCCACTCGCTGTACCGCGGCTCGACGTTGCCCGGCATGAAAATCGCGTTCTCAGAAACACCGTAGGTCTCCATACCCCCGCGGATGATGTCGACGCGCAGGTCGATAAACCCGCCCATCTCGATCCCACCGCAGAACGTGATTTCGCCGTCGCCCTGCGAGAAGTGCAGGTCCCCCACCGAGAAGTTCGCCCCGTCCACAAACACGGGGTAGAAGATCCGGGTGCCCTTGCTCAGGTTCTTGATGTCCTGGTTGCCGCCGTTCTCACGGGGCGGGGCGGTGCGCGCGGCCTCGGAGCCCACGCGGCCCCACTCTTCGCGCGGCACCCCACCGAGAATCGCGTGCTCTGCCTCGGGCGGGAGCGCGAGGGGCGGGACGCGGTGCGGATCCGTGGCGATCAGGGCACCCTCACGTGCGTTCCACTTCGCCAGCAGCTCCGCAGACGGTGCCGTGCCCATGAGGCCCGGGTGGATGAGCCCGGTGAAGGAGACACCCGGGATGTGCCGCGACGTTGCGGTTTGCCCGGTGAAGTCCCAAATCGCCTTGTATGCGTCGGGGAACTGATCGGTGAGGAAGCTGCCGCCGTTCTCTTTCGCGAAGATGCCCGTGTAGCCCCAGCCCTGCCCGGCGAGCGGACCGGTGTCTTCCTGCGGGATCGGGCCGACGTCGAGGATATCTACGACAAGCAGGTCACCGGGCTTCGCGCCCTCGACAGCGAACGGACCGCTCAGGGTGTGGACCGACAGCAGCGGCGCGTCCATGATGTCCTGAGCGGAGTCGTCGTTCTTGATCGCGCCGTCAAACCATTCGCGGCAATCTACGCGAAAGCTCTGACCGGCCTTGACCGTGGCAACCGGTGGGATCTCCGGATGCCACCGGTTGTGCCCGAGTTTCTCCTGCTCGGTGAATTTTTTTGTGGAATCCAGGGTAAACAGATGCTCTGGCATTGCTTCGTTCCTCACTCATTCATCGGTCACGCCGACGGGCTCCCCGTCAGCCGGGTGCAGGCGACGCGGTGAGGCGCCGCCCGGGGTTCAGGGGCGCGGAAGTTTCGCGTGGAGGGGGTTTCGCGTGACAGGTGTCGCTTGACCGGGCCCGCGCGAGGGGAGGTTGCTCACCACGGCTGGCTCGTGGGCGGTCGCGGCGGCCCGATCCATCAGCCCATACGCAGAGCTGCCGGCGGCAGACAGGAAGGGGGCGGTGATCGTGCGGCGGGCGCTCGCGCCGCAGCTTCGACAGTCAAGCTGGGCGGGCACCTCGGACATGGAGAACAGGGCATCAAACTGGCACCCCTCCGCACAGGTGTACCGGTAATTGGGCATTTCCACGGCCTTTCTCGTCGTCGCGCCACTGCGAGATGAGGGGGCCGCGCCATCGAAACACGACCCGTCATGAATGGGTGACCTGTCCGAGCATCCCCACCTGTCTGGGACGCTATCGGCATCCGCGCGGCCCCGTCAACGGTCGGCAGTTTCCGGCGAACTCTGGCACTCCGCACCAGCGCCAAAAAAGGTTGCATTGAACCTCATATGCGTGGCTAAACTGCCAGGTATGACAGATTTCAGGATTAGTGAGGCCGCGCGCCTCATCGGTGTCAGCGACGACACCGTGCGACGGTGGGCTGCGGATGGGCTGCTCGAGGCCCGAGAGGATGAGTCGGGCAGAAAAGTCGTGTCTGGTGCCTCACTCGCGCGCCGCGCCGTGGAACTCGCACCGCAGGTCCATGAGAGGGGTGCGGTGCGCGGCAGCGCCCGGAATCGCTTCACCGGGATCGTCACCGCGGTGGAGCGCTCCGGCGTGGTGGCGAAGGTGGATCTGCAGTGCGGACCGAACCGCGTCGTCTCGCTGATGACCTCCGAGGCGCTCGACGACCTCGGCATCGACGTCGGCTCACGCGCGACCGCAGTCGTCAAAGCCACAACAGTGATTATCGAAACGGGACAGCGGTGATCCGGATCGCGCGGCACACCGCGCTTGTCTCCGCGACCCTCGCTGCACTGCTCCTCGTGGGCTGCAGCTCCGCTCCGGCACCGGAGTCGGATCAGCACAGCACTGAGGGCGAGCTCACCGGCACCCTGAACATCGCCGCGGCCGCCTCACTGCAGCCCGCGTTCGAGGAGCTTACTGAAGCGTTCACCGAGCTGCATCCCGGGATCACGATCGACCAGCTCACCTTCGACGGATCCTCCGGGATCGCAACGCAGATCCTCGCCGGGGCACCGATCGACGTCTTCGCGTCTGCGGACGAGGCGAACATGGACAAGGTCGCTGACGCCAAGCTGACCGCCGCGACCCCCCTCCCGTTCGCGACAAGCAGTCTCCAGATTGCCGTCGCACCGGGGAATCCGCTCGGAATTTCTGGGCTGATGGATCTCGTGGATCCGAAGCTCGGTGCCCCCGGCCCGCCCGTTGTGGTCACCTGCGCTCCAGAAGTACCCTGCGGTGCGGCATCGTGGCAATTGCTCGATCGCGACAAGGTCACGCTCAGCCCCGCCAGCGAGGAGCAAAATGTGACAGCGGTGCTCACCAAGGTGGCCGCGGGCGAGGCCGACGCTGGGTTGATCTACCGCTCCGATGTGCTCCGCTCGGACGGCGCGGTCGAGGGCGTCGACATCGATGGCTCAGACGAGGCCGCAGGCACCTACGTGATCGCCCCAATTGCGGGCACCGCGGCACTCGACGCCGCGACAGCGTTCACCGAGTTCATGCGATCGGAACGCGCCCAGTCGCTCTTCGCGCAGCTCGGGTTCGGCCAGGCGTGAGTTCTCGCGCGGGGAGTATCCCTGCCGGGCTGTTCGTCCCGGCGGCGGTCGGCGGCGGTTTGTTGCTGCTGCCGCTCCTCGCGCTGCTCTCGCGGATCGAGTGGGCCGCGATCCCGCGCCTGCTTGTCGCCCCGGAGACCGCGAACGCGCTCGGCATCTCGCTTGTCACCGCGCTGACTTCGACGGCCCTGTGCCTGGTACTGGGAGTGCCTCTGGCGCTTGTGATCGCGCGCGCCAGGGGCTGGGTGGCCACGCTCCTGCGCGCGGTTGTGACCCTGCCGCTGGTGCTGCCACCGCTCGTCGGGGGTCTCGCGCTGCTGTCACTGCTGGGGCGCGGTGGCGTGCTCGGCGACGCGCTCGCCGAGGCCGGAATCCGGATCCCGTTCACCACGGTGGCGGTCATCGTTGCCCAGACCTTTGTCGCGTTGCCGTTCCTGGTGATCTCTGTGGAAGGCTCCCTCCGCAGCCTCGACCCCGTCTACGCGGAAGCTGCCGCAACGCTCGGCGCGTCCCCCACCGGCGTGCTGTTCCGGATCACGATTCCGATGATCGCGCCGGGGCTGCTCGCCGGAACTATCCTGAGTTTCACGCGCGCCCTCGGCGAGTTCGGGGCCACCGCACTCTTCGCGGGTAATGCCGAGGGCACAACTCGAACCGTGCCAATGGCGATCTACACGGCGTTCAACGGCGCGGGGGTCACGCAGGACACCGCTCTCGCGCTCTCCCTCATCCTGATCACCGTCGCCGTCACCGCGCTCGCGGTGCTCCACGGCCGCACAGCTGGCGACCGCGCGGCCGCGTAGCGGCTGGACGCTGCACCCGGTGACCGAGTGCTAGGGTGAGCACCACAAGGAGGTGCCGCGATGCCCGCTCGCAGTCGTGCCGTGACGAGTCTGCCCATCGGCACTCGCGAACGGCCCACGCAGCTGCCGTCGACCGGCACCCTCGACGCCCGTTCGCGTCCGCTCCGCGATCTTCGCATCTCGGTCACCGACCGCTGCAATTTCCGCTGCGTGTATTGCATGCCCAAGGAGATTTTTGGCCGCGATTACACCTTCATGGAACGCGCCGAGCTACTCACGTTTGAGGAGATCGAACGGCTCGCCGCCGCCGCCGTCTCCCTCGGCGTTGATACGCTGCGGATTACGGGCGGAGAGCCGCTGCTGCGGCGCGGGATCGAGGATCTCATTGCGCGCCTGGCCGCCCTGCGCACGCCGGACGGCCGCCGCCCCAACCTCGCACTCACGACCAACGGCTCGGCCCTCCGTGTGAAGGCGGCCGCGCTCAAGGAGGCGGGGCTTGACCGCGTGACGGTCTCGATCGATTCGCTCGACGACACCAGATTCCAGGCAATCAACGACGTGAATTTCCCGGTCTCTCGGGTGCTTGACGGGATCGCCGCAGCAGCTGAGGCCGGGCTGGACCCCATCAAGGTGAATGCCGTGATCACACGCGGCGTCAACGATGACGAGGTGTTGCCCCTCGCCGAATACTTCCGGGAACAGGGAAACACCCTGCGGTTTATCGAGTACATGGATGTCGGATCGTCGAACGGATGGGTGCTTGACGAGGTCGTGCCCTCCGCCGAGATCGTCGCCATGATCGACGCCGTGCACCCACTCGAAGCGGTGGCCGCGAGCCGGCCAGGAGAAACGGCGAAGCGGTGGCGCTACCGGGACGGTGCTGGTGAGATCGGCGTCATTTCAAGCGTGACGAGTGCGTTTTGCGGCGACTGCACTCGCGCACGGGTATCCGCCGACGGCAAGCTCTATACCTGCCTCTTTGCGCGTGAGGGCTTCGATCTGCGCGCTCTGATGCGCTCCGGAGTCGACGACGCCGAGCTGCGCGCAACGCTCGCGAAGCTATGGTCCGTGCGCGACGACCGCTACTCGGAACTGCGTGCGAGCCTGCCCAACGTGCCGCAGCCTGAGCGCATCGAGATGTCCTACATCGGGGGCTAGAGCCCCACCCACTCACTGACACCGTCGCCGAAGTGCTGCCGCTTCCAGATGGGGACTTCCCGTTTGATCCGCTCCACGAGTCGCTCGATCGCGGCGAACGCCTCGGCCCGGTGCGGGGCCGCGGCGGCGGCAACGAGCGCCGAGTCGCCAATTGTGAGCGCGCCGACGCGGTGCACGGCCGCAAGTGTCAGGCCGCTTGCCTCCTGCTCCTGCGCGACGCACGCGAGGATGAACCGTTCGGCATCCGGGTGCGCCTGATAGTCGAGAGCTTTGACGCCACGGCCACCGTCGTGGTCGCGCACGATGCCGTGGAACATGACAAGCGCGCCGCAATCGGGGGCATCGACGGCGGCGCGCACCTGCGCGTCATCGATCGCGTCGGTCGTGATCTTGGCGAATGGTGTGGTGGACATGAAACTCCTCGGGGCAACGACGGGACAAACTGATGATGACGCGGAGACGCTAGGCATCTCGCTCAACGAGATCCGGGGCCACACGAGCGAACGCCTCGATACCGCCGCGGAGGAACACAACCTCGGTGTTTCCCTGGGCGATCAACGCGATTGCGGCGCGCACCGAACGCGGATCGCGCTCGCAGTAGACCAGCGCGGGGCCGTCGACGCGCACCGCGCCTGCTTCGATGTCTGCAACGGGGATCAGCTCTGAACCACGCACGTGTCGTTCCGCGTGCTCCACGGCCGAGCGAACGTCGATCCAGCGCGGTGCCGATCCGCCACGCAGCGCCGCGAGCGCGGCCCCAATCTCGATCCCCTGCGGTGCCCCGGGTGCCGCATCTGAGGCGGCCGGGCCCACTCCGCAGAGCAGCGCGTAATCGACAAGCTCGGTCACGGGCGCGCCTGCAGGATCCCTGTTGATGTGCAGTTCTCGGGTGCGCGCGGTCAGCGCGTCGTAGAGCAGGACGCGGCCGATCAGCGGCTCGCCGATGCCGGTGATGAGCTTGATCGCCTCGGTCGCGAGGAGCGAGCCGATCGTGCCACAGAGCCCCGGCAGCACGCCGCCTGTCGCGCAATCGAGCACAGTGTCGGGGTCCGGTGGCACCGGAAAGAGATCACGATAGCCTGCGCCGTGCGCGTGCCAGGCGACACCGATCTGACCGGAATACTGCAGGATCGCGCCCCACACGAGCGGGATCCCCACGAGCTGGGCCGCATCGTTCGCGAGATACCGCGTCGGGAAATTGTCGCTGCCGTCGATCACCAGGTCGTAGTCCGCGAACAGCTTGAGCGCGTTTTCCGAGGTCAGACGGACTGCCAGACGGTCTACCGTCACGTGCGGTGTCTGCGCGGCAACGGATTCGGCAATCGAGTCCACCTTACGCCGCCCAATATCGGCGGTACCGTGCACGATCTGCCTGTGCAGGTTCGACCGCTCAACCACGTCGTCGTCGATGATTCCGATTCGCCCGACACCGGCCCCGGCCAGATACGGGACAAGCGCCGAGCCGAGGCCGCCAGCACCAATCACGAGTACCCGCGCCGCCCACAGCCGCTCCTGGGCAGACTCTCCGAAGCCGGGCAGCGTGATCTGCCGGCGGGCTCGGGCCGCGACGTCGCCCGGAAGCTTCGCTGCGGGTGCCACAAGCGGCGCAAGCCGTTCGGTCAACGCTGAGTCCATGCGCCCCATTCTAGGAGCAGACACCCACTCCGCGGTGGGACCCCTGCGCGTCATTTCCGCGCACGGTCTAGCATGGCGGTATGGACCGCATCACTGTCAGGTACTTCGCCGCTGCCGCCGAAGCCGCTGGACGCGAGGAAGAGGCCTGGGACTTGCCCGCTCCGGCCACCCTCGAGGCTCTGCGCACCGATCTTGCCACCCGCTACGGAACCGAAATGCAGCGGGTGCTCCGCAGCGGCTCGTTCCTCGTCGATGGCACGGTGCGGCGGGACGGCGGCGCGATCAGCGGGACCACCGTCGACGTGCTCCCCGCCTTCGCGGGCGGGTGAGCATGCGCACGCACAGTGAGCACGCCCGGCTCGTCCGCGCCGTGCTCGATCCGGCGCTCGCTGCCGCGTCGGCCGAGTCAGAGTTCGTGTCCGTGCAGGATCCCGCACTCACCGGCCGCGTCGCCGCACACCCGGTCACCTCGCCGATCCCGCTGCCACCGTTTGATAACTCGCAAATGGACGGCTACGCGGTGCGCGTTGCGGACTTCGCGGACTCTGCAAGTGGAGTCACCGAGCTACGGATCGGCCGCACGACCGCTGCGGGCGACGCCGCGATGCTGCACGTGGCGGGCACAGCTTCCCCCATTATGACGGGAGCGCCAATCCCAGAGGGTGCCGATGCGGTGATTCCGATCGAGCGCGCAGATCCCGCACGCTTCACCGAGCTGCGCCACGCCGGCGATCCCGAACCCCAGGGCACGGTGCGCTTCGCGGAAGCGCCCGTATCCGGTGAGTTCGTGCGGCCGCGCGGTTCCGATCTTGCGGTCGGAGCGTTACTTCTCGCCGCGGGCACCCGCGTGACCCCCGCCCGGATCGGCTTGCTCGCCAATGCCGGGGTCGTCGAGGTGGCAGTGCGCCGCAAGCCCCGGGTGCTCCTTCTTTCTACGGGGGACGAGGTTGCCGCCCCGGGGGCCCCGCTCGCACCCGGTCACGTCGGCGACGCCAACACACCCATGCTGGCCGCGCTGCTCACCGGGCTCGGCGCGGAGGTCTCGGCGCATCGTGTTCCCGATGCGGTCTCGGCTGTCGAGGGCGTGCTGGCCGCCCACGGACCCAATGCCGACATGATCGTGACCTCCGGCGGGATCAGCGCTGGCGCGTACGAGGTTGTCCGCGATGTCTTCTCCGGGCACGGCGTGGAGTTCGGCGGCATCGCGATGCAGCCCGGTGGGCCCCAGGGCCTCGGCTACTGGGACCCTGACGGGGCACGCGTCCCCGTGATCTGTTTCCCGGGCAATCCGGTCAGCACCGCGCTGTCAGCCGAGCTGTTTCTCGCGCCCGCGCTGCGCGCTGCAGCGGGGCGGCCGGAACGGCTCCCCGCCGAAACCCGCGCGCTCGCCCACGCCATCGATTCCCCGGCCAACAAACACCAGGTACGGCGCGGCAGTCTCGATGCGGCCGGCCAGGTGCAGCTCACCGGCCCCAGCTCACACCTGCTCGCCGACCTCGCGGCCGCGGAGCTACTTGCCCACATCCCGATCGGCGTCGACAAGCTGCCGGCGGGATCCCCCATTGAAATCTGGAGACTCGATGTCTGACGAGACCCCCCGCCTCACCCACATCCGCGCCGACGGGAGTGCCCACATGGTCGACGTGACCGAAAAGGCTGTCACGAAGCGCACGGCCCGCGCGGAGGCATTCTTGGAGACCCGACCCGAGGTGATCGCCCAGCTTGTCGCCGGCGAGCTCCCTAAAGGTGAGGCGCTGGGCACGGCCAGGATCGCCGGCATCATGGCGGCCAAGCGCACGTGGGAGCTCATCCCGCTGTGCCACCCGCTCCCCCTGACCAAACTCGCCATTGACTTCGAGCCCGCGGCGGATCGGGTGCGCATCATCGCCACGGTCACAACGCGTGGGGTCACCGGCGTGGAGATGGAGGCGCTGACCGCGGCGAGCGTCGCCGCCCTCACCCTCTACGACATGATCAAGGCGGCGGACAAGCACGCTGTCATTTCGGGGACGCGGGTGCTCGCGAAGTCTGGCGGAAAGAGCGGCGACTGGGAGATCGAGTGACGGGCGACGTCTCAGCGGGCACCGCCCGCGTGATCGTCGTCTCCACGAGCGCCGCCGCGGGACACGCACCCGATCGGACCGGGCCGGTCATTCGCAAGTGGCTCACCGCGGCGGGGTTCACCGTCGACTCGCCGCTGATCGTCGCCGACGGTGATCCAGCAGGCCAGGCTGTGCGCGAGGCTCTCGCGGGCGACCCCAGGGTGATCCTCACGACCGGCGGCACCGGTGTCGCCCCGTCGGATCGCACGCCCGAAGCAGTCGCACCGCTCCTTGCGCTCCAGCTCCCCGGAGTGATCGAGGAGCTCCGCCGCCGCGGTGCCGCGAGCTTTCCGCACGCGCTTCTCACCCGCGGCGTCGCGGGGTTCGCCGGGGACACATTCGTCATGACGCTGCCCGGATCCCCTGGCGGGGTCCGCGACGGCCTCGCGATCCTCGAACAGGTGCTCCCTCATCTCCTGGCACAGCGCAGCGGCAGCCGGGATCCGGCACCCCACCCACCGCGGGACTGATTTCGGGAGCACACACGAACGCGGCCCGTCCGCGCGCCGGCCAAGGCCGGAAGCGCGCGGACGGGCCGCGTTCAGCGTGCGGAGCGTTACACCCCGAGCATGGCCTCGATCGGGCCACGTGCAAAGAAGATCACAAAGCCTGCCGAGACGATCCAGAGCAGCCAGTGCACCTGCTTCGCCTTCCCGGTGAACGCGTGGATCAGCACCCAGGATACGAAGCCCGCGCCGATGCCGTTGGCGATCGAGTAGCTCAGCGGCATGACCGCAGCCGTGAGGAACACGGGAAGCAGGACTCGGAAGTCCGTGAGGTCGATGTGCGCAATCTGCGACATCATCATGGCGCCCACGATCACGAGAGCCGCGGCAGCGACCTCGGTGGGGACGATCTCGGTGAGCGGGGTGAAGAACATCGCCAGCAAGAACACCACGCCCGTGACGACGTTCGCGAGACCCGTACGTGCGCCCTCGCCAATACCCGCGCCGGACTCAACGAACACAGTCGTCGAGGAGGACGAGGTACCGCCACCGACGATTGCGCCGACGCCCTCGACGACAAGCGCCGACTTGATGCGGGGGAAGTTGCCCTTCTCATCCGCAAGACCAGCCTCGCGGGACAGGCCCGTCATGGTGCCCATCGCATCAAAGAAGTTTGTGAAGAGCAGCGTGAACACAAGCATGACGACGGTCACGAGGCCGACCTTGCCGAAATCGAAGCTCACCGCACCGACGAGGCTGAGATCCGGAACCGCAAACGGCTTGTCGCCCAGCACTGGCTCCGTGAGGCTCCAGCCGCCGGGGTTCACCGCGCCGTCGGCACCGAACTTCGGGCCGATCTTCCAGATCGCCTCAACGATCACCGCGATGACGGTGCCGGTGACGAGGCCGATGAGGATCCCGCCCTTCACCTTCTTGGCAACGAGGATTCCCGTGAGGACAAGCGTCACTACGAAGATCACGGTGGGGATTGTGGTAATAAAGCCAACGCCCGACGGGCCGAGGCCCACGGGGGGCGAGGACTGTCCGGTCGCGTCCACAAAGCCGGAGTTCACAAAGCCGATGAACGCGATGAAGAAGCCGATACCGACGGTGATCGCCAGCTTCAGCTGCACGGGGACCGCGTCAAAGATCATCCGGCGCAGGCCGGTCGCCGCGAGCAGCACGATCAACAGGCCGTTAATGACCACGATTGCCATCGCCTCGGGCCAGGTCACTTCCTGGACCACGGAGAACGCGATGAAGGCGTTAATGCCGAGCCCGGCCGCAAACGCGAACGGGAGGCGCGAGACGATACCGAAGAGGATCGTCATGACACCGGCGGCGAGCGCGGTGACCGCGCTGACCTGACCGAAGTCGAGGATGTTGCCGGCGACGTCTTCTTTACCCGACAAAATAATCGGGTTGAGGATCACGATGTAGGCCATCGTCACGAACGTGACCAGGCCTCCTCGGATCTCTGTGCCGAAGGTAGACCCGCGCTCGGAGATCTGGAAGAACCGATCGAGGGTGCCCTTCACCCCCGTGGCACGCTGCTGATTGGTGTCCTGCTGGGCCTCTGCCACGGGGTGCTCCATTCCCTCAAACTGGGCGTTTCCTGAACGGATATACGTTACCACCTCGGCGGAGACTCGCCGCCGGTTCGGGTTCGCGGGGATATTCCGGGGTACTGCCGGCCTCTTCGGCCACTGTGCGCGGACAAATCACGGGCTCGCTCGGGCCGGCGTACAAACTGCGATGCGCATCGAGCAAGGTGCTGTGCACATCGACCGCGGATGAGATAGCCTGTTCCGCAGATTCTTTCCGCGATGCGGAACACCTCTGGCACGCGATAAGGACTCTTCATGGCCGCAGTTCCCTCCGACGCCGTCAAGTCGGTTGCCCGCGTATTCAATCTGCTCGAACTCATCGCGGATGCGGGCGGCGATGTCGCGCTCAGCGAGCTCGCGGCGACAACGGATCTGCCTCTCCCCACGATCCACCGGCTCCTTCGCACCCTGGTGTCGCTGGGATACGCGCGACAGCTCGCGAACCGGCGCTACGCGCTCGGCCCGCGCCTTGTGCGTCTCGGTGAGGTCGCGAACCGCAAGTTTGGCCAAATTGCGATGCCGCAGTTGAAAGATTTGGTCGCACGGTTGGGCGAGACCGCAAACCTGGCCACGATCGACGGGGACCGAGTGATCTACGTCTCGCAGGCTCCCTCCCCCCACGCGATGCGGATGTTCACCGAAGTGGGTCGCCGCGCGTACCTGCACTCCACGAGCGTGGGCAAGGCGATCCTTGCACAGCTGAGCGACGACGCCGTGCGGGAGATTATCGGTCGCACGGGGACTCCCCGCCTGACCGACTTCACGATCCGATCGACGAGTGCGTTGCTCGCCGATCTGGAACTCACGCGCACGCGAGGCTACGCGCTGGACGATAGCGAGCAGGAGGTGGGAGTTCGGTGCTTCGCAATGGCAGTCCCGGGCATGCCCACACCGACCGCCGTGTCGATCTCCGGGCCAACCACCCGCGTTGATGACGCGTTCATCGAGCGCGCGATCCCGGTACTCACCGAGGTCGTGGCGGAGATCTCCGCCTCCGCGAACGCGATCTAATCCCACGCCTTTTCGTCGTACACCAGGCATAAGTCGAGGCAGGGCCCGTGATTGGGGGCCTATTTGGTGTGCCCGCAGCGCCCCCTTGACCGGGTCGCGTATTCGACCTATCCTTTCCATATTCCAAGAAGATACTTCCGAATCCTGGAAATACGCACCGAAACTCAATGACGAGAGGTGACCATGTCAAGCCAAACCTCCCCGGGGCCCGCCTCCAACGAGACACAGTCCAAATACTTGCCGACCGGCAACGATCCGGACTTCTACTTTCCTGTCCGCGCGCGCCGCCGAAACGGTTTCTGGACCACGCTCCGCTCACTATTTCAGCGTCGGCCCTCGCCGTAATTCTCGCTTCCGACCCCACGCACGCCATCGCCGACGTACGGACTGGGGCATCGTTGCCCAGCCTCCGGAATAGCTTGAGGAGACTGCCTCATGAATGACACCGAAGTTACGGTGAACGGGCACTCGCGTTCACTTGCCGGTTCGCCCACGCACACCACCGCGCTTGATTGGCTCCGCACCACTGGACTCTCAGGAAGCAAAGAGGGGTGCGCCGAGGGTGAGTGCGGTGCGTGCGCCATCCTCGTGGCGACCCCGAATCCAGACGGTGGCACCGCCTGGACACCCGTCAATGCCTGCCTCGTTCCTGTGTACGCACTCAACGGGCAGGAGATTACGACCGCAGAAGGCCTCGGCAGCCCCGAAGAATTGCATCCGGTACAGGAGAAACTCGCTGAGGCGGGCGGCTCACAGTGCGGCTACTGCACTCCAGGGTTTGCCTGCAGCATGGCGGCAGAATACTATCGCCCGACCCGCTCACGGTCGCGCACTCCCGCAGCCGCCGAAGCTCCCCCTGCGGCAGCACCGTGCCGGGATCGCGATCCGGAGCACGGACCTAATGGATTCGATCTGCACGCGTTGAGCGGTAACCTGTGCCGCTGCACCGGATACCGGCCCATCAGGGACGCCGCCTACGCGCTCGGCAGTCCGGAGCCGTCCGACCCGCTCCAACAGCGCCTGGCCGCACCCGCTCCAGTGACAGTTCCCACCGATGTCGAAGTCGAAGGCGCGCGCTTCGTCCGTCCCCAGACGCTCGCCGACACGCTGGCCATCATCCGGGACGAACCCGACGCGCTGATTGTCGCGGGCTCCACAGACTGGGGCGTCGAGGTCAACATCCGAGGCCGTCGCGCACCGCTCGTCGTTGCCATCGAGCAGCTCGACGAACTCCGCGAGCTCACCATCACCGATGAGGCCGTGGAGATTGGTGCCGCGCTCCCTCTCTCCGAGGTGGAGAACCGTTTGGCCGGTCGGCTCCCACTGCTCGCACAGCTCTTTCCGCAGTTCGCCTCTCGCCTCATCCGAAACCGCGGCACAATCGGCGGCAACCTCGGCACGGGCTCACCCATTGGCGACACTCCACCGGCGCTGCTCGCGCTCAGCGCGCACGTCGTTCTCGCATCGGCCGCCGGCGAGCGTGAGATCCCGATCTCCGAGTACTTCACCGGCTACCGCCAGACCGTGCGTCGCCAGAATGAACTCATCAAATCAGTCAGGATCCCGCTCCCGCTTGCCCGGGTCACTGCGTTCCACAAGATCGCAAAGCGCCGCTTCGACGATATTTCAAGCGTCGCCGTGGCATTCGCGCTCGACATCGAAGACGGTGTGGTCACACGGGCACAGATCGGCCTCGGCGGGGTGGCCGCAACACCGATCCGAGCAACTGAGGCCGAGCGGGCACTGCTCGGGAAGCCGTGGACCCTTGCCACTGTGACCGACGCCGCACGAATCCTAAGCGACTCCGGAACGCCGATGTCCGATCACCGCGCGAGCGCAGAATACCGCGCCATCATGATGAGCTCTGCACTCTTGAAGTTCTACAACTCGACCGCACTTGCTTCCGAGGAGGTCCCAGCATGAGCACGCTCGCTGATCGTCCAGCCCACCCCATCGTTGGCATCCGAGCCCCGCATGAGAGCGCGAAGCTCCACGTCACCGGCACCGCGATGTACACCGATGACGTCGCCGCGCACACCCCCGGCGTTCTCACTGCATGGCCGGTGCAGTCGACACACGCCCACGCGCACGTTCGCGTCGATGTGTCCGGCGCCTATGACGTTCCCGGCGTCGTGCGCGTGCTCTCCGCGGATGACGTCCCCGGCGTCAACGATGCCGGCGTACACAACGATGAACCGCTGTTTCCGAGTGTGGCCCAGTTCTACGGCCACGCCCTCGTCTGGGTACTCGGTGACACGGAAGAGGCGGCCAGGCTGGGGGCGGAACGAGTCACCATCGACTACACGCCGCTGCCCTCGCTGATCACCGTCAAGGAAGCGATCGATTCCGACTCATTTCAAGGCAACGAGCGGACAGTTTCCCGCGGCGACGCCGCCACCGCACTGCACGGTTCCGCTCACGTTTTCGAGGGAGTCACCGAGTTTGGTGGGCAAGAACACTTTTACCTCGAAACACACGCGGCGCTCGCGCTGCGAGATTCCGAGGGACAGTACTTCGTCCAGAGTTCCTCGCAGCACCCCTCTGAGACGCAGGAGATCGTGGCGCATGTGCTGGGCATCACCTCCAGCGAGGTGACCGTACAGTCGCTCCGCATGGGCGGCGGCTTCGGCGGAAAAGAAATGCAACCGCATGGCTTCGCAGCGATCGCCGCGCTGGGGGCCAAACTGACCGGCCGCGCCGTGCGGCTCAGACTGAACCGCACCCAAGACATCACAATGACCGGAAAGCGACACCCGTTCCACATCACGTGGAAAGCCGGTTTCGATACCGAAGGACACATTCAGGGTCTGGAGGCAAACCTCACCTGCGACGGCGGGTGGAGTCTCGATCTGTCGGAACCGGTCCTTGCACGCGCGCTCTGCCACGTCGACAATGCGTATTGGATTCCGCACCTGCTCGCGCGTGGACGCGTGGCGCGCACCAACAAGGCCTCAAATACGGCGTTCCGCGGCTTCGGCGGGCCCCAGGGCGCGTTCCTGATCGAAGACATCCTGGGTCGGGTCGCCCCGCTGTTGGGCATCGATCCGATCGAACTTCGCGCACGGAACTTCTACAAGCCCGGGCAGACGGCACCGTATGGCCAGGTCGTCAAAGACGCAGAGCGGCTGGACGACATCTGGACGCAGCTCCGTGCGGAGTCGGGACTGGATGCGCGGCGCGCGGAGATCGCGGCGTTCAATGCCCGAAACCCGCACGTGAAGCGGGCACTTGCGATGACTCCGGTGAAGTTTGGGATCTCCTTCAACTTCGCCGCGTTCAATCAGGGCGGCGCACTCGTGCACGTCTATAAGGACGGTTCGGTGCTCGTCAACCACGGCGGCACCGAAATGGGTCAGGGGCTTCACACCAAGATGCTCCAGGTGGCCGCGACCGCACTCGGGCTCGGGCTCCACCAAGTTCGCCTGGCACCGACCCGCACGGACAAGGTACCGAATACCTCCGCGACCGCTGCGTCCTCCGGCGCCGATCTCAACGGGGGCGCCGTCAAGAACGCGTGCGAGCAGATCCGCGATCGCCTGGCCCGTGTGGCCAGTCGGATGCTTGACGCGGACGAAGAGGATGTCCGATTTGGCGGAGGCTACGTCACCGCGCTCGGTAACCCCGCACAGCGTCTTACCTTCGCTGAGGTTGTCGGCTCCGCGTATCTCCAGCGCGTGCAACTGTTCGCGGCGGGGTACTACCGAACCGAAGGTATCCACTGGGATGCCCGGGTGATGCAGGGCTCGCCTTTCAAGTACTACGCCTACGGTTGTTCCGCGACCGAGGTTGAGATTGACAGCTTCACCGGCACCTATCGCGTGCGCCGGGTCGACATCGTCCACGACGTCGGCGACTCCCTCTCGCCCATGCTCGACATCGGACAGATCGAGGGCGGCTATGTGCAGGGTGTCGGCTGGCTGACCCTCGAGGAACTGCGCTGGGACACGAGTGACGGCCCGCACCGCGGCCGGCTCCAGACCCAGTCGGCATCGACGTACAAACTGCCGAGTTTCTCAGAGATGCCTGAGCAGTTCACGGTGCGCCTGTACGAGAACGCCCGGGAGACGGGGGCTGTGTACGGTTCCAAGGCCGTTGGGGAACCGCCCTTCTTGCTCGCCTTCAGCGCACGCGAGGCGATTCGAGAAGCCGTGGCGGCGTTCGGTCCGGCAGGACACGCAGTTGATCTGCCCTCACCCGCGACGCCGGAGACCGTGTACTGGGCAGTGAGCGCTGCGCAGCAGGCGCGTGTGGCCAGCGTCGACCCTCAGCTCGCCACCGCGGGTGCGGAGTAGCTGATGGACTGGATCGACGCGCTGCAGGGATTCCGGTCCCGACGCGAACCCGCCGTGATCGTCACCCTCGCAAGCGTGCGCGGGCACGCGCCGCGCAACGGCGGGGCCAAAATGGTCGTCGGTGCCACCGAACTCATCGGCACAATCGGGGGCGGCAATCTCGAGGCCACCGCCACAGAACGCGCACGCGCGATGCTTCAGTCTGGCACTGCCGAGCCGGCTCTCCTGACATTGCGTCTCAGCGATAAGGCCTCCGCAGACTACGGTGTGCAGTGCTGCGGTGGAGAGGTGACAATTATGCTCGAACCCGTGCCGGTCGTCCCAGCAGTGGCAATCTTCGGCGTGGGCCATGTCGGGCTGGAGCTCGCCAGGATCCTCGCACGCCACGAGCTTGAACTCCACCTTGTCGATTCCCGAGCTGAGATGCTGGATCCCGACCGCATCGGTATCCCCGGCGTCGCAGGGGTTCTGGGTGACGCTGTAGCTCGCGTACACGTCGCCCATTCGCCGCTCCCCGAGGCCGCGATTGCGCACCTCCCACCGGGCACACACGCGCTCGTGATGACACACGATCATCACGAGGACCTCGCGGTGATCGATCAAACGCTCCGCGCAACGCATCTCGGCTCGATCGGCCTGATCGGCTCCCGATCGAAGTGGGTACGATTCCAACACAAACTCCGCGGCACCGGGCACTCGGATGCCGATCTCTTGCGCATCACCACGCCCATCGGTGTTCCCGAGGTGACCGGCAAGCAGCCCGCCGTGATCGCCGTGAGCGTCGCAGCACGCCTGTTACAGCTCATCAGCGCCGCGGCCCCCGTCACTGTGTCGACGCCGCTCACGGTGCCCGCGATTCCCCAAGCCGGCGATGTCTCCGTGCCGGAGCGCGCCGAGTGACCGCCGCAGCGTCTCCCACAGCGATCGTCACCGGTGCGGGCAGCGGGATCGGGCGCGCCATCGCCCACGCTCTGCTCGCCGATGGCTTCGCGGTGACCCTAGCTGGGCGACGGATCGCGCAGCTCCGGGAAACTGTCGCGGCAGTCCCGGAGCACACCGCCGGCGTATCCTCGCACACACTGCTGTGCGAGACGGACGTGACGGATCCCGCGCAGGTCGAACACCTCTTCGCCACGCACGCTGCGGAGTTTGGACGCCTCGACGTGCTCGTCAACAACGCCGGCACGTTCGGACCGACAGCGGATATTGGCGATCTCACGCTCACCGATTGGGAGGCCACGCTCGCCGTCAACGTCACAGGGTCCGTTCTGTGTGCCGGTGCGGCCTTCCGCCAGATGCGCAACCAGACTCCCACAGGGGGCCGAATCATCAACAACGGTTCAATCTCGGCGCAGACCCCGCGACCACGCTCGGTCGCCTACACGACCACGAAGCACGCCATTGCGGGGCTCACGAAGTCAATCGAACTCGACGGACGCGCACACCAGATCGTCGCAACGCAGCTCGACATTGGGAACGCCCAGACCGGCCTGCTTGACACACTCGTGGGTCCGGGTGCCCTCCAAGCAGATGGCTCCACGCGCCCTGAGCCCGCGTTTGAGGTTGCTCACGTCGCAGCCGCTGTGCTCCAACTCGCCAGACTCCCGCTTGCGGTCAGCGTGCCTCAGCTGACAATTACCGCTGCGGGCATGCCGTTCATCGGCCGCGGCTGAGCGGGCCGCGACCGGACTCAACAGACCCTTCAGTACTCAGTTCGAGCGGAGTTCTGCGTCCACTCAGTGAAGGGCGCAATACGCTGATCCGTCGGCAGTGTTTCCTGAGCAACTGGCATCACCGCCCGGTCCGCTGGACCGCCTTCGAAGTATTGATAGAAGACGGCGTCGTCGAATCCCGCCTCGGCAGCATCGTGACGATCCGCGGCGAAATACACACGATCGATCCGCGCCCAGAGCGAGGTCGCGAGGCACATGGGGCACGGCTCACAGCTTGTGTAGAGCACAGCACCCGTGAGGTCAAACGTGCCAAGTCCCTGACAGGCGTTGCGAATGGCGGTGACCTCCGCGTGCGCTGAGGGATCAAGATTTGCGGTGACGCGGTTCAGACCTTCGAATACACGCCCATCCGCGGACACCACGATCGCCCCGAATGGACCACCCTCGTTTCGCACGTTCTCAACCGCGAGTTGCACCGCCCGGGCGAGATAGTCGGCCGGGGATGAAGCAACGCCTGGGCTGTTTGCCGGGATGGGGGCAGCAGTTCCGTTCGTCTCCATATGTGAAAGCTTCCTTGCGCTCGTGGCGGGTTCCGTCTGGGCCGAGTCAGTTGCCCAGAGAGTATCAGCGAAAACCTGCCACTTCAATGTTTCTTGGAATCGAAATTTCATGATGTGAGATAAAACTCGCCTGGTCGCGGGCAAGTCATCACACTTCCTCAACATCAAGCGGTCATGCACTCCTCACTGAGACTGTTTTGCGAACGCACAGCTTGGCCTATGATGCGCTCGATGTATTCGCCCGTAGCCCTCGAGAAGGACACCCGCATGCACCCCATCCCATCCCGCCGTTCGCGGCTCTCTCGCACGCTCGCATCATGCGCCGCAATCGCTGTGCTGGCCTCAGGTATCGGCCTCACGACCGGTGCCGCGGCACACGCCGAGCTCCTTCGATCTGGGCCCGTAGCCGGCCAGTTCGAGGGCCCCGTCGCCACCCCTACCGAGACGCTCGATGCAATTTCCGAGCCCGCTTCGGAAGAGCAGGAATCCCCGGAAGTGCCGGAACCGGCCCCGTCCGTACCCGATGAGGGCGAGGAGACCTCAGCCGTGCCGGCCGACACCGAAGCGCCCGGCGAGCCCGATCGGAGCGAGGTCACTCTTCCGGCCGAGGAGGCCGTGGAGTCTCCTGCTCCGGCACCCGAGCCGGTTCCGAACGGAGCGCCGGAGGCCATCACGAACGGGTCCTCCAAGCAAGCAGCTACCACGATTGGGCTCGGGCAGACCGTGACTGGATCCGCAAAGAGCTACTACTCCCCGACGTACTATCGGCTCCGCGCTCCGAGCGATGGGCGGGTAAATTTCTCGCTCACGTTCCCAACTTCGGTGTCCGGGGAAGCATTTCAAGTTGAGCTCGAGTCGGATGTCTCAAACAACGAGTATGAATACCGATTCAACGGCGGCGATGCACAGGGCAAGAGTAGCGCCATTCCCGCAGCGTTCCTGCCCGCCGGTGACTTCTTTGTGATCGTCCGCCCACTCTCGGAGTCGACGCGCAATGTCCAGTACACACTGAACGTCACCCACAGTCAGGTCTCCCAGGTCGAACGCGAACCCAACAATTCCCGTTCACAGGCAAATTTCATCACTGCCGGGAAAACCATCCACGGGTCCTCTGACTCCTACTACAACCCTGACTTCTTCGTCATGAACACACCCCAAGCTGGGACTGGCCAGATCCAGTTCACATTCCCCAATCGCCTCTCCGGGAAGACCTATCTCCTGAACATCTACGATGCGGGCGGCACCGAAATCGACGAGTTCGAACTGTTCGGTTCAGATGCGGACGGGCGCGCACTCGCCCAACGCTCAATTCGCTTTCCCAAAGGCCAAATATTCGTGGAAGTTCGGGGATACGAGCCTGCCAAGGGCCAACCCTACACACTCACCCTCGGCATGAAGGTCACCGCGTCCACCCCGACGATTTCAGGGAACACATCGCTGGGGTCCACGCTCACCGCACAGCCCGGGAAATGGGGGCCGGGGACCATGAAGTTCGCGTACCAGTGGAACCGTGACGGCAAGGCGATTCCGAAGGCCACCGGCGCATCATACAAAGTGGCTCAGGCCGACGTGGGCCGCGCGCTCACCGTCACAGTGACGGGCTCCCGCGAGGGCGTTGGCTCCGCGAGTCGCACCTCCGCGAAGAAGGTCATCCCGACAACGTTCCTCGATGTGGGCCGCAGCCACAAGTTTTACAGCGAGATCCAGTGGATGTACGACACAAAGCGCACCACGGGCATCCGCACTTCGAAGGGCCTCGCATATCAGCCCAAGTCCGGGGTGACCCGGGAGGCGATGGCCGCGTTCTTGTTCCGACAGGAAGCGAAGAAGGGGTACGCCCCGCCGAAGAAATCCCCGTTCCGGGATGTCCCGACGAACCACAAGTTCTATAAGGAGATCGCCTGGATGTACGAGCAGGGCATCTCGACTGGCAGCAAGACGAGCGCGGGCCGCGAGTACCGCCCGAAAAACGGTGTGAGCCGCGAGGCAATGGCGGCCTTCCTGTTCCGGCTCCGCGCCCCCGTCACAGCCCCGACGCCCAAGACGGCGCCGTTCGCCGACGTCGGCACGGGCCACAAGTTCGCGCGCGAAATCGCGTGGATGAAGAGCAGCAAGCTCTCCACAGGCTCCAAGATCGGTGGCCGGATCGTCTACCAGCCAGGCACCACCGTCTCACGCGAGGCTATGGCCGCGTTCCTGTACCGCATGGACCGTTCCGTACCCCCAAAGCCGACCACGCCCACGACACCGAAACCGCCGACAACGAAACCGCCGACCACCAAGCCCCCGACCACGAAGCCGCCGGTAAGCAAGACGCTGAGCGCCGCAGTGCCGTCGATCAGCGGGAACGGCCGCCCCGGGCACACGCTCACCGCGCACACGGGCGCCTGGGGTCCGGCCCCGGTGAACCTCAGCACCCAGTGGCTGCTGAACGGCACCCCCATCGCGGGGGCTACCGGGCAGCACTACACGGTCAGGCTCGGGGATGGCCGGCAGAACATCAGCGTGAAGGTCACAGGCTCAAAGAGCGGGTACACGACCGCGAACCGCACGAGCGGGACCGTCTGGGTCGCGCCGGATCTCGGCGACAAGCTTGTCGCCGGGCAGACGCTGCCGAATAACTTCTACTTGGAGTCCGGGAACGGCAGGTATCGACTCGTCATGCAGGACGACGGGAATCTCGTCGCAACTGACTATGGGAAGGCGTACTGGAGCACGAAGACAAATGGGAACGGATCCCGCACTACGCTCAACATGCAGACCGACGGCAATCTGGTCATTTACAGCCCGACCAAGGTGGTCTGGGACTCGAAGACCACCGGCAAGGGCGGCACACGACTCGTCATGCAAAACGACGGCAACGTGGTGATCTACACTGCGACCGGACGTCCTGTGTGGGCCAGCAAAAAGTAGCCACATACACAAGTGCCCCCGCCCGGAATCCCGGGCGGGGGCACTCAACTGTGGGACAGCTGAATTAGCTGACGCCGAGCAGGTCGATAACGAAGATCAGAGTCTTGCCGGAGAGCGGGTGTCCGCCCGAGGTGCCATAGGCCTGGGCCGGGGGCACGATCAGCTTGCGGCGGCCGCCGACCTTCATGCCGGGGATCCCGACCTGCCAGCCCTGGATGAGGGCGCGCAGCGGGAAGTTGATGGACTCGCCGCGGCTCCAGGACGAGTCGAACTCCTCGCCGGAGTCGTATTCGACGCCCAGGTAGTGAACGTCGACGGTCGAGCTCGCGAGAGCCTCTTCGCCGCTGCCCTCCACCACGTCAACGATCTGCAGCTCTGCCGGGGCGGGCCCGTCGGGGAACTCGATCTCGGGCTTCGTCATCGGTGTTTCAGTCATGCCACCCATTCTCCACGATTCACAGGGCCTCTCACCTCCGAGTTCGCTCAGAGGAAAGCCTCGGCGCGTCACGAACGCCTGTATGCCCCACACGCACCCCCGGGTTCAGATACCCTGGAAGGGTGAGATTCGCACACTTGTCCTCTGCCCCCACGTCTGCCCCTGAGCTCGTCGTTGTCCAGGACGAGCGGTACCTCGCAGTTCGCTCGCTCGGCGCGGAGTACGCGACCCTGCAGCAGCTCATCGAGGCTGGCCCCGAGGCCACCGATCGGCTGCGCAGCGCAGTCGCGGCCGCCCCGGACGATGCCTGGCAGGAGCTCGCGGATGTCACCTACGCTCCCGCGGTCATCACCCCGCCGATTGTCCTGGCCGTCGGCCTGAACTATGACGAGCACGCAAGCGAACTAAGCCTCGACAACGATTCGGGCCCCGTGCTCTTCTCGCTGTTCCCGAACTCGCTCGGTGCCCACAACGGTGAGGTCCCGATCCCGGTCCACATCAGCGAAGAGGTGGACTACGAGGGCGAGCTCGGTGTGATCATCGGCCGCCCGGCAAAGAACGTCACACCGGAGGAAGCCCTCGACTACGTCTACGGCTACACCACCATCAACGACATCACTGCGCGGAACGTGCAGTTCCAGGAGCCGCAGTGGTCACGCTGCAAGTCGTTCGACGGGTTCACCCCGATCGGGCCCGTGGTCGTCACGGCCGACGAGATTCCCGACCCGCAGGCGCTTGCCATCACCACGGACGTGGACGGCCTCCGCGTGCAGGATTCGACGACCGGGTTCATGGTTCGCACAGTCGCCGAGCTCATCTCCTCAATCTCGCAGTCGCTCACGCTGCTGCCCGGCACCGTCATCTCGACAGGCTCCCCCGGCGGCGCGGGCCGCTCGCGCAAGCCGCCGCTCTACCTGGTGCCTGGCACCGAGGTTACGGTCACCATCGAGAACGTGGGCACCCTGACCTCGCACTGCACCCGGGCGTAGCCCACTCCGGGCGCACGCGCGCCTCGGGAACACAAAAGGACCCGGCGAGAATCTTCTCGCCGGGTCCTTTTGTGTGTGTGTGCTACTCGACGTCGGAGTCGGATCCTGCTTCGAGCTTCTGGGGCGCGCCGGGAACGATGTCGATCGCGCCAGTCTCGGGGGCGAGGCCCGCGAGCTTCTGAGGCTGCAAGATGTCGTCAAGTTCGGCCTGGTCCAGGAGGCCCCGGGACACAACAAGCTCCGAGACCTTCGCGTTTGTGGAGAGGGCTTCCTTCGCAAGCTTCGAGGCTTCCGCGTAGCCGATGACGGGAGCGAGCGCCGTGATCACGGTCACCGATCGAGCCACCATGTCTTCGAGGCGATCCTCGTTCGCGGTGATGCCGTCGACGCAGTTCACGCGCAGGGTCTGGCACGCGCGCTCAAGCCACGTGATCGACTGGAACAGCGAGTGCGCGATGATCGGCTCGAACGCGTTCAGCTGCAGCTGCCCGGCCTCGACCGCCATGGAGACGGTGACGTCGGATCCGGCAACCGCGTACGCAACCTGCGACACGGCCTCCGGGATCACGGGGTTCACCTTGCCCGGCATGATCGAGGACCCAGCCTGGCGCGCGGGGAGGTTGATCTCGCCAAACCCGGCCTGCGGGCCCGAGGAAAGGAGGCGGAGGTCGTTCGAGATCTTCGAGAGCTTGAGCGCACTGCGCTTGAGCGCACCCGAGAAGGTCACGAACACACCCGTGTCGCTCGTGGACTCGACAAGGTCACCGGCGGTTTCGAGGTTCAGCTCGGTGATGTCGCGCAGGTGGCGAATCACGGCTTCCTTGTAGCCCTTGGGTGCGTTGATGCCGGTGCCGATCGCGGTGGCGCCCATGTTGACCTCGCCAAGCAACGACACGGCTTCCTGGAGGCGCTCAATATCCTCGCGCAGGGTCACCGCAAAGGCGTTGAATTCCTGACCGAGGGTCATCGGGACGGCATCCTGCAGCTGCGTACGGCCGACCTTGATGATGTGCGAGAACTCGCGGCCCTTCGCGGCAAACGACTCGGAAAGCAGGCGCAGCTCCTCGAGCAGGCTGCCGAGCGAGAACGCAAGCGCAATCTTGATCGCGGTCGGGTAGGTGTCGTTTGTCGACTGGCTGTGGTTCGTGTGGTCGTTCGGGTTGATGTACGCGTAGTCACCCTTGGGGTGGCCTGCGAGCTCGAGCGCGCGGTTCGTGATGACCTCGTTCGCGTTCATGTTGCTCGACGTACCTGCGCCGCCCTGCACCACACCGACAACAAACTGGTCGTGCAGCATGCCGGTCTTGATCTCTTCGCAGGCCCGGTCGATCAGCGTGGCGCGCTGCTCGTCGAGCGCCCCGATCTCCAGGTTGGCGCGTGCAGCGGCCTGCTTCACACACGCGAACGCGCGGATGAAGTCGGGGTACACCGAGATGGGCCGACGCGCGATCGGGAAGTTCTCGTGCGCACGGGCGGTGTGCACACCCCAGTAGGCGGATGCGGGAACCTCGACGCTGCCGAGCGAATCCGTTTCAGTGCGAGTCTGGGCGGACAGGAAGTCACTCACCGGTTATCTTGCTCCAGTTTTGGAAGGGGTGCGGACCAGCCGCTGGGACGCACCCAGCCTACCCCGCAATGGTGCGCGGAGCCACTTACGCCGGCCGCCGCGCGGAGGCGTCCGGATCCTCGTCATCAGCATCGGCTGGTGCCGAGCCGGGCTCGTCGATGCGCGGGATCATGCCTGTGGGCACCTCCTGCGGCGCGGATTCACCGACGGGCTCCGGCTCGCGCCCCAGTACAGCGATGGGAGCGGTCAGAGTTTCGGACTGACGCGCGCGATTGTCACCGAGCCCCGGCCGGCCCACGTGCGTGACGCGCCATCGCCCACCCGAACGATGGAAACGGAGTTGGCGCTCGGTGAGCAGCCAAGCCATCCCAACCCCGAACGCCAAGAGCGACGCCGCGGCGCTGATGTACAGGGTGGAGCGGGCCCCCAGGGCGTTCGCGGCGGCACCCACGAGCGGCGCACCAATCGGAGTGCCGCCCATCAGGATCGCCATGTACAGGGCCAACACGCGGCCTCGCACCGCGGGATCCGCCGTCGTTTGCACAAAGCCATTTGCGGTCGTCAACATCGTGGAGATCGCAAGCCCCAGGAACACAAGCATGGCGGCGAACGTCCAGAACGTGGGCATCATCGCGGCGATGAGACTGACCACGCCGATACCGCCGACAGCGATGATCACCACGCGCATTCGAGCCGCGGGGCGTCTGGCCGACAGGAGCGCGCCGGAGAGCGAGCCGATTGCGAGGATCGAGGACAGCAGGCCGTAGTCCCCCGCCCCTCTCCCAAATTCAACGGCCATCGTCGAAGACATGACCGGGAAGTTCATGCTGAACGCGCCCACGAGGAAAACGATCACAAAGATCACGAGCAGATCATGGCGCTGTCGCACGTATCGGAACCCTGCAAGGAGCTGCGTAAGTTGCCCCTCCCGCGGCCCGCTCGATGCCGGCGTAACCCGGCGCGTGGTGATCAGAAGCAGCGCCCCGATCACGGCCAGGAACGAGACGCCGTTGATGATAAACACCCAGCCCGAGCCCACCACGGCGATTAGCACGCCCGCCACGGCGGGGCCGATGAGGCGCGCCGAATTGAAGGACGCGGAGTTCAGGGCGACCGCGTTGGAGAGCTGATCGTTCCCCACAAGGTCGGAGACAAACGCCTGCCGCGAGGTTGTATCGAAGGCGTTCACGATCCCGAGCGCCAGCGCAAACCCGTACAGGTGCCAGATCTCCGCCGCGCCGAACACGAGCAGGGTGCCGAGCCCGAACGCCAGCAGCATGAGGAGCGACTGGGTCACGAGCAGCACCTTGCGCCGGTCAAAACGATCCGCCACCGCGCCACTGAAGGGGACGAGCACAAGCTGCGGGCCGAACTGCAGGGCCATCGTGGTCCCGACCGCGGCCGCGTTGTTCGCGGTGAGCTCCGTCAGCACCACCCAGTTCTGCGTGGTCGCCTGCATCCACGCACCGATGTTCGAGACGAGCGCCCCGACAAACCAGATGCGGTAATTGCGCACGGACAGGGAGCGGAACATGTTCGACACGGGTGTGGGCAACCTCCTTCGGCTGCCTCCACCCTACTCCTGCACAGGGACTAGAACTTGTCTCCCATGTCGAGCAAACGGCGGATCCGCTCCGGGATCGGCGGATGCGTGGCGAACAAGCGTTGCATCATGCCTGGCTTCAGCGGGTCTGCAATCCACAGGTGCGCCATGCTCGACTGCTGCTTCTGCAGCGGCTGACCATAGGTCGAGAGCTTGTGCAGCGCACTCGCGAGCGCCTCCGGGTGACGCGTCGTGAGCGCTCCCGTGGCGTCAGCCAGGTATTCGCGCTGGCGAGACACCGCGAGCTGTACGAGGCTCGCGACGAGCGGGGCCACGAGCATCGCCACAAGGCCGAAGATCATGACAACCGGGTTGCCGTTGTTGTTATTGCGGCCAAAGAACGCCATGCGCACAAGCATGTCCGCGATCATGCCCACGGCGACGACAAGCCCATAGACGATCATCGAGACGCGGATGTCATAGTTGCGCACGTGCCCGAGCTCATGTGCCATGACGCCCTCGAGCTCAGAGTCCGTCATCAGGTCAAGCAAGCCGGTGGTCGCGGCAACCATCGCGTGCTCGGGATCCCGCCCCGTCGCAAAGGCATTGGGGGCTGGATCGTGCACGATGTAGACCTCGGGCATCGGCGTCCCCGTCGTGATCGCGAGATTCTCGACGATCCGGTACAGGCGCGGGTTGTCGGCCTCGGTGATGCGCTGGGCCCCACTCATCGCGATCGCCTGCCGACCAGCCATGAAGTACTGGATCAGCGCGTAGCCGAGCGACACCACCATGACGGTGATGACGATCCCGGGCGACTGATAGATCGCCGAGGCCAACCAGCCCAGCCCACCGACGATGCCGATGAACAGCAGGACAATGAGAAAGCTGTTGACCTTGTTGCGTCGTATGGCGCTGTACACGGTCCTCCGTGGTTAGAACTGAATGCGGGGCGGTTCGGAGATCGCGGCGATATCCGCAACCTCGAAGAAGTCGCGCTCCGTGAAGCCCATACCCCGGGCGAAGATTGTGTTGGGGAACACCTGGATCTTGGTGTTGTACTCACGGACGCCACCGTTGAAGAAGCGGCGCGAGGCCTGGATCTTGTTCTCGGTGTCGACGAGTTCGCTCTGCAGCTGCAAGAAGTTCTGGCTCGCCTGGAGCTGCGGGTACGCCTCCGCCACCGCGAAAATGCTCTTCAGCGCGGACTGCATGTGGTTCTCCGCGAGGGAGGCCTCGGCCGGGCCCTGCGCAGAAATCGTCTCCGCGCGCGCCTTGGTGACCGAGTCGAACACACTCTTCTCGTGCGCCGCGTAGCCCTTCACCGTTTCGATGAGCGAGGGGATCAGGTCGGCGCGGCGTTTCAGCTGCACCGTGATGTCGCTCCAGGCCTCATCAACTCGGACGCGTAGCGTCACCAAAGAGTTGTACGTCGCCCAGACATACACACCGAGAATTACGAGGACGCCGACGACAATCAGCGTGGCAATCAATCCACCAGACATACGTGCATCCTATCCAGCATTTCCATGAAACCGCTGTGATCGCAGGATTCCGCGGGAGAGTTTCCCGGCGGCGAGTAGCAGCCCGCCCGCGGCCAGCAGCAACACCACCCAGACAAGGCCTTTGGCTGGGCTTGCTCCTGTGTCGGCAAGCGGAGTCGTCGTGCTGGGCTTCGCACCTGGGTCGGTCGCAGACTCAGTGCCCGGGTCAGTCTTGGGGTCAGCGCCAGGATCAGCGCCAGGATCAGCGCCAGGATCAGAGCCTGGATCAGAGCCAGGATCTGTCACCGGATCCGTACCAGGATCCGTACCAGGATCCGTACCAGGATCCGTAACGGGATCTGTCACAGGATCTGTCACAGGATCTGTCACAGGATCCGTCACCGGGTCAGTCCCCGCATCGTCCTGCGAGATCATGACTGTCGCTGTTTCGCGCTCCCCCACTTCGGTGTCCACGGGAGACACGAGTGTCGCGGTAAAGTCGCGCACCCCTGGAATGCCCGCTCGCGTGTCGACCGTGAACTCCTTCGCGGCAGCATCACCCGCGGCCCAGGAAAGCTCAATGGGCTCCTCGGTGTAGTCGACGCCAGCAATCGCCGTGCCGTCGCGCAAGGCGACGCTGACACGTGCGGCATCGGACACTTCTCCGCTCCGCGTGACCTCCAATGTCGCCGGGTCCCCCGCTCGCACCGCAATATCGGCTCCGATCTCGATAACTGAGGGGGCTCGTTCGACCGCACCGCGATCCGGCCCTGCACCCTGCGGCCGCGACAATCCACGCTGGTCCGTGCGCACCTCAGACGGAACAGCTGAATTAAGCAGCGGCGAGCGTGTCGCCGGGAGCATCGTTGGGGTTGCTCCGCCGTTGTCCACGAGTTCACCCAGGAGCCAATCTGCAATCGGCAGCTCGTCCGCGAACCCTGCGGGCAGATCCTCGCTGTGGGGGACCGTGTTTGCCGTTCCTGTGACCAGGCACTCAGGCCCCGCTAGGATCGGCGGGCCGTCTTCCGGCCCCCAGGCCGAGTTCTGCACCGTCAGCGCTCCGCGTCCGTCCGGACGACACTCCTGTGCAATCGATCCGCCGGGCATCGACACATGCTCCATCCGAGTGTGCACGTCGCTCCCCGATACGCGTATCGCGGGCACCCCCTCGTCCGTCACGGAGGCTTCTCCGGCTCGCCGCTCGATCGTCGAGTTTCGCATCACGAATTCTGCGCGATCCTCCACGTTGGGGCTCTCGAACTCGAGGATCAGATCGCTCACCCAGCTCACCGAGTCATCACCGAGGGCATCCGGATTGTGGAACGTGCTGTTTTCGACGAGGATGTCAATCCCCGACGAGCTCACGCCCCCCGCCACGCTGAACAGCGCTCCGGACACCTCTCCGTCCCGGTTGTCGCTCACCACAGTATTGCGGACCTCGAGCGTTGGTCCCACACGCTCAGCGGAACTGTCGATGTTCACCGTGAGCCCGGCACCACCATCTTTGCGCCGGGCAGTGTTCCCAACGAACTGCGAGTCCCGGATCTCTACCCGTTGCTCGGACGTCTCAAGGTCGAGTTCCTCGATGACAAACCCCGCAGCGGTATTCCCTCGACTCACGACCTGATTGGCAAGGAGCCCCCCGGCCATCTCCGTCATCATGACAGCACCCGCGTCTGCGGTGATCCCGGTGACCTCGACTCGCTCGAGTACCGTGTCCCCCGTCACATCGTCCAGCAAGAGCCCCCAGTCAAGCGGCAGCTCCGCGGTGCCCCCGCCGCGCAACGTGACGTCCCGCAACACCAACGCCGGGCGACTGATCGGAACTTCCGGAGCTACGCTCTCGATCTCGAACACAGCAAGCTCCGCCTCAGATTCACGGACATCTACCCGTTCTAGCCGCGCCACACCGTCAATGCCAAACACGCTCCCGATCGTGGTCCTCGCGACACTGTCCATGAGGGTGAGATCCTCGATGACGAGTGTCTCCTCGGCCCCAAAGTTGCCCTGGATACCTGAGATATACAGGGTTTCGCCATCAACTTCCGTATCCTGGAACTCGTTTCTGAGCAACGCAACACCCCCCTCCACGTATTCCATCGCGACGATTCCAGTGGATTCTTCGCTGCCGAGTCGGGTGAAGGTGTTGTCGGCAATCAGGAGAGCGGGTTCCGCTCCTCGCACCGCTGGGGAAGAGACGACATCGTCGACGTTCACCGCAAGCCCCTGGTGCTCTGATTCCTCCGGGGTGAGGTCGACAAAGGTATTTCCGAGGATTCGCACCTGCTGTTCCGCCGTCACCGATACTCCATCGATGGCCAGCGCGTCACCTCCGAGGCCCTCAAACGTACTGTCAGTGACCGAGACGCTCCCCCTGACACCCTGTATCTCGAGTACCGCCTCTTCGTGTGCCTCGGTCTCCTCGGTCCCGCCCGTCACACGCAACCCGGTAATTTCGAGGTCAGATTCTGCCTGATCAAGTTGAATTCCGCCCCCGTTCGCGTTGCGTATCGCAACCCCATCAAAGATGTTGGGGAACCCCGCTGGCCCCTCGTCGAGAACGATCATTGGCTCCCAGTTGTCGGCCGTCCCCACGATCGTGAGACCGAACATCTGCAGATTCACTTCGTCGAGGTACAACCACGAATCTGGTCGCCACTCAAGCGTGTCGATCTGCGTCCACGTCACGGTCGCGCCCTCGCCCCGAATAGTGACACTCTCGGTGAGCCACCAGGTTCCCGAGAGTTCAGCGTGCAACCCCGGGGCGAACGTAATCGTGGCGGGTGCCCCGCCGGCATTCACGGCCTCAACTGCGGCACCAAAACTTCCCTCGCCGGAGTTCCCGGGTGCCGTCACCAGGTAATTCTCTCCCGCGGGGAGGGGCGTGCGGTCAGCAGGAATTCCCACGCTGCGCTGCCTAGCATCCGGCACCTCCAAGTTCTGCACGAGTGGTACCGCGAGAGTCAGAGTAAGCACGGCAGCGGCGCTGAGCCGCATCGCACGGAGTAACCGGAGGCGTCGCAATTGTTGCTCCTAGAGTTCGATTCCCCCGAACCCGGGCACCACGCTAGCGGTCGAGATTCTCTCGCGCAAACCGAATCTCGTCAGATACTGAGCACTCGATCCAGGTAATCGTTGCGGAATACCCGTTCAGGGTCAAGGTTCTCGCGAACCGTCGCAAATCGGTCGAATTCCGGATAGCGCTCCCGCAGTTCAGCTGCGCCAAGTGTGTGCATCTTGCCCCAGTGCGGGCGCCCGCCGTGCGCGGCAAGGATCGCCTCAGCATCCCGAAAATAGCCGAGATCTCGGTCCCGGTGGTACCGGTGCACGGCGATGTAACCGGAGTCGCGCCCGTGGGCCGTCGAGAGGAGCAAATTGTCGGCCCCGGCCGCCCGCACCTCGATCGGGAAGGAAACGCTGTAGCGCTTCCGCTCAATCATCGCCCGGAGCTCTCGCATGGTGTCCGCGACTTCCTCGAGCGGCACGGCGTACTCCATCTCGCGAAAGTGCACTCGACGGTGCGTCACGAACACGCTGTGTGACTCGTCCGTGTAGCGCCGCCGACTCGACAGGGTTTCCACGAACCGATTGACCGCGGGAGTCGCACGGGGCGTCACAGCGCCCAAGTTCACACACGCACCAAAGGCAAGATTGTTGGCGAGTTCCTCGTCGACGAAGCGGGAGAGCTTACCGAGTGGTGCGCGGCCGTGATCCAGCGGGAGGCGGGTGTTTGTCTTCGTACGCACAGTGTCAGTGTGCGGAAACCAGAAGAACTCGAAGTGGTCGGCCGCACGCGAGCGTTCGACAAATTCGGCGAGGACGATGTCGAGCTGATCCGGCGCTTCATCCGCTTGCAGCAGGAAACGTGGCACGCACTGCAGCGTCACCTCGGTCACAATGCCCAGCGCACCGAGGCCCAACGCCGCGGCGGGCAACAGTTCTGGATAGTTGTCCGCGTCAATGCGAATCGTGTCGCCGGTGCCGGTCACGAGTTCGAGACCGACGATGCCCGTAGCAATCCCGCCGAACTTGAGCCCGGTGCCGTGTGTGCCGGTCTGTGTTGCGCCCGTGATCGACTGCCTGTCGATGTCGCCCATGTTCGGCAGGGCGAGGCCCAGCGGTCCGAGGAGAGCGGGAAGCTCCCACAGTCGCGTCCCGCCGCGGAGCGTTACCCTGCCGCGCTGCGGATCCGCGGAGACGAGCCCACGCATGCGGTCCATACTGAGCTGCACACCGTCGGTCGCGGCAATCGAGGTGAAACTGTGTGAGGCACCCACGGCCTTGACAGTGTGACCGGTCTCCCCGGCGCGGCGAACCGCAAGCGCCACCTGATCCGTCGATCGCGGGGCGAGCACCAGTGCCGGATCCGACGACTCCGTGCGCGCCCAATTCTGCCACCGCCGCGGCGTTGCTGCCCCCCTCGCCCCGTTCAATCTACGTCCACTCACAGGAAGCACTTCCCCTCACCTCGGTAGCTCAGTATGGGATCCCCCGCGGATCCATCGGGCCCCACCGGAACAACCTCGGCCGTGTGTTCGAGGGGTTCTCCGGCCTTGGTGTGCCGCAGCCAGACCCGATCCCCCACGTGCAATGCCCGAGCCGTCGCCCCGCGTAGCGGAGTCTGCACCTCCCCCGCACCCTCGCGTGGCTCATAGGAGAGACCCGCAGGCCACACCGGCATGGGTAGCCGATCCGGCGCAGCGGGACCGGAAGCAATCCACCCGCCGCCGAGCAACGTCGCTCGATCTGGCGTGGGTTTTCGCACAACATCCAGCGCGAATCCCAAGGCCGGCGCGACAGTGAAGGCGCGGTACCCGTCAAACAGGTGCGGACCATAGAGACCACTGCCCGCCGCGACCTCGGTGATCGCGGCTTCGGCGGCGGTCCGCTCGATCGACCCGGTCCCACCCCCGTTCACGAATTCCAGATCGCCGACGTCCCGTACCGCAGCGATCGCCGCACCGCGACGATCTGCGAGCTCCGCGCCGCTCACCCGCTGCATGGTCCGGAGCAGAGCCGCCTCCGCGGGATTGGCTGCACGATCCCCCACCCCGGCGATCTGCGCCTCGTACGCCATCACACCGACGAGACGAAACCCCGGCCGGGCGGTGACGCGACTCGCCAGATCCCGCAGCGCTTCCGGGCTATGCACCGGCGAACGTCGCACCCCGATATGGCCGAGGGCCCGACTCCGCCACGACACATCGAAATCCAGGCACACGCGAATCGGCACGCGCGATCCAGGAGCAAGGGCGGCGTCGATGACGTCGAGGTGCTCCTCGCTATCCACCATGACGGTCACGCGCTCAGCGAGCTCTGCCGATTCCCCCAGCTGCCGCAGGGCCGCGCGGTCCGCGCTCGGATACGCCACCACGACGTCGTCAATCGTGTCGGCGAGCCAGAGCGCCTCGGCCACCGTGTACGCAAGCACCCCGTTGAATCCCGGCAAGGCGAGCACCGCTTCGAGCACCGTCCGGGATCGCACCGACTTGCTCGCAACGCGGATCGGTATTCCCCCCGCACGTCGCAGCAGATCGCCCGCGTTGCGGCGTAGCGCCGGAGTGCTCAGCGCGACGACCGGTGCCGGCCTGTCCCGCGTCGCCGCATCGAGTCCACCCCAGTACCGATTCGGGTCTTCCCACGGAGCGCGCGACGCGGCCGCGACCACGTCGGCCCCGCTCAGATCGAGAGTCATACCCGCAGTGTATTCCTCCCGCGATACCCCGAGTCGCACGCACAACCCCTGCAGACTACGAAGCGTCGCGCAGCGCCTGATCGACCTCTGCTTGCCACGCGCGTTTCGCCGCGGTGCGCCGCGCCCGCCACGCGCGTACCCGAAGCAGCAGCGCGAGGGCGATTGCTCCGAGTACCAGGAGGAGGAGCAGGATCTTGGCAAAGGTCACGGACGTAGCCTAACGCGGAGCGCTCTGGCTGTGCGCTCTTTCTTTGCGGACCTGCTTTGCGGGTTTGCTTTGCGCACTGGCCTTGCGCACCAAATTTGCTCACCGGCGTTGCTCAGCTGCCTTGCTCACCGGCTTTGCGGAACAGCCTTGCTCACCGGGTTTGCGGAACGGCCTTGCACACCGGCTTTGCGGAACGGCCTTGCGGACCGGCTTTGCAGACCGACGTTGCGGACTCGCTTTGCGTACCGGCTTCGCGGACCGTCGTTGCGGACTCGCTTAGCGCACCGGCCTTGCTCAACCGCCTTGCACACCGGCTTTGCGGAACGCCCTTGCTCACCGGCTTTGCGGAACGGCCTTGCAGGCCGTCGTTGCGGACTCGCTTTGCGCACCGGCCTCGCTCAGCTGCCGTGCATACCGACTTTGCTCACGGGCCTCACGCACCGGCTTTGCTCATCCGCCCCGATTTCAGCCTGGCTTCCGGCCCGCGCTCTTCCACAAAAGCCCTACTTCTCGCACCGAGCCGGCAAGATCGCCGGTGCACCATGCCTCCTACACATAACCGGATGCCGCTCATTCACACCTGGAGCGTCTCGGAAGAGTGGGGGGGGGGGGGGGGGGGGGGGGGGGGGGGGGGGGGGGG
>NZ_FUID01000022.1 GCF_900163635.1 Leucobacter sp. 7(1) | reverse complement strand
TGGAGTTGCGTCGGCAGCGTCAGATGTGTATATGAGAGAGCTTTCTGGGGCTTCATGCGGGCGAAGCCCCAGAAACTCACCCATCGATGTGTCTCGCGGGGCCGCCGTGCCGCGGGGCCGCGGGGGCTACGCCGTGGCACGTTCGGCGGAGCGGATGAGGGTCTCGATCCCCAACAGGTACGTCTCGTGGTCGTCGAGCTCGGCAAGCGGGCCCGTGAATCGCGCGATCTGCGGGTACATCCGCGGATCCGCGAGGATGGGGCCGTCAAGCCAGGGTGAGCCCTCCGTTGCCGCCTGCTCGTCGCCGCTCTCGATCCGTGCGCGGGCGATTCCCGAGGCGGTCGACAGGAGGTAGGAAGAAAACAGCGCGTAGTGGCGTACGACGTCATCGGGGGCGAGTCCCGCGCGATCCAGTGCGTCGAGGATCAGCTCGATGGCGCGCAGCTCGCCCGGGCCGTGCGTGGTCAGCACCATCGATTCCGCCGCGATGGAGGGGTGCGCGCAGTACTCTACGAGCGTGCCCAGCGCGAGCTGGCGGATGCGCCCTCGCCAGTCCTCGGGCGGCGCAGTGATGCTGTCCATCGCCCGGATGTGCAACTCGTCAAGCAGCGCCTCCATGAGGTGGGACTTGCTCCGGAAATGGCGGTAAATCGCAGACGGGTCCACTCCGAGGCGCAGCCCGAGGGCCTTCGCGGAGAAGTCGTTGGAGCGGGTTTCCGCGGCGACGGCGAGGCCCGTGCTGACAATGAGCTCGGTGTCGAGCTTGATCTTTCTCGCACCCCCGCGGCGGCGGGTGGGCGATGCGGCGGGTGTCGCTGCTGACGGCGCGGTCATGGGGCTCCTCTCCAGCGCCCAGCGTAGAGCATCAGTGTGACTTCGTGACGCGCGGAAGCCTTAGTTCATCACGATGACAAATACTTTGTCAAAGGCTTTGACAAATGTCACGCACCTCGATTACGCTCCAGAACAGCTTGATTCAGAGTCGAACGAGGAGCGTGATGGCCAGCAAGATTCCACACGAGGTGCTGTTCTCCGGAGGAGCAGTGTTCACGGGGCGCGGCGCGCCACTGCACGGAATGTCTGTGCTCGTGAGCGAGGGCACAATCGTCGCGGTGCTGCCCGACGTCGAGGCCGCGGCACTGGCGGGCCCCGAGACCGCTCGCGTCGACCTGGCCGGTGCCCTGCTCTCGCCGGGTTTCCAAGACGCGCACATCCACCCCATCAGCGGCGGAGTCGAAGCGCTCCAGTGCGATCTCACCGGATCCGAGGACGCAGCCGATGCGGTGCGTCTGATCGCCGATTACGCGGCGGCCCACCCTGAAGAGCCATGGATTCTCGGCGGAGGCTGGTCGATGGATCACTTCCCGGGCGGTGCACCGACGCGTGCGCTCATCGACGCCGTTGTGCCGGATCGCCCCGTCCTGTTGATGAGTCGAGACCACCACAGTACGTGGGCGAACACCGCCGCGATCCGTGCCGCGGGCCTCGATAGCTCCACCCCGGATCCGGCGGACGGTCGGATTGAACGCGAGGAGGACGCCACCCCCGCCGGCACCTTCCACGAGGGGGCGGGGGACCTGTTCGCGGCGGTGAAGCCCAACAACTCCGCGGAGCTGATCTACCGGGGCCTGCTCCACGCTCAGGCCGAGCTCATGGCACTCGGGATCACCGGCTGGCAAGACGCCTGGGTCGGGGCCGACGGCCCGGGGCTGGGCACACTGGATGCCTACGAGCGCGCCGTCGCCGAGGACACCCTGCGGGTACACGTCGTGGGGGCTCAGTGGTGGGAGCGCGACCGCGGCCTCGAACAGATCGAGGAAAAGCTCGCGCTCCGCGACGCACGCCGCGCGAGCGGCACCGCCGAGCGATTCGATCTCGGCACCGTAAAGATGATGTTGGACGGTGTCGCCGAGAACTACACCGCCGCAATGATCGAACCCTACCGGGACGCACAGGGCCACGACACCTGCAACCACGGCATCTCCTTCGTCGATCCCGAGATCCTCACCGAGGCCGTCACGCGCCTCGACGCCGCCGGGATGCAGGTCCATTTCCACGCGCTCGGTGACCGCGCTGTCGCAGACGCCCTCGACGCCGTCACCGCCGCCCGCGCCGCCAATGGCCCGAGCGATGCGCGGCACCACCTCGCGCACCTGCAGGTCGTGACCGAGGCGGATGCTGCCCGCTTCGCAGAGTCAGGCGCGACCGCGAACCTGCAGATGCTCTGGGCCACCCACGAGGATCAGCTCGACACGCTCACGCTGCCCTTCTTGCAGGAGGGGGCCGTGCAGCGGCAGTACCCGTTCGGCGATCTGCAGCGGGGCGGTGCCCGGCTCGCCGCCGGCAGCGACTGGCCGGTGTCCTCGGCCGACCCGCTCGCGGCGATCCACATCGGGGTGACCCGCGTCGGCCCAGACATCGCCGAGGGGCCGCTCGGCGGGGAGACACAGCGCCTCGAGCTGGAGACCGCGCTCGCCGCGTATACCTCGGGAACCGCCTACGTGAACCACCGGGACCACGACACCGGCACGATCGCGTCCGGGTATCTCGCGAACCTTGTGGTGATCGAGCCCGATCCGTTCACGCTCGCCCCCGATGAGCTGCATCGCGCGCGCGTGCGCGAAACCTGGATCTCCGGGGAGCGCGTCTACGCCCGACCGGAATAATCCACCCCCGTCCTGCCCCCCACCAAAGGAGAACACCGTTGTTCACGACACCGAAACGCCGCCGCGGCGTCGCCCTCATCGCGGGCCTCGCAATCGCGGGCCTCAGCCTCACCGCCTGCTCGGGCGGCGGATCCAGCGCCGGATCCGCCCCGCTCGATTGGGAGATCACCGAGCAGACCGCCGCCCCCGCGGGGGACATCGAGCAGATCACCTGGGCGAGCTACGCCGAGCCGTTCTCGCTCGACTACGCCTACGCCTTCGACTACGCCGACAACCAGGTGCTCGCGAACGTGTGCGAGTCGCTGCTGCGCCTGAACCCCGACTTCACCCTGGAGCCGAGCCTCGCGGAGTCCTTCGCGAACCCGACCCCCACCACCTGGGTGTACCAGATTCGTGACGGCGTGAAGTTCCACGACGGCACCGTGATGACCGCCGCCGACGTGGTGGCCTCGATGCAGCGCCACATCGACCCGGAACTCGGCTCCTCCTGGTTCAGCGTCTACCAGAACGTCGCCTCGATCGAGCAGACCGGGGAGCGCGAGGTGACCGTGACCACCACGATCCCGGACTCCCAGTTCAACCTGGGCATGGGCGGCTCCGCGGGCGTTATCGAGTCCGCGGCGACGCTGGCCGAGGCCGGGGCCGACTACGGCAACTCGAGCACCGGCGTGAACTGCACCGGCCCCATGCAGTTCGACTCGTGGAAGTCCGGGGAGAGGATTTCGCTGAGCCGCTTCGCCGACTATTGGAATCCTGAGCTGGCGGCCAAATCGGAGCGCTTCGACTTTGTGTTCATGACCGACGCAACGGCGCGCACCAACGCCCTGAAATCGGGCGAGGTTGACGGTACTTGGCTGCTGCCGATTGACGCGGCGCAAAACCTGCAGGACGCGGGCGGTGACGTGCTCTACGGCATGAACACCGCCGTCTCGAATCTCATCGTGTCGGACATGGAGGGGCCGCTCGGCGATGTACGCGTGCGCAAGGCGCTGCTCATGGCCCTCGATCGCCAGGGCATCCTGGACGCCATGAATAAGGGCGTGGGCGAGGTGACCGATGTGTTCACCACGCCGTCCGTGTGGGGAGACGCCGATCCGGCCGTCACTGAGAGCGCATTTGCGGAGATCGAGGCGTATCCGCACGATGTTGAGGCGGCGAAGGCGCTTGTCGAGGAGGCCGGTGCGAGCGGGGCGAGCGTGAAGCTCGTCACCGCGCCGATCAACCAGGACTTCGCGATCGTGTCCCAGGCTACGGCCGCCGCCGGCAAGTCGATCGGGCTCGACGTCAAGATCGAGACGGTCACCCCCGCTGCCTACACGACCCTGTTCTCGGATCCCGACGCGCGCAAGGGTGTCGACCTGTTCTACACGCAGTGGTACCTCTCCAGCCCGGACCCCCTCGAGATGTACGCGGTGCTCCGCACCGGCGAATTCTCGAACTACGGCAACTGGGAGAACCCGGAGTACGACTCGCTTGTCACCGAGGCGGTCTCGACGATGGATCCGAAGTCGCGTAGCGCGCTCACGGCCCAGGCCCAGCAGCTCGCCAACGAGGAGCTCCCGTGGCTGCCCCTCGTGACCGCCCCCAACGCGATGTATCTGGGGGAGCGCGTCACTGGACTCTCGCCCTCGATCAACTTCCTCTACTACCCCTGGGCAGCGACCCTGGGCGCGCGCTAAGCGCCCTGGCGCTTGACCCACTACACACTCGCTGGCCGGCGGGCCTCACCGCCGGCCAGCACCACGATTTGGAGACCCCACGATGACCTACGTGCGGCGCATCGCATCCAAGCTGGGTGCGCTCCTGCTCACGCTGTTCCTCGCTTCACTCCTGGTGTTCTTCTCGCGCTTCATCGTTCCGGGTGACCCGGTGCGGTTCCTGTTGCGCGGGCGGAAGCCCAGCCCCGAAGCGGTGGCCGCGGTGACCGAGCAGTTCGGACTCGACCTTCCCCCGTGGGAGCAGTACCTGAACTGGGTGTTCGGGATTTTCCGCGGCGACTTCGGGCGTTCCCTCCAGTTCCGGCAGGACGTCGCTACGGTGATCGGCGACAGGCTCCCCGTCACCCTCGGGCTCGTGGTGCTCGCCGGTGCGATGATCGCGGTGGTCGGGATTGGCGCGGGCGTCATTGCCGCGCTGAACCGCGGCAAGCTCGCGGACCGGGCCACCCTGATCTTCCTCACGGTGCTCGGCGCGATCCCCTCCTTCGTGGGGGCGATTGTGCTGATCGCGGTGTTCGCGGTGACCCTCGGCTGGTTCCCGACGTTCGGTACGGGCGAGGGGTTCTGGGATTCGCTCTGGCACCTCTTCCTCCCGGCGCTCGCGCTCGCGATCTCGTTTGTCGTGCTGATTGGGAAAGTGACGCGAAGCTCCATGGTCGAGCAGATCGGCAAGGAACACGTGGAGGTGGCAACGAGTCGCGGCCTGAAGCGCGGCACGGTGATCCGCCGCCATGTCTTCCGCAACGCGATCGGGCCGATCGCGACGGTCAGCGGTGTGCTCGTGGCTGGCCTCCTGGTGGCGAGCACGATCGTCGAGTCCGCGTTCGGGATCTCCGGCCTCGGCTCGCTACTCGTGCAGTCCGTTGACCGTCTGGACTTCCCCGTTGTGCAAATGATCGTGCTGCTCGTGGTGACCGCCTTTGTGGTCGTCAACGCGGTGGTGGATCTGCTCGAACCCCTCATTGATCCCCGGGCCGCGGCAGGAGCTGATGCGCGATGACTGTTCCCAATCCCACGACCGCGGTGCGGGTGATGCGCGCGCCGCGCGCCCGCCGCTCGACGACTCTGTTCACCATCAGCGTGGTGGTGCTCGCCGCGGTCACCCTGGCCGCCGCGTTCGCGCCGTTTGTCGCACCGTACGACCCCGATGCGGTCGACTTTCTCGCCTTCAACGGCGGCCCGACCGCCGCCCACTGGCTCGGCACGGACGGCCTGGGCCGTGACATCCTCAGCCGGATGATCTGGGGTGCGCGTACCGCGCTCCTCGGCCCCCTCCTCGTGGTGCTGTTCTCCACGATCGTCGGGATCCTGCTCGGCCTGCTCGCGGGCTGGCGTGGCGGCTGGATCGACGCCGTGCTCAGCCGTGTCTTCGACGTGATCTTCGCGTTTCCCGCGCTGTTGATCGCGATTATGGCGGTCGCGCTGTTTGGGAAGGGCCTCGTCGCTCCGGTGATCGCGATGAGCCTCGCGTACGCGCCCTATGTGGCCAGGCTCACCCGCTCGCTCGTCACCGCGGAACGGAACCGCCCATACGTGTCCGCGTACCGCGTGCAGGGCTTCGGCGGAGCGTGGATCGCGCTGCGCCGGGTGCTGCCCAACGTGATCCCGATCGTTGGGGCGCAGTCGACGCTGAACTTTGGCTACGTGCTTGCCGAGTTGGCGGGGCTCTCGTTCCTCGGGCTCGGCGTGCAGGCCCCGGCGTCTGACTGGGGCGCGATGATCAACGAGGCGCAGCCCGGCATCGCCGGCGGTCACTTCCTGCCGGCCGTTGTCCCCGCGATCGCCGTGGTGATCGTCGTGGTTGCCGTCAACATCATCGGCGAAGAACTCTCGGAACGAATCGGAGGGGGTGTGTCCGCATGACACTGCTCAACATCACGAACCTGACGCTTGACCTTCCCAACGGGAAACGACTGCTCGATGGGATCTCACTGCGCGTCGAAGCGGGCGAAACTGTCGGCCTGGTCGGGGAATCTGGATCCGGCAAATCGCTGACGGCGCGCTCCGTGCTTGGCCTGCTGCCCGGCGGCGCGATCATCGGCGGCAGCGTGGTCTGCGACGGGCACGATGTGCTCACCGCGGGCCGGGCGGAGCTCCTAGACGTGCGGCGTTCGAGCGCCGCCATGATTTTCCAGGACCCACGCGCCGGCATCAACCCCATGCGCACGATCGGTGACCACATGACTGAGTCGCTGCGGCTGTGTCAGGGCGTCCCTGGCTCCGAAGCCCGCGCCACGGCCACGGAGCTGCTGCGCGCCGTCAGGTTGCCGCGCCCCGAAGATCATCTGGGCCAGTTCCCGCACGAGTTCTCGGGCGGCATGCTGCAGCGTGTCATGATCGCGGGGGCGCTCACGAGCGCCCCGAAGCTGCTGATTTGCGACGAGCCGACAACCGCGCTCGACGTGACCACTCAGGCCGAAATCATCGAGGTGCTGCGCGAACAGCGGGCAGCACGCGGCATGGGAATGCTGTTCATCACCCACGACCTGAACCTTGCCGCCTCGATCTGCGATCGCGTCGTCGTGATGGCCGGTGGGCAGGTCGTTGAAGAGGGGAGCGCACGCGACATCTTCACGAACCCCACGGCGGACTACACGAAGCGGCTGATCGCCGCGACGCCGAGCGTGACCGTCACGGATCCAGCACCGGTCGATCTAGCAGCGGCGGATCCAGCAGCGCCGTATCCGGCACCCGCGGGTGCTGCCGCGGCTGCGGATCCGACCGCGGGCGCCGCGCCCGCCGCACCCGCCGCACCCGCTTCTGCAGAGCCACTCGTGCTCGTGCGCGAGCTTTCGAAGACGTACCACTCGCGCGGCCACGAGGCCGTCCATGCGGTCCGGGGTGCGTCGCTCGCGATCCCGCGGGGCGGAGCCCTCGGGGTTGTAGGGGAATCCGGATCTGGGAAGTCCACTCTGGCACGCATGATCATCGGACTCGAACAGCCCGACGCGGGGGAGCTGCGCATCGCCGGCGTCACCCGAACGGACGTGCCGCGTGGCAAGGCTGCGCGCCTCGCCCGGGCCCGCAGCGCGCAGATGGTGTTTCAGGATCCATACCTGTCGCTCGACCCCCGCATTCCGGTGGGGCAAGCCGTCGAGGACGCGCTGCGCCTGCACACGCGGGTCTCCGGTGCGGCGGCCGCGGACCGTGCCCTGGCGCTGCTCGACGATGTGGGCCTGAGCCGGGAGCACGCGCAGGCCTTGCCTCGCACGCTGTCTGGTGGTCAGCGCCAGCGCGTCGCGATCGCGCGGGCTATCGCGATCGAACCTGAGCTCCTCGTCATGGATGAAGCAACGAGCGCACTTGACGTCTCTGTGCAGGCACAGGTGCTCGACCTGCTTGCCCGAGTGCGCGCTGAGCAGGGCCTCACGATCCTTTTCATTAGCCACGACCTCGGCGTAGTGCGGCGAGTGTGCGACGAGACGCTGGTCATGCGCCGCGGTGAGATCGTCGAGAGCGGACCCACCGAGGTGCTGCTCAGCGACCCGCAGCACGAGTACACGCGCATGCTGCTGGATTCCGTGCCGCGTCCGGCCTGGGCGTAGCCGGCCGCCATCCATCCCTCACCCCTGGAGAATACGTATGCAAACCCTCATCATCGGTGCCGGAATCGGCGGCCTCGTCACGGCCCTCAGCCTCGCCGATGCCGGCCACCGGGACATCATTATCGCCGAGCGCAGCTCGGAGATCCGCGGCCTCGGCGTCGGACTCAATCTGCTCCCGCACGCCGCACGAGAACTCGATGAGCTCGGAGTGCTCGACCGGGTCGCCGCGCTCGGCGTCGAACCCGCCACACTTGCGTACTACACGCGCCGCGGCCAGCTCATCTGGTCGGAACCGCGCGGCACGCACGCCGGCTATCGCTGGCCGCAGCTGTCCGTGCACCGCGGACGCCTGCAGCTGCTCCTGCGAGACCTTGTCCAGGAGAGACTCGGCGACGTGATCCGGCTGGGGCATCGGCTCAAGCGGGTCGCGGAGGACGGGCGCTCGGCCGTGTGTGAGCGCGCGGACGGGACCGAAACGGAGCTCCACGCCGATCTGATCGTGGCCGCCGACGGCATCCACTCCACGGCCCGCGCCCAGCGCTACCCGGACGAGGGCGGGCCCGTGTGGAGCGGACTCACCCTGTGGCGTGGCACGGCGACGGTTCCCGCACTGCTCGATGCCCGCACCATGTTCATGATGGGGGATGCGGACCAGAAGTTCGTGGCGTACCCGCTTGAAGCACCGCGCCCGGATGGGACGCAGCGCATCAACTTCATCGCGGAGCGCCGCGGCGGGGGCTCGCCGAGCGCGGACTGGAACCGGCAGGCTGATCGCGGCCCGGTCGCCGAACTCTTCGACGGCTGGACCACCGAATGGCTCGATATTCCCGCGATCGTTCGCGACGCTGGAGAGCTGCTCGAATACCCGATGGTGGATCGCGAGGCGATCCCGCAGTGGACGTTTGGGCGCATGACCCTGCTTGGCGACGCCGCCCACGCGATGTACCCGAACGGCTCGAACGGTGGCTCGCAGGCGATACTGGACGCTCGCACCCTGGCGCACCGGATCGCGACCGAGGCGTCGCTCGAGGAGGCGCTCGCCGCCTACGAGGCGGAGCGTCGGCCCGCGACCGCGCGGCTGCTTGAGATGACGCGGCAGACAGGCCCGGAGCGCGTGATGCAGCTCGCCTCCGAGCGCGCGCCGGAGGGCTTCGCCGAGGTGACCGACGTGATCCCGCAGGCGGAACTTGAAGAGATTGCGGCGGCATATAAGCGCGCCGCTGGCTTCGACCCCGACGGGCTGAACGCGCGTGCCTCGCTGAGCGTTCGGCCGGAGCCGGCGTCGTGAGCGCTGACGGCGGCGCGGGGCCGGCCGTGCCCGAACTGATTCCGGTCGGGGAGATCACCGTGCAGCTTGGCTCGTCGCGTGAGTACGGCACCACACGAGTGGGCGAACGCCGCGTCACGCCGATTCTCGGCGGCGTGGTGCAGATCCTGGACTCGGGCGGGGCGCTGCCCCCGGTCATGGCCGAGATCCTGCCAGGCGGGGCCGACTGGCAGCGGGTGCGCCCCGACGGGGTGATTGAGATCGACGCCCGGTACGAGGCGGTCACGCCGGGCGGGCACGGCCTGATCCTGCACGTCAGGGGTCTGCGCCGAGTCGGCCCGGACGGGGTCTACTTCCGGGCGGGCGTCACCGTTGAGGCAGGCGATGCGTCGCTCGCCGAGCTTGAACGGGTGCTGCTCCTGGTCGACGGCGTGCGCGAGGCCGAGCAGGTGCGCCACACGCTCTACCGCGTGGCCTAGCCCCGCCCGGTCCGCCGGGCACGCATCGATGGGTGAGTTTCTGGGGCTTGACGTTCGCGAAGCCCCAGAAACTCACCCATCGATGTGCGTCCGGGGTGCGCGTGGCCCCGGCGGCCTCGAAGTTCCGCTCGATAGGGTCGAGGGGAACGGCGAAAGGGGTCAACATGACAAACACGTGGCTGGCGAAGGCCGGGGTGGTCGCCGCACTGGCGCTCCTGCTCGCGGGCTGTGCGCCCGCATCGGAGCCGAATGCCGGGGTGAACGCCGGGGACTCTGGGATCCCCTCGGAGGCGGCCCCCTCTGGTGCCGACCTGCAAAAACTCATCGACGACGGCACGCTGCCCGCGGACTTCCCGGCAGGCGCGGAGCGCGTCCGGCTCATTGAACACGGCAAGAAGCTCGCCGCCTCATGGACCGGAGAACCGCTTGGCGCGGACTGCAGCGCAGCCGAGTCTTCGCCCGGCTCGTATGCAGCGATCCTGCTCCTGCAGGACGTCCCGCTGACGGACATTCAGCGCTGTGGCGACGTGTGGCAGGCCACGCAGGCCGATGGCTCGCACGTGCTCTGGAACTCGGAACGCTAACGCCGGATCCGGCACCAGATGACCGCGGCCCCGCACCCTGAGACGTGTGGGGCCGCGGTCGGTGTTGCGTGCCGGATTCTTCTCGATCCGGCGCTGCTTACGCCTCGGGGACGTCCAGGCCGTTCACACGCTGGATCTCGCGCTGGTACTCGGCGACGACGCTGCGCGAGACACGGCAGTCGAGCACGATCGTGCCCTGTGCTCCCGCGGCGGTCCATGCGCCGAGCGCATCAAGATCCGCGAGCGTACGGACCTGCACACCCTGAGCGCCAAGCGCCGCGGAGACCCCGGCGAAGTCCACATCGGGGATCAACATGGGCCCCTCGTCGAGTCCCATCACGCCGTAGAGGTGGACCTCGGCACCGTAGGCACCGTCGTTCCACACCACAATCACGGTGCTCGGCGAGGTCCGGATTGCGGTCTCCAGGTCCGCGAGTGCCATCAGCCCACCGCCGTCACCCGTGCTGAGCACTGCGGTCGTGCCGGGTGCCGCGGCGGCAACGCCCGCGACCGTCGGGAAGCCGAGACCGATTGTCTGGTAGGCGGTGCCGACCATGATCATGCGCTCGGGTGAGGCGACGGGCCAGTACATGTTGGCCCAGCCAATGAAGTGGCCGCCGTCGGTGGTGACGTGCCGGTCCTCAGGCAGGAGCTCGCCAATGCGTGCCGCGACGGCGCGGGGATCGAGGCGGCCGTCAGCGCAGAGGCCTTCGGCGTTCGCATCGGCGCCCGTGTCGCGGACGCGGAGCGCGCCGCCAGCCTCGAGGCCCGCGACGCGGGTGCGCCAACCGGCGCTGTGCGGCTCGGCAGCTTCGAGCGCGCCCAGCATGGTAGCGAGCGTCGCGCGGGCATCACCCTGTAGCAGCAGATGCGTGATCGGATGGTTCGACTTTGGCGGGGACACCTGCTCGCTGTCGATCCGGATCACGGTGGTGCCCGCGCTGAACAGATCGCCGAACCGCATGGTGAACTGGTTCAGGCTCGCACCGACAACAAGCACAACGTCGGCTTCGTGCAGCACCTCCATCGCCGGGATCTGGCCAAAGCCGCCGGTGATCCCGAGATCAAACTGCTGTTCCGGGAAGATCCCTCGGGCAAGGGCCGTGCTCGAAGTGAGGGCGCCGAGCGCGTCGGCCACCCGGCCGAGTTCGGCGGCGGCACCCGAGACGTGCGCGCCCCGGCCCGCGAGGATCAGGGGGCGCTCAGCCTCGAGCAGCGCCAGCACGGCGGCCTCGAGCTGGTGTGCAGCGAGTCCAGCGATGGGCTCACTGCGCGGGGTCGCCGGTGCGGGCACAGCGGTGTCGGCGACCGACGCGCTCAGCGCCGCGAGCACGGCGGGATCGTTCAGATCGATGCCGCCCGCGGGCACGTTGGACTCAGGCTGGGCTGGGGCGACGGCGGGTGCGGTCACGAGGTCGTAAGGGATCCCGAGCACAACAGGGCGGCGGAATCGCTGCGCGTAGGAGACGGCGCGCTCCACAGTGCGCTCGATGTTGGTCACCGTGAGCATGTGTGTGCGGACGCCAAGGGCCGCGGCGAGCATTTCCTGGTCGACATCCCAAGGGCGGGGGCCGGAGCTCGGTGCATCGCCCACGACAACGAGCATCGGGGTGCGAGCCTGCGCCGCCTCGGCGAGCGCGGTGAGCGTGTTCGTGAAGCCCGCACCGTAGGTCGTGGTGGCGATCGCGAGCTTGCCGCTCACGCGGGAGTAGGCGTCGGCGGCGGCAACGGTGCCGGCTTCGTGGCGCACTGCCGTATAGGAGACGCCGGCCTCGGCGAGGCTCTCAATGAGGTGCGCGTTACCATTCCCCATCAGGCCAAAACTGTGGTCAGCGTGGCGGGCGAGGGACGTAGCCAGGGTGTGGGTGAGTGTGGCGGAAGGGGACATCACAGAAATCCTTATGCGAAAAGACGAATGGATTGAAACCGTGTATGTCTCGCCGGGCAGCAATGCCGCGGCAGCAGCGCCCCTTTTTCGCGCGCCTTAGCCGGCCGGGTCGGAGTATCTCCCAACCGAGCTGGACTTCTCCATCATAGGGGGTGCCGGATCGGATGCACGTCGCTGGCGCGCCTGACCGGGGCACCGGTGACAAACGTGGCGGAGATCCTGCGCCCGTGTGCCGGATCCGGGCGAAAATCTCAGTGAAGCTCGTCAATCTCCGTGATTTTCGTGAGTCTCCGACGCGTGTGTCGCGCGGGCCGGTGGGGGAGCTCTTGCCTAGCGGTAGTTCTGAGCGATTCGGTCCGCAGCGTGCCGCAGCGCCGCCACCACGGTGTCGACGGAGTCCGGATGGTTGAAGTGCACGACAGCGATCGCCGCGGGGGCCTCGCCCTCGAGGCGCAGGGGCACCGCGATGGCGGTGACCCCGTCGATGACCTCGTTGCGGCTGAGCGCGTAGCCGTCGCGCTGCGTCGCGGCCGCGGCCTCGCTGAGGTCTTCGTGCCCGAACGCTGCCGCGCGCTCGGCGCGGCTGAGGCTCGATTCGATCGCGTGGCCAGGCGCGCCACGGTCGAGGGGGTGGCGCACGCCCGGGTTTCTGGCGATCGTCGCGGACACGTTTGAGGGTTCAACGGACACGAGGGTGACAACCTCGTCGGCGTCGAGGATTGTGACAAACGCGGTCATGCCGAGTGTGTAGGCCAGCTCAGACACGGGTTGCATCGCGGCCGTGTGGAGCATGGGAGCAACGCCGCGGGCCAGGACGGTGAGCTTGGGGCCGAGGCGGATCCGACCACCCGAATCACGGGCGACGAAGCGGTGCTGCTCCAAGGTGCGCAGGATTCGGTAGGCGTTGGAGCGGTGCACCCCGAGGCCTTCAGCGAGTTCCGTGATCGTCATCGGGACCTCGGCCTCGGCCAGGATTTCGAGGGCGCGCAGGCCGCGTGCAAGGGTCTGAGAGCCGGCTGGCGGGGCGGGCGCCTCGGTGTTCTCAGTCATATCTCTCTATTCTGGCTGAAACTGGTGCCGCTGGTGTTGTGCGAACGCGCGTCTAGCCCTATTCTGAGTGTGCGATATTCAAACTTCGTGTTCAATTATAGAACACGGCCTGGCGGGAACGCTAGGCAAGTGAGGAGAAACAGTGCAGTTCCACCACCACGGATATGTCTCCACGGACCCGCGGGTCCAGTTGGCTGCGGGAGTCGGGATCGACCGCCCGGACGACCTGCCCAGCGAGATTGATGTCCTGATCGTCGGTTCGGGCCCCGCTGGCATCGTCGCCGCGGCGCAGCTCGCCCAATTCCCGAACGTTGTCACCCGCGTGGTTGAGCGCCGGGACTCGCGCCTCGTGCTCGGGCAAGCAGACGGCATTCAGGCCCGCAGTGTCGAGACGTTCCAGGCCTTCGGCTTTGCCCAGCAGATCATCCAGGAGGCCTACCAGATCACGGAGACGAGCTTCTGGACGCCGGATCCCGCGAACCCGAAGAACATCGTCCGCAGTTCGGTCACGCCGGACGATCCGCAGGGTATCTCCGAGTTCCCGCACCTGATCGTGAATCAGGCTCGCGTGATCGACTACTTCGCCGAGTATGCGCGCCGGGCACCTGCCCGCGGCGACATCGACTACGGCTACGAGTTCGTGAGCCTTGAGGTTGGCGAGGGTGAATACCCCGTCGCCGTGACGCTCCGCAAGGTGTCGGGCCAGACGGGTGCGGGCATCAACGCTGCGGCCGAGGCGAACGCCGAGCAGGGCGAGACCGTCGTGGTTCACACAAAATACGTGATCGGTGCTGACGGTGCGCGGTCCAAGGTGCGCCGCGCAATCGGTGGATCCCTGAGTGGTGACCAGGCTTTCCATGCCTGGGGCGTGATGGACGTGCTCTCGGTCACCGATTTCCCCGACATCCGCAAGAAGTGCATCATCCACTCCGAGGCCGGCAGCATCCTGCATATCCCGCGCGAGGGCAACCATCTCGCCCGCATTTACGTCGATCTCGGTGAGGTTGACGAGCAGGACGGTGGCAAGGTGCGCGATACCCCGCTCGAAGATGTCATTGCGCAGGCCAATGCGATCATGCACCCGTACACGCTCGATGTGCGCAATGTCGCGTGGCACAGCGTCTACGAGGTCGCGCACCGCCTCACTGATCGCTTCGACGACGCTGAGACCTCTCCCGACGGCAAGCAGCGCGTCTTCCTGATGGGTGACGCCTGTCACACGCACAGCGCCAAGGCCGGACAGGGCATGAACGTGTCCATGCAGGACGGCTGGAACCTGGGCTGGAAGCTTGGCTACGTGATCGAGGGGCGCAGCCCGGAGTCGTTGCTGCAGACCTACTCTGATGAGCGCCGCGTCACCGCGAAGAACCTGATCGACTTCGATAAGGAGTGGTCAACGCTCATGGCGAAAAAGCCCGAGGAATTCGATTCCCCGGGGCAGCTCGAGGAGTTCTACGTGCAGACCGCCGAGTTCCCGGCCGGTTTCATGACCGAGTACACGGAGTCGATGCTGACGGGTTCCGCGGAGCACCAGGCGCTGGCACCCGGATTCCCGCTCGGCAAGCGCTTCAAGTCGGTCATGACGACGCGCGTGTCTGACGCGGTCGACGTGCACCTGGGGCACCACCACCGCGCGGACGGCCGGTTCCGCGTCTACGCCTTTGCGGACGCCTCGGGTGAGCAGCTGAACGCGTGGGCCGAGTGGCTGCTGTCGAACACCGACTCCCCGCTGCAGCGCTTCACGCCGCTCGGCGGCGATCTCGACGCGATCTTCGACGTGAAGGCCGTCTACCAGCAGGAGCACCACGGCGTCGACATCATGCAGGCGTCGAAGCTGTTCCTCCCGTTGACCGGCCCCTTCCAGCTCGTGGATTACGAAAAGATCTACGCAGCGAAGCCGGGCGAGGACATCTTCGAGGAGCGCGGGATCAGCCGCGACGGTGCCGTGGTGATCGTGCGCCCGGACCACTACGTGTCCGCGGTGCTGCCGCTCACCGATCCGGAGGCAGTGGCTCGGTTCTTCGAACCGATCTTCCTCACGCCGTAGCGCGTGGCGCACAGTGTGTGGCCGGGACCCCGTGTGGGGCCCCGGCCAAACACGTTTTGGCGGCCGCGTGCCTTCCCGCGGCCGCGGAATCTCCTTCGGAAACGGAGGGGTTCGCTCCCAGCGTCGATTCCGTACTGGCAGTTTCTGCCAAAGTGAGGGAAGCTGGGGGTATGACCGCGAACCCGCGACGCCCTACACCGCTCTCTGTCTCGCTGAGCTGCGCACGCACCCTCGCCGAGCGGGGGACGGCGGCGGTCACCGTGCGCGAGCTCGCGCAGGCCGCTGGTGTCTCCGAGCGCACCTTTTACCGCATGTTCGCGACAAAGGAGGAGAGCCTGCACCCCTTCCTTGATGAAGGAAACCGGGTGCTCGCGGAGGCGCTCGCTGCTCGCCCCGATGAGGGCGGGGTCGCGGCCGGGGTCGCGGCCGCGTTTTCCATCGCGCTCCGCACTGATTTTCGGCTCCGCGCATCAGCGCTGATGCCTGTGGTCTTCGGCGATCCGGCTCTGCGCCGCGTGTGGCAGGCCGTGAGCTTCGACACCGCGACCCGCATCCACGCGGACGTTGCACGGCTGTCCGGTCGCGAGGCTGCAGACCCGGCCGCCTGGGTCGCGACCGGCCGGGTTGTTGTCGCCATCATCACCGCGCTCACCGCGGTTATTTCGTCGGGTGCCGAGCCTGAGGAAGCGATTCGTGTTGCATTGCGCGCCGCGGACGAACCTCTCGATCGGACCTGACCCGGCGGATCCACCGTCGGTTCATCGCTGGAAGGGAATACCATGCAGCAGATTCTCGAACACAAGATCGTCCTCGTCACCGGCGCCGCACGCGGCCTCGGTGCCGCCTACGCTCGCGGCATCGTTGAGGCCGGCGGGAGCGTGATGATCGCGGACCTCCTCGCTGAGGATGGCGTCGCCCTCGCGGCGGAGCTCGGTGACCGCGCGGCGTTTGTCACACTCGACGTCACCGATCCCGAGGCTTGGGATGTCGCGGTCGCCGCCACCGTTGAGCACTTCGGCGGGATCGACGGCCTCGTCAACAATGCCGGGATCTCTGCGACCGGCGTGCCAGCCGTTGAGGAATCGATCGAGACGTTTGACCGGATCATCGCGGTGAACCTTCGTTCGGTCTACCTGGGCATGCGCGCAGTGACGCCGGAAATGCGGAAGCGTGGCGGTGGATCGATCGTGAACATCTCCTCCGCCGCGGGGTTGATCGGGCTCGCGCTCACGGGGGCGTACGGTGCCGCGAAGTGGGGCGTTCGCGGTCTCAGTAAGGTCGCGGCCGTCGAACTGGGACGCGAAAAGATCCGCGTTAACTCCGTGCATCCGGGCATGGTGCTGACGCCGATGACGGCACCCACGGGGATTAGCCTCGACGAGGGTGCCTTCCCGAACAACCCGATGCAGCGCGTGGGTCGCCCCGAGGAACTTGTCGGCGCAATCACCTATCTGCTCTCGGACGCGGCGTCCTACACCACGGGCGCCGAGCTTGCTGTCGACGGCGGCTGGACGGCCGGGCCGTCAATCGAGTATGTGATGGGTCAGTAGGCTCAGGGCGCCTACAGCGCTGTGGGCCCGGATCCCGAAAGATCCGGGCCCGCGCACTCGAATGCGGTGTAGATTGCGGTGTGGAGGGCATCGTCCTCGGCGAGGAGCGAACGTGGCCGACACTGTAGGACCGGGCGAGTCCGCCGCTGAGCGAATCTTTACCCAGGTGCTGGGCACCGCCTGGCGCGGGCGCGTCGGGGTGGCCGGAACCGGTGCGTTGCCCGCCGTGTTTCCCGTCACCGAGCTCGCCACAGCCGCGATCGGTGCCGCCGGCGTGGCGGTGAGCGATTGGTTGCTCGCGACTGCCCAGCCATACGCCACGCCGCGGGTGAGCGTGGATCGGGGCCGCGCGGGGTTCTGGTTCGCGTCTTCACTCCGTCCGCTTGGGTGGCGCGTGCCGCCCGCGTGGGATGCGGTCGCCGGGGATTACCCGGCCGCGGACGGCTGGATCCGCTTGCACACAAACGTGCCCGCGCACCGGGATGCGGCGCTGCGGGTATTGGGGGTGCCGGCGGATCGGGCCCGCGTCCGCACCGCTGTGGCGCGTTGGGACGCCGCGGAGCTGGAGTCGTGCGTGGTCGCCGCGGGTGGCTGCGCGGCGAAGATGCGGAGCACCGCTGAGTGGGAGAGTAGCGCGGCCGGGCTGAGCGTCGCGACGGAGCCGCTGGTGCGCTGGACCCGCACCTCGGGAACTCGCGATCCGGCACCCAGTCTCCCCGGCGCGGTCGCGGCGCTGCGGCCGCTCCACGGTGTCCGTGTGCTCGATCTCACCCGAGTACTCGCGGGCCCTGTCGCCACGCGATTTTTGGCACAGCTCGGTGCCGAGGTGCTGCGCATCGACCCGGTTGACTGGGACGAACCCGGGGTCACCCCCGATGTCATGCTCGGGAAGCGGTCCGCGCGATTGGACCTCCGTGATCCGACACACCGCGCGCGCCTCCTCGCGCTGCTCGCGGAGGCCGACATTCTGGTGCACGGCTACCGACCAGGTGCGCTCGAGCGCCTCGACTTGGGCTCCGACGTCAGGGAGACCACGCGACCGGGCCTCATCGAAGTGCAGCTGGACGCCTACGGCCACTCGGGTCCCTGGGCGGGACGCCGCGGCTTTGACAGTCTCGTGCAGATGAGCGCGGGCATCGCAGAGGCGGGAATGCGTGTTCGCGGGGCCGACGCCCCGCTCCCGCTGCCTGTGCAGGCGCTGGATCACGCGACGGGATACCTCATGGCTGCCGCGGCGATCCGCGGACTCACTGAGCAACGCCGTACGGGCGCTGGGTGCCGGGCCGCGCTATCGCTCGCACGTACCGCCCGTCTTCTCACGGAGCAGGAACCGAGCCCGAACCACGAACACGCACGGGACACGACCGACGCCGACCTCGATTCGGGGGTGGAACACACTGGCTGGGGCCCGGCCCGCAGGCTCCGAGCACCCCTCGAGGTGGACGGGGTACGTTTCGCGAGCGCGCTCCCTGCGCGAGCACTGGGGGCCGACCGCCCGTTTTGGGGCGCAGCCGCCTAAACGCTGAGCGCCCGGGACCCCAACGGGCCCCGGGCGCTCAAGGCTGCGAGAACGTGTTACTTCGCGGCGAAGCGGAACAGCTTCTTGTTCGCGAACTCCAGCATGCCGACCTTGCCGAGCTCACGGCCGTAGCCCGACTTCTTAACGCCACCGAAGGGCACGTCTGCGCCCTCGAGGCCAGCGCCGCCGATGAAGACCATGCCCACGTCGAGCTGGTTGCCGACACGCTCAGCGCGGTCCAGATCGTCGCAGATCACGACGGAGCCCAGGCCGTAGGGCGAGGAGTTGGCGAGGGTGATCGCCTCTTCATCGCTGGAGACCTTGTAGAGCTGTGCGACGGGGCCGAAGAGCTCCTGGCTGTAGACGTCCATCGCCGGGGTGATGTTCGTCAGCACCGAGGGGGTGTAGAGGTTGCCCTCGGGGCTGTTGTCGCCCACGAGGATCTCAGCGCCCTGCGCAACGGCACCCTGCACCTGTGCGGAGAGGGTCTTGGTAGCGGCCTCCGAAGACATCGGGCCGAAGTCGCCCGACTCGTAGGACTGGCCCGCAATTGCGGCCTTGAACTTCTCGGTGAACTCGTCGAAGTACTTGTCCATGACAACGATGCGCTTGGAGCCGTTGCAGGCCTGGCCCGTGTTCTCCATGCGGCCGCCAACTGCGTGCTCAACAGCGTGGTCGAGGTCATCGGTGTCGAGTACCAGGAAGACGTCAGAGCCGCCCAGCTCCAGCACACACTTCTTGAGTGCGCGGCCGGCCTGCTCAGCAACGATTGCGCCAGCGCGCTCCGAGCCGGTCAGCGAGACGCCCTGAATGCGGTCGTCGGCGATGATGTCCGAGATCTGGTCGTGCGTCGCGAAAACGTTGACGTAAGCACCCTTGGGGAAGCCCGCGTCGAGGAACAGCTGCTCGAGCGCGAGTGCCGACTCGGGGCACTGTGCGGCGTGCTTGAGGATGATCGTGTTGCCGAGGATCAGGTTCGGTACGGCAAAACGTGCAACCTGGTAGTACGGGTAGTTCCAGGGCATGATGCCCAGAATGACGCCCGTGCCCTGGTAGCGGAAGAAGCTCTTCAGGCCGTCCTCGACCTCGAGCTGCTCGTCAGCGAGCCAGTTCTCAGCGTTCTTTGCGAACGCGGCCGTGATCGCGCCGGAGAACTCTGCCTCGCCGATCGACTGGTCGAGGGGCTTGCCCATCTCGCGGTTGATGATCGCGCCGAGCTCATCCTTGCGCTCGTCGAACAGTTCCGCCGCGCGCTGTGCCAGTGCCGCGCGCTCGGCGACCGTGGTCTTGCGTGCCCAATCCGTGTAGGCCTGCTGTGCAGCGGCCAGTGACGCCTCGATCTCCTCCGAGGTTGCGTCGGGGTAGGTGGCGAGGGTCTCGCCCGTAGCCGGGTTAATGACGGCAAACGTGCTCATAAATGACTCACTCCTTAGTGGCTGTGTCGAAATAGTGACGCTTCCCAGTCTCGCACACCGCGGCGCCCCACACTAGCTCGGCGCGCTCCGAGTTTTCGAATGCTCACTGGCTCAAGACCATTGATTTCGTGGCAAAGCGACTGATTCGCGACGAAATCGGTTGTCTTGACGGTCTGGTGAGCGGCGCGTCGCACCGTGGGTGAACGTTGGCTGAGCATTCGGGCTGGGGCTGAGGCTGTGAGGCTCGCCCCGCGCTCGCGGGTGTGTCGATGAACCTGCAGGACGCGTGTCTCCGATCCGGCGCAAAATGAGGCACAATGTCAGTACGCATGACATCGGCATTGAGCGACGGAATGCGCACCGCAACGAAGCACGCGGCGAGGACGCCGGAACCGAGAAGAGCACTGCACAATGGCGAAGCACACGCTGTCGAACGCGACAGAGACCGGCCACATCCACGTGGGCAAGGGCCTCAACGAAGGCACCCTGGGCGTGGTGGGATCCACGATGATCGGGCTGGCCTCGACCGCCCCGCTCTACTCCCTCGCCGCGACCCTCGGGTATGTGATCCTCGCGGTCGGGGCGCAAGCACCCCTCGTGTTCATCGTGGCCTGCATCCCGATGGTCTTTGCCGCGTTTGCCTACCAGGAGCTCAACCGAGAGATCCCCGACTGCGGCACCACCTTCGTCTGGGGGACCAAAGCCTTCGGGCCGGTGACCGGATGGATCGGCGGATGGGCTGTGGCGGTCGCGTCGATTATGGTGCTCGCAAACGTCGGTGAGATTACCGGACAGTATTTCTGGTTGCTGCTCGGCAACACCGAGTTCGCTGAGAACCGCGCCATCGTGATCGCAACCTCGGTCGTGTTTATGGCGATCATGACGTTGATCAGCACAGTTGGGGTCCAAATCGGTGAGCGCCTGCAAAAGATCCTCGTGGGCATCCAGATCCTCGCGATGGTCCTCTTTGGGGTCCTCGCGCTTGTGCACGCGGGTTCCGGTCTGAACCCGGACTCGGTGGCGTTCGACTGGAACTGGTTCAATCCCGCAGAACTCACGTCGTGGTCCGGCTTCATGCAAGCGGTCCTCCTCGCCCTGTTTATCTACTGGGGATGGGACACCTGCCTGGCCCTGAACGAGGAAACGAAGAACCCGCGCACCACGCCGGGACGGGCTGCGCTCTCGAGCATCGTGATCCTGATCGTCCTGTATGTCGGAGTGTCAGTCGCCGTCATGATGTTCGCGGGCTTCGGCGACACCGGCTTCGGGCTGACAAACGCTGAGAACCTCGACGACGTGTTCACCGTGCTCGGTGGCGCGCTCTTCGGCCCGTGGGGCTGGTTCCTGATTCTTGGCGTGCTGCTCTCCGCAGCCTCCTCGACACAGACCACGATCCTCCCGACCGCCCGCGGCACACTGTCGATGGCTGTGTACCGCGCCCTGCCCGCGAAGTTCGCGGAACTGCACCCGAAGTTCAAGACACCCTGGTTCTCGACCACAGTGATGGGGGTCGCGGCGATCATCTACTACGTCGGGATGTCGATCTTGTCGGAGGACATGCTGGCTGACTCTCTCACCTCGATGGGTCTCGCGGTTGCGCTCTACTACGCAATCACTTCATTTGCGTGCGTCTGGTATTTCCGTGACACGCTCCGAGATAGCGCACGCAACCTCTGGATGCGCGGGATTCTCCCGGCGCTTGGCGGCCTCATGCTCGGCTACGCCTTTGTGCAGTCCGCGATCGACATGTGGGCCCGCGACTACGGCGAGACTGTGCTGCTCGGCGTGGGCGGAGCGTTTGTGATCGGTGTGGGGGCGATCCTGCTCGGCTTCGTGTTCATGGGCCTGTGGTGGCTCCGGCCCAACTCGCGCCCGTTTTTTCGCGGTGAGAGCCTGAACCGAGACACCGAGGTGCTTGTCCCCGACGAATAGGCCGGACGCGGAACACGCACCTTTCCAGAATACGTACCGTAGAGAACAGGACTCACCGCATGACGCAGCACACAGAACGCTTCGACACGATCGTTGTGGGCGCGGGCATCGCGGGGCTCACCGCTGCCCGGCTGCTCGCGCGCGCCGGGCAGCGGGTGGTGGTGTTTGAGGCGCGAGACCGGGTCGGCGGGCGCGTCCATTCCGAGCGAGTGGCGGGCCGCGTCACCGATCTCGGTGCCTCGTGGATTCACGGCATTACTGACAGCCCCGTTCACGTTGCGACCCAGGCGCTCGGGATGCCCGACGTCGAGTTTACGATGGGGAGTTTTCAGGCGGGCGGCAAACCCGTCGCCTACTACGGCCCCGATGCCGTGCGGTTGAGTGATGCGGCCGCGGAATCGTTCATTGCCGATGTCGCCGCGTGCGACGCACGCCTGGCCGACGTGATCGCGGGTATCGCTCACGGCTGCTCCTATGCGGACGCGGTGGAGGAGGCGCTCGCCGAGCTGGGGTGGCATGCGGATCGTGCGGAGCGCGTCCGCGAGTACCTGCGTCACCGTACCGAGGAGCAGTACGGTGCGTGGATCGATGATCTCGACGCGCACGGTCTCGACGATGATGCTGTTGAGGGCGACGAGGTCGTTTTTCCGCAAGGCTACGACAGGCTCGCGTCTGGGTTGGCAGCTGGGCTCGACATCCGGCGAGAGACGCCCGTGTCCGCGGTCACGTGGGCGACGAACGGCGGCGTCACCGTGCGCACAAGTGGGAATGAATATGCGGCGGATCACGCGGTCGTGACCGTTCCGGTGGGGGTTCTGAAATCCGATGCGTTCGTGATCGATCCGCCACTGCCCGATCCCGTGGCTGGCGCGCTCGATCGCCTCGAGATGAACGCCTTCGAGAAGGTGTTCCTGCGCTTCCCCGAGAGGTTTTGGGACGAGAATGTCGCGGCGATCCGCCGCCAGGGCGAGGCGGGGTCCTGGTGGCACTCCTGGTACGACGTGACCGCGGCTCACGGGGAGCCGACGCTCCTGACGTTCGCCGCGGGGCCGTGCGCGCGCGTGATCCGTGACTGGCCGGAAGGACAGGTTGTTGACTCTGTCATGGGGGCGCTCCGCGAGATATTTGGGGACGCGATCCCGGCCCCCGTCGCGAGTCACGTCACGCACTGGCAGGACGACCCCTGGTCGCGTGGGTCCTACGCCTATATGACCGTCGGTTCTGTGCCCGCTGACCACGAGGTTCTGGCGACCCCTCTCGGCGGTGTGCTGCACCTCGCGGGCGAGGCCACCTGGGAGGATGATCCTGCAACGGTCACCGCCGCGCTCGGATCTGGGCACCGCGCTGCCGAGCGGATCCTCGGGACGGAGATCCCGATCGATCGGCTCGTCGCGTAGCGCTCTGTGCTCGCCGGCCGCTGTGGCGCGGTCGCCGCCGAGCGCTCGGCGTTCAGTGACCGTTGGTCACCTGTCGTTGCTCGGCGGGCTGGGGTGCGCGTGATCGGACGCGGCGTGCTCGGACGGCGTCTGCGCGGCGAGCGGTGCCTGCGCGGTTGGTGCCTGTGTGGAGGATAGCGTCGCCGCGGGTGCAGCGACTCCCGGGTGTCGACGCGCCCCGCGACGCCGGATCGCGCGTACGATCCACACGACGAGCCCCGCGACGAGCGCACCGAGCACCAGCCAGGGGAGCAGCACGCCCAGCACCACGAGCGCTCCGGCCCCCACCGTCCCCAGGGACTGGAAGCCTGAAACCACTCCGTCCCAGAACGAGGCGGGGCCGCCGCCGGGCAGCACCTGTTCGGGGGCGAGAGTGACCCAGATTGTGGCTTCCTCGACCTGATCCTCGAGCGCGGTGAGCTGAGCCCGGAGGCCGTCGAGTTCTTGCTGGCGGTTTGTCAGCGCTGTCTCGGCTTCGATCAGATCCGCCGTGGTCGACGCGTCAGCGATGAGCGCGTTCAAGCGCTTCACCGAGGACTCGAGCGCAGCGACGCGCGCCTCCAGGTCCACGTGCACGGTGGTGACGTCCTCCGCGGACCGGCTTTGCGACTGCACCTCACCGATCCCACTCAGGACGTCGAACGCCTCGTCGAGACGCTCGGCGGGAACCCGCACGGTGAGGTTCGCGGAGTCTTGCGAGAGGGTCTCGGAGTCGATGCTGCCGCCGAGCTCCCGGGCCGCCGCGGTGACCCGGTCGCTCGCCTCCTCCAGATCGGCCACCGTGAGGCGAAGGTCACCGGAGCGGATGATGGAACGCTCGGTCATGTTCCTGGTGCCAGCGCCGTTCTCGGCGAGTTGAGCGCCGGCCGCCCCGCCCTCGGGCATTGCTGCGTCTGTGAGCGGCCCCTCGATCCCGATCTGGGGTGGGGATACCGCAGACTCCGAGGAACGCGCGCACGCTGAGAGTGGTGCCAGGAGGAGCGTCGCTGCGGCGGTGAGCGCGAGAAGTCTTCGACGGGACATGTCCACACCATAGTCCGCCGGTGGTCGCTCCGGGCCGGGGACCGCCTGGGCCTTCCCTGAGTGTGCCGGAATCGTGATCCTGCGCCCCCACAGCAGCATCGATGGGTGAGTTTCTGGGGCTTCGCGCACGGCAAGCCCCAGAAACTCACCCATCGATGAGAGGCGACGGCCCCGCTAGTTCAGCGGGATTGTGACGGTGCCCGTCTCGGGCGGCGGCTCGATCGAGCGGCCGCGCAGGTCCGGGATCCACCGAATTGTGGCGGCGGCAACAATGGCGCAGATCAGGAGCAGGGCGGCCGAAACGACGATGGCCCCGTGCGCACCCGCAACGTCGATGGCGATGCCCGCGAGCGCGGAACCTGTGGCGACGCCCACGAGTTGCCCGGTGCCCACCCAACCGAATGCCTCTGCGGTCTCCGAGAACTTCACTGTAGAGCTCACGATGCTCGAGATCGCGGCGAACGCCGGGGCCGTGCCGAGGCCGCCGAGGAATAGCACGGTTCCGAGCCACCACATGTTCAGGCTGACCAGGCTTGCGAGCGTTCCTGCGAGCACGACAAGGATGCGCAGCAACAGCGAGGAGGAACGCATCTCGCGGTGTCCGATCAGCAATCCGCCCACGAGCGATCCACCCGCGAACAGGGCGAGGACAATGCCCGACTCCATGCTGCCGTGCCCGCCGTCTGGCCCGGCAAACGCCGCCACCACGCCCGCTTCGATCGCCGCGAAGGAGGCCACAAAGAAGAACCCGACCACGGTCGAGATCACGACGGTGGGATGACGCAGGACCGCGCCGAAGCCGCGCTTGGAACGGAGCAACTGCACGCGGCCCACCGCGGGGCTGAGAATGAACCAGGCGCCGCCGAGCAGCATGAAGCCGGCGGCGACGAGGAGGCCCATCGAGGTGCCAAACTGCGAGGTCACGAACACCGCGACCACGGGGCCGAGCACCCAGATGAGTTCCTGCGCCGCGGCATCAAGAGAGAAGAGCTCCGAGAGCTGCGAACTCGGGACGAGCTTCGGGTAGATCGTGCGCACCGCCGGAGTCACCGGCGGCGTGGAGAGCCCGATGAGCAAGGCGATCCCTGCCACGATCATGAGCGGCAGATGCACAAGTGCGATGGTGAACAGCAGAATGGAGCACACGACCGAGGTGACCGAGAGCACCGGACGCATGCCGAGCCGCCCCATTAGCCTGCTGCTCATCGGGCCGGAGATCGCCTGGCCGATGCTCTGCGTGGCGAGCACAAGCCCAGCGGAGGTGTAGTCACCGTAGGCCTGCTGGATGTGCAGCAGCAGAATAATCGAGAGCATCCCGAAGGGGAATCGGGCCAGCAACTGAGAACCCAAGACTCGAAAAACGCCCGGATTCTTGCTCAGCTGCCCGTAAATGCCCATCAGACGATTATATGACCGAAATCGTTACCCTCGCTAGCGATAGGGGCGTGATTTCGCGGAGGATCGGGGCACATGGCACGGATTTCGTCGCGGAGCCCGGGATCACGCGTCAGCTCTCAGCGGACGCCGCGGCGTCGTCGTGGACACTGACGTGGGGGAGCGCTACCGTGAGGCCATGAACCACGTTGTGAATTCCCCTGGTCCCACACCTGATTCCAGTGTCGATCCTGCGCCGGATCTTGCCGAATCGGCGGCAAACTCCGCGCCGTTGGCGGAAGTCGAAGAGTTCGAGGAGCAGGAGGCCGAACTGGCCGCTGATCTCGAAGAACTCTGGCAGGAGGAATCGCCGGACACGGCGCGGCGCACCGAGTTCGCTGAGCAGGTGGACGGCGATCCCGACACCCGCGAGGTTCTCGACGAGGCGTAGCACGGCAGGCCGTTCGGTCAATCGCTGAAAACCACTGAGGGCGGCGGTGCGCATTGCACCGCCGCCCTCAGCGGTTTCACCGCTCACCGCGGTGTGAAGTTACGCGCCAGGCGAGCTCGTGGAGTAGACACTGCCGCCGCCCTGCGCCCGGCGTCCGGTGCGGCGCTGGCCGCCCCCGTCGCCCTGCGCACGGGAGCGCTGCTGGCCCTGGCCCGCGCCCTGGCCGCGTCCGCTGCCCTGGCCGCGGCGGTTTTCGCCGCCCTGACCCTGCGCTCCACGACCGCCCTGGCCGCCGGAGCGCTGGCCGCCTTGACCGCCCTGGCCGCCACGAGTCTGGCCGCCCTGCGCCGCACCGTCTCCAGCGCTGCGCCCGCGGCCGCCGCGGGAGCGCTTCCGCTTCGCGTTTGCTCCGGTCGAGCTGCCCTGCCCTGCGGGGTTGTGACCCGCGGCACGCTGCTGCGCGGCCTGCGCCTCGGCGCGGCGGCGCTCGATCTCGCGGGGCTCCTGGCGGGGTGCGACCTCACCGATCAGTGCGAGCACCTCGGGATCAACGCTCGCCGCGTTCGGGTTGACCTGACGGGGCGCGACGTTGATTTTCGCGGCGCGCATGATCTGACGCATTTCGCCACGCTGCTCGGGAAGCACGATGGTGACGACATCGCCCTCGTTGCCCGCGCGGGCCGTGCGACCGGAGCGGTGCAGGTAGGCCTTGTGCTCGACCGGGGGATCGATGTGGACCACGAGCTCGACGCCGTCGACGTGAACGCCGCGGGCCGCGACGTCGGTGGCCACGAGGACCTTCGCGTCGCCGCTGACGAACTCAGCGAGGTTGCGGTCGCGCGCGTTCTGTGACAGATTGCCCTGCAGCTCGACTGCGGGGATCCCGGCCGCCGTGAGCGACTTCGCGAGGCGCTTGGCCTGGTGCTTCATGCGGGTGAAGAAGATGCGGCGGCTCGTGCCCGAGGCGAGGGCCTCGATGAGCGCGTCTTTCTGTCCCTTGCCCGACACCTCGAACACATGGTGTGTGAGCTGCGGCACGGGTGACTCGGCAGAGTCGACCGAGTGCAAGATCGGGTCGTGCAGGTACTTCTTCACGATGTTGTCGACCCCGTTGTCCAGGGTAGCGCTGAAGAGCAGCCGCTGGCCGACCTTCGGGGTCTTGTTGAGGATGCGCGTGACGACTGGCAGGAAGCCCATGTCGGCCATGTGATCGGCCTCGTCAAGCACGGTGACCTCGACGCCGTCGAGCGAGACGACGCCCTGTTTCAGGAGATCGTCCAGGCGGCCCGGGGCCGCGACGACGACGTCCACGCCACCCTCGAGGGCGACTTCCTGGCGGCGCTGCGGGATCCCGCCGAAAATCGTGGTGACCTTGACGCCGACGGGGTCGGCGAGCATCTTGATTGTCTCTGCGATCTGCGTAACGAGCTCGCGGGTCGGGGCCAGTACGATCGCGCGGGGGCGGCTCGGGCGGCGCTTCGCGACGACGTCCTCGGCGAGGCGCGCGACGAGCGGGATGCCGAAAGCAATTGTCTTGCCGGAGCCTGTGCGGCCGCGGCCCAGTACGTCGCGGCCGGCGAGGGTATCGGGGAGCGTATCGCGCTGGATCGGGAACGGCGCGGTCTTGCCGTTGCGGGCCAGCGCGTCGGCGATCGGGGTCGGAACGCCGAGCGCTTCAAAAGTGGGGGTGGTGGTCTCGGTCACGGGGACCTTTCTGCATACGTGCAGCGCGCGGCGGGCCAGGACTGGCCAGAGCGTCGCGATGCTGCGGTTTCGGCGAGTGCGCGGGACCGCGCAGTCGTTCGCCGCGAAAGTTCTGGTGGCCTGCCGTCGGGGGCGGGCGACTGAAAGTCAGCGACGCGGGGCGGGATGAACACGCCCTGTGCGCACCATTCTAGCGTCTGCTGGCTGATCACTCGCGAGTTTGTGGAGAATCCCTTGAATGTCGGTGGTACACGCTAACGTCGTGAGCGTATTGTTCGTGTCTTCTCAGCACGGAATCTCACCCGACGAGCGGAGCGCGCGTGTTCATTCAGAAACGGCCGAGCGGCGGCGAGCGGATCGTCACGAGCGCGAGTGACCTGACCGCCGCGAGTGCCTGTGAGTTCGCGTTTTTGCGCCGTGCGGATGCGCGGTTTGGCCGAAACGTCAGCGTGCCACCCGATGACGACCCAATGCTTGCCCGAGCGGCCCGCTTAGGCGACGCGCACGAAGAACGTACGCTGGCCGCGTACCGGGACGAACTGGGTCCGTGGGACCCGGCGACCCCCGGCGGTGTTGCCGAGATCCCGCGGCCCGATTCCATGTCCGAGGCGGACCTCCTGGCGGTGAGCGCGCAGACCGAGGCCGCGCTCGCGGCGCAGGCGGGCGTGGTGTTCCAGGCGACGTTTTTCGATCCGGCGCAGCGGCCCGGCACCGCGGACGAACCGGAACTGGCGTTCGTGGGTTTCGCGGACTTTCTCCGCATGACCGAAGCCGGGGAGTACGAGGTCGAAGACACAAAGCTTGCGCGCCGGGCCCGTGTGTCTGCGCTGATGCAGCTTGCCGCATACGTCGAGCAGCTGGAGCGGATCGGGGTGCCGGTCGCGCCTCAGGCCACCTTGATCCTCGGGGACGGGGCCCGGTCCACGCACCGGATCTCTGACATCGCGCCGGTGTTCCGTGCGCGCAGGCGGCGCCTCCACCGCATCTTGATCGACCGCGCGACCGCGGTCGGTGTCGACGGTCTGCGGGCGAGCGCCAATCCGGTCGCGTGGGGCGATCCGGACGTGACTGCCTGTGGCCGCTGCGAAGTGTGCGCGCCCGAGATCGAACGCACGCGAGACCCGCTGCTGATCGCGGGCCTGCGCACCACGCAACGCTCGGCGCTCGCGGCGGCGGGGCTCACGACAATTGACGCCATCGCGGACGCGCTCCCCGGAATCGTCGCCGGTGACCTGGACGTTCCCGGGATCGCCCCGGCGGTGCTCACGCGGCTCAGCGCACAGGCCGCCGCTCAGGTCGGGGCTGTGGGGGATGGCCCGCCGCCGGTGCGGGTCATCGATGCGGCGGCGCTGGCCGCGATCCCCGCGCCGAACCCGGGTGACCTGTTCTTCGATTTCGAGGGCGACCCGCTCTACCGGGAACCCGGGACCGACGCGACGGCGCGGTGGGGCATCGACTATCTCTTCGGATTTGTCGATGCGGAGGAACAGTTCACCGCACTCTGGGCCCACGATCTCGCGGCGGAAAAGGCCGCGTTGCTACGTTTCCTGGAGCTCGTCGCGGAGCGCCGCGCACGGTTCCCCGGAATGCGGATCTACCACTACGCGGCCTACGAGCGCACGCACTTGCTCAGCATCGCGGCACGGCACGGGGTGGGTGAGGCCGAAGTTGACGGGCTGCTGCGCGACCAGGTGCTCGTCGATTTGTACCCGATCGTCCGGCGAGCAGTGCTCGTTGGATCCCGGTCTTATTCGATTAAGAAACTTGAGCCGCTCTACATGGGGGCCGAGCTGCGGGCTGAGGACGGCGTCACGACCGCGGCGCAGTCGGTGACCGAGTACGCGGACGCCACCGCCCAGCTCGCCGCCCCAGATCCGGCGTTGCGGGCTTCTGGCCAGCAGCGGCTCGACGCGATCGCCGACTACAACCGCTACGACTGCGTTTCGACGCTGCGGTTGCGAGACTGGCTCCAGGGGCTCGCCGCGGAACACGGTGTCGATCCGGCACCTCCCTTTGTGCCCGACACCACGCAGAGCTTCGAGATCAGCGTGCTCGGGGCGCGGCTCGCTGAGCTTGCGGAGGCCGCGACGGATCCGCACGAGCGCACCGCCGCGGCTCTCGCGGGCAGTGCAATTGATTACCACGCACGCGAGCAGAAGTCGTTCTGGTGGGCACACTTTGCGCGGCTCACCGACCCCATCGAGGAATGGGCGGACACCCGCGATGTACTCGTTGTGGATCCCGCTCAGACCAGAATCCTCGAGGACTGGCATCTGCCGGGACGGGCGCGCGTGGAGCGCCGTCATGTCCGGCTCGGCGGTGAACTCGCCCCGGGCAGTTCCGCGAAGGCGGGCGGGGAAGCCTACGTCTTGTACGCGCCGCCGGCACCCTTTGCGGACCCGCGAACTTTCCCAGGTCAGCGCACCGCGCAGCGCGTCAAAATCGTTGCGCGCGACGAGCACGGCGTGGTCATTGAGGAGATGTTGCCGCGGGACGCGACCCCCTACGACACCCTGCCTGTTGCGCTCGTTCCGGGGCCGCCGCCGAACGCCGGTCGCCAGCGGAGCGCAATTGAGGAGTGGGGTGAGGCGCTTGCCGACGGTCTTGCTGCGGGTGCTGCGCCCGCGGATCCGGTGGTCGATTTGCTGCGGCGCAATGCCCCGCGGCTCGTGGGCGGTGGGCCGCTCGTGGATCCCGCGTCCCCACTCGCCCTTGCCACTGTTGGCGGCGACCCCGAGGCGCGCACGATTGGGGCAGTCGTCGCGAGTGTGCGGCGACTCGACCGATCCGCGCTTGCCGTGCAGGGCCCTCCTGGAACCGGGAAAACGTATCTCGCGTCGCGCGTGATGAAGCGCCTCGTCGAGGAGGATGGCTGGCGAATCGGCGTTGTCGCGCAGTCACACCGAGTCGTGGAAAACGTGCTTGACGGCGTGATTTCCGCGGGGGTGGATCCCGCGGTCGTGGGGAAGGTTCCGCAGGGTGGGCGGCTCGATCCCGACGCGCTGCCACCCGAGTACACGGTGCTCGGGGTTGGCGGACAGGCCGGGTTCCTCCGCGAACACGGCAACGCGGGTCGCGGGTGTGTGGTGGGTGGCACTGCGTGGGATTTCAGCCACGAGGAGCGGTTCCCGAGGCGCAGCCTGGACCTGCTCGTGATCGACGAGGCCGGACAGTTTTCACTCGCGCCCACGATCGCGGCGTCGGTCTCGGCCGAGCGGCTGCTGCTGCTGGGCGACCCGCAGCAGCTCCCGCAGGTGTCCCAGGGCAGTCACCCCGAGCCTGTGGACACCTCGGCGTTGGCCTGGGTGATCGGAGATCACGACACCCTTCCACCCGAACTCGGCTATTTCCTCGCCGAAACCCGGCGCATGCACCCGGAACTCGCCGGAGTCGTGTCTGAGCTTTCCTATGAGGGGCGGCTGAGTGCCCACCCCGCTGCCGGCACTCGACACGTCACCGGTTGCGGCCCCGCAGGGCTCGTGTGGCACCCCGTCGGGCACCGGGGCAATGCGACCCACTCAACTGAAGAGGCCGCCGCAGCGGTGCGCCTGGCGCAAGAGGTGCTCGCTGGCACTGTGCGTGTCGGCACCGGAGCGGAACGTTTGCTCACGCCCGCCGACATCATCGTGGTTGCCGCGTACAACGCGCAAGTGGAAACCGTCTCGGACGCGCTTGTCGCGGCGGGTCTTGCGGAGATCCGAGTCGGCACCGTCGACAGGTTCCAGGGCCTCGAAGCCGTGATCGCGATCGTGACGCTCGCCGCGTCGAGCGCAGAAGACGTGCCGCGCGGTCTCGAGTTTCTGCTGATGCGCAATCGTTTGAACGTTGCCATCAGCCGCGCGCAATGGGCCGCACACCTCATCTCCTCAGACAGGCTGGGCGAAGGACTCCCGCAGTCCGCCGAGGGACTCAGCGCGCTCTCGGGTTACCTGCGGCTCACCGAGCGCGCCGCGCGGGGAGGTGAGCCTGCGACTCCTACACTGAGCGCATGACCCCTCCCGAGGCATCACAGCCTGATCGGCTGCGCCCACCAACACCGCCGGTACAGCCGACGCCGCAGGCTACGCGAACACCGCCGGGACGGTTGCGTCGCGCCGTTGATGCGATGTTTGCGCTGCTGTATCCCGGGGTCGAGAGCGTCCCGGATTCGCCGGGGAGCCGGCGGGAGGTGCGAGCCTTTGCCGCTGCCGCGATTGCCGCGGTTGTCGCGGCCGTGACTGGGCTGATTGCGTTCCACGACACCGTGCAGCTGTGGGGCCCCGTATCGCCCGGCAGCGTCGGGATCGTGCTCGCCACTGTGGCCGCGGCGATCTCGGCAGTCACTGAGTATCTGCGGTCCCCCCTGCCGCCGATTCCGGGCTGGCCGCGCTGGGCGGTGCGCACACAGGCGGTAATTAATGCGCTCGCGATCGCACTTGTGCACGCGGGAATCACCGTGCTCATGGTGGGGCTGCTCACCTCGATTCTTGTCCGCGGGTTTCTGGGACTTGAGGTTGACGCGTTCACAAGCATCATGATCACGGTGCTGCTCGCCGCTGTTGCCGGCTATGGGGGCACGCTGTCCGGTGGTGACCTGACGACCTCGCGACTCTCGGGGCTGTTCTCGGTGTTTATGACGGGCGGCATCGTTGTTGCCATGCTCACCACAAGCGACGCGGAGTGGTGGCAACTCCACTTCAGCGAATTGGGTGCGGGCAGTGGGATCAGCGTGATCATCTTCAACTTCACGCTCGTTGTGGGAGGCATGCTGCTCGCCTCACTGGCCTCGCTCATGTCCCCGGCGCTCGAGGCGTGGGCGAGTGCCGCCCCTCCGAGCCATACGCGAAACACCGCCCTCATCGGGTGGGCGTTTGTGGCGATTGGGGCCTGCCTCGCCGGTGTGGGCTTGGTCCCGGTCGACAAGAACCTCATCGTTCACAACACGTTTGCCACCGGTATGGCGGTTGTCTTCGGCGGGGTGCTGATCGGCCTACGCTGGATTCTCGATGGTTTCTCGAAGGCCTTCCTGCTGTTTTCTGACATCGTGCTAATGGGGATCGCGCTCTCCGCGATCCTGTTTTGGCCCGTGCAGTACTACAACCTCGCGGCGTTCGAGCTCGTCGCCGCTGGCATCATTTTCGCCTGGCTCATCATCTTTCTGCGGCACCTCGACGCTGCCGCGCCGCGGCCCGCTAACGTGGAGGCATGATCACACCAGGCGGACCGTTCAAGACTCCGCCTTCCCGCAGGCTCGGGGAGGCTCCCAGCATCGCGCCGCTCGCGGCGTCCCAGCGTTCGAAGATCCCCGCCTTCGAGGTGATGCGCATCACCGATGAGATCGCTCGCCGCCGTGCGGACGGACACGACGTTGTCTCACTGTGCGCGGGGGAGCCGAGTGCCCGCCCGGCGCCCGGCACACTCAAGCCTGCCGGATACACAGGCCCGCTCGGCACCACCCCGCTGCGCGAGGCGATCGCCGGCCATTACCGGTCCTGGTATGACGTGGAGGTGGATCCGGCCACTGTCGCCGTGACCACTGGGTCATCGGGGGCCTTCCAGCTCGTATTTCTCGCCGCATTCGACCCGGGTGACCGGGTGGCCCTCGCGAGCCCCGGATACCCCGCCTACCGGAACATCCTGACCGCACTGGGGGTGCACGTCATCGAGATCCCGACGGGCCCGGAAACGCGCTACCAGCCCACCCCCGAGTTGCTGGCGGCTGCGGTCGCTAAGCACGGCCCGCTGAACGGGCTGATCCTTGCCTCACCCGCGAACCCGACGGGCACAATGTTGGATCGATCGGCGCTCACCGAGCTCGTCGCCTGGTGCGTCACGAACGAGGTGCGCATCATCAGCGATGAGATCTATCACGGCATCACCTTCCCCGAGCCGGGGGCCGCGGATCCGCGCGGGATCACCCTGCGAGAGCTCGATCCCGAGGCTGTGGTCATCAACTCGTTCTCGAAGTACTGGGGAATGACGGGGTGGCGGCTGGGCTGGGCGATCTTGCCGCAGGCCCTGGTTGATCCCGTGGAAGCGCTGGCTTCGAACTTCGCGCTGTCACCGCCCGCACCGGCACAAGAACTCGCGATGCGCTCATTCAGCGCCGAGGCATACGGCGAACGCGACGCGGTCGTTGCGGGCTTCGCGCGCGCCCGCGCGCTGATTCTCGCCGCTGAACCGGAGTTGAACTGGGGTGTCGCTGCGCCCTCGGACGGGGCGTTCTACTACTACTCGGAGTTGGGGCCGCAGCTTGAGCGTTACGCGGACTCCTCCGCCTACGCCCGAGCGTTGCTCGAAGGCGCGAATGTTGCGGTTGTCCCCGGTGCGGACTTTGATCCGGTTTCGGGTGACCGCGCTGTGCGGCTGTCGTATGCGGCCGGTGAAAGCGCCGTGGCCGAGGCTCTGGAGCGGATCATCCGGTTCCAGGCCGGGCTGTAACCTCACGCCGCACTCGGCCCTGTGATGCTCCACCTTCCCCGAGCCGTTGTATCTTGCGGGATGGGTTTTCCGGCGAGAATCCCTCCCGCAAGATACAACGGCTCGGGTTCGGCGGCATTCGGGTTCGGCGGCATTCGGGTTCGGTCACGATTGGGTTCGGCGTGAGCCCCGGGCCCGGCGTGCGGTCGGCCGTTTCGGCCGTTCCTGCGAGTCGGGCTAGCCGGCGACGCGGACGGGCGTGCCCATCGCGATCCCGGAACGTCGCTGCAGCGCGGCGTCCACAACGGGATCTGCCAGGTTGATACCGAGTGCGGTGATCAGGGCGACTGAATCCGTGCCGAGGTCGACAACGATCGCGGTGACCGAATCCGACATGGGGCCCTCGAGCTCCGCAACCGCGCGGGACACCGCCGAGCGGGCGGCCTTCGCGAGCGTTTCGGGTGCCGCGTCGGTATCCGTGTCGACCTCGGCGCGGGCGTAGGTGACCCCGTCTCCGGAGATCGCCTCGGCGACAAGCTTCGCGTCAGAGCGGCGCAGCACGATATCGAGCGAGCTGCTCGCCGGGCCAAGCGAGACGGGCTTCACGGACAGGGGGAGGGAAACGCCCGAAGGGGCGCCACCGTGATCGTGATGATCCGGTGACGCCCCTCCGAAGCTGAACTTCAGATCCATAGGATCTAGAGTACGCCCTCTGCTTACGCGTTGGCTGCGAGCACGTCCGAGACGGACGAGAACGGCAGGCCGTCGAATGCGTCAGCGACACCCTTGAAAGTGACCACGCCGTCGTGTGCGTTGAGGCCCTTTGCCAGTGCCTCGTCAGCGTTCAGTGCGGCAACCCAGCCCTTGTCAGCAAGCGACACGACGTAGGGGAGGGTAGCGTTGGTGAGCGCCGCGGTGGAGGTCTCGGGGACCGCACCGGGCATGTTCGCCACGCAGTAGTAGATCGAGTTGTGCACGGAGAACGTGGGATCGTCGTGCGTGGTGGGCCGCGAGTTCTCGAAGCAGCCGCCCTGGTCGATTGCGATGTCGACGAGCACGGAGCCCGGCTTCATCTGCGCAACCATCTCGTCGGTGACGAGCTTCGGTGCCTTCTCGCCCGGGATCAGCACGGAGCCGATAACAAGGTCAGCGTCCTTGAGTGCCTCGGTGATGTTGTGGGCGTTCGAGGTGCGGGTCTGGATACGACCGTTGAACTCGTCTTCCAGCTGCTTCAGGCGGGGGATCGCGATGTCGATGATGGTGACCTCGGAACCCATGCCGTAGGCGATGCGTGCAGCCTGCTCGCCCGCAGCACCGCCGCCGATGACGACGGTCTTGCCGCGGCGGGTCGCGGTGACGCCGCCGAGGAGGACGCCGCGGCCGCCGTTTGCCTTCATCAGCGAGTACGCGCCGACCTGGACCGAGAGTCGACCAGCGACCTCGGACATCGGGGCGAGCAGGGGCAGGCCGCGGTTCGCGAGCTGCACGGTCTCGTACGCGATGGCGGTGGTGCCCGATGCGAGCACGGCGTCGGTCAGGGTGCGATCAGCTGCGAGGTGCAGGTAGGTGAAGAGCACCTGACCCTTGCGCATCTTGTCGTACTCAGAAGCGATGGGCTCCTTGACCTTGAGGATCATGTCGGAGTCAGCCCAGACCTGGTCTGCCCCCTCGACGATGGTGGCACCGGCGGCGATGTACTCCGCATCGGTGATGGCCGAGCCGAGGCCGGCGCCAGCCTGCACGAAGACATCGTGCCCGCGGCGGGTCAGTTCGACGACGCCAGCCTGCGTGATGGCGACGCGGTTCTCGTTGTTCTTGATCTCGGTGGGAATACCGACGCGCATGACATGCTCCAAAGAAATCGGTGGGTAATGGTGTTCAGATGGAACCACCCAACCACGACCCAATGTGATGTCGCAGGATGCGGTGGAACCTACTAATAGTGCAGTATATTCGTAATCAGTAGCAAATAGTTGAATTCTCTTCGGATTTAGTCGTGTGAGTGGGAATTCTGCGAGCGAGAGTGGTGGCCGATGTCAGAGGTATCGAAGAATCTGCACCCTGAACTGGAATTAGACGACGTAGACCGCAAGATCGTCGAAGAGTTGCAGTCCAACGGTCGAATCACCAACGCAGAGCTTGCGGAGCGTGTCGGTGTGGCCGCTTCGACGTGCATTGCGCGGGTCCGCAGCCTCGTCTCGCGCAGGATCATTACGGGGTTCACCGCGAGCGTCGATCCTCGTGCGATGGGTCTTGGCCTGCAGGTACTCATTAGCGTGACCGTGCGCTCCGGCGCGCGGCAGCGCATCTCTGAGATGAGCGATGCACTCCGGAGCCTCCCGGAGGTCATGCAGCTGTACTTCCTCGGTGGCGTTGAGGACTTCATCATCCACTTGGCGGCGCGGGATTCCGATCATGTGCGCGACTTCGTGATGGAGCACCTCTCCGCGCATCCCGCCGTATCGGCTACGCGCACGAGCATTGTGTTCAGCCACCACCAAAATCCGGTGCGTTCGGCGTAGGCTGGCAAGCGTTCCGTTCCAGTTCCACGCTTGGAGGGCGCATGACCCGGGCATTGCTGATCGTCGACGTGCAGAATGACTTCACGGAGGGCGGAGCACTCGGAGTCGATGGTGGTGCCGCGGTTGCCGCGGGGCTCGATGGGTTCCTTGACGCGATGCCGGATCGCTACGCGCTCGTGGCGGCATCCCGAGATTGGCACGATGCAGACAGCGTCAACGGCGGCCACTTTGCCGCACCCGGCACGGAGCCAGACTTCGTGACGAGTTGGCCTGTGCACTGCGTGCAGGGCACGTTTGGGGCTGCATACCATCCCCGGGTGCCGCTCGGCCGGATTGATGTGCATCTGCGCAAAGGCATGGGGAACGACGGCTATTCGGCGTTCGAGGGTGTGACTGGCGACGGCCGCAGCCTTGCTGAACTGCTTGTCGAGCACGGGGTTGACACACTCGATGTGGTGGGGATTGCCACTGACTATTGCGTGCGGGCTTCGGCGCTTGACGCGCGTGCCGCCGGGCTCGTCGTGCGGGTGCTCTCGGAGCATATCGCGGGGGTCGCCCCCGAGAGCTCGGCCGCGGCGCTTCGTGAACTCGCCGCGGCGGGCGTCGAGATCCGCTAGTCCGCCGGTTCCTCGGCCCGCTGCTGTGCAGACCGGATACCCCGTTAATCGCTCACCCAACCGTAGGGATTTTGCCGAGACTGACCCGTTTTCCGCGGAAAATCGCTTAGTTTGGGTAAAAACGCTCGTGTGGAGCGTGTTGGGGTGCGGCACCACGGGCCCGGAACACGGGCCCGGAGCCCGGACCGCGGCACACGGGGCCAGGAGCCGGAGCCCGGAGCCCGGACCCCGGACCCCGGACCCCGGACCCCGGCACACGGACCCCGGCACCCGGGCCCGGGTCTGAGTGGTCCGCTACTCTGCGCCGGGTGGGGTGAGGCGGGTTTCGTGCGCGTCGAGGGCGAGCTCCGCGGCACGCAGCGCTGGAGAGCTGTACCGGCCGAGGGCGCGCTCGTCGAGGAGCGCCGTGCGCTGGGCTTCAAGGGCCACGCGGCTGAGGCGGATGAACGCTCGGGCTGGCGTCTCCTCGCTGGGCAGCAGGAGCCCGCCGGTGGCACCGCTGAGCGTGATCGGGGTGAGGCCGTTGCGAGCGCTGGCGCGGGCCCGCTTCACGATCTCCTCGGGCACGGGGCGTTGACCCTCTTCGGAATTGGCGAGGGCGTCATCGATTGCCGAATCCGCGGCCTCCATGAGATCGCCCTTCAGCGCCTTCAGCTCGGCGGCGCTCGCCCCGGACTTTGAGCCATTGGGCCAGAGTTTGTTGATGACAAGCGGGAGCGTGAGTCCGTGCAGCAGCAGCGTGATCACGGCCACCGCGAAGGCGATCAGGATGATCTGCGCGCGGTATGGGACCCCCACGGGGATCGATTGCGCCGCCGCGAGGGTCACCACACCGCGCATCCCGCTCCATGACAGCACCGCGCCGTCTCGCCACCCGAGGCCCTGAGCGCGCTCGTGTTCCAGGTCGGCGCGGGTACGCTCGGCGAGCCGTTCGGCGCGCTCCACGCGTCGCGGGTCGGGGGACTCCGCGGCGCGGGCCCGGCGCGCGAGCCGGGTGAAACCGTTGCTGCGTTGCTCGTAGCGATCTACCGATCCGCGCATGGAGGCGATGAGCGGGATCATGAACAGCGCGCGGCAGCCGATGAGCACGGCGACGAGGCCGAGCGAGATCAGCGCAATGTGGGGGAGGCGCAAGGGGCTTTCCCCCACGTGTTCGACGAGGGCGTGCAGTTGCAGTCCCATGACGAGGAAGACCCCGTTTTCCATGGCGAACTGCACGGTGCGCCAGTTCAGCCGCTCGTTCATGCGAGCGGTTGCGCTGAATCGTCGTGAGGCGTGATGCCCGGTGTACAAGCCGGTGACCACGACGGCGAGAACGCCCGAAGCGTGCATCGCCTCGGCCGGGATGAACGATACGAAGGGCACGGCGAACGAGATGAGCGTGTCGTAGACCGGGTTACGGAGCTTGGAGCGGAGCCACACCGTGATGAAGCCAATGAGGCCGCCCACGACGATCGCGGCGGTGACGGAAAACGCAAAGGATCCGGCGGCGTCCCAGAACATGAAGCCCCCGGCGACGGCGGCAATCGCGGTCTTGAGGAGCACGAGGGAGGTGGCGTCGTTCACGAGGCTTTCGCCCTCGAGAATCGCAACAACGCGATCCGGCATACCGAGACGCTTACCGATTGAGGTGGCGGCGACGGCGTCAGTGGGGCTGATCACGGCACCGAGGGCGATTGCCACGGGCAGTGGGATCGAGGGGACCGCGAAGTGCAGCACCGCGCCGATCACGACCGCGGTAATGATGACAAGCAGGACGGATAGGCCCACCACCGGCCGCAAATTGCGGCGAAAGTCAACGAGCGGCACATTGACGGCCGCCGCGTAGAGCAGGGGTGGGAGCACGCCCAGCAGAATCACTTCCGGATCGATTTCGACGAGCGGCACGAACGGCAAATAGCCGACCCCGATCCCGGTGACGACGAGCACGAGCGGTGCCGCGATGCCGATCCTGCCACCCAGGATCGAGGCACCGACGAGGACAACAACGGCGATGACCGCGATCAGGGCAACTTCCATGGTTCTAGGTTCTCACTTCTTGGTGGATCGGGGGTTTCTGCTTGCCGGAGTTTCGCTTGCTGTGACCTGAGGCGCCGGGGTTTCAGCTGCAGCGTGCACGGTGGGCGGGAGTGATTCGGTGCCGTGGAACGCATGCCAGGCGGCAAGCGGGGCCGTCAGGCCGGCCCCATCGACGCGTTCACCTGGGAGCGGCGTCACCTCGATACCGCTGCGCACTCGCGAGCCTCGCTTCCAGGTGCCGCGCACTCGACCAGCCTCGACCGCGGTTGCCAGGAACATCCCGTTGCGACCGGGGACAATGTGCGCGAAGTGATCCGGCGCGAGCTGCGCCTCTCGATCCGCGTATCCGAGCAGGTGTTCATCAAACGCGGGGAGCAGCTGCCAGGCAGGATGGATTTCAAGCTGTGCTGGATCGAGCTGCGCCGAATCGATCTGCGCGGTATCAAGCTGCGCCGGATCAAGCCACACCACCGGCCCATCGGCCGCGCCGCAGACCGCCGTGTCGAGGGTCCCTGCTTCCCGTGCGAGGCTGAGCCCGCGCCGGGCCTCACGGACTGTGAGGCCGGTCCACCAGGCGAAGTCCCGATCCCGCACGGGCCCGCGGGCCCGTGCGTAGCGGGAAGCCAGGGTCGCGAGCGCTTCGTCGCCGGTGAGTGTGCGCGGCGCGGTGATCCATTCATCCGCGCGCACGAGCAACGGCTCGCCAGACTCGCGCACGGGTCCGAACGTGGCGAGCCCGTTTTGGCAGAGCCACCAGATCACGTGGTAGCGCCAGCCGGTCTGCCATTCGATACCCGCCTCCGTCCAGGCGGTGGACAGTGCATCTCGGTCAAGTGTCGCCCCGCCGCGGAGCGCGGCGAGTGACACGTCAATGAGGCGTTCGAGTGCCGCATCCGTGAGCCCGAGCATCTTGCGCCGGGCCGGGGCGCCGGCGAGCACCCGGTGGTTCGTGACGCCCTGCATCCACCCGATGTCTGCTGCGTGCACCACGTGCAACGTGCCGCGCATAGGCCAGGATTGCACGATCTGGCCTGCGGCGAACGCGTCGTGCACGTCAGTGACGGTAGTGCCTGGAGCACGCACCCCCAGTGCCCAGCGCGCGGAGCGCCAGTCCTGCCCCTGCGTTGCGAGCATGTGCTGTGCCACGGCGGCGATGCGGTCTGCGCCGGATCCGGGAGTCATGACCGCGCTGGTGTGGGTCCCGGATCCAGCGCACTGTGGTGCAAGCCACTGGGCGCGCATGCGGAGTGCGAGTACGTCCGCGGAGTGCAGGATCTGAGTCATGGGGCGAGTGTAGCGGGGACCTCTGACGTTGCTGGCCGGCCCCGCCGGTCGCTAGAACTGTGCGCGGTGGTACTGCGGGGGGAGCAGGGATTCCGCGGCGGGGGCGCGAAGTTCGCGAGCCCAGCGCAGGGGAAGGTGCGGGTCGGCGAGGAGTGGCCGGCCGATCGAAACGATGTCGGCTTGCCCTGTCGCGAGGATCGTCTCGGCTTGTGCGGCGGTCGTGATCATGCCCACCGCGCCAACCGGCAGGGGGCCTTCGCGGAGCGCGGCAGCGAGGGGGACCTGATAACCCGGACCAACAGGGATCGGGGCCTTGAGGATGTTTGCGGCGGACGAAGCGTCGACGAGGTCGGCCCCGTCCTCAGCCAGCCACGCGACAAGCTGACGCGCCTCCGTTAGGTCGAAGCCGCCCTCGACCCACTCGGTTGCTGAGATACGTACCACGAGCGGAACCGCGGGGTGCGCCGCGCGGACCGCACGTGTGGTCTCGCGGAGCAGCCGGGCGCGACCCGCGAGGTCGCCGCCATAGGCGTCGTCGCGCTGGTTCGAGAAGGGCGAGAGGAACGAATGGAATAGGTAGCCGTGTGCGGCGTGCAGTTCGAGCACGTCGAACCCGGCCGCTACGGCCCGATTCGCGGACGCAACGAAGGCGGCCACGATTCCGGCGAGTTCCGTGGTTTCGAGGGCGCGCGGGGCCGCGAGTTCCCCAAAAGCAACGGCGGATGGGCCGACGGTGGGCCAGCCTCCTTCGGCCTCGGGCTGGGTGCCGCCCGTAAAGTCGGGGAGCCATGGGTAGGTCGAGGCTTTGCGCCCTGCGTGGGCCAGCTGGACGCCAATCCGGGCACCGTGCGCGTGCACGATCTCGGCGAGCCGTGCGAACGAGGGGACCTGGGCGTCCTCCCAGAGGCCCAGGTCGCGCGGCGAAATCCGGCCCTCGGGCACGACCGCTGTGGCCTCGACCATGACGAGGCCGGCGCCGCCGCGCGCCAGTGCTCCGAGGTGTTGCAGGTGCCAGTCACGGGGTACGCCGTCGAGCGCGGTCACCGAGTACTGACACATCGGGGAGACCCAGAGGCGATTGCGGACCTCGACGTCGCGCAGTGTGATCGGGCGGAAGAGCAGGGGATTCGCCATGTGGCCAGTGTACCGGCGCGGGGCGGGACGCAGCTGTGCCCGGCTCGCGTCGCCCGGGTGCGTCGAGACCGCAAGAATGCTCGCGCATTCCTGGGATGAGGTGCGTGATCGAGTTCTCGACGGGGTTTCGGGTGGGCATCGTGTGTGCGGGGCGGGTGCAGGGCCCGGCACGCAGGGCTGGAACTCGGTGCAGCACACACTCTGTCAAGGTCGCTTGACAAGCAGTTGTGTGATCCGGCACACTGGAGGCATGACAAGTGAACTTGACAGCACAAAGCTCGGTCCCAGCGAACGTCGCAACCTCCGGCGCTACTTCTGGGGCTTTGGGATCAGCATGCTGGCCTACCTTGTGGTCCTGTTTGTCGCGATGCCGGCCCAGGAAGCGGCCGAGTCACCCTGGCGGATCCTGATCTTGCTCGCGCCAATCGTTCCCGTCGGCTTTGCCTTTGCCGCAGTCCTCCAGTTCATCCGGGGTCTCGACGAGTACCAGACGCGCACGTTGACCACGGCACTGAGCTGGGGCTTTGCGGTCGCGATGCTGACGGCTGTAGTGGTGGGGTTCCTCGACTTCGTCCTCACTGTGCCCTTGCCCAGCTGGATCATCTTTGTCGCCGGAATGATGGGCTGGGTTGTGGCCGCGGTGGCTACGGCCCGCCGCTAGGCCCCAGCGTGAAGAACTCGATCCGCACCCTGCGTGAGGAGCGCGGCCTCACCCAGGGCGCGCTCGCCGAGCGGCTTGGCGTCTCTCGGCAGACCGTCAATGCACTCGAAACCGGCAAGTACGATCCGTCGCTCCCGCTCGCTTTCAAGCTGTCGGCCCTGTTTGCGCAGCCCATCGACGCGATGTTCGATCCCGAACTGCCGGAGGAATCTGCTCGCTGAGGAATGCGCCCGAACGGTGCCACCTCGCACAACACCGGAGGTCCCCATGCAGTCCGCACTCACCGTACACAAGCTCTCCGTGCGCTTCGCGGCGAAGGAAGCGCTCACCCAGCTGAGTTTCGACGTGGCCCCGGGGCAGGTGTTTGGCCTGCTCGGCCCCAACGGGGCGGGAAAATCGACAACGATCGACTGCATCGCGGGGCTGCGAACGCCGGATCTCGGAATGGTTCGGGTGCTGGGCCACGACCCGGTGCGCGAGCGGAACGCGGTGACGCCTCGCCTCGCGGTGCAACCGCAGTCGGCGAGCCTGTTCGAGCACCTCACCGTCGCTGAGACTGTCCGGCTCTTTGCCGCCTTCCACGCCACCCCGCTCGACCCGGACCGGGTGATCTCGCGCACCGGCCTCGACGAGTGCCGCGATCGCCGGGTACACGCGCTCTCGGGCGGTGAGGAGCGCCGACTCTTGCTCGCAATAGCGCTCATCGGGGACCCCGAGATCCTCGTGCTCGACGAACCCTCGGCAGGTCTCGATCCGGCAGCCAGGCGCGCGGTCGCCGAGATCGTGAGGGGTCTCAGAAACACGGGCCGCACGGTCCTGCTGACAACACACCACATGGACGAGGCCGAAACGCTCTGCGATCGCGTGGGCATCCTCGTGGCGGGACGGCTCGTGGCGCAGGGTGCCCCTGATGAGCTCGCACGAAGCCGCGCGGCCGAGAGCCGGGTGGGGTTCACGATCGAGCGGGGGATTGATCTTGACCTTCTGGGACAGCTCGCACCGTTGGGCGAGGTGCATCACACGGCAGTCCCGCGTGGGCTCCGCGTCACCGTGGTCACCGCGGATCCAGACGCCGTCGTGCGCCGGATCACGTTCATCCCCGGGTTGATGCCGCGGGAGATCGACGTGCATCGCGGCACCCTCGAAGACTACTTCCTGAGCATCGCCGCAGCTCCTGCCGCCGATCCCGTCGCGGATCCCGCCCAGGTTCCCGATCGCCAGCACGGAGGCCACTGATGACCGCGTTCAGAGCACTGAGTCGCGCCTACGCGCTCGCACTGCTGCGGGATCGCCGCCAGATCATGCTGATGTGCACCTGGTTCGTGATGATGTTTCTTGCCTATGCGGCGGCGCAATTTATGGTGAGTGGCGGCAGCGCTCCCGCGGTGGTGACCGTGACTGGTGCGTCCGCAGATCGAGCCGAGGCTGCGGCGGTGCTGGGGCGCGCGGGAGTAGCGGTGGTCCCAGCCGGCGAGTCGGCCACACTGGAGGTGCACCTGAGTGAGGGTAGCGCCGTGCTGCAGCTCCTGACCACGCCGAGTGTGTCCTGGAGCGGTACCGCGCGAGCCCTGGAACACATGGGAATCCCGCTCGGGCAGATCACCGCGCTCGACGCGGAGGGCAACATCGTTCCCGAACTCCTCCGAAGTAACCTGAGCGCGGTGCTCCTCGTAGGAATCTTGTCCGTGCTGCTCATTGGCGGATCCGTGCCCTTCGTGCGGCTCCGCAGCCAGGGCACGCTCCGACTTTTGCGCACAGTCCCGCTCAGTCCCGGGGTGGCGCTCGCCGCGTTTATGCCGGTGCGCGTTGCGCTGTGCGTCGCGATGGGGCTCGTGGTCGTCGGTACCTCGGTGGTCCTCGGCTCGCCGCTCGGGGTACCGACGATCAGGCTCATTGTCACAGCGCTCATCGTGATCCTGTGCGCGACAGCGCTCGCCGCGCTCTTCGCCGCACGGAGCGCCAGCCCGGAATCTCTGGAGAATGTGATGCCGCTTGTGATCATGATCGCGTACGGGCTGCTGCTGACCGCGACGTTCATCCCGGGAATGAGTCCCGGCTGGCAGTGGGTGGTACGTGCCCTTCCCACAACGTGGTTCGTGGAGGCGGCAAACGCGGACCTCATTGGCACGACACCGTTCCTGCCAGTCCCGGTGCTCTGGGGCATGCTACTAGCGGTGACCGCTGGGATCGCTGCGCTCGCAGTGCGGCGGTTCCGGTGGGTGGTGCCGGGGCGCGCGTGAGCTGCGTGGCCCAATGTCGGCGGTGTATGCCAGGGTACTTACGGGACCCTCACCGATCGCTCAGAAGGAGTCACGCATGCACGAGATCAAGTGTCCGCACTGCGGAAAGGCGTTCACCGTCGACGAAGCGGGGTACGCCGACATCCTGAAGCAGGTCCGAGACAGCGATTTCGAGGCGCAACTGCACGAGCGTCTGGAACTCGCCGAACACGAGAAACAGGCGGCACTGCGGTTGGCGGAGGCGACCGCCGCGACGACACTCGAGCGGGCAGCCGCGGAAAAGGATCGTGAGATCCAGCGGCTCAGCGCCGAGGTCGCCGCGGGAGAGATAGCGCAGCGGCTCGCCGTCTCGGAGGCGCTCGGGGGAGTGGAGAAGGAGCGCGACGCGCTTGCGGGCCAGCTGGAGCAGGCCCGCAAAGACACAGCCGCCGCGGTGGAGCTCGCCGAGGCGAAGCTCACCCGTGAAATGCAGGAGGCTGCGGCTGCGCAGGAAGCCACGGCGCAGGAACTCCGCGCGCAACTCGCTGCCGCCGAGACCACGCGCAAACTCGAGGTCACAGAAGCTGTCGGTGAAGTTCAGCAGGAACGCGATCGCTACAAAAACGACCTCGAGCGCGCTGAACTCGAGAAGCAGCTCGCGGAGCGCTCGCTGAAAGAGCGCTACGAGGTGCAAATCAAGGATCGCGATGATGCGATCGAGCGCCTGCGGGATATGAAGGCCCGCCTCTCCACGAAGATGATCGGGGAGACGCTCGAGCAACACTGCGAGAACACCTTCAACCAGATCCGGGCCACGGCATTCCCCAACGCGTATTTTGAAAAAGACAACGACGTGCGTACCGGGAGCAAGGGCGACTTCATCTTCCGAGACTTCGACCTCGCCGGAATCGAGATCGTGTCCATCATGTTCGACATGAAAAATGAGGCGGACGGGACCGCGACGAAACAAAAGAACGAGGACTTCCTGAAGGAACTCGACAAGGATCGCCGGGAGAAAGGCTGCGAGTACGCGGTGCTCGTGTCACTGCTCGAGCCGGAGAGTGAACTCTACAACGGCGGTATTGTGGACGTATCGCATCGCTTCCCGAAGATGTACGTGGTTCGGCCACAGTTCTTCATTCCGCTCATTACCCTGTTGCGGAATGCAGCTATGAACGCGATGAAGGTCAAGGCCGAGCTCGAACTCGTGAAGTCGCAGAACATCGACATCACGAACTTCGAGGACGAGCTTGACGCGTTCAAGAGCGCCTTCGGACGCAACTACGAACTCGCCTCGACCCAGTTCAAGGAAGCGATCAAGCGGATTGACACCTCGATCCGCGAAATGGAGAAAGTGCGGGAACAGCTCCTCAAATCCGAAAACAACCTGCGCCTCGCAAACGATAAGGCGCAGGGAGTGACGGTGAAGAAGTTGACCCGAAACAACGCAACGATGCAGGAACGCTTCGCGGAGCTGGAGCGCACCGCGGTCGCTGAGCCGCCGCACGAGAAGGAGACACCGAACACATGAGCCTGGAGCAGGCGCTCGCCGCCGCACACGAGAACGGCGGCGGCGCCGACGAAGCGTTCGCCGCGTTCGAGGAGTGGGCGTCGGAGGATCGCGGCCTGCGGCTGTACCCGGCTCAGGAGGAAGCGGTGCTCGGGATCACTCTTGGCAGCAACGTGATCCTCGCCACTCCCACAGGTACGGGAAAGTCGCTTGTCGCGATGGGCGCGCACTTCATCGCCCTGGTGGAAGGCAGGCGCACGGTATACACGGCCCCGATCAAGGCACTCGTGAGCGAGAAGTTCTTCGATCTGGTGGGTGTGTTCGGGGCGGAACGAGTCGGCATGATCACGGGGGATACCTCGATCAACCCTGACGCGCCGATCCTGTGCTGCACCGCTGAAATCCTCGCGAACCTCGCCATCCGCGACAAGAACGTGGACAACGCCGAGGCCGGTGGGATCACCCAGGTCGTCATGGATGAGTTCCACTACTACGCAGACGCCGATCGCGGCTGGGCATGGCAGGTGCCGCTGCTGCTCATGCAGGACGCGCAGTTCCTGCTCATGTCCGCAACCCTCGGTGATGTGACCGAGCTCGCCGCGGACCTCAGCGAGGCGACCGGACGCGATACCGCGCTTGTCACCGGCGTCGAGCGGCCCGTGCCACTGAGCTTCCGCTACGAGGTCGCGCCCGCCCACGAAGTCGTGGAGCAGCTCATCGCGGATCGCGAAACCCCCGCCTATCTCGTCCACTTCAACCAGTCCCACGCAGTGGAACAGGCGCAGGCCCTCGCGTCCATCAAGATCGTTGATCGTGCGGGCCGCGACGAGATTGCGGCGGCGATCGGGGACTTCCGCTTTGCTACAGGCTTCGGCGCGACACTGTCGCGGCTCGTGCGCTCGGGCATCGGAGTGCATCACGCGGGCATGCTGCCGCGCTACCGCCGGCTCGTCGAGCAGCTCGCACAGCGCGGCCTGCTCAGGGTTATCTGCGGCACTGACACGCTCGGCGTCGGCATCAATGTGCCCATCCGCACCGTCGTGATTACCGCACTGACCAAGTTCGACGGCGAGAAAATGCGCCGGCTCTCCGCACGCGAGTTCCACCAGATCGCGGGTCGTGCGGGTCGCGCTGGGTACGACACCGAGGGCGATGTCGTGGCGCTCGCCCCGGAACACGAGATCGAGAACGCGAAGGCTGTTGCCAAGGCGGCTGCGAAGGCCGCCGACGGCAAGGGCGGCAAGAAAGCGAAGCCTGTCAAGAAGAAGTCCGCGCCGCAGGGTTTTGTCGCGTGGAGTGAGCAGACGCTCGAGAAACTCATTGTTTCCCAGCCAGAACCGCTCGTGAGCCGCATGCGAGTGACGCACTCGATGGTCCTCGGTGTGATCGGCCGCGGCGAGGAATGGGAGGGTGAAGCCCTCAACACGATGCAGATGCTGATCTTTGACAGCCACGAGCCGCGGGCCCGGCAGTTTGCGCACGCCCGCACCGCGCTCGCGATGTATCGCACGCTGCGCAACGGCGGCATCGTCGAGGTACACGAAGATGCGCGCGGTCAGCGCCTACTCCGGCTCACTGTCGAACTGCAGGCGAACTTCGCACTGAATCAGCCGCTCTCGCCGTTCGCCCTCGCAGCGATCGAGCTGCTGGACCCGGAATCCGAGAGCTATGCGCTCGATGTGATCTCCATCATCGAGGCGACACTTGAGGATCCGCGCGCGATCGTGCGGGCGCAAGAGCATAAGGCCCGCGGCGAGGCGGTCGCCGCGATGAAGGCGGAGGGTATTGAGTATGAGGAGCGGATGGAGCTCCTTGAAGCCGTTACCCACCCGCAACCACTCAAAGAACTTCTCGACGAGGCATTCGGTGAGTACGTCAAGGAAGTACCCTGGGCGCGGGACTACGAGCTCAAACCCAAGTCGATCGTGCGCGACATGATCGAGCGAGCCTTCGGCTTCCGCGATCTCGTCTCGTTCTACCAGCTCGGCCGTGCAGAGGGCGGCGTGCTGCGCTACCTCAGTGATGCGTTCCGTGCCATCGAGCGCACCGTGCCTGAACAGGCAAAGAGTCCAGAACTCGAGGAGCTCATTGAGTGGCTTGGCGAGCTCGTGCGCCAGGTCGATTCAAGCTTGATCGACGAGTGGGAGGAACTCGCGAATCCGGAGGCCGTCGCGGCGCACGCGAGCCAGGCAGCGGGTACCGGGGCCATTGACCTCGCCCCGCCGGCCCGGTCCGTGCTTGCTAACGAGCGCGCCTTTGGGGTGATGCTTCGCAACGCGCTGTTCCGCCGCGTACAGGCTGCCGCGTTTGAACGGTATGCCGAGCTCGCCGAGCTTGACGGTCCGCACAGCTTTGGTGAGCAGCGTTGGCGCGACGCGCTCGCGGGATACTTCACCGAGTACGACGAGATCCGGACGGACGCGGACGCCCGTGCCTCAGCGCTGCTTGAGCTGGACCGAGGGCCGGAAGCCCGAGCCGAGGGCGTGTGGCGGTTCCGACAGGTACTGCTTGACCCAGCGGGCGATCGGGACTGGGCAATCGAGGGCGTCATCGACCTTGCCGAATCCGAGGCGGATGGCGAACCCGCGGTGCGCGTGCAGCGCGTCGGGCCGTTCACAGCGTAGCGTTGATCATCTGCGGCCGGTGGGGTAGCCTGTAGCTGGTAGCGGAGGTTGAGGGAAACCAAGAGGATCTCCACGCGCCAGTCCAAAAACCCACGCGAATGCGTGGGTTTTTGCGTTCGCTTAGGCTGGGCGCATGTTGCTTGCGTATTTGGACGAGATTGGTGAGCCGGGCGCATACGTATCTAGGCACCATGAACGATTCAACACAAGCGCCGGGTTAGGCTACGCCGGATTTGTGGTCCCCGATTCACAAGTACGCGAGTTCGGTTCCATCTTCACCCGAGAGAAGCGCAGACTGTTCGCTGCACAGTATGAGGGGGCAAAGAATCCCGGAGCCTGGGAGGTCAAAGGTGCGAGCGTATTTCGTTCCAAGACTCCCAGTTATGCGCCGCAAAACATTCGTGTGTTTAGCTATCTCTGTCGTCAGCTCACACGCCTCGGCGGCCGGTTGTTCTACTATGTGGATGAGAAGCCCAAAGGAACGCCGAAGCAGGTGGGTCTCGACACGGACCTTGTCGAGCGACGCGCGATGGAAGAAGTGCTCAATCGGATTTGCCGGGCGGCGGACCGCGAAGATGAGAACGTCATGTTCATGATCGATGCGATTAGCGAGGACCAGCGGTCGCGGCGTCTGCCAAACATGTACGCCCACATCCTCGGTCGGGCCGTGGGAAAACCCGAAATGCGCCGGGCAGTTGAGCCTCCAATGCACATCGATAGCCAACTCAGTGCCGCAATTCAATTCGCAGACTGGGTGGCGGCAATTCTTGGCCGGGCGCTCGAATATCAGCTACTTGCAGATAGCGACTGTCGATGGGTGGGGGAAGCTCTGTGGGAACAACGGAACCTCCTCTTCACGAAGGAATCGAAACTGCACTTGCTGCCTGGCCGAGCGGTCTCCGATCTACACAATTGGGACGTGCTCAAGCGGGATCGACCGCTCCTTGCGTCGGGATCGGTCGTGGCAGACCCTGAAACCGCTCGAAAGATGGAACGACTCTTCCAACAGACGAGGTCGCAAAAGTAGCGTGATGTGACGGATCGATGGTCTGACGGGATGGACCACTCCTGCTGAGTCCTGGTCCAGGTCAAATCCTGGTCCAACGCTCCCACATTCTCTAGAATGAGCGAATAGCCCCGGGCTCCAGCTCGGCGGCTTGCGGGGCAACAGGGTGTTGTCGGGGGCCGCCAGGGGGAGACATGGAAATTCCGTACTCAGAGCGCACGCGCGTGCTCACCGTCATCGGCACACGGCCGGAGGCGATCAAAATGATCCCGGTGATCCGGGCGTTGCAGGACTCGGGGAAGTTCCGCCCAGTGGTGATAGCGACCGGGCAGCATATGGAGCTTGTGGCGGATCTGATCCACCGTTCCGGTCTGCGGCTCGACGCAAACCTCCGTGCCTCGGACGCCCAGAACGGCGTGAAGCCGACCCTGAACGAGATGTTTGCTCGGATTATGGTCGGCATCGATCGTGTGTGGGCGAGCCAGACGGTTCCGGCCGAGTACCGTGCTGACGGCCGCCGCGAGGTGGGTGGCGCGGTCGCGTGCCTCGTCCACGGCGATACGAGCTCGGCAGCCGCGGCAGCGCTCGCGGCGTTTAACCTGCAGATCCCGGTGATCCATGTGGAGGCCGGTCTGCGCACCTCGAACCTGCTCTCCCCGTTCCCGGAGGAGGGAAACCGACAGCTGATCTCGCGGATCGCCGCGTTGCACCTGGCACCGACCTCTGCAAACAAAGCGAACCTGGTGCGCGAGGGTGTTGACTACGACCGCGTGCTTGTCACGGGAAACACGTCGATTGACATGCTGCGGTGGGCCGCGGCTGAAGCGAACGGTTTCGGACCGGGCCTTGCTGATCTGGTTGTCGCGCCGGATCGTCCTATCGTGCTCGTGACTGCGCACCGGCGCGAAAACTGGGGGGCGGGTCTCGACCGGATCGCGGCCGCAGTGCGCCGCTTGAGCGAACGGTATCCGCGCGCGCAATTCGTGGTGCCTCTGCACCCCAATCCTGTCGCACGCGGCCCACTGATCGCCACGCTTGAGGATCGGCCCAACGTGATGCTCGTGGAGCCGAGAGAATATCTCGCATTTGCTCAGCTGATGGGTGCGGCCCGACTCATCATCACGGATTCCGGTGGCGTCCAAGAAGAGGCGCCCGCGCTGGGAACCCCGGTGCTTGTTGCGCGGGACACAACGGAGCGCAGTGAGGGAGTGGACGCGGGCACGTTGACGCTCGTCGGGACCGACCCTGACCGTATCGTCGCGGAGGCCGCGATCCTGCTTGAAGATGACGCTGAGCACGCCCGCCGCGCGGCGCGGCCGAACCCTTACGGCGACGGCCGCGCCTCGGAGCGGATCGTGCAGGCGCTCGACCACATTCTGCGCGCGGGGGGCACACCCGAGGAGCTGACGGGCTGCGAGCTGCGTGACGCCGTTCGCCGTCGCCTGGGCCTCGCCCCGGACGAGCTGGGCGATGGGTCCGCTGCGCTGCTTGACGCGGGAAGCCGGGCGTGACCGGCGGCATCGCCCATGCCGCGGAGTTTCCGAGCTTCGGGGAGATTCTGTACTTCCTTGTGCACCTGTACGACGGGATGCCCGTGTGGTCGATCCCGATCTACTGGATCGCACTTGTGTGCATCCTTGCCAGCTTCATCTCCCTGGCAACCCTGATCATCCGGGCTGCCCTCGTGCGTCGCGCGCGCCGCGAGGTGGATCAGCGGACCCGGGCGGAATCCGGCGAGGACAAGTATCTCTGGGTGTTTATGGTTCCGGCGCTCAACGAGGAGGTCACGATCACGGATTCCGTGGGTCGCCTCCTCGAAGTTGAGGTTGCGCACAAGCGGATCCTGGTCATTAATGACGGTTCGAGCGACCGCACTGGTGAGATTCTCGCGAGCATGTCTGCCCCGGAACTCACCGTGCTGACTCGAACGCCGCCGAACGCGAAGCAGGGGAAATCTGAGGCGCTAAACGATGCGTGGCGATACCTGCACCGGCAGATCCTGGGCGCAGGCACCTATGCGGGGTGGGATCCGACGCGCGTCATTGTGACGATTGTTGATGCGGACGGTCGGCTTGACCGCGACGCTTGGAAAGTCACGGGTCACTTCGAAGATGATCGTGTTGGTGGCGTGCAATCGCAGGTCCGGATCTACAATCGGCACGGATTTATTACGTGGGCGCAGGATCTCGAGTTTGGGGTGTTTGGCAGCGTGTTTCAGCTCGGCCGTGTGGCGTGGGGGACCGCAAACATGGGCGGGAACGGTCAGTTTAATCGGCTCGCAGCGCTTGATAGCGTTGCCGTGACGGATGACGCGGGGCGGAGCGGCCCCTGGCTCGCGGGGCGCCTCACCGAGGATCAGGACATCGGGCTTCGCCTGATCCACGAGGGGTGGCGCGGCGCGCAGTCCTCCTCGGTCGCGATCAACCAGCAGGGTCTGCACTCGCTTCGAGCGCTCTACCGTCAGCGCACGCGGTGGTCGCAGGGGGCCTGGCAGGTATTGGATCGCATCTGGCCGAGTATCCGCAACCGGAACCTCAGCTTCGCTGCACGGGTGGATCAGCTCTGGTACCTGTTGACGCCGATTGTGCAGGCGGTTGTCGGGATCTCGGTTGTGCTGAGCGTGGTGTTCCTCGGGTTCGGGTTGTACCGTCCACAGTGGTCGATTTTTATCATCGTGCTGTTCTACCTGTTCTCAGCGGGGCCCGGCATCGCCGGGGTGTTCTTTACTCGCCGGCGGCGGGGGATCGTTCCGTTCCTGATGAATCTCCTGCTTGCGCACCTGTATCTTGTGTACTCCTGGCTCATTTATCCGGTTGTGTACCGGGCGCTCTTGCGGCAGGTTTTCGGGCGCAAGAGCTGGGCAAAAACGAAACGCGAGGCGATCGCGCCCCCGGCGGAGTCCGGTGCGGCAGCCTGACCCAGAATCGGAGAGTCTATGAACACCCCAGCACCCCACGCTTCGATCGAGCTCACGCGTGAAGCCTTCCTTGAGCGAGCGGATCACACGCTGTTGGCCCCGGGCACAACACCAGCGGAACTTGAGCAATTCCTCATCGCCGCACGCGCGCTCGGTGTGGGGCAGGTGTGTATCAGCCCCACCCTGTTGGAGGACGCGATCGGTCCTTTGCGGAGTAGTCCCGTGCGGATCGTCACGGTGGTGGGGTTCCCGAGCGGGGTGCACACCGCCGAGGTGAAAGCCGCCGAGGCTGTGCAGGCCGCGGCGGATGGGGCCTGGGAGATTGACATGGTGGTGAACCGGGGGCTGATTCGCTCTGATGACTGGCGGGGCGTTGAAGCTGAGATCCGGGCGGTGCGTGAGGCGATCCCCGAGCGCGTGCTCAAGGTCATCCTTGAAACGGCCGCGCTCAGCGACGCGCAGATCGTTGCTTGCTGCCGGGCGGCGGAGGCCGCCGGTGCGGACTTTGTTAAGACCTCGACGGGCTTCGATCCGGCCGGCGGTGCCACGGTGCACGCGGTACGGATCATGGCGGAAACTGTTGGGGGACGGCTCGGAGTGAAGGCGTCTGGCGGCATCCGGACCGCGGCTGCGGTGCGCGATATGTGGGCTGCCGGTGCCACCCGTTTTGGAATCTCGGGGACCGCGGGCATCCTCGACACTTGGGGAACTGCGGGGGCGGCCCGCTCTGGTTCTGAAGAGGTGTACTGACAGTCCTAGAATGTTCCCATGCGCCTCGGAGTGATCGACGTCGGATCTAACACAGTCCACCTGCTTGTGGTGGACGCCCACCCCGGCGCGAGCCCAAACCCATACCACTCGCAGCGGTCCGTGCTGCGGCTGATGCGGTACCTCGACGCCGACGGTGCGATCGTTGAGGAAGGCGTGCGCCTGATCACGTCCGCAATCGCGGAGTCAGTGCGGATCGCCCACGAGATCGGGGTGGACGATCTGATCTGCACCGCGACGAGCGCGATCCGCGAAGCCGCGAACGGTGAGGAGGTGCTCGCGCGCATCGCACGGGAGACCGGGGTCTCGCTGCACGTGCTTTCCGGGGAGGACGAGGCGCGGATCACGATGCTTGCGGTGCGACGGTGGCTCGGCTGGTCAGCCGGCGAAGTCCTGCTCTTTGACATCGGTGGTGGATCGTTCGAGATCGCCCAGGGGGCCGACGAGTACCCGGATGTGCAGGTCTCGCTGCCGCTCGGTGCGGGCCGCACCACAATCAACTACCTCGCGGAGGATCCGCCCACGCGGGAAGCGGTTTCGGCTTTGCGGCTGCACGCCCGCACTGAATTTACTCGGGTCCGCGAGGAGCTGTTCCTTGACCGTCCCAAGCCCAAACGTGTGGTGGGAACGTCAAAAACGATCCGCTCGCTCGCCCGCCTCATCGGTGGTCCGCCGGATCCAGAAAACGGTGACCTCGCGCCCCTGCACTATGCGGGTTTGCGAGAATGGGAGCCCACGCTTCGAGATATGCCGTCGAACGTGCGTGAGTACCTGCCGGGGATCACCCCCGAGCGCGGATACCAGATCATGGCCGGTGCGATCGTGCTCCGCACTGCGATGAAGGTGTTTGACGTGTCGACGCTCACGATCTCGCCGTGGGCCCTGCGTGAGGGGATTGTGCTCCGGTATATCGATGCGCTCGATGGCCGCGGTGCGGAGCCTGTCAGCGCGGATGATTTTCGCAGCGCGCTGACCGCGAACGGAAACGGTGCGACGGCCCGTCGCTAGTCTCGTCCGGCCTCGACGATTTTCGCGGCGAGGAGTGTGGGATTGGTAAACAGAGTCTCGTGGCTGCCGTGCAACTGCACGAGCCGCGGGTTCCGCAGGCGCTGGGACATCCGTGGGTGCCAAGACCATTCGCCCTGCGGGATCGAGATGTCCTCGGTGCAGTTGATGTAGCTGCGTCCGACCCGCTCGATGGTGTCATAGAAGCGGTCGAGCGGGAGCCTGTCTCGCCAGGGTTGGGCAGGCTCGGGGGAGAGCCCGGCGTGGGTGCGCTGGGCGAGCGCAACATCCGCATCACCGATGAAGCGCTCCCGCCACAGCTCAAACGGCATGGAGATCGTGTCGTCGGCTGAAGCGAGGGCCAAGGATTCGAGCGCGGCTCGGTCCACGGGCGGAGTGTTGTCGTTCAGGCACTCATTGGGGGCGAGCACAAACGCGTTGAGATACACGAGCCGCCGGATCCTGTCGGGGAGCTCCTCGTAGAGTCGCGACACGATCGTGCCTCCGTAGCTGTGACCGACGAGGACAACGTCCCGGAGATCGTGCTCCAGGACGTAGTCGACGATTGACTGCACGCAATCGTTGTGGGTGACGTTTTTCGGCACACCAACGCCGTGTCCGGCGACGGTGGGGGTGTGCACGTCCGTGATGCCGTGGGTCGCGAGTGCGGTGACAACCTCGGCCCAGTCAGCACCGGTGTGCCAGGAACCGTGAATAAGTACATACGTCGGTGACATCGTTGTCCTTCCCAGGTGCCCCGAACATCGTTGTTGGGGAGTCAGGAGCGGAGGAACTTCCTCTGTCCGAAGCGTAGGCCCGGCTGTTCACCAGGACAAGCCGGATTTCTCGTCATTGCTGGCGTGAAAAATGGGCGGGTGCACTGGCGGCGCGAGTCCGCCTATTCGAGGCCGGCGACTGCGTTTCGGATGGCGACGGCGAGCTGGCGTACCGCGGCGGAGGGTTGCCGGGATGCCCCTTCGGTGGGTGCCGCGAGCAACACCGACCGGGCGAAGTTGGGGTCGTCGATCGGCCGGAGCACTACTCCCGGGTGGCCCGACCCGATCGCGAGCTTCGCCACCAGGCCGATCACCATCCGAGCCGCGATCATGCCGAGCATCGCCTGGAAGTCATCGCTGCGGATTGCGACTTCGAGCGTGTACCCGGCGGCGGCGAAGGTGTCGACAACGACGGCGTCCATCGGGTCGTACAGAGAAGTTCCGAGGAGCCAGCGCTCGCTGTGCAGGGTGAGAAAGGTTTCCCGGCTGATCGAGGTGTGTGACGCGATCGGGTGCCCTTCGGGGAGGGCGAGCAGAAGCGGATCCCGCAGCACCTCGGTGGTCACAATGTCGGGCCGAAAGGTGAGTTCGTGGCCGGGCACCGAATACAGCAGGGCGGCGTCGAGCTCGCGCTGATTGACGTGGGTGATGAGGGGTCCGACCTCTTCGAGCACCGCGTCTAACTCGATGCTGAGATCGCTGAGCTGCGCGGCGATGGCGGGGAGGAGCCGCGCGGCAGCGGTGGGGAACGTGCCAAACCGGAGCCGCGTTTGGCCCATGTGTGTGAACTCTCGGGCATCACGCAGCGCCCGATCGCTGAGCGTGAGGATCTCCTGTGCGCGGTCGAGCACGAGGTGCCCGACAGGAGTGAGCGTGCTCCCGCGGGAACTGCGTTCGAGCAGGGCACCGCCGATGAGCGCGTCGAGATTCCGGAGGTGGTAGTCCACCGTCGGCTGGCTCCAGCCAAGACTGCGGGCCGCCTGGGTCACCGAGCCTGTGCGATGCACGGCCCGGAGTGCCTGAAGTTGGCGGAGATCAATCACTCGTCACCTATCCCATATCGTATGCGCTGCGTGAATTATCCATCTTGCCACATACCCTGTATGTGGATACTGAGGAAGAACGGGATTCAGATCCCGCGCCGGCTTCGCCACGATGGTGTCATGCTCATTGCCGATTCCGCGCGCCGCGACGCTGCTCCCGCGGCCACCGACCCCCAGACCACAGTGCAGGACGCCACCGTGCAGGACGTCACTGTTCAGGATGTCACCGCGCAGGACGCCACTGTTCAGGATGTCACCGCGCAGGGTGACGAGCGCCTGCGCCGGCACGCGGTCACCCCCTATGCGGACGCACTCGACCGCTACATTGCGCGTAACCCGACCCAGCTCATGGTGCCGGGGCACGGTGGCAGCGACCTGGGTCTGAGCGCCCGGCTGTCCGAGTACCTGGGTGAGCGCGCGCTGCAACTGGATGTGCCCATGCTCCTCGAGGGCATCGACCTGGAAGCGCACTCGGCCCTCGACGAAGCCCTCGAACTCGCGGCGGACGCCTGGGGGGCGAAGCGCACCTGGTTCCTCACTAACGGCGCATCCCAAGCGAACCGTACCGCGGCGATCGCGGCGCGCGGCCTGGGCGAACACCTCCTCGCGCAGCGCAGTGCACACTCGAGCTTCAGCGACGGGGTCCTGCTCGCTGGCATCACGCCCTCCTACGTGTTCCCCGCCGTCGACGCAGTGAATGGTATGGCTCACGGCGTCTCGCCGGAAGCGCTCGACGCGGCCCTGACACTCGCGGAGCAGGAGGGCCGAGCCGCCGCGGCCGTCTACATTATTTCCCCAAGCTACTTCGGCTCAGTATCCGACGTCCGCGGCCTTGCCGATGTGGCGCACGCGCACGGTGCGCCCCTGATTGTTGACGGAGCCTGGGGTCCGCACTTCGGGTTCCATCCAGAACTACCCGAATCGCCCGCACGACTCGGCGCCGACCTTGTGGTTTCGAGCACGCACAAACTTGCGGGATCACTCACGCAGACCGCGATGTTGCACCTGGGCCACGGGCCGTTCGCGGACAGGCTGGAGGCGCTTGTCGAACGCGCGTTTGGCATGACCGCTTCGACCTCGACAAGCGCGATCATGCGGGCCTCGCTCGACATCGCTCGCTCGGCGCTTGTCACCGGAGAGGCCGCCATTGGACGCTCGGTCGAAACCGCCCAGCACCTGCGTGAGGTGCTCCGCGCTGATCCCCGCTTTGATATTGTGAGCGATCACTTTGGCGAGTTCCCCGACATTGTCGACACCGACGTGCTGCGCGTACCCATTGATGTTTCAGCGACTGGGCTGAGTGGGCACTGGGTTCGGAACCAGCTCATCACCGATCACGCCCTGTACTTCGAGATGTCCACGGCCACCTCGATCGTCGCGGTCATCGGTGCGGGGAAGACCCCGGACGTCGCCGCGATCCACCGTGCGCTCGAGGACGTGGTGTCCTCGGCCGCGGCAGACGCGGAACGCGCCGCGACCGCCGGTGCCGTCGAGTTCCCTCCGATGCCCGCGCCCGGTGCACGCCGACTCACCCCACGTGATGGCTTCTTCGGTGAGACCGAAATCGTGCCCGCCGCCGAGGCGATCGGGCGTGTGTCCGCGGATACCCTCGCGGCGTACCCGCCCGGGATCCCGAACATTATGCCCGGGGAAGAGATCACCGCAGCAGCCGTCGAGTTTCTGCAGGCCGTATCCGGTTCCCCGACGGGCTACGTCCGCGGTGCCCTTGACCCTCACGTATCCACCTTCCGGGTGATCCGCGTGGGGTAACCACATCAATCTTCGCCCCGGCGCATCCGCGCCGGGGCGTTCTGGCTGTTCGGGGACGGGGGAACCGAACACGCCGCGATCCACACCCTGTGGATCATCTCCCGGCCGGGCCCCGGCCGGGATCCCCGAGAAGCGGGCCTGTGTGGCCCACGAGACAAGGAAGTCTGGAGAAAGACTGACATGCCGAGTACCCTGCGTCAGCAGCTGTTCCGAGTAAAGCCCGTACCCCGAGATGGGGGTGAATCCGGCTCGCAGCTGAAACGAAGCATCGGGTTGTTCCCACTCACCATGATTGGTGTGGGCGGCACCATCGGTACGGGCATCTTCTTCATCCTCGCGGAGGCCGTGCCGATCGCGGGCCCCGCCGTGCTCTGGTCATTTGTGATCGCGGGCCTCGTCGCCGGCCTCTCGGTGCTCTGTTACGCAGAGCTTGCGAGTAGCGTGCCGGTCTCCGGATCGTCGTATTCGTACGCGTACAGCACCCTGGGTGAGCTCCCCGCGATGGGGGTTGCGGCCTGTCTCCTCCTCGAATACGGGGTCTCGACCGCGGCGGTTGCGGTGGGTTGGTCGCAGTATGTGAATCAGCTCGTCACGAACCTCTTCGGTTGGGAGCTGCCACATGCGCTGCTCTACGCGCCGGAGGAGGGCGGGATCATCAACCTGCCCGCCGTGATCCTGATCGGGCTCTGCTGTCTGCTCCTCATCCGCGGCACCTCCGAGTCGGTCGTCGCAAACACGGTCATGGTGCTCATCAAGATCGCCGTGCTGCTCTTCTTCGTCGCCGTCGGTATCACCGGCTGGAACGCAGACCACTTCGCCAACTTCGCGCCCTTCGGGTTCGCCGGGGTCATGACCGGGGCCGGCATCATCTTCTTCTCATTCGTCGGTCTCGACGCCGTCGCGACCGCAGGTGACGAGGCAAAGAACCCACGCCGAAACCTCCCGATCGCGCTCATCAGCGCCCTGATCATTGTTACTGCCGTGTATGTACTTGTCGCGGTCACCGCACTCGGGGCGCAGGATCAGAGTGAGTTCGCCGGTCAGAGCGCGGGGCTGTCCGCGATCCTGCAGAACATCGTTGGTGCGACCTGGCCCGGTACCGTTGTTGCCGCCGGTGCGGTGATCTCGATCTTCAGCGTGACCCTCGTCGTGCTGTACGGCCAGACCCGAATCCTGTTCGCGATGTCGCGCGACGGCATGGCGCCGAAGATCTTCCAGAAGGTCAACCCGCGCACCATGACCCCGGTCGCAAACACAATTATCGTGTCGATCATCGTTGCGATCCTCGCGGGCGTCCTCCCGATCAACTTCCTCGCTGAGATGACGTCGATCGGTACACTCGCGGCGTTCCTTGTCGTGTCGATCGCCGTCATGGTGCTGCGCCGCCGGGAACCCGATCTTGAGCGCAAGTTCCGCGTCCCGCTGTACCCCGTCGTTCCGATCCTCTCGATCATCGGTTGCCTCTGGATCATCAAGGACCTCCGTCCGATCACGATCATTGTGTTCGCGATCTGGACCGCCCTGGTGCTCGTCTGGTACTGGTTCACCGGTCGGAAGAACTCGGTGCTCGGCGAGCAGATCAAGACGGGGATGATCGTGCTGACAGGCCCGGGTCGCTACCGCTACGCGAGCGACGAGGCTGATGCAGACGACTCCGGTTCGATTGATGTCGTATCGGGCGGCGGATCCGGCAGCGGCCCCGACACTGGGCCCGGCCGATGAGTATCGTCGTCGGGGTTGCCCCGAGTCACTGCTCGCGCGCTGCGGTCGAACTCGGCGTGCTGCTTGCCCGGTCGTATGCGCAGGATCTCGTGCTCGCCTCCGTCACCTCGGCTGGGTGGCCGGGAGGACCGGGTGGGGTTGACGGCGAGTACCAGCGGTTCCTGGGTGCGGCTGCCGAAGCCTCCCTCGTCGAGGCTCAGTCACGGATCCCAGACGACATCACCGTGCGCACCCGCGTACACCGAGCCGCCAGCGCGCGTCGCGGTCTGCTCGACGTGTGCGAGGATGCCGGTGCAGTCCGGCTCGTTGTCGGGTCCGCGGGTGATGAAGACGAGGCACGAGACCGGGAGGCGGCTCCCGGGATCGCCCTCGGGTCCGTCAGCCTGGGCCTGCTGCAGAGCGCGGAGCTACCCGTCGCGATTGCGCCGCACGGCTTCACCGTCGCACCCGATGCTCGGCTCTCGCGGGTGACCGCGGCGTTCAGTGGCTCGGACACCTCAGGTGAGCTTGTCCTGGGGGCGGCGGCAATCGCCGCTGACTCGGGGGCCGCGTTCCGGGTGGCTTCGTTCCACACGCGCCCCCGCGGGCTACTGGGTGCGGCGATCGGCTTCCAAGCCGAGGACGCGGTGATTGCGGAGTGGGAAGCGGTGATTCGCGATCGTTCTGAGGGGCTGCTCGCGGAGGTCGCCGCGTTCGCCCAGCCGCCGGCAAATGTGGAGCTCGCGCTTGGCGCCGGCACGGATTGGCACTCGGCATTGCGGGCAATCCCCTGGGGAGACGCCGAAGTGCTCCTTGTCGGCTCCAGCAGCCTCGGAGCGCTGGCGCGAATCTCGCTGGGTTCGCACGCCACGAAGATCCTGCGCCACGCACCGGTGCCGGTCGTCATGGTGCCGCGTCGCGCAACTGAGCGCTATACGGAGCAGGCTGCCGCGCAACTGGGGGAATAACCACCGGGGGATCCCGGGCGCAAGGCGCGCCCGGGATCCCCTCGGCTGGGGCCCGGTTTTGTGTTCGCGGCCCGAACGGGTAAAGTTAACTCCTGGTGCGGGGCTCCGAAAAGAGTCAAGTTCCAGCCATGGGATATGGTGTAATTGGCAACACAACGGTTTCTGGTACCGTCATTCTAGGTTCGAGTCCTGGTATCCCAGCCAATCACTCCCTCGGTTCTTCGGAACCGGGGGAGTTCGTGTTTTCCCACTGCGCTTGTGCCGCGCCTCTGTTGCCGGTGCCGCGCCTCTGCAATGATCATGTCATGCCACTTGTGGACCACATCGGAGTGACCGTCGCGGATCTCGACGTCGCTATTGCCCAGTGGGACCCGTTACTCACAGCGCTCGGGCTCGTCTCAGACGGACGCGAGTTCGAGGGCGGCGTTGCGTGGAACGCTGACGGCGAGACCGAGATCATTTTGTACCGCGCGTCGGTCACTGGGAGTGGGCCGCTCCGCTCGGGGCAGCTGGGGTGGCAGCACCTTGCGTTTGCGCTGGAATCTCGTGCCGCGGTCGAACGGGTTCACGGGATCGCCGTGCGGGCGGGGTGGACCTCGGTGCGCGACCCGAAGACATTCCCGCGGTTTTCGGAACGGTACTACGCATCGTTTATCGAAGACGAGACCGGTATTCGGGTGGAACTCATGCACAATCCACCGCAAACGTCCCCGCCCGACGGCGGTTCTTGAACTCCCATGGGGGTCTCACCCGGGGAATCGAGCTTGATTCCTGGTGGGGTTATGCGGTCGCCTGAGCGGCCCGAAGGTGTCGTCTGAGCTTCTGGATCGCCCAGTCATAGTGACTCGAGGTAGCGGAGACACAGTAGGAACCCAGGGACGTTGTTCCCGTCCACGGGAAGTGCTGCTTGGTGAAGAGTTCCTCGTCGGTGAACCCCGAGATGAGAGTGATGACGCTCTGGTGGCTCTCATCGAGCATGCGGAGGGCTGTGTCGAGCGGAGTCTGTTGATGCCGCTCCCAGATTGCAGCGTTCAGCTCGGCCGTTGTGCGCCACGTGTACGGCGCGGGGAGAAACGGCTGTGCCGAGCCCGTGCGGTTGGCCGCGACCCACTCGGTGAGGAGTCCGTGCCACTCAATGAGATGGACGACCACATCGCGTAGGTGCTGATCCCGCGCCCAGTGGGCTTCGGTCCGTGTGAAGTTCGTCCCGTAATAGAGGGGTGCCGCTTGCTCGCTCGCGCTCATGCCCGCAATCAATGCTCGCAGCTTCGCGTATCCTGCGGCCGCGGCATCGAGTAGATCCGCGCGGGTAGTCGGTCTCGCCATGAAGTCACGCTAGCAGGTGCGGTATCCGGGTTCGTGACGTTCACCTGACCGGGGCGAAACCTCCGAGTTTGCCACCCGAGTGCGGTGCACGCAGAAACCCAGCATGCTCTCACAGTCGAAGGCGAGATCGAAAATCATAGCCCCGGTCCGCTTGCTAGAGCAGAGGCGGGGCCGGGGCGTTGATCACATAGTACCATTGCGGCATGGAAGCTCATGGAGTCGACGCGATATATTCGGCACTCTCTGAGCAAAGACTCACTCCGTATCTAGCGCAGGCAGGAAATGACCGTGTGCACGCCCTGGAACTCTACGCGTGGAGCACGCAAATGTCAGCAGCACTATTTGAGCTGATCTCCCATCTAGAGGTTGCGCTTCGGAATGCGGTTGACCGAACGCTCAGCGCGCATTTTTCCGATGATCGTGTCGGGATACCTTGGTTCTTGCGTCGTCCACCCATGACCGCCAGTGCGTCTGAGCAGATTGAGTTGATCAGAGATCGGCTCCGTGGAAGTGGTAGGGACAACCGGCATCAGATTGTTGCGAACCTGAGTTTTGGCTTCTGGTCAGGCATGTTTGGGAAGGACTACGACGAGCTCTGGCGGGAGTGCCTCCACAAAGCTTTCCCCTACGGTGATGGGCGAAGGAAGACCATTGGTCCGGCATTGGAAGCCGTGCGGAAGCTGCGGAATCGAGTAGCGCACCATGACTCGGTGCTCGGCGTTGACGTACCTTTTGAGCAGGCTCGAATTCTGGAACTCAGCGGATACATTGCGCCCGAACTCCGGCAATGGCTTTCAAACATCGATCGGTGTACTCAAGTGTATGAGCAGCGACCACACTCAGAAATTGATTCTGTCGTTGTGCCAGCTGCGCAGGCCTGGGAGCTATATAGAAATTGTTCGGCCTACATCTGCCAGCCTGGCAGGAGTTTTCGAGCGGTCAAGCGGATGGCGTTTTACTCAGACCAACAGATACATCCCGAGTTCCCTGTGATCGTAGGTCGTCGAGACAACGTGGAATGGTCAGAAACAACGGCAAAGATGCTTGAAGAATCTGAGGAACGTGACGACCGAAAGATCGCGCGTATCATTCGTCGGTCCAAAGAACTTGGCTGGAATGGAGGGCGCTATCAGGTCTTCTTGCTTACGGCTTCGGATCATCCCGATCATCGTTCACGGTCGACGCCAATTCCTCATATCCGGCGTGGAAGAGGGACGGCCTTCGTGAGAAGTCAGAGGTATGTTTCGCTTCATAGTCTGCAGACCCATGCTACGACGGAAGATTATTACGGCGCGTAGGAGCTTGTCTGCTGTGGTCATGTTGTTGCGGTCATCGAAGCCTCCGGCTCCCTGAGACTGGCAAAGGTGCAGACTCTTGGGCGCACTCCACGACACCGAGGTATCCGGCTGGCCGCTCGCGTATCGCGGGCCCGGGCCATCTCCCAGGCCCGCTCGTCTGACGTCTGCCACGATGGTGAGATCCCCGTGCCACACAACGAATAGGTCATACGCCGCGTGAAAAAGCCCCTCAAGATCACCCTCATCGCACTCGGCACGGTCGCCGGACTCCTTGTCGCAACGCTCGCGACCACCACGATCGTGAACGCGGTGCAGACTCCGCGCGAGATTGCCGCGCTGACTCCGTACGGCGAACTCGTTGAGGTCGACGGGAAACAGATGAATGTGGCGGTGTTTGGTGAGGGGGATCAGACGATCGTGCTGACGCCAGGAGCGGGCACGGCATCGCCGGTCGCGGACTTTGCGCCGGTGATCGAAGGGCTCAAGGACGACTACCGGATTCTCGCGACTGAGCCGTTTGGGTATGGGTTCAGCGATCAGGCAGATACGCCGCGCACCACGGAGAATATCGTGAGCGAGATCCATCAGGCGGTCTCGGGCTTCGGCGTCGACGAGTACATTCTGATGGGACACTCGATCACGGGAATCTACGGGCTCGCGTACGCGAACACGTACCCCAACGAAGTGACCGCATTTGTCGGCATCGATACCTCGGTGCCTGAGCAGCCGGGAATGGATCAGGTGCCGGGCATTATCTCCGTTGCCCCCGCGCTTCGCGGCTTGGGGCTCCTTCGGGCCATGAACTCGCTGTCGGGCAACCCGCTCGAAGGTAATCCCGCATACTCGGATGAGGACCGTGAGCGCATGGATGTGCTGGCGATGCGGAACACTATGGCACCCACCTACCTCGACGAGGTGAATCACCTGGGGGAGAACTTCGCGAACGCGAAGGGCACAACGTTCCCGCGGGATCTTCCCCTCCTTTTGATGTACCAGGCAAATAACCCATCCTTCCCCACGTGGAACGCCATGCACGAGGCGCAGGCTGAGACTGTTGACTACGCGGTGACCCGCGAGATTGACGCAGATCACTACCTGCACCACACACGAAGCGACGAGGTTGTAGCGGCCACGCGCGAGTTCCTCGCCGGATTGCCCGCGCGCAGCTAAACGCTGTCGCTAGCCCAGACCTGAAAGGGCCGCGAGGAGACCGCCACCTGCGCCCACGCACACGATCAGCCAGGCCGGCTGCCGTGCCCAAGTGAGCAGCGCGAAGCAGCCCAGTGCGAGGGCGAGCTGCCACGGCCCAGTGATCGTGCTCGTGATTGCCGGGGTGATGAGTGCCGTCGTGAGGACCCCCACGACACCGGCGTTCGCGCCATGCATGAGGGCCGGTGCCCAGGCGCGGGCCTGCAATGATTTCCAAAAGGGGAGCACGCCCAGGAGGAGGAGAAACCCGGGGAGGAAGATTCCGCAGAGGGCGATGCCGGCACCAAGAATGCCGCCTGGCCCGAGGTCCGAGAGCGCGCCGAGGTAGGCCGCGAATGTGAAGAGCGGGCCGGGCACCGCCTGCGCGGCACCGTAGCCGGCGAGAAATGTCTCTGCGTTCAGATCCCCGGTCGCGACGATCCCCGATTCGAGGAGGGGGAGCACGACATGTCCGCCGCCAAAAACGAGCGCCCCGGCGCGGAACATCGTGTCGAACAGCGGAAGCCCTGAGTGGGGAAGTGCGAGTGCCAGGAGTGGGCCCCCAAGCAGGAACACCGCAAACACGGCGAGGCAGGCGAGGCCGGTTCGCCGTGACACTGTGAAGTGCAGTGGTGCGCTGCGTGTGGCGGGCACGCCGCGGCACCAGACTGTTCCGCCGAACGCACCGAGGGCGATCCCGGCGACCGGGCCGAGGGTGCCGCCGATGAGCAGCGCCGCAAGCCCCGCAGCGATCGCGATGAGCGCGCGGCGCACGTCTGGCGTGAGCGTGCGGGCCATCCCGAGCACCGCGTGCGCGATGACCGCCACCGCCACCACCTGGAGTCCGGCGAGAACGCCAGCACCGAGTGGGCTCTGCCACCGGTCCGCACCGAGCGCAAATGTGAACATGAGTACCGCGGAGGGCAGGGTGAACGCAAGGAACGCGGCGAGTGCTCCCCGGAGCCCGGCTCGGTGCAGTCCGATGCCGAAACCCACCTGACTGGACGTAGGGCCAGGAAGAAACTGGCACACGGCGACGAGATTCGCAAGCTGCGCATCCGTGAGCCAGCGACGCCGTTCGGTGATCTCCGTCCGGAAGTACCCAAGGTGGGCGACCGGTCCACCGAATGAGGTGAGGCCCAGCTTGCCAAACACTCGGAATACCTCCCACGCCGCGGCCCACGTGGCGTTCGGTGGTGTGGCTGGGGGCTGATGAGGCATGTGCCAACGGTAGTGGGGTCGGGGAAACTGTGGGTGAACGGGCGGACGGGGCGGACGGGGCGAGCACGAGCGCTGGATGGCGAATCCACGATTGCGCAATCAGCAGATCATGGTTAGGCTACCCTTTGTTTTGGGGGATAACTAACTCAGGGAGTGGCGCGTGGAGCGAGTCGGCGGCAGGCCACGTCAAGTGGAACTCAGCGACGTATTGCGCGCAGGTCGCCAGATCGGGCTGCGGGATCTGAGTCTCAGCGCGGTTGCCGGGAAGCTTGGTGTCTCCACCACCGCGCTCTACCGCCACGTGGACGGTCGATGGGGTCTCGAACGACTCATTGGCGAGGACATCCTGGGCGAACTCGAACTGCAGGATGACCCCGCGCAGGGTGTCGTCCCGCACCTGCTCTCGTCAACGCTGCAGCTGCGGGCATTTCTGCTCACCCATCCCGGGCTTGCGGGGTATGTGCAGACGCTGTTTCCTCGCGGGGCGGGCGGTCGGCGGGTGTTGGCGGCCGCGGGAGAGGCGCTCGAGCGGCGCGGCTACGCGCCCGAGGCTGCCGTCGTGCTGTTCGCGGCAGTTGCGTCGCTGGCGATTGGATTCGCCGCGGCGGAAGAGGCGCAGCGCGCACGCGACGAGGGCTTCGACGATGCCCGGCGCGAGGCGCACGGAGCGCTCCACACGGACCCGCGACTGGAACGCTCCCACCGGGATCTCCCCGAGATTGATGCCGAGGAATATGTGCGCATGTGGCTGGGGGCAGCGATCCGCGGGTGCGTCACGGCTGCGCCCCCGGGGATGACGCTGAACGAGATGCGCGCGGCTCTGCACGCAGCAGGAGAGGACCACTGATGGCCAAGCGAGGATTCACTGGCGCGATGACTCGGGCCTATGGGGCGCGGGATCACGAGGCGACCGTGACCGCGACCGAACTTGTCGCGCCCGGCTTTCGCCGGATCTGGCTCGTTGCACCCACACTGTTCGCGGACGCGGTCATCGCTCCCACGGCGTTCCTCAGGTTCTGGTTTCCGGATGCCGACGGTGGGGACACCGAACACCAGCGTGGCTACACAATGACGCATCCGGACGAGCGCTCGGGATCCTTTGCCATCGATATGGTGCTGCACGAGCCCGCCGGCCCGGCGTCGGCGTGGGCGCAGCGTGCCGAACCCGGGATGACGGTGCAGGTGACCTCCCTCGGCTCTACGCGCTTCGACCTCCCGAGTGAGCTGCCCGCCGGGTATCTGCTCATCGGCGATGCGGCATCGGTCCCCGCGATCAACGCGATCTTGGCGGAGCTCCCCGCCGAAACCCCGGCCGAAGTTGTGCTTGAGGAACACGCACCCCACGACCGACTGATCCCGATCGCCGCACACCCACGCGCCCGCGTGCGTTGGGTGCCGCGGCGGGGTGATACCTCACTCGCGGCGGCCATCGAGGCGCGCGACTGGTCGGACTGGTACGTCTGGACTGCTCCGGAGTCCGGCTCGCTGAAGCATCTGCGTGTCCGGCTGCGCGACGAGTTTGGTTTCCCGAAATCCGAAATCCATGCGCAGGCCTACTGGTACTTTGGCCGCGCGTTCGGGAAGAATCGTTCTGCCGCCGCGCGGGAGCCGGTCGTGTCGGGACGGGCAGTGCGGGATCAGCCAGCGCGGGATCAGCCAGCGCCGGATCAGCCAGCGCGGGATCAGCCAGCGCCGGATCAGCCAGCGCCGGATCAATCATTGCCGGATCAGCGAACGCCGAGTCAGGCCAGGCCGGATCAGCCGGCATCCGCCGCACCGAGTCCGCAGCGCGGGGTCTGGCGGTCTCAAGCTGGGGGCCGTCTGCTCCGGCCGCTGCGCCCTACCCTGATCGCGGCGGGCGCCGCGCAGGCGCTCATCACGCTTGTGCAACTGGCCCCGTTTGTGCTGCTCGTTGAGTTGTCACGTCGGCTCCTCACGGGCGCGCAGCCCGCGGATCTGTGGCCGCTGGGGGTCTGGGCGGTGGCGTTGATGGGCGCGGGCGTGCTGCTCTCCGCGGCGCTTGTCCTCTGGGTGCACGCGAATGACGCCCGGTTTGCTCGGGAGCTGCGGCAGCGGCTCCTCGGGAAGCTGTCTCGCCTGCCGCTCGGCTGGTTCGATGCCCGGGGCTCGGTCCAAGTGAAGCGAGTAGTGCAGGACGACACCCTTGCCTTGCACTATCTCGTCACTCACGCGGTGCCCGACGCTGTGAACGCCGTGGTCGCCCCCGTGGGCGTGCTTGTGTACCTGTGTGTTGTGGACTGGCGGATCGCGTTTGTGCTGCTGGTCCCCGTCTGTGCCTACATCTTGGGCATGGCCATCATGCTTGTGCAGTCGGGGCCGCGTGTGGCGGAGGCGAGTCGCTGGGCGGAGCGGATGGGGGTCGAGGCGGGGGCGTATCTCGCCGGTCAGCCCGTGATCCGAGTGTTTGGGGGTGCGGCTGCTTCGACCTTCCGCGGTCGCCTCGGAGAGTACGTCGATTTTCTGAACCGGTGGCAGCGTCCGCTTTCGGGCCAGAAGGGGTTCATTGATCTGGTCACGAGGCCCGCTACCTTCCTCCTGCTGATCTGCGGGATGGGGACGCTGCTTGTCACGACGGGCGGGTTGTCCCCGATTGCGCTGCTGCCGTTCCTTCTGCTGGGTACAACGTTCGGTACTCGCCTGCTGGGCATTGGCTACGGCCTGTCCGGGCTCCGAGAGGGACTGCTTGCTGCGCGCCGCATCCAGGTCACGCTCGACGAGACAGAACTCGTGATTCGCGAACCGGGCCCGGTGTGCGATGCCGAACACACACCCGCGGACGCTCCTCCAGCCATCGCCGGTGTGACCTGCGACGGCGTCGGCTTTGCCTATCGTTCCGGGGTCCCCGTACTGCAGGACATCACGCTGCAGCTAGACCCAGGCACGGTGACGGCACTCGTGGGGCCCTCAGGCTCAGGGAAATCGACGCTCGCCGCGCTTGTTGCCCGATTCCATGACGTGACGACTGGCGCGATCCGGATCGACGGCCGTGATGTGCGTGAGTTCACCCCCGAGGAGTTGTACGCGCGAGTGGGCTTCGTGTTCCAGGACACCCAGCTTGTGCGTGGCACGGTGCGCGAGAACATCGCGCTCGCGCGGCCCGGTGCGAGCGACGCAGCGGTCGAGGCGGCCGCGCGGGATGCCCAGATTCATGATCGGATCATGCGCCTGCCCCGCGGCTACGACACGATACTCGGCACTGATGCTGCGCTCTCCGGGGGTGAGCGGCAGCGGCTCACGATCGCACGAGCCGTGCTTGCAGACACTCCTGTGCTTGTGCTCGACGAGGCGACTGCCTTCGCTGATCCTGAATCGGAGTACCTTGTGCAGGAGGCGCTCACGCGGCTCACCGCGAACCGCACTGTGCTCGTGATCGCCCACCGACTCCACACAATCACCCACGCGGATCAGATCGTCGTCTTGGATCACGGCCGCATTGCCGAGTCCGGAACTCACTTGGAATTGCTCGCGCGGGAGGGCCGCTACCGCAGCTTGTGGGATGCAGGATCCGGCCCCTCCCCAGACAATGCACCCCTGACCCCGGAGGCGACCCGATGATCCGCACACTGATTGCCTTGCTCCCGGCGGGCAGCCGGCGCCGCGTTACTGCCCATCTGACGCTGACGGTGGTGAGCGTGGCGCTGCGCGCCGCGGGCGTGGTCATGCTCGTGCCGCTCGTCGCGGCCCTGTTCGGAGCCGAGCCAAAGACAGCTTGGCCGTGGCTGGCGGGCCTCGCCATCGTGACGATCGCGGGGTGGGTGGTAGACACCGCCGCGATGCGAATTGGATTCGATCTGGGCTTCGGTGTGCTTGAGTCCGGTCAGGACACGGTTGCCGAACACCTCACTGATGTGCGGCTCACCTGGTTCACGAGCGGTCATACAGCGACCGCTCGGCAGGCTGTCGCGGCCTCCGGGCCGGATCTTGTCGGCCTCATCATCTATCTCGTCACGCCGCTGATCGGTGCGGTGCTACTGCCGCTCGCGATCGGGCTGGCCCTCCTGCCCATTGCCTGGCAGCTGGGCGTGACCGCGCTCGTGGGGGTGCCGATCTTGCTCCTGGCGTTCTGGGCGTCGGGACGTTTCAGCCGAGAAGCCGACAGCGTGGCCGCGGACTCCAATGCGGAGCTGACCGAGCGGCTGATCGAGTTCGCACGCACGCAGCACGCACTGCGGTCCGCACGTCGAGTCGCGCCTGAGCGGAGCCACGTCGGGGAGGCGCTCGCCGCCCAGCACGGGGCCACGGTGCGGCTGCTTCTGTTGCAGTTGCCCGGGCAGCTCGTGTTTGGGCTTGCGAGCCAGCTCGCGCTGATCCTGCTCGCGGGAACCGTCGTTGTGCTCACCATGCGCGGGGGACTCGCGGTCCCCGAGGCGATAGCTGTGATCGTGGTGATCGTGCGCTATCTTGAACCGTTCACGGTGCTTGCCGAGCTCTCGCCGGGCGTGGAATCCACGACCGGTGCCCTGCGCCGCATTCGCGAGGTGCTCGAGGCACCCACAGTTCCCGCCGGATCGGCTGCGCTGCCACGCACCGCAGCACAGGCCGCGCCCGAGGTCGAGCTCCGCGGCGTCAGCTTCGGCTATGGCACAGCGACCGCGGTGCTCGCCGACTTTGATCTCACGCTCGCACCGGGGTCGACAACGGCGATCGTGGGTCCATCGGGCTCGGGCAAGAGCACAGTGCTCGCCCTGCTCGCGGGAGTGAATGAGCCGAGCGCCGGCCAGATTCTGGTGGACGGTCAAGACGTCTCGGAGCTGACGCGCGAGGCGCGCCGGGAGCTCGTCAGTGTGGTGTTTCAGCACCCCTTCTTATTCGACGGGAGCGTACGTGAGAACGTGCTCGTCGGACAGCCCGACGCGAAGCCGGAAGCGCTGCGCACCGCCGGAGAGCTCTCTCGGGTCACCGCGATCGCTGAGCGGTTGCCGGATGGCTGGGAGACGCGTGTGGGTGAGGCCGGCGGCGGTCTCTCCGGCGGCGAACGGCAGCGCGTCTCGATCGCCCGTGCGCTCCTGAAACCCGCCCCGATACTGCTTGTTGACGAGGCGACAAGCGCCCTCGACACCGAAAACGAGGCCGCGGTCACGGCCGCGCTGACGGGCGATGCGATCCCGCGCACCCGTGTCATCGTGGCACACCGCCTCAGCAGCATTCGGGAGGCCGATCGTGTGGTGTTCGTGGAGGACGGTGCAATTGTCGAGGATGGCGGAGTCGCGGAGCTGCTTGCGGCAGGCGGCCGTTTTGCGGAGTTCTGGCGGCAGCAGGACGCGTCGGCTGGGTGGCAGATCGGCGGGAGTTCTCCGCCCCCAGGTTTCTAGCCTTGCCCGACCGCCGGGGCGTCCGGCCCTGTGAGCACGCGCAACACCGCCGGGCGCACGGTGATCGATGCGGGGAGCGTGCCGACGCGCTCGCCGTCGACGTAGACTCCGAGGGGCTGATCCGCCGAGAGCTGGAACTCGCGCCCTGAGTCACTCTCGACGCCGCGGAAGCCGAGGTGCACACCGCGGTACGCGGAGAGCAGCACGGCCGCGACGCGCGCAACCGATCCGCCCCACAGGCCCACAACGTCGAGCTGACCGTCGTCGATGCGTGAGTGTGGGCTGATGCGGATCCCGCCGCCGTACTGACCGTGATTGGCGATCGCAACGAACCAGCCGCGGCCGGATCGCTCCCGACCGTCGACAGTCAGTGTGTAGTGTGCGCCGCGGAATTGGAAGAGCGCGCGCACACCGCCGACGAGGTACGTGAACGGCCCGAGCTTCCACCGCACGGCGTTGCCGAGTTCGTTTGCGACGCCGTCGAAACCTGTGGCGCAGACCCCGAGATAGCCGAGGCCGCGTGCAGCGACGCCGTCGTTGGTCGTGATCCACGCAAGATCGCTGCGGTGTTCCCGAAGCGTAGGAAGGCGGCGCACGGTCGCGGCGGGGTCCAGGCCGAGTCCAAAGCGGCGTACCGTGTCGTTGCCGCGGCCACCCGCGAGCGGGAGCAGGAGCGCACCGGTCTCCGCAGCGGCACCCGCGGCCGCTCCGATGAGGCCGTCACCACCGAGCGCGAGCACGAGGGCGTCGGGGCCCGCCGCCCGCACTCGCGCGGCAGCGTCAGCGAGGCTCTCGCTGCGGTGCACGTGGGTGCGGATGCCGTGCGCGGCAAGCTCCGCGACCACGGCACCGAGGGCACGTTCACCGCGTCCGCCGCCGGAGACAGGGCTCACGAGGAGGAGTACCCGTCGCGACATCCAGGTCGCCCCGGGAAGGCGCGATGGATCCGGAGGGGTGGAAGCAAAACGTGCGGACTCGGTCATGTGAGCTTCAGTGCTCCTTCGCGGGTCGGGGCGGGTGTGATCTGGGGCCATTGAGGTGTGGACGTGCTCGCAGCGTAGCGGGTGTGGTGCGATCAGCTGAAACCCGCCGCGCGCACGCGTTCTATGAGTGCGGTGACTGCGGGGAGCGCCGTGCGTGCGAGGTCCGGATCGAGCGCGAGGCGCGAGCGCCGTTCCAGCACGTCGTCCGGGCTCCGCGCACCCTCGGCCCGCACCGCGAATACAACCTCCGCGCCCGTCACCGCAGACCCCGGGGCAACCTCAGCTGCCAGCAGCGGATCCGCCGTCGCGAGCGCCGCAATCCGAGACCGCTCGGCACCGTAGCGAGCGGTGAGCCTGGCCGAGACCGCGCCACCGGGGTCGGGTGCCGGCCAGGCGAACGCGCCGAAGTCTCCGGATCCCGGGGCCCCGAGCAGCGGCACACGCGCGGTGACGGATCGGGCAGCGCGGTGTGTTGCGCCGAATCCGAGGCGGCGGGCAGCCGCGTCGACGGCATCCTCTGCCATGCGACGGTACACAGTGAGCTTGCCGCCCGTGATGGTGATGGGTTCGCCCGGTTCATCGCGCACTAGATGCCGGCGCGAGGCCGCGGCGGGGTCATCACCTGCGCCGATCAGCGGCCGAAGGCCTGCGAAACTGCTCAGCACATCGGAACGGGTGAGTGGGGTGTCGAGCGCGGCGCTCGCGGTGCGGAGGAGGAAGTCGATGTCGGCTTCCGGGACGGCGGGGTTGTAGCCGTCGGCACCCGGGGCAGGGTCATCGGTGAGGCCCAGATAGCACAGGCCGTTCGATTGGGGGAGCACAAACACGTACCTGCCAAAGTGGCCGGGCACGGGTACCGTGAGTACCGTCCGGGGATCTCCGAACACCGCCGAGCGGAACACGAGATGTGTGCCGCGGCTCGGGGTGAGTGGAAGACCGGGCGCGAACTCCCCGGACCACACACCTGCCGCGTTGATGACGACTTTTGCGCGCACCCGCTCGCCGGAGCCCAGCCACGCCTCAGTGGCGGTAGCGTGACGCACCGGGCAGCCGGTGATGATGTGGGCGCCGTGTCGGGCTGCGGTGCGGGCGAGGGCTACGACGAGCCGGGTGTCGTCCTCGAGCGCTCCGTCCCAGTACACAAGACCGCCGCGCAGCCCGTGTTCGCGGAGGGTCGGGGCGAGGAGCCGCGCGCCCCGGGCGTCCACGCGGCGCGGCCGGGGGAGCACCTGTGCGGAGAGGCCGCTTGCAGCTCGCAGCACGTCCGCAAGACGTATTCCGGTCTCGGTGAGGGCATCGGCAGTGCGGGATCCGGCAGTGCGGGATCCGGCAGTGCGGGATCCGGCAGTGCGTGCACCGGTTTCATCCGCTCCGGTACCGGCGAAGCGGGGCACGAGGAATGCGCGTGGACGCACGAGGTGGGGTGCGATCCTGCGCATCAGCGCCGCCCGTTCCACCGCGGACTCCCACGCGAGAGGCAGATCGCCGTGGGCGAGGTAGCGGAGTCCACCGTGCACAAGCTTTGAACTGAAGCCGCTTGTGCCGCTGGCCAAGTCGCGCGCTTCGCACAGTGCCACGCTGAGTCCGCGTGTGGCGGCATCGAGTGCAACTCCCGCCCCGGTGACGCCACCGCCGATGACAAACACGTCGACTTCATGCTCGGCAAGGTGGGCGAGTGCGGCCGCCCGTGTTGCATCGTTGAGGTCACCGGGTCGTTCGGAAAACATGCTGCTCCCGTCTCGGGCCGTCGGCAGTGCCGACCCGTCGTAGTGGGTGGTGCGTGAGTGAAGTGTTCAGTTGTGGGCGGGCTCAGACAGAAGAGTTCCCTCAGTTCAGCTGAGCACTGTGGACGTCAGCTGTGTTTGCAAGCGCGGCCGCGACAAGTTCAGTGAGCTCGGTGCTTGTGCGTTCGAAGGCGCCATCTGCCCGGAGGAGGGGCGCGCCGAGCGCGACGCCGCGGAGCAGGAACAGCAGCGTTAGGGCACTCGCCGCCGACGGGGCGATTGAGCCGTCTGCGATCCCCGCGTCACGAAGCTCCGCGATGGCCGCAAGCACAACCTCTTGGCTGCGGCCCAGGCGACCGCTGAGATAGGGTTCCAGCAACTCGGGCTGGTGGGTGCGCACCGACGCGACGAGTTCGGAGGCGACAAATTCGCGGGCCCCGGCACCGAGGAACAGGGCGAGTCGGGTGGCCCCGGAGACCGTCGTGCCCGGAGCTGGGAGCGTGGCCTGGACCCGCGCAACGGCACGGGTGAACTCGCGGGTGAGCGCGAGGAGGATCGCGTTGTCCATGCTGCCCATTGCCCGGTATACGGTCATGCGAGACATCCCGGCGGCGTCGGCGACGTCCTGTGCCGTGAGTTTCCGGGGTCCGTAGCGCCGAATCCCATCGGCCACGGCGTCGAGAATCTCGGCATCACGCACCTCAGTCACCGAGGGGGTGTGACGTTGTGCGTTCATGTGTCACACTGTAACGCATGGCCGCCGATGTGACCGAAACTGTTCCTGAAGCTCCCTGGTGGGGGTGGGCCCCACAGGGCCCCGACGGTGGGTTGCCTGAGGGGGTGCGGCGGGTGCTGCGCGAGCGTTTCGGGGGTGAGCTTCCCGGCGGCACCGCACCGGTTCCCGCGGCCGAGGCTGTACTGCCAGATCCGACGCTCAGTTCGGAGGCACTTGCCGCACTCATCGCTGCCGTGAATCCGGGGGCGGATGGCCCGGGCGGAGGCCCCAGCCAGGGATCAGGCGGCAGCGTCTCCCAGCGCTCGGAAGATCGACTCCGCCACGCGGCGGGCAAACACACTCCAGATCTGCTGCGCCAGCGGGCGGGGCGGCCGCTCGCCGCACCTGACGCGGTTGTGCGACCCGCGTCGACCGCAGTGATCCCCGCGATACTCGCGGCGTGCGTCACCCATCGCGTCGCGGTCGTGCCCTTTGGTGGCGGCACGAGTGTTGTCGGAGGGGTTGCTCCGCTCAGGGGGTCGCAGCACGCGGTGATCGCTCTCGACCTCACAGGTCTTGCCGCATTGCGCGGACTGAACGAGACCGACCGCACCGCGACCTTCGAAGCGGGTATCCGCGGCCCAGCACTTGAGGCGGCGCTGGCATCTCGCGGCTTCACGCTCGGCCATCTGCCGCAGTCGCACCAGCAAGCCACGCTCGGCGGCTACGCGGCAACCCGTTCTGCAGGTCAGGCCTCCACCGGCTACGGTGCCATCGCGGACCTCATCACCGGGATCCGGATCGAGACGCCCACGGGAGCGCTCGCACTGGGTGGCCGCGGCCCAGCTTCGGCCGCCGGCCCCGATCTGCGGCACCTTGTGATCGGAAGCGAGGGCACACTCGGCGTGATCACCGAGGTCACAGTTGCAGTCCGGCCCCGCCCGACCCAGAAGGCATACGGGTCATGGGCGTTCCCGTCGTTCGCAGCCGGAGCTGAAGCCGTGCGCGCACTCGCACAGCTTGGTTTGCCGGGGGACCTGCCCGAGGTGTGCCGGTTGAGCGACGAGGAGGAAACCGGACTGACCCTCGCGCAGTCTGTGAGCACCGGCACGAAGCTGTTGCGGCGCTGGCTTGAGATGAGAGGGATCCACACCCCGGCGCTGTTGCTCGGTGTCTGGGAAGGGACGACCACGCGGGTACGCGGCCGCCGCGGCCGTGCCGCGAAGATCCTGCGACGCTATGGTGGGGTCCCCACAACGGGGATTCCGGCTGCCGCGTGGGACGACGGACGATTCGGGGCACCGCGCTTGCGGGACGAGTTGCTGACCGTTGGGGTATTTGTTGACACACTCGAAACCGCCGCCCCCTGGTCCCGGCTTGACACGACGCATCGCGCCGTCGTGGCGGCGATCCGCGGGGCGCTTGAGGTCGGGGGAGGCGAGGCCGGGTCTGCACAGCCTTCCTCGGCGGCGTCGTCTCCCGCGCCGTCGTCTCCCGCGGCAGTGCAGGGGCACGTGTCCCATGTGTATCGGGACGGGGCCTCCCTCTACTTCACGTTCATCGCCGCGGCAGAGACCGACCCGATCGCACAGTACAACCGCGTGAAACGGGCCGCGAATGCGGCAATCCTCGCGCAGGGCGCCACGATCACACACCACCATGCAGTCGGCACGGAACACGCAGCGATGCTGGAGGATGAGATTGGATCGGTCGGGGTTCGTGTGCTTCGCGCCGCCCGCGCTGAGGTAGACCCCACAGGCATTATGAACCCGGGCAAGCTGCTCGGAGACGGGAACACGTGACGCGATGGCGCTCAATCGAACACGACAGCAATCTGGCACCGCTCGGGTCGAGCAGGACGTGATGCGCGGGGCCACCGTGCTGATCACCGGTGCAGCCCGCGGCATGGGCGAACTCTACGCGCGTCGTGCCGCGCGTGAGGGGGCCGCCGCGATCGCGCTGTGGGACATTGATACAGAGCGGGCGGAAGTGCTCGCCGCTGAACTCGCCCAGACCCCCGCCACTGTGCGGGGTGGATCCTCGCCCCGGGTTCGCGTCTTCGACGTCAACGTGGCCGACCGCGAGGCGATCCTGCGCGGCGTCGCGGAGACCCGCAGCGAACTGGGAGATCCGGACATCCTCATTAACAACGCGGGAATTGTGCGCGGGGCGCTGTTCTGGGAACACGACGCGGAACGTGACATTGAGCTCACGATGCGGATCAACACCCTCGGTCCCATGTGGCTCACGCGCGCGGTGCTGCCCGCCATGATCGCGGACACGTCACGGCCCAAGCGGATCCTCAACATCGCGTCCGCCGCGGGCACGCTCGCGAATCCGCGCATGAGTGTCTACGCGTCCTCGAAGTGGGCGATGATCGGGTGGGCGGAGTCACTGCGACTTGAACTTGAGAGCGAGGGACACCGCCACGTCGCCGTCACAACGTTTTGCCCGAGCTTTATCTCGACCGGGATGTTCGCCGGGGCACGCGGGCCGCTGATGACCCCGATCATGACCCCGCCGCAGGCGGTGCGTGCGGCCTGGAACGGGATGCTCGCGGGCACGCCAATGGTGCTGAAACCCTTGACAGTGAAGCTTGCGATGGCCTTCCGCGGCGTGCTGCCCACGCGCGCCTGGGACATCGTGGCCGGGCGCGTGTTCCGGGTGTACTCCTCGATGGACAAATTCACGGGGCGCGGGGAATAGGATTCGGGGCACGGAGTGTCGCGGCACCGCGGGCTCCACGGGACAGGGAGGCACCGCAATGAGCGCAGCGCACGTGGGGATCGTGTGGAACCCGTCGAAGACCGAACGAGAGATGCTGGAGGCAGCGCTCGCCGAGGCGTGTGTTGCCGATGGTACTCAGCCCGTGGTGACCTGGCATGAGACCAGCGTCGAGGATCCGGGCCGCGCTGCGTCCCAGGCCGCCCTCGACGCGGGAGCCGACCTGATATGTGCTGCGGGCGGTGATGGCACAGTGCGCGCGGTTGCTGAGCACCTCGCGGAGCTGAGCGCGAAATCCGCATCGGCGAGGCCCGTCGCGGAGCTCGGCGTGATTCCACTTGGCACGGGGAACCTCTTGGCACGAAACCTCGACGTTCCACTCAACGATCCCGCGGCCGCGTTCATGCGCGCGCTCACCGGGGTGGCACAGCCACTCGACATTGGCTGGGCCGAGGTCGTGCTCGTCGATGGTGAGACTCAGCGGCACGCATTCGCCGTGATGGCGGGCTTTGGGATCGATGCGCACATGATCACTGAGACCAGCGACGACCTCAAAGACCGCGCGGGCTGGCTCGCATACGTTGAGTCGCTGGGACGTGCGGTATCGGCGAGCGAGGTGATCGGCGTGCGTGTGGCGCGCGACGGCGGCGAAGCTGTGGCTGAGGAAGCGCACACACTGATTGTCGGAAACTGCGGGATGTTGCAGGGCGGGATCACGCTGCTCCCCGATGCAGATCCCGCCGACGGTGAACTTGATGTGCTTCTGTTGCGTGCGGCCGGAATTGCTGGGTGGGCCGATACCCTGCGCAACATGGTCTGGGATAACGGAGTGAAGCGGTTCCTCACACGAAGCGACACGGCGCAAAGCAGCGCGAGCACGGCGCACGCGCGTTTCACCGAACTCACGATCGAGCTCGACGAGTCGCGTGTGTTCGAGGTCGACGGCGACGATCTGGGGGAAGTGACGCGGATCGAGATCACAGTGCAGCCGGAGGCGCTTCGGGTTCGCTAGGCGCTGTGCTGTGCTGTGCTGTGCTGTGCTGTGCCATGCCATGCCATGCCATGCCATGCCATGCCATGCCATGCCATGCCGTGCAGTGCCGCTGCGCGTGGGTTCTGTCGCCGACTGGCCCCGGCCTACTCGATAATGGGGAGCCCCGTTGCGGCCGCGGCCTCCGCGAGCGATCCCAGGTTTGTGACATTCGCGAAGCCTGCAGCGAGCAAGAGTTCCCTTGCCTGTCCTGAACGGTTGCCGGAGCGGCAGTAGAGCAGGATCTCGGCCTGTGGGTCGAGGTGTGGGATCGCGATCGGGAATTCTCCGGCCGTAAAGTCGAGGAGCCGGGATCCGGCGAGGTGTCCGGTCGCGTACTCCTCGGCCGTGCGCGCGTCGATCAGGATTGCGGTTGTCGACGCTGGATCGAGCGTTGTCACTGAGCCCTGCGTGATGTTCGGCTCGTGGCCCCGCTCCGGAGTATGGCCCGGTACCGCGGCCCAGCCGAGATAGCTGCCTTCCAGCTCGGCGACATCGTAGCCCGCCCGGCGCAGGGCGCTCGCCGCAACACTATTCCGAACGCCACTCTGGCAGTACGTGATGAGTGTCCCGTCGCCGGGAGCAGGCAGCGCGTCTAGGTGCCACAGGAGGCGTCCTCCGGAGAGCTGAGTCGCGCCCGGCACATGCCCGTCCGCGTATTCAGTCATATTCCGCACATCGAGCAGGAAAGCGGGGGCACCTCCAGTGCGGCGGGTGTCGGCGAATTCTTCGAGGGTGACCGTGCGCGGGCGGACAAGGTCGAGCCCCTTCAAGGTTGTGACAAAGCCGCGCACGGTGTCGATTCCGACACGCACAAGGTGATCCCGGAACACCTCAGCCTCTGTGCGTGATCCGGCGAGCAAGATAAGTGGCCGCGCTTCCTGCTCAGGATTCACGACCCACGCGCCATAGCTCGCGACCTTGTCTGGACCGGGGATATTGAGCGATCGAGCAACTGTTCCCGAGTGGACCGCAGCGTGGTGACGAGTATCGACGAGGATCGCGGAGTCTGTTTCGAGTGCTGCAGCGAGATCCGGCGTCGAGAACTCTGCGAGGATGGGGAACTCACCGAGGACCGTCGGGCCGACGCGGTTCTGTGTTTTCATACGGCCAAAGTAGGCGTGTGCGTCGGGTTGTCCGTTGAGGAGCTCGGCGATGAAGCCCTCAGAATCGTTGGCCTGCAGGTACTTTGCCCACCAGGAGAAGTGTCGCTCGTAGCCAACTGTCGAAGACGGGATCGAGCCGAGCGCCTTGCCACAGGCCGAGCCTGCACCGTGTGCGGGCAGCACCTGCACATAGTCGGGAAGGCTGAGGAAGCGATCGCGGAGGCTGGCGAACAGATCCGCCGCTCCAGCGAAACGGGTGTCGACGCCGCCCGCCGCTTCATCGAGCAGATCGGGCCGGCCAAGATCGCCGACGAAGACAAAGTCTCCGGTCAGCATGAAGCCTGGCTCGCTCGACTGCGCGCCGTCGGTCACGAGGAACGAGAGATGCTCGGGAGTGTGCCCCGGTGTGTGCACCGCCTCCAATGTGATGTTGCCGAGCGCGATCTGCTGTCCGTGCCGCATACGGACTGCAGAATCAAAGCCCTCGCCGTAGCGCCAGTCGGGCCCGCCTTCGTCCGACACGAACATCGTGGCACCGGTGCGCGCGGAGAGTTCTCGAGTGCCCGAAAGGTAGTCGGCGTGGATGTGGGTCTCGGCGACCGCCGTGATCCGCAGGTTGTGCCTGGCAGCGAGCTCGACGTAGACGTCGGTGTCGCGACGCGGATCCACCACGATCGCCTGGCCCCTCGCCTGGCAGCCGATGAAATAGCTCGCGTGTGCAAGGTCTTCGTCGTAGATGCGTTCGAGCAGCATGGGGCTCCTTGTGGTGAGGCGGTGAGGCGGATTAGTGAGGCGGCGAGGCGGATTGGTGAAGCGGCGAGGCGGTGAGTGATGGGCTGTGGGCTGTGGGGCTATGGGCGATTGGGTTGTGCAGTTCGGGTGGTGTGGCGGGGCCAAAGGGGGCTCTGGGGTTGGGGCCCCGCTGCGAGCTGCGTAGCCGCGGGACGGGGGCTTGGGTGCATACGCGAACGCGAACGCGAATGCGAATGCGGCTAGCGGTCGCAGTTGCAGCGGTCGGCGATAGCCACGCCAGCGAGGGCTTCTTCGACGTGCTGGCCGCAGCCAGCCCAGCTCGGCTTGCCGCAGCTTTCACAGGAGATTCGTGCGCACATGATGTGGTCCTTTCGAGTGGATGATCGGTGGGATAGGTGTGATAGGAGAACTCAGCGAGATCAGTAGGATGGTGAGCCGGGCAGGGTCGGGGTGAGCTTGGGAGCGTGCTCCGGGCCTGACAGAGGGATCCTGTGCCTGAACCTTGGGTCGATGTTGCAGCAGTGGCTGCACGTGTTGGGCGTGGCGACAGTTGTGGGCCCAGATCGGGACTTGGGTAGTTCCGGCTACTCGGCTTGCGCGGCCTGTTGGGCATCAAGTTGCTTCCGCACGTCCTCCATGTCGAGCTCCCGCGCGCCCTGTACCAACTGCTCAAGCTGCGGGGCACCGAGCGCCCCCGGCTGCGCGTAGACGAGGATGCCGTCACGGAACACCATCAGGGTGGGGATCGAGGTGATCTGAAACTCAGCGGCGAGCTGCTGCTCGGCTTCGGTGTCGACCTTGCCGAAGGTGATATCGGGGTGCTGCTCTGAGGCCTGTTCGAACACTGGAGCAAAGGAGCGGCACGGCCCACACCATGCGGCCCAGAAGTCAATAAGAGTGATGCCGTCCGCGGCAACTGCGCTGGGGAAGGATTCAAAGGTCAGGTTGGTGGTAGCCATTGCGGGGTCCTATCGAGGGGAGCTGGAGTGTGGCGATGTGGCTTGTGTGCCAGTTTTCGGCTGGTGAAGTGCCAGCACAGTGTGACTAGCGGCCGAAGAGTCGGGCAAAGAAGCCAGGGCCGCGGGCCGATTTCGCGGCCGCAATCTCTGACGGGGTATGTGATCCGTTGCACCATTCCGAGGCCGGCACTGACATTTTCACCATCGCGACGTGCTGACCGCAGCCGGCCCATGTTGTCTTGGAACAGGTGCGGCATGTTGTCGGTCGACACATGGGGGAGAGCTCCTTCGAATTGCCCGGTGCCCTGATGTAACGCGCAACTCCGGGACGTAGTTGGATGAACGGGATGTCACCTGTCCGTATACCCCAGGGGGTATTTGTGAGGTTCGCTTTGACTATACCCCAGGGGGTATCATGTGAGTCAAGTTCTCCCTGAAGAAAGGACTCCTATGTCTGCATCACGCATTGTTCTGTCCGCTGGCGGAACTGATTCTTCCGTTGCTGGTTCCGCGAGCGACGGTGTTGACGCGGGATCAGCTGCGCCGGGTCTTGGTGCATCCCCGGAGGCGAAGCGGAAGATCGCGAATCGTCTGCGTCGGGCGCATGGCCAGTTGGCGGCAGTGATCGAGGCGGTCGAGGGGGAGGCGCACTGCCGGGACGTTGTGCAGCAGCTCTCGGCGGTGTCGAAAGCTATTGACCGTGCTGGCTTTCTCGTGATTTCGACGGCGTTGCAGGAGTGCATCTCGGATCCCGATGCTGAGGGGGCCACGAAACCTGAGGAGCTCGAAAAGCTGTTCCTTTCTTTGGCGTAACTCGTGTGTGGTCTCCCGTGGGTTCCAAGTGTGTCTTGAGCCGTTCCACATCTGGTCGCGCGGAAAGGCCGGGTCGGTGCGTGGTTGGCTACGCGCAAGAGTTCACAGATGTGACATCGGCGCTGGGCAGAGGAGCCCATCTTGTGTCTGTGCGCTGGGCGGCGGCTGCCCTGGCCATCTGCGTTGCTACTCGCTCAGGAAGCGAGTTCATCGGAGTGTGGCCACTGCGTGTTTGTCAGAATGGGTGAGTTTCGGAGTCTTCCGTTAGCTCTGGGCGGCCGGGCCCTATGGGAGCCTCGGGCCCTGAATTGCTGAGTATCGGGTTTCGGTCCGGGGGGTCATTTTGCAATGGTTGAGCTGTGGAAGTGTCGGCGGGTGGTTCGATGACGGGTACGAACCTCACCCGGCTTGGTGGCCGGT
>NZ_FUID01000013.1 GCF_900163635.1 Leucobacter sp. 7(1) | reverse complement strand
GAGGTTCTCGTGATTTCAACCAGGCTCGCCGCTACCAACGTCCTGGCCGGGTACATCTAGGGCGCTGGCGCGGTGCGTTTTCGCGCTTTTGGCGTAGAGCGTGGAGTGGCAGGCTTAGGGTGAGGGTACGCCCCGCGCGCGGTTGCGCGGGCACCCCACGATCCTGCACCCCGAGCGAGAGGCCCCCATGAGCGCAGCAGCACAGCCCGAGTACACGGCAATCCTGACGGAGGTGCGCGGCCGGGTCGGCTGGATCACCCTGAACCGGCCCGAGGCACTGAACGCGTTGAACTCGACGCTCGTCACTGAGCTGATCGAGGCCTCGCTCGCGTTCGACGCCTCACCCGAGATCGGCTGCATTGTCATTACGGGTTCGGAGCGCGCGTTCGCGGCGGGGGCTGACATCAAGGAGATGGCCGAGCTTGGCTTCAGCGACATGTTCCTCGGCGGGCCGTTCCCCGGGTGGGGCGGCTTCGAACGGATGCGGACCCCGGTGATCGCCGCGGTCGCGGGCTTCGCGCTCGGCGGCGGCTGCGAGCTTGCCATGATGTGCGATTTCATTCTGGCGGCAGACACCGCGAAGTTTGGCCAGCCCGAGATCAACCTCGGTGTACTCCCCGGCTTCGGTGGATCACAGCGACTTCCGCGCGCGATCGGGAAGGCAAAGGCCGCGGAAATGGTGCTCACCGGGCGCATGATGCGCGCCGATGAGGCAGAGCGTTCCGGGCTCGTTGCACGCGTCGTCCCGGCAGACGAGCTGCTTGCCGACGCCGAGAAGACTGCCGCGACAATTGCCGAGAAGTCGCTGCCCGCGCTCTACGCTGCGAAGGACGCGCTGCAGGCGGCGCAAGAAATGCCGCTGGCTGAGGGGCTGCGTTTTGAGCGTCTCGCGTTCGCGGCAGCGTTTGCCACAGAGGACCAGAAGGAGGGCATGCGCGCCTTCTCCGAGAAGCGGGACGCGAACTTCACGCACCGTTAGGCCGCCGCGCGAGCGTCGCTCACAGGTCGCGCATATCCACGACTTCGGGGGAGTCCTCCCGCGTCGCTGTGGATAGCGCGCCCGCTGGTGCGCCGTGAAGTGCCAGAATAGAGAGGTTGGCATGCGGAAGGAGCGTCGATGACGTACAGCGTGGCGGTTGCAGGGGCGTCAGGATACGCCGGAGGAGAGCTGTTGCGGCTGCTGGCCGCGCACCCGGAGTTCGAGGTGCGCACAGTCACCGGGCACTCCACCGCGGGCCAGCCGCTCATCGCGACGCAGCCACACTTGCGCTCGCTCGCGCACTTGACCCTGGGGGAGACGACTCCGGAAGTGCTCGACGGGCACGACATCGTGTTCTTCGCGCTGCCGCACGGTGCGTCAGGCGCACTCACGGCGCAGCTGAGCAATGTGCGTCTCGCCGTTGATTGTGGTGCTGATCATCGACTCACGGACGCCGCAGACTGGGCGGCCTTTTACGGTGGGGAGCATCACGAGGCGTGGAGCTACGGCGTCCCCGAACTGATCGTTACGGACGCAGCCACCAGCGGGCAGACCCGGCAGCGGGACGCACTCATCGGTGCACCCCGCATCGCGGCTCCCGGATGCAACGCCTCGACCGTGGCGCTTTCGCTCGCCCCGGGTATTGCGGCCGGTGTGATCGCTCCCGACGACATCGTCACGGTACTCGCGGTGGGCCCCTCCGGTGCGGGCAAAGCAGCGAAGACCCACCTGCTTGGCGCAGAGCTCATGGGCACGGCCAACCCCTACGCGGTGGGCGGTACGCACCGGCACATTCCCGAGATTCAACAGTCGCTGCGCCGGGCAGGCGCGCGCGGGGATGTCACCCTGAGTTTCACACCTGTGCTCGTTCCCATGAGCCGAGGTATTCTCGCGACCTCGACGGCGAAGCTCGCCCCGGGGGTGAGTGCGTCCGAAGTGCGGGCGGCGTGGGAGACAGCGTATGCGGACGAGCCGTTTGTGCATGTGCTCCCCGACGGCGAGTTTCCGCGCACCGCAGACACACTGGGGGCAAACACCTGCCTGATGGGCCTTGCGATCGACGAGGCCGCGGGGCGCGTTGTTGTTGTCGCGGCGCTCGACAACCTCGCGAAGGGGACCGCGGGCGCGGCCATTCAGTCCGCGAACATCGCCCTTGGCCTCCCCGAGAGCACGGGCTTGAGCGTCAACGGCGTCGCACCGTAACCCGCACACACCACACAGACACGCACAACTACACGCGCAAGGAGAGATCGTGACCGTCACCACCCCAGCAGGATTCCGCTCGGCGGGGATCGCCGTCGGCCTGAAGAGCACGGGGAAGCCGGATCTGGCTCTCGTGGTGAACGACGGGCCCGCCCCGGCGAGCGCGGTGGTCTTCACGAGCAACCGCGCGCAGGCCAACCCGATCCTGTGGAGCCGCAAGGTCGCCCAGGAGGGACCCGCACGCGCGATCATCCTGAACTCAGGCGGCGCCAACTGCTTCACCGGAGACTTTGGCTACGACACGACCCGGCTCACCGCCGAGGCCGTCGCGACCGGTCTGACTGCCGCGGGGCAGCCGACCGAGGCAGCGGAAGTCCTTGTGTGTTCCACCGGGTTGATCGGCACCGGTGACCAGGCGTTCCGTGACAAGATCGTCGGCGGCGTCCCCGAACTCCTGAACCGGCTGAGCGACACCGACGCCACCGCGCCCGCCGCGATCCTCACCACTGATTCCGTCGAGAAGACCGCCGTGCATACGGCCGATGGCTGGACAATCGGAGCCATGGCCAAGGGAGCGGGCATGCTCGCGCCCGGGCTCGCGACAATGCTCGTGGTCATCACGACTGACGCGGTCCTCGATGACGCGGCGCTCGATCGCGCACTGCGCGGCGCCACCGGGCCGAGCTTCGACCGACTCGACTCCGATGGCTGCATGTCGACAAACGACCAGGTGACGCTCCTGACGAGCGGTGCTTCCGGGATCACGCCAGATGAGGCCGAGTTCGCGGCGGCCCTCGCTGGGGTGTGCGATAGCCTCGCCGCGCAGCTCCAGGCGGACGCCGAGGGTGCCAGCCACGATATCGACATCGAGGTGCGCGGCGCAGCCAGCGTTGCTGATGCCGTCGACGTGGGCCGTTCGGTCGCGCGCAACAACCTGTTCAAGGCAGCGATCTTCGGTAACGACCCGAACTGGGGCCGAGTGCTCGCTGCGATCGGCACCACTGAGGCCGCCTTCGATCCCTACCAGGTCGATGTGTCCTTCAACGGGGTGCGCCTCTGCCACGCGGGAGCGCCGGACCGTCCTGTCGAGGAGTGCGATCTCACCCCGCGCCGCACACACGTCGAGATCGAGCTGTTCTCGGGGGACCACACGGCAACGATCCGCACCAACGACCTCACGCACGACTACGTGCACGAGAACAGCGCGTACTCGAGCTAAGGACGCCGGATGACCACAACAACTGAGACCCTCGACCACACCCGCGCCGCCGCCAAGGCACAGGTGCTCATCGAGTCCCTGCCCTGGCTGAAGAAATTCCGCGACGCGATCATGGTGATCAAGTTCGGTGGCAACGCCATGATTGACGAGTCGCTCCTGCGCGCCTTTGCTGAAGACGTGGTTTACCTTCGCCACACCGGCATCCGCCCGGTCGTGGTGCACGGGGGCGGGCCCCAGATCAATGCGATGCTGGAACGCCTCGGGATCGAGAGCGAGTTCCAGGGCGGGTATCGTGTCACCACCCCCGAGACCATGGAAGTTGTTCGCATGGTCCTCACGGGCAAGGTGAACCCCGAGCTCGTCGACGAGATCAACGCCCACGGTCCCCTCGCGGCAGGTACGACCGGAGAGGACGCTGGCCTGTTCGTGGGCCGCCGCCGGCCCCCCATCGACGTGAACGGCACAGCCGTAGATCTCGGCCTCGTAGGCGACGTCGTTGACGTGAGAGTAGAACCGGTCCTCGCGCTGCTCGAGGCCGGACTGATCCCCGTCATCTCCTCAATCGCCCCCGACGCGGACCGACCGGGCGACTCCCTCAACGTGAACGCGGATGCCGCAGCCGGCGCGCTCGCCGCAGCGCTCGGCGCAGAAAAGCTTGTTATCCTCACCGACGTTGCTGGGCTCTACGCCAACTGGCCTGACCGCGACTCCCTCGTGTCCTCGATCGAGGCCGCAGAGCTTGAGGAGATGCTTCCCACCCTCGAATCAGGCATGATCCCGAAGATGCGGGCCTGCCTGGACGCGGTGCGCGGTGGCGTGCCGAAAGCGGCAATCATCGATGGCCGAGAGCCGCACTCCGTGCTGCTTGAAATCTTCACCGAGCGGGGGATTGGCACCGAAGTCGTGCCGTGATTCCCGGCATCCGGGGCCTCCGCGCCGAGGCCGCGGCGCTCGCCGTCGCGGATCGGTGGTGGATCGCCGCGGGCGCGAGTACCGCGGGGATCGGGGGAGGAGCAGTGCTCTGCCAGGCGGCCACGCCGAGCCCAGTTGGCGGGCCTGCCGCACACGCGCTCGCGCAACTGGGGATCATACTCGCGGCGCTCGCGACGTTGCTGCTTGGCGGGTGGAGCGTGTGGCTCGCGCGGCTGGATCTGCGTGAGCACAGGCTCCCGAACCCGGTATTGGTGTGGGCGACCCTCTCCGTGATTGCCGTGGGTGTCGCGGCGCTACTCGCTCTCGGAGCGGGTTCCCGGCTGCTCGCCGCGCTGGGGACCACGCTGATCGTCCTGGGGGCCGCGCTCACGGCGTGGGTGGCTCGCCCGGCCGCATTCGGGGCGGGTGATCTGAAACTCGTCCCGGTAACTGTGTTTCCTGTGGCGGCCATCGACCCGTTGCTTGTCGCGACAGGCTATGCGGGAACGCTCCTGCTGGGCGTGATGCTCGCGGGTGTGGTCGCTCACCGCCGCGGGCGCGCGGAGTTTGCTGCGGGACCGATCTTGCTGCTCGCGTGCTGGACCGGCCTCGCGCTCGGGGCGGGGGCTCTGTGCCGGGACATCGCTGGCTGATCCGGGACTCGTGGGCCCCGAACGGTCTCCCCGCGTGCACGGCACTCAGTGTGGCGGCGTTAGACTGAAACGTATTCGTTGTGCTGAGTGAAAGGTGGGCGTCGTGACGTATGTGATCGCGCTTCCGTGCGTGGACGTGAAGGATCGCGCCTGTGTGGACGAGTGCCCCGTGGATTGCATCTACGAGGGTGACCGGATGCTCTACATCCACCCGGACGAGTGCGTCGACTGCGGCGCGTGCGAGCCTGTCTGCCCCGTCGAGGCGATCTACTACGAAGACGACCTGCCGGGTGAGTGGGCCGACTACTACACCGCGAACGTCGACTTCTTCACCGAGATTGGTTCCCCGGGCGGGGCCGCAAAGACCGGGGTATACGACTTCGATCACCCGATCGTGGCGGCGTTGCCGCCGCAGGGCGAGTAGCGCGCATGCGGGCGGCGCTGCCGGATTACCCCTGGGATGCGATGGCACCGTTCGCGGCAGACGCGGCGCGGCATCCGGACGGGGCCGTGAACCTCTCGGTCGGGTCCCCCGTGGATCCGAGCCCCGCGGGCGTGCGTGAGGCGCTCGCAGCCGCGACCGATGCGCATGCGTACCCTGCCACGGCGGGGAGTCCGAAGCTGCGAGAGGCGATCGCGGAGTGGTTCCTGCGCCGTCGAGGCGTTGCGGTCGCTCCCGAGGCGGTCCTCCCGACGGTTGGCTCGAAAGAGCTTGTTGCGCTGCTGCCCTTCCTGCTGGGACTGGGCGCCGGTGAGGCCGTGGTGTTTCCACGTATCGCCTATCCGAGCTACGCGATGGGTGCCGCGATGGTCGGTGCGGATGCCATCGCTGAGGATAACCCGGCGCTCTGGCCCGAGCACACGAAACTCGTCTGGCTGAACTCGCCCGCAAATCCTGACGGCCGCGTGCTCGATGTTGCGCAGCTGCGTGCCGCGGTGGCGCGTGCGCGTGAGCTGGGGGCGGTGATCGCGGGAGACGAGTGCTACGCAGAGTTCGGGTGGGATGCGCCCTGGGACACCACGGCGATTCCCTCGATCCTCGATCCTGCGGTTGTTGGCGACGACCACAGTGGCGTCCTGAGCGTGTATTCACTGAGCAAGCAGTCGAACCTCGCGGGGTACCGCGCGGCGTTCCTTGCTGGCGATCCCGAACTTGTGGAGCGCCTCCTCACCGTCCGCAAACACGCGGGACTGATGCTCCCTGCCCCGGTTCAGGCTGCGATGATCGTGGCACTCCGGGACGAGAGCCACGTGGCTGAGCAGCGCGACCGCTACCGAGCGCGGCGCGCGATCCTGCGCCCCGCACTCGAAGCGGCAGGGTATGAGATATCGGGAAGTGAAGCAGGGCTCTATCTGTGGGCGACACGCGGAGTGGACGCGTGGGAGAGCGTCGCCGAATGTGCTGCGCGCGGCATTGTGGTGGGGCCAGGACACTTCTATGGTGACAATTCGCCGCAGCATGTGCGCCTCGCGCTCACCGCGAGCGACGCAGATATTGCGACGGCCGCACGCAGGCTCGCGGAACTCGCCCGGGAACGCTGAGCTTCCTGCACGGGATCGCGGATCCCACGCAGGATCAGCGATCCCACACGTGATCCGATCTCGAATCGACTTTTTGCTCGACGTCGAGATATATTCTCAGGAGCGCCCCTCGCGAACCACCCGGGGGTGCTCCGGCTCCGAAGGAGCCGATAAGGTGGTGAACAACGGCGTCATACCCGATGCCCAGTCAGTATTGAGACCCCACGAGGAGACGACGTGACCGAATCGACTCAGGGCCAGAACGCGGCCACTGCGAAACTCACGTTCCCGGGCGGCTCCGCAGAGTTCCCCATCCGCGAGGCGGCCTCCGGCCATGCCGCTATTGACGTCAGCACGCTGACGAAGCAGAGCGGATACACAGCGCTGGACTACGGCTTCGTGAATACCGCGTCGACGAAGTCTGCGATCACCTACATCGACGGCGATGAGGGGATCCTGCGCTACCGCGGCTACCCGATTGAGGAGCTCGCACGCAGCTCCACCTTCCTCGAGGTTGCCTACCTCCTGATTTACGGCGAGCTGCCCACCGCTGATCAGCTCGGTGCCTTCGACGAGGAGATCCGACGCCACACGCTGCTCCACGAGGACATGCGCTACTACTTCGAGGGCGTGCCGCACACGGCGCATCCGATGGCGGTGCTCTCGGGCGGCCTGCAGACGATGTCGACGTACTACGAAAGCTCGCTCGACACGACAGATCCGAAGTTCGTTGAAGTGAACACGATCCGCCTGCTCGCGAAGCTTCCCGTGCTCGCTGCCTACGCGCACAAGAAGTCTGTGGGCCAGGCGTTCCTGTACCCCGACAACAACCTAAACTTCGTCGAGAACTTCCTCCGCCTGAACTTCGGGAACAAGGCCGAGAAGTACGAGATGAATCCGGTGCTCGTCGATGCGCTCGACAAGCTGCTGATCTTGCACGCCGACCACGAACAGAACGCGTCGACCTCGACGGTGCGCCTCGTGGGCTCGACCGGTGCCAACATGTTCTCCTCTGTGTCGGCCGGTATCAACGCACTCTCGGGTCCGCTGCACGGTGGGGCCAACGAGGCGGTGCTCGACATGCTCGCGCAGATCCGCGACTCCGGGCAGAGCGTCGAGACGTTCGTGGAGAAGGTCAAGCGCAAGGAAGACGGTGTGAAGCTCATGGGCTTCGGACACCGGGTGTACAAGAACTACGACCCCCGCGCGCGCATCGTGCGCGAGAGCGCCGACAAGGTGCTCGCAGAGCTCGGAGTCAACGACCCGCTGCTGGGTCTCGCTCGCGAACTTGAGCAGATCGCCCTGGAAGACGACTACTTCAAGGAGCGCAAGCTCTACCCGAACGTCGACTTCTACACGGGAGTCATCTACAAGGCGATGGGTTTCCCGACCCGCATGTTCACCGTGCTGTTTGCGATCGGCCGGCTGCCCGGCTGGATCGCGCAGTGGCGTGAAGCACGCGAGGATCCGCAGACCAAGATTGGTCGCCCGCAGCAGCTCTACATCGGCTCGCCCGAGCGGCACCTCGACCGCTAAATCTCCTCCGAGCGGGGGAGGAGTCGGGCCGGGCAGGCTCGATAGGGTGGAATCATGGACTCCGCACCCCTCCCTCCCGCGCTCGAACTGCGCGGCCTCGCCAAGCGTTTCGGCGACAAGATCGCCGTCAACGGTATCTCGCTGTCAATTCCGAGCGGCTCGTGTTACGGGCTTGTCGGCCCGAATGGCGCCGGCAAGACCACCACGCTGTCGATGGCTACGGGCCTCCTCCGCCCCGAGTTTGGGCAGGCGCTGATCTCCGGGATCGACGTGTGGGAGCGGCCCCAAGAAGCGAAACAGCTTGTTGGGGTGCTCGCGGACGGGGTGAAGCTGTTTGACAGGCTCACGGGTGAGCAGCTCATCACCTACAACGGGCTTCTTGCAGGACTGGACGCAGAGACTGTCGCGCGCCGGTGCTCGGACCTGCTCGACATGCTGGATCTGAAGTCGGCGGGCACCACGCTCGTTGTCGACTACTCCGCGGGTATGACCAAGAAGATCGCGCTAGCGTGCGCACTGATTCACGCGCCACGCCTGCTTGTGCTCGACGAACCGTTCGAGTCTGTCGACCCGGTCTCGGCTGCGAACATTCGTGACATCCTGCAGGGCTTCCAGCGCGGTGGCGGCACGGTGATTGTGTCGAGCCATTCGATGGATCTTGTGGAGCGCATCTGTGACCACGTCGCGGTGATCGCACAGGGCCGCGTCCTGGCCGCGGGTACGGTCGCCGAGGTGCGCGGCGGCTCCACGCTGGAGGAACGCTTTGTTGAACTCGTCGGTGGACGGCAGCACCTGGAGGGGCCGACGTGGCTGAACCAGGGCTGACCCCGGCGAGCGTATTGCCGCCCCACCCGGAAGCTGCTCAGCTGCCGCGGACGGGGCCTGCCGCGCGGATTCGCGTGATGGTGGCGCTCCGATTCCGCGTGCTGTGGAACACGCTGAGTCGGCATCCGTGGCAGCTCGTGGGCGCGATCCTCGGCGCCCTGTATGGCCTTGGCCTGCTGGCCCTCGCCGTGGGGGGACTCGTGGCACTCTCCTGGGCAGATGTCGAACTCGCTCGGACCGCCCTCGTCCTGGGCGGCTCCGCGCTGGTGCTCGGCTGGATGCTCGGCCCAATACTTGTCTCAGGGATGGACCGGACGCTGGATCCGGCACGGCTAGTGATGTTCCCGATGAGCCCGGGCACGCAGGTCGCCGGCATCGCAGTGGCGAGCCTGTTTGGTGTTCCCGGGATCGTCACGATGCTCGTCTCGGCGGCCACAGCGCTCGCCTGGCTGCGTTCGCCCGGGGCCGCGGTGATCGCGCTCGTGTTGGCACCGGTCGCGGCGCTGAGCTGCGTGCTCGCGTGCCAGCTTGTGATGACACTTATGACACGCGCTGCCGCAAACCGCCGCTTCCGCGAGATCATCGGTGGGCTCCTGCTGTTGCTGCTTGTGCTCGCCGGTCCGCTGCTCGCCGGGCTCGGGTCGGGCGTGGCCACGTTCAGTGAGCAGCTGCCCGGCTTCGCCGAAGCACTGAGCTGGACCCCGCTCGGAGCCGTCTGGGCGGTGCCTGTCGAGGCCGCGGCAGGAAACTGGGGCGTCGCCGCGCTCAAGCTCCTGATCGCGCTCGCGACGGTTGCGGCGCTGTTCTTGGGCTGGCGCGCCCTGTACCTCGCGAACGTGGGCACACACGCTGGTGGCTCGCAGGCGAAGGGACGTGCGGGCACCGGCTGGTTCGGGCGCTTCCCCGCGACCCCACGCGGCGCAATTGCGGCACGGTCTTTCACCTACTGGATCCGCGACCCGCGGTACCTCCAGAGCCTCATCGTGGTGCTCGTGATGCCTGTCGTGTTCGGATTCCTCGCCGGAAGCACCGAACAGCCCATCATGCTGACCGCCTCCACGATCTTCGTGGCCGCAATGATTTCGCTCACCACATTCACTGACCTCTCCTACGACGGTACCGCGTTCAGCACACACCTTCTGCGTGGCGTGCGCGGCATTGACGACCGGATCGGCCGCGCCTGGGCGACCGGCCTCGTCTCCGCACCGCTGGTGATTCTCGTTGCGGTCGTGACGAGTGTGATTGTCGGTCGATTGGATCAGCTGCCGACGCTGCTGGGCCTTGCGGGCGCAGTGCTGCTGAGCGGACTCGGCATAGCGAGCGTCAGCTCCGCGCTGTTTGTCATGCCGGTTCCGCAATCGGGGGAGAACCCGTTTGTGTCAAAGCCGGGCGCCGCGGTGCTCAGCCTTGTCGGGACCGCGGCGAACTTTGGGTCGCTGTTTGTGCTGACCCTCCCGATTGCCGCGCTGACGATTGCGGCGGGCATCACCGGCGATCCGCTGTGGGCGTGGCTGACCTTCGGGGTCGGGCTCGTCTGGGGCGCGCTTGTGTGCTGGCTCGGCGTGCGCTGGGGCGGCAGTCTGTACGATCGCCGGGCCCCGGGCCTGATGGAAAAACTCAGCGCGCAGCAATAGCCAGGGTGTGTTGCGCGGGGTCGCGGGGAATCTTCGGACCCGCGACACCTGCGCGACACCCACGTGTAACACTCTGGCTACCCGCGGCTGGTGCGATGGAATCATCCACCCGCTGCAAAGGAGCCACACTTGAGTTCTCACCGCCCACTTGCTGTACTCGCCGCCGGCGCGCTTGGCGCGAGCTGCCTCGCCCTCGGCCCGGTGGCCGCTGCGGTCGCAGTCGCTCCGGTCGATTCGCCCAGCATCGCCGGGATCCAGCTCACCGAGATCGAATCGAACGGCGGGGAGCCGGGGGACTGGATCGAGCTGTTGAACGCGGGGGCCGCCCCCGTGGACCTCTCCGGCGCAGTGATCTCAGACAGCGACGATAGCCACGTATACGCGGTGCCTGCGGGAACGATTGTCGCCCCGGGGGCATACCTTGTGCTTGACGAGCTCGCGAAGTCGGGAACCGGGCATTTCGACTTCGGCCTCGGCAAAGACGACCGAGTGCGCGTGTTCGACGCGGCGGGTACCCTCGTCGATGAGGTGAGCTGGACGCAGCACGCCACCACGACGCTCGGCCGCACTGCGGCCGGGGACTGGCGGGACACGAGCGGCCCCACGAAGGGCGCGCTCAACACCTTCGCAGAGCCGGCGAGTCCGGGGGAAGCATTGCGGCTGAGCGAGGTCGATTCCCAGCCCGCTGACTGGGTCGAGCTCGTGAACACAAGCACGGCGACACTTGATATTTCGGGATTCGAACTGCGAGACAACTCAGACGACCACAGCTGGCGGTTCCCCGCCGGGAGCACGATCGCGGCGGGTGCCTACATTGTGGTTGATGAGACCTCACTCGGGGTGATCGGTGAGACCCCGGGGCTGTTCCCCGAAGCGATCGGGATTGGAAGCGCTGATCAGATCCGCCTGTTCGATCCTGCGGGAACCCTGCTCGATGGCACCGGGGCGTGGACCGCACACGCGACCCTCGATGGCGACGCCGCGAAGGCCACGCTCGCGCGCTGCGCGGTGGGCACCGGACCGTTTGTCCTCGCCCACCCCACTCCCGGTGCCGCGAATCAGTGCGTGACTGACGACGGTGGGGAACCGGAGCAGCCGTCGCTTGAGACGGCGGTGTGGCCCGGCTCGGCGGACGCTACCGCGATCGATGAGGCGTCGATGTTCCTCGAGGACAGCTCGGGGCTCGATACGCAGGAGACCGCCGACGGCACGTTCCTGTGGGCAGTCGACAACGGCGAGGGGCGGTTCTGGAAGCTGCGCGTCGCCGCTGACGGCAGCGCCACCTTTGTTGACGGTTGGGAAGCGGGCAAGCGGGCGCGCTTCCAGAAGGACGCCGATAGCCCGCGCGCTGCGGGCCCCGACACCGAGGGCATCACCGTCGCGGATGATGGCTTCGTCTACCTCGCCTCGGAGCGCGACAACAGCGCGAAAGGTGTGAACTTCAATGTTGTGCTGCAAATGGATCCCGCAGCCCCCGGCCCCGATGTTGTCTCCACGAGCGAGTGGGACCTCACCGCGCTGCTCCCGCAGGTGAGCGCGAACCTCGGCATCGAAGCTGTCGAGTGGGTGGCCGATACGGACCTCGCCGGGAAGCTCGTTGACGCGAACACAGGCTCAGCCTATGATCCGGCGCGCTACCCGCTGCACGGCGGCGGTCTGTTCTTCGTCGCGGTCGAAGACGGTGGACAGGTCTTCGCGTTTGCCCTCAACTCTGACGGCACGGCGCAGCGCGTCGCCGAGGTACAGCCGGGCCTGCCGGGCGTCATGGCGCTCGATTGGGACACCGTGCGCGGTGGGCTCTGGGCCGTGTGTGACGACGGCTGTGACGGCGCATCGGCCTTCCTCACCCTCAACGGAACCGACACGCCAGATGTCGCCCACTTCGCGCGTCCCGCGAACCTTCCCAACACGAACAATGAGGGCTTCGCCACCGCCCCGGCCTCGCTCACGAACGAGGGCTCACGCCCCGCATGGTGGTTCACCGACGGGGTGCCGACTCAGTCGCTGCACGCCGGATCGCTCACAGCTCCCAAGACCACACCGCCCACCGACGGTGGCGAGGAGCCGGGGACGGAGACGCCGGGGACCGAAACACCAGAGACAACCCCGCCAGTGGTGAAGCCGGTCACTCCCGCCGGGTCCACGACAGCATCGCAGGCAAGCACCCTCGCGAAGACCGGCGGTGACCCAGCTGGGTTTGCCCTCTTGGCGGCCGCGGTACTTGGCGTGGTGGCCACCGGAGTGCTTGCCTGTGGGCGTCGCCGCGGGGACACTCGCACACGCGCCCTTCCCGTCATCGGCGAGTAGCCGCACGCAGCGCGGCGGGCCACCCGGAATGCTCCGGGTGGCCCGCAGCAGTTCGTTCGAGTACTAGGCGTGCAGCGCAGCGTTCAAGACGATGCCGCTGCCCTCGCGCGGAAGGGCCTCGACCGCGCCGGAACGCGAGTTGCGCCGGAAGAGCAGCTGCGGTACCCCAGAGAGTTCCAGGGCCTTCACCTCGATTGCCTCACCCGCGGAGTCCGCGGTACCGCGCGGCAGGCGCACCTTTGTGCCCGCGGTCACGTACAGGCCCGCCTCGACGACACTGTCATCGCCCAGCGAGATTCCGATCCCGGAGTTCGCCCCGAGCAGGGTACGCTCGCCGATCGTGATCCGCTGTGTCCCACCACCCGAGAGCGTGCCCATAATCGAGGCACCACCCCCAATATCCGAGCCGTCGCCCACGACGACGCCCTGCGAGATCCGGCCCTCCACCATTGACGCCCCGAGGGTGCCCGCGTTGAAGTTCACGAACCCCTCGTGCATCACCGTGGTGCCGGGGGCGAGATGCGCTCCCAGTCGCACCCGGGAGGCATCCGCGATCCGCACTCCCTCCGGCACGACATAGTCGGTGAGTCGGGGGAACTTGTCGACACCGACAGCGGTGATGCCCGCGCGCTTCAGGAGCGGAAGCCGTGCAGCGTAGTCCTGCGGCAGCATCGGTCCCGCCGTCGTCCACGCGACGTTCGGCAACTTGCCGAAGATCCCTTCGAGGTTCAGCGAATTGGGGAGAACGCGGCAGTGGGAGAGCAGATGCAGGCGGAGATACGCATCCTCCGTCGATGTGGGTGCCGCATCCAGGTCGATCTCGAGATTGACAAACCGCAGTTCCACGCCGCGGGCGGCATCGGTGCCGGTGAGGCCCGCGAGTTCTGCCGGGGCGATCCAGGGATCCCGGTCTGTTGGCCGTCGCCCGAGCACGGGGTCGGGGTACCAGGCGTCGAGCGTCGAGCCATCGGCTGCGATCGTGGCGATTCCGGCGGCCCAGGCGGTGCGAGAGTCAGTCATGCGTTCAATGGTAATGGGGTGAAAGCCGCTCGGTGCACGCGCGAGACACGCGGGGAAACACGTAGGCTGAACGGATGACCGCTCAGGAAGCACCGCGTCCCCACTTCGAGCTTGACCCGAGCGCCGGACCCGTTGGGCTCACCCGGCAGCTCTGCAATATCCCGTCTGTCTCTGGCGACGAGCGTGGTATCGCCGACGCTGTCGAGGCCATGCTGCGGACGCACGCACCGCACTTGGCCCTGACTCGAGACGGCGACACCCTGATCGCTCGGACGGAACTCGGGCGAGATCGACGGGTCGCGATCGCCGGTCACCTCGACACCGTACCGATCAACGCGAATCTCCCCGTGCGTGACGAGCTCGATCCCGCAACCGGGGAGGCGGTGATCTGGGGGCGCGGCACAGTCGATATGAAGGCCGGCGTGGCCGTGCAGCTCGCACTCGCCGTCGAACTCACCGCGCCCGCGGTGGACCTCACCTGGGTCTGGTACGACCACGAGGAAGTCGCGTCGGAGCTGAGCGGCCTGGGCCGTGCGATGCGGAATCACCCTGAACTGTTCGACGCGGACTTCGCGATCTTGGGTGAGCCGTCGAACGGAACGATCGAGGGCGGCTGCAACGGGACGCTGCGCGCCCGTGTCGAATTGCACGGGACACGGGCGCACTCGGCGCGAAGCTGGATGGGTGTGAACGCGATCCACCGCGCCGGGGTGCTCCTGGACCGGCTGGCGAGCTGGGAGGCTGCGCGGATCGTGGTCGACGGGCTCGAATACCGCGAGGGCCTGAATGCGGTGCGGATCGAGGGGGGCGTCGCGGGAAACGTGATCCCTGACCGCTGCGTCATCGAGGTGAACTATCGCTTCGCCCCCAGTCGGTCTGCGGATGAGGCCGTGGGCGTTGTGCGTGAGTTCTTCGCCGATGCCGACACCGTCGAGATCGTCGACCTCGCGCCCGGGGCCCGCCCTGGCTTGGACGCGCCGCTCGCGCAGGGCTTCGTTGCGGCGGTCGGTGCCGTGCCCACAGCCAAACTCGGTTGGACTGACGTCTCGCGGTTCTCCGCACTCGGAATTCCCGCGGTGAACTTCGGCCCAGGCAACGCGCTGCTCGCGCACGCCGACGACGAGCGGGTGCCGGTGGCACAGATCGAAGAGAGTGCCGCGGCGTTGCGCGCGTGGCTCGCGCAGGCCTAGATCGGCCCGCAGCGGCGGCAGAATTCCCGCGGATTCCGGTCACCGGACGTCACGGTTTGCCCCTCGGGTTCGCCTTGGCCGCTCGCACTCCGATAAAATGGATTCGAACCACCAAACTATGCGAGGAGGCGTCATGGCTGCAATGAAACCGAGGACTGGGGATGGACCCATGGAGGCGGTGCGTGAAAGCAGGCTGATCGTCGTTCGGGTTCCGCTCGAGGGCGGTGGACGTCTTGTCGTCTCGGTCAACGACCAGGAAGCGGCGGAACTGCGAGACGTGCTCGCTGGAGTACTCGACGGCTAAGTGTCGTCGCCGGGATGCAGCCCGGAAACACAACGGCCCCAAGACTCAGAGAGTCTTGGGGCCGTTGTGTTTCCTGCGGGGTCCAGTTGCCCGGGGAGTGGCGATCCCGCGAACCGGGAACCTCGCCTTACCGGGCTGAGCACTGGCACGTTGCGGGGTGCAGAGTTGTGTGGACAACTGAACGCAGGGTGACTCCGTGGGGAAAGGTGCATGGCCGTGATGCGTGTCGCGGGCGGCCGGAGAAGCATTGCGCAGACTGGAACGCGGCGCGTCCCACGTGGGACGCGCCGATCCACTGCTTCTCAAGACATCTTGGAGTGACTCACTGTGAGGAAACACGCATTTGCGGCGTCGTTGGGTGCTATCGCGTTGGGAGTGACTGGCGTCTGCGCCGGTGTCGTGCCCGCGGCGTCGGCGCTACAGGGCACGCTGTCCGCGGCGACTGCCGTTCCGAAAACTCTCGTGATCGGCGTTGACGGCGCGACCTTTGACGCGATGGCCGGGGCCAGCATGCCGAACGTGCAGGCGCTGCAGGCCGGCGGGCTCACCGCGGCAAGCAATCTGCCGGGCAATCCGATGGCCCCGACAGTCTCGGGTGCCGGGTGGTCGACGATTGCGACGGGAGTGTGGCCGGACAAGCACCACGTTGTGAACAACGACTTCACCGCACCGAACTATGCGCAGTACCCGGATTATCTGACGCGCATCGAGGCGACGACACCCGAGCGGACCACTGCGGCGATTGGCACCTGGGGGCCGATCTCGACAACAGTGTTTGGTCCGGCGGTTGATCTGCGCGAGCGGGGTGCCGGCGACGCGGCCACGACTGCCAGGGTCGTGCAGGAGCTGCAGAAGCCCGAAACCGACGACGTGTTTGTGCACCTCGACGAGGTTGACGGTGCGGGACACAGCAGCGGGTCCAGTTCCGCGGCATACTTGGCCGCACTCACGAAGGCAGACGCGCAGATCGGTGAGATGGTTGCCGCGGTTACCTCGCGCCCCGACGCGGCGAATGAGGACTGGCTGATTCTCGTGACCTCGGACCACGGCCACACCCCCCGAGGGGGCCATGGCGGTTCGACGAAGCTCGAACGACAGACCTACGTCATTGCACAGGGCGGCGGGTTTGTCCCGGGCTCCGTGCGTCACGACGTGCGGATCTCAGACATCGCGCCAACTGTTCTCGCCCACACCGGGATCGCCGCGGACCCCGCGTGGGACCTCGACGGACAGAACGTGCCGGACATCATGCCGGACGACTTCGACACTCTGCGCCCGCAACTGCGCACCGCGGCGCAGGAGGCAGGCCCCGGACAGCTGCTCGGCTGGACCGATGTGGCACCGGAGGGCTGGAACGCCGACAACTCTCGGATGCCGACCGGGGGAGCGCCCGAGTTCCGCGGCTGGACCTTCATGACCGACAACTTCTTCTCCAATGTCGAGCTCGGACAGCACCGCGAGAACAACGTTCGCTCGCGCGATGTGTTCGCTATTGCCGACTCTGACGAGTGGGCCGACGTGAATCCGCGCGGCGGGAACTTGTTCGACTCGACCTTGGTTAGCCCGGCCTATGAGCTCAATGGGGCCGCAACTGCGGATGTGTCGTTCGTCTCGGATTACGCCGTTGACGGCCCCCAGGGGGCGAGCGTGTGGGTCACGTTTGACGAGGCGTCAGGGATCCCGCGTCAGAAGCTCGTTGACTACCAGGCTGACGGCACCCGTGAGAACCCCGTGAATGCGGTGGAGCGGCAGACGATCGAGCTGCCCCGCGGCGAGAACGGGGCGCTCCCGAAGACTCTGAGCCTGCAGTTCTCGTACTCGGGGAACAACTCCGCGTTCTGGGTGATCGATCAAGTTCGCTTCAGCCAGCCCGAGGCCCCGGTGGCCCCGGCTACCGTGTCGCTCTCGGCTCCGAGCGTCGCCGCGGGTGGTGCGGTCACCGTGACCGGTGCCGGCTTTGCCTCCGAGGAGCGTGTCACTGCGGAACTCCGCTCTACGCCGGTGAGTCTCGGTGCGATCACGGCGGACGCAACAGGTGGCTTCGCCGGGGAACTTACGATCCCGGCTGACACGGCCGCGGGGGATCACACACTCGCAATCATTCGGGCCGACGGCACGGAGATCACGCACGAGCTGACGGTGACCCCGGTAGTGGATCCGGGTACTGATCCGGGGACCACTGATCCCGGCACTGACCCGGGCACCACTGATCCGGGCGCTACTGATCCGGGGACGACTGATCCAGGCACCACTGATCCAGGCACCACTGATCCGGGGACGACTGATCCCGGTACGACGCCGAATCCGGGCACGCAGCCGACGCCAGGTACGGGCAGCGCTTCGGGTACGGGCGCAGACGCGGGCGCGAAGCTTGCGGTCACGGGCGGCGACGCGGTCCCGGGCCTGCTTGTGGGCGGTGCCGTGTTCGCAGTGCTTGCCGGAGCGGGCGCGTTCCTCGTGGCGCGACTGCGCCGCACAGCCCGCACCGCTGAGGAGCCCGGGGCCTAGACACAGACCCGAGTTCCCGACCCGAGTCCCTGCCACACACATACACACCCCGCCGAGAAGCCACTTTCGCACCGCGATCATGCGGTGAACGTGCGAAAGCGGCTTCTCGGCGGGGCTGCCCGCTAGATTTCGAGGCGGACCAGCGTGAGGAGACCGTCGCCCGCGGGGGACAGCATGGGGGCGATCGCGGGGGATTCTGCGACGAGGGTCAGGAGATCGCGCACGGCCTGGGTCTCGGCGTCTCGGGCCGCGGGATCCGGCACCCGCCCGTGGGAGAAGGCACCAGGCACAACGATGCAGCCGCCCGGGCGCACAATACCGAGTGCGTACTCGAAGTGCTCGAGGAGCTGCGCGGGATCCGCGTCAAGAAGCACAAGATCGTAGGAGTCGAGGTTGAGCCGGGGCATCACGTGCCGGGCATCGCCCTCGATCAGCCGCAGGCGTGCCGCCGGTACGCCCGCCTCGGCGAACATGTTGCGTGCCTCGCGCAGGTATTCGGCTTCGACCTCGATTGAGGTGAGCGTGGCATCGGGTGTGTGGCGCAGCAGGGAGAGTCCGCTGACGCCAACACCCGTCCCGACCTCGCAGATCGCCTGGGCGCGGGTGAGTGCGGCGAGCCCAGACAGCTGCGCCCCAATGGAACGACTCACGGGTTCGATCCCCAGCTCGAGGGCGAGCCGGCGCGCGCGGACGAGTGCCGCTGTCTCTTCCGGGTACTGTTCGGCGAACTGCCAGTTACGTTCGAGCTTGCTCACGGTTCCCTCCGGATGTCTGCTGCGCCGTCCGGAACTCCGGCATTGCCGGGGTTTCGACGGAGAACCCTGGTGCGCGCTGTCCCCAGCGTAGAGGTGGGGGAGCGCATTCAGATGATCCCACGCCTGTTCGCCCTGTATTTCACCCCCGCGCGTTCCGCGTTTGTGCGCGCGCGAGCGGTACGATGGTCACCCATGGGACTCAACTTCGAAAAGATTATGGTGATCATGCTGATCGCCCTCTTTTTGCTGGGTCCCGACCGTCTGCCCGTGTACGCGAAAAAGCTCGGCGAGCTCGTCCGAAACTTGAAGCGTATGGCTGATGGTGCCAAGGATCGTCTGAAAGACGAGATGGGCCCGGAGTTCGACGAAGTCGACTGGCGTCAGTTGGATCCGCGCCAGTACGACCCCCGCCGAATCATTCGCGACGCGCTTGTCGAAGACGAGCGGGAAGCCCATGCTGAGGCACGACGCGCCCGGATCGCAGAGGCCTCCGCAAAACGGAGTGCGGCCGCTGCGGCGGGCCCGCCGGAGGGTGGCGTCTACTTTGATGAGGAAGCCACGTGACTCAAAGGAGCGGGAGTGAACGCAGAGAGTGGTGACGGGGAGGCAACAGGGCCTTTCCCCCCCGTTGAGATCGCAGCACACGGCGTCCGCGCAGGTGCTCGATGAGATCATGTATGCGCTCGATGCAACGTCAATTGTTGCGATCACTGATCGGCGTGGCATCCTCACTCACGTGAATGACAGGTTCTGCGAGATTTCGCAGTACAGCCGCGAGGAACTGCTCGGCCACACGCACAACATCATCAACTCGGGGCGGCACCCGAAAGAATTCTTCAAGGAGATGTGGCGCGTGATCGGTCGGGGCGAGGTCTGGAAAAACGAGATCTGCAACCGGGCCAAGGACGGCTCGGAATACTGGGTCGACACGACGGTTATCCCCCTTCTCGATGAGCGGGGCAAGCCGGAACGCTACGTTTCTATCCGCACCGAGGAAACGCAGCGGCACGAGGCCGAAGAGCAGGTGCGCCGGCTCGCCTACTACGACTCGGTGACGGGGCTGGTCAACCGTGAGTCGATGCTGCGCACGATCGATTCCGTGTTTGCTGTCGGAGCCGGAGCCGGGTTCCACGCGTTCGTCTCGGTGAGCGTCGACGAGTTGTCCGTGGTGAACGACGCGTTCGGTTTCGAAGCTGGCGACCGCTTGCTGCTGGAGTCCGCCCGCCGCCTGAGCGACGCGGACATGAGCGGCGTGAACATCGGCCGGATCGGTTCGAACACATTTGGTCTCTTGCTGCCGGATCTCGGATCGGATTGTCTGGCCGCCGCGGTGGCGTGCCGCGCGCTTATCGACCGCGTCCTGGAGGCACTGTCCGGACCGATGGAACTTGCCCCTGGCGTGCTCGTGGATGCGTCTGCCAGTGTGGGGTACGTCGTCTGGACGGGGACGGCGATCGGGGCCGAACCCGTGCGTGCGGGCGAGACGCGCTGCCCGGCAAACGACTACATCGTGAGTGACGATCCACACGAGGTTGTGAAATGCTCGGAGATCGCGCGGAAGCGAGTGCGCCGTGAAGGGGGCACCCACCGCGTGCGGCAGTTCGAGCAGCGGATGCTGCACGAGGCCCGAGATCGGGTGCGTCTGATCTCCGAGCTGCACCGCGGGATCGAGCGCGGGGAGCTGCGGCTCTTTGCGCAGCCCATCGTGGATCGCGAGCGTCGGGTGATCGGCGAAGAAGGCCTGATCCGGTGGTTTAGCAGCGCGCTCGGCACTGTCGCCCCTGCTGACTTCATTCCGCTCGCCGAGCAGACCGGCGCGATCGTTGAGATCGGCGAGTGGGTGCTGGATCAGGCCTGTCGCACGCTGTCGGACTGGAGCGTGGATCCCGCACTCACCGACCTCACCTTCTCGGTCAACCTGAGCGAGCGTCAACTGCGCGTTGACGGATTCGGGGAGCGGGTCAGTGAGATCATCGACAGGCACGGTGTACGCCCGGACCGGCTCACTCTGGAGCTCACGGAGAGTGTGCTCCACACCGACCTCGACCGCACAGTGGGCCTGCTTGGTGCGCTTCGACGCCAGGGCGTCAAGTCCTCGCTTGATGATTTCGGGACCGGATACTCCTCGCTGAGCTATCTGCAGCAGCTCCCGGTGCAGCAGCTCAAGATCGACCGCTCGTTTGTGTCGAGCGTCGTGGAAGATGCCCAGGCCGCTGCGATCGCGGAAACGATCGTGTGGCTGGGCCGCGCGTTCAATCTCCAGATCGTGGCCGAGGGCGTGGAAACCGAGGGTCAGTTCGCGAAGCTGCGAGAGATCGGCGTGGACGCGTTCCAGGGCTACCTGTTTGGGCGGCCGCGCCCGATCGGCGAAATGATCCTCACCGCATAAGCCCTTCACTGCACAGGGCTCACTGCGCAGGACTCGCTACACAGGTCTTGACCGCACAGGCCTTGACCGCACAGCCCTTGACCGCACAGCCCTTGACTGCACGGACCCGCCGCGCGGCTACCGCGTCGCGATCCCGAGCGAGCGCCCGGCCAAGCCGCGGCCGAGGCTCGCCACGCGCTGTGCTACGTGAATGACCTGCGCGGCAGCGGGATCTGCGGGATCGGTCAGGACTGCCGGGTCACCAGAATCCCCGCCCGCCCGGAAGTCAGGGCTGAGCGGGACGCTGCCGAGCAGCGGCACCGTCCCGTGCTCTTCGTCGCTCAGACGTTCGGCGACAAGCGCGCCGCCGCCGCTGCCGAAGATGTCAATGACCGTGCCATCAGGCTGCACTAGCCCGGCCATGTTTTCGACAACGCCGATGACGCGCTGACCGGTCTGCCGCGCAACGAGGGCGCTACGCACCGCGACGTCTGCGGCCGCTTCTTGCGGGGTCGTGACCACGAGCACCTCAGCGTGGGGGAGCAACTGGCCCACGCTGATGGCGATGTCGCCCGTCCCCGGCGGGAGATCGAGGAGTAGCACGTCGAGATCACCGAACCAGACGTCGCGCAAAAACTGTTCGATTGTGCGGTGCAGCATCGGCCCGCGCCACGACACGGCAGTTGTGCGCGGATCGGCCTCGCCGAGGAACATCCCAATGGAGATGACCTTTACGCCGTGGGCGACGGGTGGCAGGATCATGTCGTCGACGCGCGTGGGCTGAGTGACGTGGCCGTCACGGCTGAGGCCGAGAATGCCCGGAATTGAGAACCCGAAGATGTCGGCGTCGATGAGCCCGACGGTGAGTCCCTGCTGCGCGAGCGCTACGGCAAGGCCTGCCGTCAGCGACGACTTCCCGACCCCGCCCTTTCCGCTCGTGACCGTGATCACTCGGGTGAGGGAATCAGGGCCGAACTGTTGCGCCCGGGCACCGCCCGGGCCGCGGACGCGCTCGGTAAATGCGCGACGTTCTGTCGGGGTCATCACACCCACGTCCACAGTTGCTGCGGTGACACCCGCGGCGCTCGCCGCGGCAGCCTGCGTGTCCGCTTCGATGCGGCGGGCTGCCGGACAGCCGGCGATGGTGAGCAGGATGGAAACTGAGGTGGCACCGTCCTCTGAGACGGTGACGTCCTGAACCATGCCGAGCTCCGTGATGGGGCGCATGATCTCCGGGTCGCGGACGCGGTCGAGGGCGTCCCAGACCGCTCGCTCGCTCGGGCTGGCGTCGGCTCGGCCCGGGGTAATCTCGGCGGCGGTCATGCGGGGTCCTGCGTCGCAACGGGGCCGGTGGAAGGGGAGTCCGGGTCGTCGGCGGGGAGTGGGGTCGCGTCGAGCTCGGGATCTGCTTCGAGCTCGGCGAGCAATGCTCTGAGCTCGGACCTCAGAAACTCACGGTCGGGCAGGTCCTTCATCGCGAGGCGCAGCGCGACGACCTCCCGGGCGAGGAACTCGGTGTCTGCGAGCGCGCGCTCGGAGCGCTGCCGGTCCTGCTCCATCTGGACACGGTCGCGGTCATCCTGCCGGTTCTGCGCGAGCAGGATCATGGGGGCTGCGTAGGAGGCTTGCAGCGACAGGATCAGTGTGAGAGCGGTGAATCCGAGCGCGGCGGAGTCGAAGCGCCACCGCTCGGGCCCGAAGGTGTTCCACGCGAGCCACGCGATACACACAAAGGTCAGGATCAGCAGGAACCAGGGCGTGCCCATGCCGCGCGCGATGTTCTCGGTCCAACGGCCGAAGCGTTCGTTGCTGCTTACTCCCGCGTTGCTGCCCGTGGCACGGGATCCTGAGACGCGAGGGGCGTCGAGCCCAGGGTCGAGCCGGAACAGCTTCATCGTGCGCTCCCGGGGATGATCGTGCGTCCGGAAACCCGGTTCGCGGCGTTCGCGGGACGAGGATCGTCGTCGTCGGCGTGCCGCCAGTCGTCCGGCAGGAGATGGTCGAGGACGTCGTCGACCGTGACCACCCCAACAAGGCGGTGCTGATCGTCGACGACCGGGAGTGCAACGAGGTCGTAGCTCGCGAGGCGGCGCGACACCTCGGCAGCGCTCGCGTGCACGGTGACCGGCTCGAGTTCGGTGTCGACGAGGGTAACGAGCCTCTCGTGGGGCGGGAAGCGCAACATCCGCTGGAAGTGGGCCATGCCCAAGAACTCTCCAGTGGGCGTCTCGTAGGGCGGGTGCGTCACGTAAACGGCGGACGCCATCGCGGGCGGGATCTCGGCGCGCCGGATCATCGCGAGACCTTCGGCGATACTGGATTCGGCGGAGAGGACGATCGGTGACGGGCTCATCAGGCCGCCCGCGGTGTCCGCGTCATACTCCAAGAGACGACGCACGTCTTCGGCTTCTTCCGGCTCCATCAGGTCGAGTAGCTCCTCGCCCTTCGCGGCGGGGAGCGCGGAAATGAGGTCTGCCGCGTCGTCGGGCTCCATACGATCGAGCACGTCGGCGGTGCGGTCTGGCCGGAGATTCGCGAGCAGCGCGAGCTGATCCTGCTCTGACATTTCTTCGAGGGCATCGGCGACGCGCTCATCGGGCAGCTCGCCCACGACCTCGACCATGCGGGCGAGGGGCAGCTCGAGCAGGTTCTCAGCGAGGTCGGCAGGCTTGAGGTCAACAAGCGTCTGGATCAGGAGCTCCGCGGACTGCGCACCGGCCGCCGGCAGGCGGACGTCGGACCAGCGCACAGTGCGGGTATCGCCGCGGCTGAAAGGAGCGGCGGGTTTCGGGAGCCGCACGAACACCTCGGACACAAGCCACTCACCGGATCGGCCACGCTCGATCGCTGCGTCCTCGATACGTGCGGTGATGGGGCCGGCGCCCGGGGTGTCGTTGGCAAGTTGCACGTCCCGGCCGATCAGCTCGGCGATCATCCGGGTCTCGCCGCCGCGCTGCTCAAAGCGGCGGACGTTGATCAACCCTGTCGTAATGACCTGGCCGGAGCCGATCGATGTGACGCGGCTGATCGGCACAAACACGCGGCGCTTGCCGGGAATTTCGACAATCAGACCGACCACGCGCGGCGCGGCGGTGGCCCGAAAGACAACAAGCACGTCGCGGACGCGCCCGATCCTGTCACCGACAGGGTCGAATACGTTTCGCCCCGCCAGCCGCCCCACGAATACCCTTGAAGTCCTCACACCCCTACGCTAGCGCGCTCGGGTGAATGACGGGGGCAGACGGGAGACGAAAGCTGAGGAAACCTCACGTCAGCCCCGTTTTTCGGCCTGCTGCCAGCTGGGCTCATGCAGACTCGGCACATGTCTCCGTATGCGCCCTCCCGCCGCAGCCTGCTCCTCGCCGTGCCCGCGGCTCTTGCGCTCGGGCTTCTGGGGTGTGCGCCGGAGCCCGTGCCTGTGGCACCGTCGACCTCGCCAACGCCCGAGACCGATCCAGCGCCACCGGAGGCGAGCAGCGCCGCCGCACGGCAGCTGCTCCTCGCCTCGCTTGCGCACAGCGATGCCGTGGCCGTGATCGATCCGGCGCTCCCCGACGCTGAGGCCGTGCGCCACATTCCGGTGGGCGCCGCGCCCTGGGGCGTGGGTGTGTCCACTGCAGACGATGGTTCGAGCATCGGCTACGTCGCGACCGCCGAGGGGCTTGCCGTGCTTGACCTCGCCGCCGGGGAGCGCACCGCGCTCGTTCCCTACCAGCACCCGGCCGAGCGGCTCGGGCAGGGCGAATACAGGCCGGGCGGGCTGGGGCTCGCGGTCGCCCCCGACGGTTCCCGCGTGTACGTGGCGGTGATGCCCGGGGCCGGGGATTCCTTCATCGAGGTCTTCGACTCGGCGAGCGCGAGCTGGCTGGGAAGCGCCCCGGTGGGCACCCGCCCATTCGATGTGCTTGTCGCGCCCGATGGGAGTTGGGCAGCAAGCGTTGATCACGACAGCTTTACGGTCACTGTTCTCGACGCCCACACCCTCGCCACTACGACACACGAGGTGGCCCCGTTCGGAACGGAGGGCGGCCTCGCCTCCTGGGAGAAAACGCACTACGGTGCCGTCGAACCTGCGGGCACGATCCTGCTGCCCGTGCAGGGTCAGGTGATCGTTCGACTGGATCCGCGCAGCGGGGCCACCGAGTCGATCTCGAGCGCCGCGAACTCGCACGCCCACGGTACTGCCCTCGCGGGGACCCGGCTGCTCACCGTGGGAACGGGAGCCTTCGGATCGGCCACAGGCAGCCCGAACCTTTCGATCAGAGACACCGCGACACCGGAGCTCAGTGCGGTCAGCGAGTGGGAGGTGCCGCTGCGCGTCCCGCACGAGACTGTGGCGCTGTGGCGCGCTGCGGACGGCTCCGAGTTTGCCGCGGTCGCGGGCGGAAACACGCGGGAGGAGGGGTGGGAAGGCATCACGTTCGTCGGGCTGGGGGATCCCGCCGCCCCCTCGGTTCGGGAACTCTCGGTGCCCGGATACCCGCAGGCGATCGTGAGTTTTCCCGCCCCGTAGCTCAGCCGCGCGCGAAACGTGAGTGCGTTTGGGGCTCGGGAGTGATTGAATCAACACTATGAGTAATCCCAGGCCGTTGTCCGCCTCCCGTCTCCCGGCGATGCCGGAGATCCCCAAGGGAGACATCGTCTCCACGTACGACCGCTACGAGGACGCAAAGCACGCCGTGGACGTGCTCGCGCGCGCGAGCTTCCCGGTGCAGCAGATCAGCATCCTGGGCAACGATGTCCGCAGCGTTGAGCGAGTCACGGGCCGCCTCACCTACGGCCGTGTGGCGCTCATGGGCGCGCTCTCGGGAGCGTACCTCGGTCTTTTCCTCGGCCTGCTGCTGTTCATCTTCCAGCCCGACAACACCGCGATCTTTGGCGTGTTCCTTGCCGCGGTTGCCATCGGCGCCGGGTTCGGCATGCTCTTCGGCGTGCTCTCTTACGCGATGAACCGCAACCGACGCGACTTTTCGTCAGTGATGCAGATGGTCGCGAGCCGCTACGACCTCATCACCGCGCCCGATCTCGTGCACGAGGCGCGGCGGGTACTCACGGAGTCCGCGCAGCAATAGTCGGCGCGTGTGAAATTCCGCTCAGGCACTGCTCGCGCTAGGCGGGTGGTGCCTGAGCCGTATAAAAACGGTACGTCGCATCGGCGGCTTGCGCTGCCGTCTCTGGGTCTTCACCGAACGCGACGTGAGCCACGGCCCAGCTGTCGGCCGCTGCGCGGTAAAACGCCTGCCCCTCCGGCGTGAACGCCCAGGCCTCGGCTTCAGCGGGGGAGAGCGCCGCGTCCTGCGCGCCGAGGTTGAGGGCGAGCCCCAGCATGCCGCCGTCCCAGCCGACTCCCGTCGCCCCGGGGCCGTACGTGTTCCACATCTCTGCGGGCACGCTCGCGATCGGCGCCGTGTGGGCGAGCTCCACCCGCGTCCGCTCCGGTGTCACCGCCCGGAGCCGTACTTCGAGCCAGGATACGTTGCCGCCGAACTCCCACGTCACACGGAATTCCGCGCGTCCGTTGCGCGGCGGATCACAGGCAAGCACCGTACCGCCAGCGTTGCCCTCGATCTGGTAGTTGCCGCCGACGGTGAGGTCACCAGAGACTGGCTGAAACCAGGACGTGATCCGCGCTGGATCCGTTACGGCCCCCCAGGCCTCCGGAAGCGTGGCGGGAAGGTCCTGCGTCAGTCGTTGCACGCGGGCCTCCTCGCCGTCGTGTGTGGTGTCCTCAAGTTCTCGCGTAACCGCGTCGATCTGCGCCGCAACATCAATCATGATCATCCCCGTTCCTGGCGCCGGGCGGGCGTGGGAGTGCTCGCCGGAGCTCCTACACTGCAACGATCCCCGCCAGCGGGGTGCGTGTCAACCACCGGGTGTGGTTCTCAGGGTGCCGCTTGCCGGGTGCCGCTCGCCTGAACCCCGGAAGCCCGGAACCCCGAAACACCATGACTACCTACGCGTTCTATCGAAACTGAGCGCAATTTCGCAAAGAACCGCTCGGGGAGGAGAGAATCCGTCGGTGGGGATGTCATCCGGGAGCCGGGTTTCCGGGCCTGACGCGCCGCACTAGACTCGACGGGTGCCTCCGCGTTCCCCTCTCCCGCAGCGATTCGGGCTCGACGCGGCCTGGCTGCGCACGCTCGACGGGGATCCCCGCAATCCGGCCCCGTGGCACACGATGCGCGACTGGCTCGCGCATCGGCTGTCCGCGCATATCGACGTCGACGCGTTTCTCACGGACGAGCGATTTGTCGCGGAGGACGGGACGCCGGTGCGCGCGGATACCCCGTACCGGCCCAACACCTTTGTGTGGTTTCACCGGGACCTCGCCCCGGAAGCGCCGGTACCGGGACAGGTGCGCGTGGTGCACCGGGACGAACGCATCGTGGTGGTCGACAAGCCCGCGTTCCTGTCCACGATTCCGCGCGGGAAACATGTTCGCGAGAGCGTCGTCGTTCGGATGCGGGATCAGCTGGGGCTTCCCGAACTGACGCCGATGCACAGGCTCGACCGCGTTACCTCAGGCTTGTTACTCATGGCGACCGAGCGGCGCTGGCGCGGCGCCTATCAGAGCATGTTCATGCGGCCCGGTGAGGTCCAGAAAACCTACCGGGCGCTCGCGGAACTGCGGGGCGAACTCAGTACGCCGGTGACGGTGCGCAACCATTTGCGAAAGCAGCGCGGGATCCTGCAGGGTGAGGTCGTGTCCGGCGCGGAACCCAACGCCGAGTCCCTCGTCGAGTGCGAGGGGAAGCTGCCGGGCTCGGACCGGCTGGGCGTCTACCGTCTCACGCCCCGCACGGGCAAAACCCACCAGCTCCGCCTGCACATGTGGGGACTGGGTGCGCCGATCGTGGGCGATCCGCTCTATCCGGAGGTCCTGGACGTTGCGGTCGATGATTTCTCGACACCGCTGCAGTTGCTCGCGAGCGAGCTCCGTTTCCGTGACCCAGTCGACGGATTGGAGCGCCTCTTCACGAGCGACCGCGAGCTCCCGCTGCGCAACGCCCAGTAGCGGGCTACTCCGTGTGCGTGCCTGCAGCCTCAGGGATCTCCGCATCGGTCCAGACGCCCCGCGGATGCGGCGCGCGTTCGCGCTGCTGCGCAATGAGTCGCTCGCGCACGGTACTCGTTTCGAGTGCAGCGATCGCCGCACTGGTGAGGGCGAGCGCGCCGTGCATGACGGCGGTGTCGCCAAGCTCTGACACGGCGGCGGCCGTAAACTCGTGCTGGTGCGGGGTCGCGTCGGTGCCCTCGAGCGCGATCATCGGGTGGATCGACGGGAGATACTGCGACACGTCACCCATGTCGGTGGATCCGAGGGTCATCCCGGGCCCCCAGTCTTCCGCGCGGTCGCCGCGGAGCTCGGCGAGTGCGGCATCGAAGAACTCCGCGAGCTCGGGATCCTGTACAAGCGGCGCGTAGCCCGGAGTAGGGACTGCGATGTCGACTTCGCACCCGGCTGCGAGGGCCGCGCCAGCAACAACCTGGCGCACCCGCTCCTTCGTGACGGCCCAGGTATCGGCGTTATTGCCGCGCACTTCGAGCTTGATCGTTGCGGTCTCGGGGATCACGTTGACCGCCGAGGGGGTTGCAGAAACCGAAGAGATGATCGCGTCGCTGGGCAGGTGCTGCCGAAGGAGGCCGATCCCCACCTCGGTGAGGGTGACGGCGCTACCGGCGTTGATGCCCTCCTGCGGGGCGAAGGCCGCGTGCGCGGGCTTGCCGCGGAACGTGGCCTCGCAGTAGTCGAGGGCCTGGCTACTGCCACCGGCCGTGCGAATCTGGCCGCGTCCTGAGGCGTGCACCATGAGCGAAAATGTGCTCTCGTCCCAGGCCCCGCGCTCCAGCATGATCACCTTGCCGCCGCCGTTCTCCTCGGCGGGAGTACCGAGGAACTGGATCCGACACCCCAGCTCCTCTGCGACGGTGCGCAGCCCGATGGCAGCCCCCACCCCGGCGGCCGCGATGATGTTGTGGCCACACGCGTGACCCACCCCCGGCAACGCGTCGTACTCGCCCACCACGGTGACGGTCATGTCTCCGGTGCCGAACACCGCCTCAATTGCGGTGGGGAGCCCGTAGGCACCGAGTTCAACGGTGAAGTCGGCGCGCTCGAGTTCGGCAACGACCCGGGCTGCGGCCCGATGCTCAGCAAAGCCGAGTTCGGGATCCGCGCCGATCGCGTGGCTGAGCTCCAGCAGCGCGGGGGCGGCGTCGCGGATGGCCTGTGCGGCGCGCTGCTGTGCGGAGGAGAGGGAGGTCATGGTGCTGCTTTCTCTGGGAATCTGTGCGGAACGGGGGATCGTGTGCCGCTACGGCGTCACGAGCGGCTCGGCCGGCGCGGTCATGACCGCCTCGGTCCTGTGTGACGGCTGCCGTGAGAGCAGGAGCGCGAGCGCGGCGGTCGCGAGCAAGCAGGCGGCGAACACGCCCCAGATAACCTGGAAGGATCCGAGCGCCGGCACCGCCACAGCAGCGGTGTCGTTCTGGGCGAGCACGAGGGTGGCCATGACCGCGGCGACAAGGGCGCCGGCCACTGAACCGCCGAGCGAGCGCAGGCAGTTGTAGAGACCGCTGAGCGTGGTGGCGACGCTGAGGGGCGCGCGCGCCACGATGACGCCGGGCAGGATCCCGAGGACGACCCAGGCTGTGAGCGAGTTGATCGCGAGTAGGACGGTGACAAACACGGGGGACGTGGGGGCCGTCATCATCACGAGCAGTGACCCTGCTGAGAGTGCCGCGGCGACGCTGATCGCCCAGGCCGTGCCCAGCAGACGCACCGCGAGCGGGGCGAGGAACGCGCCGAGGCTGGAGCTCAGGAAGACGAGGGACACGATCAGGCCGGCGTTGCCGGTGCTCATTCCGGCACCGTAGCCGACGTCACCGGGGTGAGCGGTCAGATACAGCGTGGTGGGAGTGGACATGCCGAACGCTGTCAGCGCGACGAGGAAGCCGAGGATCATGGGCACCCCGAGCTTCACGCGCCGCAGCACCGTGAAATCGAGCAGCGGCACCGCTGCGCGCGATTCGACCCAGAGGAACAGCGCGCTTCCGAGCACGCCACCGACGAGCGAGCCGAGCGTTGCCGGGTGGGTCCATCCGAGTTCAGTGCCTGCCGTGAGACCGTACATCAGGCCTCCGAGCGATGCGCTGAAGAGCACGGCACCGAGCCAGTCGACGGTGTTCGTGCGGTTTCCCGCATCGCGCGGCAGCGTCACCATGACGGCGGCGGCGAGTACAAAGAGGGGAACCGCGGGGATTGCCTGCGTGAGGACGAGGTCGCCGGAGGCGTCCATAATTGCGCCGCTCAGGAGGCTTCCGAGGGCGATGCCGAACGTGAGCGTGCCGACGAGGGCACTCACGATTCGGTTCGCCTGTGCGGGGCGCTGCTGCTTCACGATTCCCATCTCAATGGGGAGCAGCGCCGCAACCGGGCCCTGGACGGCTGCACCGACAAGCACAAAGCCGAATGAAGGCGCGAACGCGATCATCGCTGAGCCGATCGCGGTGCAGAGCACGGCGATCACGAGGAGCAATCGCTTCCCATAGCGGTCGGCAAGCATCGAGAGGAACGGAACGCACATGGCCGACGACAGCATCGTCACCATGAAGTAGAGGCTGATCGATCCGGCGGGGACGCCGTGGAACTTCGCGATCTCCCCGAGCAACGGCATGATCCACCCCTGGATCAGCCCGGCGCACAGTTCGATGGCGATGAAGGTGGGGACGAGGAGCCGGGCTTGCCGATGAAGCGGCGGGGCGGCGATGACGGCACTGTCAATTGTCATGGTGCTCTGAATCCTGACGGGAAGTAAAAACGAAAGGGTGACGAATCGGTACTCTGGCAGAGACCACAAGATCTCGGATCAGATGTCGATACTCTGCATTTCAGGGGGAAGCAATGACAGAACTCGTGCTTGATGAGCTTGATTTTCAAATTATTCACGGCCTGCAGATCGACCCTCGGGTGCGCTGGGTTGCGCTCGCCGACGTGCTCGGCGTTGACGCGCACACGCTGGCGCGACGGTGGGAACGCATCGAGGCGAGCGGGGCGGCGTGGCTGACGGCGCTGCACGGGGTCAAGAAACTTGACGCGCTGGCACTGATTGAGGTCGATAGCTTTCCCGGACAGGTGCTGCGCGCGGCACAGGCAATCGCGGTGCTTCCCGGGGTGGCATCGATCGAGCTCGCGACGGGCGCCTGCGACCTTTTCGTGACACTGTTTGCCGAGGATGACGACGCGCTCGCGGGCTTCCTGCTGGAACAGATTGGGGCGATCCCCGAAATCCGTGGCGTGCGTGCCCACCTTGTCAGCCACGTCGCGCGGGAGGGGTCCGAATGGACGATCCAGGCGCTCAGCGATGCGCAGGTGCGCCACATCCCCGCACCGCGCCCGCCCCGCCCGGGGGCGGCGAAGCACGTCGACCCACGGCTCGCGGTAGCGCTCCGCGAAGCCCTCCAGCGTGACGTCCGGATGCCCGTGGGAGAGCTGGGCCGGCGCGTTGGGATCAGCGCGCAGCGCGCGGCTGATTCACTTGCGCGGCTGCGGCAGCAAGGCCTGCTGCAATTGCGCACCGACATGTCCGAGCGGTTCACCCCTTACCCCGCGGTGAACTGGTTGTTCCTGCAGCTCCCCGCGCCACGCGTGGCGAGCGCTCTCGAGAAGATCATCTCGGTGAAGGCCGTCCAATTTGCGGCAGTCTCGACGGGACCGGCGAACGTGATCCTCGCGATGGGAGCGCGGGATCGCCCCGGGCTCCTCACTGCGGAGATCGCCCTCGCGCAGCTCGTGCCCGAGATGGAGGTGAAGAGCCGAATGACAATGCTCAGGCTCTACCGCCACCTGGGCCGCGAGGTGAACGGCTTCGGTAGTGTCCGGCCGGAACCGAGCTAACCCGCGAGCACCTTCTGGATGCGCTGCGCCGAGACCGGCTCGGCCGTGCGCAGCTGCTGCGCGAACAGGCTGACGCGTAGCTCCTCGATCAGCCAGCGCGCGCGCACGAGGTGGGGCGGTGCCTGATCCGGCAGCGGGATCGTGCCGCCAGCCTGCGCGAACGCCTCGCGCACCCGATCCACCTCGTTCTGCCAGGCACGGTCCCGGCCCGAGTTCTCGGTGAGCCCGCGCATGCGCTGCTGTACAGCTTCCAAATAGACCGGGATCCGTTCGAGCTGCGCGAGACCTGTCCGGGACACAAAGCCATCGAAGACGAGCCCGTCCACCTGCTGCGCAGCGTCGGCAACCTGTCCGAGCACCTGGATCGACTTCGCCGCGTCGATGGACTTGCGTGCGAGCCGTACCCCGTCCAGCACGCGCGCGGTCAGGGCGATCGCGGCGTAGATGTCGTCGATGAGGGAGCGGGCGTAGTCATTGGCGATGGCCTCGAACGTTGCGGCCCGCCACACAAGGCCGTTTGGGGCGTGGCGCTGGATCACCCGATCGGCCACCGCGAGCGACACATCCGCAATCGCCTGGTCCAAGGAACGATAAGGCCCCGCACCCAAGAGGAGCTTCTCCTGATTAGAAAGGTGGTCGCGGATATAGCTCGCTGGGGACGGGGAACTCAGGGCAAGGAGCCGCCGGATCCCGCGTCGTGTGAGCCGCGCCTGCTCGTGCTCGTCGGCGACAAGCACGAGATCGACGCTGGTGCGGCGATCCCGGATCGCCGGGTACGCCCGCACCACCCCGGCACCGCCCGAGCGGCCCTTCGCGTAGGTGGTGTCGACGTGTTGGGGGAGATCGCCGAAGTCCCAGCTTGTCACTCCGGTCTTCTCGAGGTCGCTCTTGGGAAGCGCCGCGGCGGCGACCTTCGCCACGCCCTGCGTGGCCTGGTCCTTGTGCGCGGCCTTGAGCTCGCCGAGGTCCTTGCCGGTGCCGATGGTGCGGCCCCGAGCATCGATCACGCGGAACGTGGGCGTGAGGTGCGCCGGGAGCCGCTCCGCGTCGAAGTCGCTCGGGGAGACCGGCACACTCGTACGACGCCGGATCTCAGTCGCGAGCAGCGCGGTGAGCTGCGGTGGCTGCGCCCCCGGTGCCACTGGCGCATCAAGCTGCGGACCCACCGCTGTGAGGAGCGTGCGAGCCCAGTCCGCCGCGGGGACCACGTGCTTCCGGATCGCCTTCGGCAGCGTTTTGATCAGTGCCGTTACGAGCTCCTGCCGCAGCCCAGGGACGAGCTTCTCAAAGTCTGTCCCGTCGAGTCGGGGGAGCAGCGGTAAAGGTACGTTCACCGTGACACCGTCGTCCTCCGCGGTCGGATCAAAGCGGTACCGTAGCTTCAACGATTGATCGCCGTGCTGCCACTGCCGCGGATACTCGGCCTCGTCAGCCTCCTGCGTCTCGTCCTCCAACAGGTCAGCGCGGCGCAGATGCAGGTAATTCGCGTCGGTGAGGCGCTTTTTCTTCCACCAGCCCTCGAAGCTGCGTGTCGAGGTGACGTCTGCGGGGATCCGGGCGTCGTAGAACTCGAACACCGCGTCGTCGTCGCCCACGATGTCGCGTCGGCGGGTGCGCTCCTCAAGCTGTTCGAGTTCACGACGCAGCTGCCGGTTTGCACGGTCGAACGCCTGCGGCGAATCCCAGTCACCATCCACGAGCGCGTGGCGGATGAACAATTCGCGCGCCAGTGGCTCGTCATATCGGGAGAGCTGCACCCGGCGACGATCAACGATCGGCACCCCGTAGAGGGTGACCTTCTCGTAGGCGACCGCCGCGCCCTGGTTCTTCTCCCAGTGCGGCTCGGACAGTTGGCGCTTCGCGAGCGGTCCCGCGAGCTCCTCCGCCCAAGCCGGATCCACAACCGCATTGGAACGGGCGAACAAGCGAGAAGTCTCCACGAGTTCAACACTCATGAGCACCTCGGGTGGCTTCTTCGCAAGCACCGAACCCGGATACAGCACGAACCGGGTACCGCGGGATCCGACATACTCCTGCGATGGCTTGCGCCGGGTTGCACCGGACACGCCGCGGCCCTGCGGCACGCTGCGATCCTGCCGGTCATCCCGCACGCCCAGCTGGGAGAGTAGGCCCGCGAGGATCGAGCGGTGTACGGGCTCACTCGAGCCGCCGGCCGCCTCACGCGCCGCAGACTCCTCGCGAGAGACCCCCGCGATCCGCGCGATCTGCCGGTACAGATCCATCCACTCGCGCACGCGGAGGAAGTTGAGATACTCCGCCTTGCACAGGCGCCGGAACGCACTCGATGACCGCTCGCGCTGCTCCTTCTGGAGGTAGTTCCAGAGGTTGAGCAGCGTCATGAGATCGCCTTGCGGGTCCGCAAACCGGCCGTGCAGCTCGTCGGCCCGACCACGCTCGGCCTGAGGCCGCTCGCGCACATCCTGAATCGTGAGCCCCGCGACGATGGCGAGCACCTCGGGCACCACCTCGTGTCGCTTCGCCTCGATCACCATGCGCGCGAACCGCGGTTCGATGGGAAGACGGGACAGCTCGCGGCCGATCTTCGTGATGCGGTGCGTCGCACCCGAGCGCTTCGGGGCGCGCTCGCCGCCGCGCGTGCCGTTTCGCCGGCGCGGATCCGCCGCCGTGGTGACGGCACCGAGTTCGGTGAGGAGGCCCAGGCCGTCCGCGATCCCACGCTGGTCTGGCGGCGTGAGAAACGGGAACGCAGCGATGTCTCCGAGCCCGAGCGAGAGCATCTGGAGGATCACGGATGCGAGACCCGTGCGGCGCACTTCGGGCTCGGTGAACTCGGGGCGACCCAGGAAATCCTCTTCGCTGTACAGTCGGATCGCGATGCCCGGGCTCGTGCGCCCTGAACGGCCCGAACGCTGGTTTGCGCTCGCCTGTGACACTGCCTCGATGGGGAGGCGCTGCACCTTGCTGCGGGCGCTGTAGCGGGAGATGCGGGCTGTTCCCGCGTCCACGACGTAGCGGATCCCGGGCACCGTCAGCGAGGTTTCGGCAACGTTCGTGGCAAGGACGATCCGGCGCGCCCCCGCGTTTGCGCCGCTGCGGCGCTCGAATACACGGTGCTGCTCGGCGGCGCTCAGACGCCCGTAGAGCGGCAGAATCTCGGTGCGCTGCGCCTTGCTCTGCGCGCGCATGCGTCCATTCAGTGCGTCGGCGGCGTCACGGATCTCGGCCTCACCGGAGAGGAAGACGAGCACATCGCCCGGCGCTTCTTTCGCAAGCTCGTCGACGGCGTCCCCGATCGCGTCAAAGAGGTCGCGCTCAACTGTGCGGACCTTCGCCGGCCCGCCCTTCGGATCCGGCACCTCGGTGCGCTCAATGAGCGGTCGGTAGCGGATCTCCACGGGGTAGGTGCGGCCAGAGACCTCGATGATCGGGGCCGGGGTCTCGCTGCGCTGATCCGCGAAGTGCGTCGCGAACGATTCGGGATCGATCGTGGCGGAGGTGATGATCACCTTGAGATCCGGGCGGCGGGGCAGCAGCGTGCGCAGATATCCCAGCAGGAAGTCGATGTTGAGACTGCGCTCGTGCGCTTCGTCGATGATGATCGTGTCGTAGGCGGTGAGATCACGATCCCGGTGGATCGCGTTCAGGAGGATGCCGTCGGTCATCAGGCGGATCTTCGTGTCCGCCGAGACCTTGTCCGTGAATCGCACCTGATAGCCGACAAGGCCGCCGAGTTCAGAGCCCAGCTCCTCCGCGATCCGCTCCGCGATTGTGCGCGCGGCGATCCGGCGCGGCTGCGTGTGTGCGATGCGCTCGCGTCCCAGCGTGAGCGCAATCTTGGGGAGCTGAGTTGTCTTCCCCGAGCCGGTTTCACCCGCGACGATCACGACCTGGTTGTCGCGGATCGCGGTCGCGATTTCCTCCCGCATTTGGGAGACCGGAAGGTCCTCGGGGAAATCGATGCGCACGGCGGGGTTTGACATAATCCACCCATTATTTCAGGTCACCGGCTTCGACGGGGCCCACGCGCGTAGACTGCGGAATGACCGCTTCACCGATTCCACTCGCAGGGGAGAGTCTATGACCGCCGCACTGCCCATTCCCACGATCGAACTCACGAGCGGGGCGCAGATCCCGCAGCTCGGTTTTGGATGTTTCTTGGTGCCACCGGGAGATACCGAACGCATCGTGTCCGAGGCGCTCGAGGTGGGATACCGCCACATCGACACCGCCGCGATCTATGGCAATGAGGCAGAAGTGGGGGCAGCGATCGCACGCAGCGGGATCCCGCGCGAGGAACTGTTCATCACCACGAAGCTGTGGAACGACCGCCAGCGCGACGCGCGGGCCGCGCTCAGCGAGAGCCTCGACAAGCTCGGCCTCGACCGCGTCGACCTGTACCTCGTGCACTGGCCCGTGCCCAGCCAGGACACCTATGTCACCGCATGGGAACAGGTCCTCGACCTCCGAGAGGCGGGGCTGACAGTGGACGCTGGCGTCTCGAACCACGAGATCGAGCACCTCGAACGCATCATCGAGGCGACCGGGGAATTCCCCGCGGTCAACCAGATCGAGCTGCACCCCGAGCACCAGCGCCAGCAACTCACCGCGTTCTGCCGTGCCAACGGCATTGAGATCGAGGCGTGGGGGCCGCTCGCCCAGGGCAAGAGTGACCTGCTCACCCAGCCCAGCCTCCTCGAGGTCGCTGCGGCGCACGGCAAGACTGTCGCGCAGGTTGTGCTGCGGTGGCACATCGAGAACGGCACGATCATTTTCCCGAAGACCAGCAGCCGCGCGCGGCTGATCGAGAATGCGGACCTGTTCGATTTCGAGCTGACCGAGACCGAGCACGCGTTTGTGACGGCACTCGAGTCCGGCACGAATTACGGACCAGATCCCCGCGAGTTTGGAGCGAAATAGATGAGTACTGCACTGTCGCCGATTACCGTCACACTTACCGGTGCCGGGGGCCAGATTGGCTATGCCGCGATGTTCCGCATCGCCTCGGGCGCGATGTTCGGCCCGGAGCAGCCGGTCGCGCTGCGACTCCTTGAGATCCCTCAGGGAGTCAAGGGGGCAGAAGGCGCCGCCCTGGAGCTCGTTGACGGGGCGTTCCCCCTGCTCACGAGCGTGGACATCTCCACAGATCCGAACGAGGGCTTCGCGGGGACAAACGTGGCGTTGCTCATCGGTTCGCGGCCCCGAACGGCCGGAATGGAACGTGCGGACCTGCTCGCCGCAAACGGTGCAATCTTTGGCCCGCAGGGACGTGCGATCAACGACAACGCCGCCGCCGATATCCGCGTGCTCGTGGTGGGAAACCCGGCCAACACAAATGCGCTGATCGCGCAGCGCAATGCGCCGGACGTGCCCGCTGACCGCTTCACCGCGATGACCCGCCTCGATCACAACCGCGCTGTGGGGCTCCTTGCCGAGCACACCGGGGCGGCGGTAGCCGACATTGCGGGTGTCACAATCTGGGGCAATCACTCGACCACCCAGTACCCGGACCTCAGCCATGCCACCGTCGCCGGATCGGCTGCGCTGGAGACCGTGGGGGAGAACTGGGGTCGCAGTGCCTTTGTCGAGCGCGTTGCGAACCGCGGGGCCGAGATCATCGAGGTTCGTGGCGGATCTTCTGTCGCGTCCGCTGCGAGCGCCGCGATCGATCATGTGCGGGACTGGACGTTGGGGACGGGGGATGCGTGGACCTCGGTCGCGCGCTACTCCACCGGCGACTACGGGATCCCCGAGGGCCTGATCGCCTCGGTGCCCGCGCGAGCCTCGGGCGGGGCCTGGCAGGTCGTGCACGGGCTCGACATTGACGCCTTCTCGCGCGAGCGGATCGACGCTTCCGTGGCCGAGCTTGTCGCCGAGCGCGACCAGGTCGCCGGGATGGGCCTGATTCCGGCGTCTTAGCGGGTGGCCTGCAGCCGAATCGGCCGCAGAAATGACGGGGTGCTCGTGCCACAGTGCGCGGGCACCCCGCTGTGCGCCCTAGGATAGAGAGTATGTCCAAGGTTCTTTCTTCTCTTCCCGTGGGCGAGCGCGTCGGCATCGCCTTCTCCGGTGGTCTCGACACCTCGTGCGCGGTCGCGTGGATGCGCGAAAAGGGCGCTGTGCCCTGCACCTACACCGCTGATATCGGCCAGTACGACGAGCCCGATATCGATGGCGTCGCCGATCGTGCCAAAGAATATGGTGCCGAGATCGCGCGCCACGTCGACGCAAAGCGACCCCTCGTCGAAGAGGGCTTCGTTGCACTGCAGACCGGCGCATTCAACGTCCGATCCGGCGGCAAGACGTACTTCAACACGACGCCGCTCGGCCGCGCCGTGACCGGCACCCTGCTCGTTCGCGCGATGAAGGAAGACGGCGTTGACATCTGGGGCGACGGCTCCACGTACAAGGGCAACGACATCGAGCGGTTCTACCGCTACGGCCTCATGGCCAACCCGGCACTGCGCATCTACAAGCCGTGGCTCGACGCCGACTTCGTGCGTGAGCTTGGCGGCCGCCACGAGATGAGCGAGTGGCTCGTTGAGCGTGGCTACCCGTACCGCGACGCCACCGAAAAGGCGTACTCCACCGACGCGAACATCTGGGGCGCGACGCACGAGGCGAAGACCCTCGAGTTCCTGAACGCAGGCCTCGACGTTGTTGAGCCCATCATGGGCGTTGCCGCGTGGCGCGACGACGTTGAGGTTGCGACCGAGGAGGTGTCGGTGCGCTTCGAGGCGGGCCGCCCCGTCGCGATCAACGGCGTCGAGTACTCCGATCCCGTAGCGCTCGTGTTCGAGGCAAACGCGATCGGCGGCCGCCACGGTCTCGGCGTCTCCGACCAGATCGAGAACCGCATCATCGAGGCGAAGTCGCGCGGCATTTACGAGGCACCGGGCATGGCTCTGCTGCACATCACGTACGAGCGCCTCGTCAACGCGATCCACAACGAGGACACCCTCGCGAGCTACCACAACGATGGTCGCAAGCTCGGCCGCCTCATGTACGAGGGTCGCTGGCTTGACCCGCAGTCGCTGATGCTGCGCGAGTCCCTGCAGCGCTGGGTCGGGTCTGCGATCACTGGCGAGGTCACTCTCCGCCTGCGCCGCGGCGACGACTACACGATCCTCAACACCGAGGGCCCCAACCTGAGCTACCACCCCGAGAAGCTCTCCATGGAGCGCACCGTGGGCGCAGCGTTTGGCCCCGAGGACCGGATTGGTCAGCTCACCATGCGCAACCTCGACATCGCCGACTCGCGTCAGCGCCTCGAACAGTACGCACAGATGGGCATGGTCGGCGGTGCCGTCGCAGACCTCGTTGGCGAGCTTGAAAAGGGCGGCGCAGCGGAGATCGCTGAAGCTGTCACCGGCATCGACGAGAACGCGGACGAGCTCGGTCTGTCGGCCGCGTTCGACACCGGCACGGACTAGGTCCTCTCGCCCGCGACGTCGGGCGTTTGCTGGACTGCACTGCGGCCCCGCACCCACATGGGTGCGGGGCCGCAGTGCGTTCTGCGGGCCGCATGTACGCGTTCGGAAACGTCCGGGTTTTCCGGGGAGCGTCCGTCCGGAAGGGAACGCCCCTACGGTTGAGCTGAGCGGCGCGGTATTCACATGAGTCGTGCCCCGTGGACAGCGAGGGGACGGCGTAGTGGAGATGCGAACATGGCGAGGTTGGTATCGTCGCGCAGTGGCCGGCGGTGTGCTCGGCGGTGTGATCCTGCTTGCCGGCTGCAGCAGCGCCCCGGCCAAGGATCCGCAAGGCACAGCGCCCGCGGCGGAACCCGCAGCCCCAGGGTCAGAGCGCCCCGCACCCACACAGTCCGCGGAACCCGAGCCAGAGCCGATCGTGCTTCCCGACTGCGAGGAAGCGAACGCCACGGCCGAGGGCGAGCAAGCGACCTTCTTCGCGTCCGGGCTGGCGAGCAGTCTGCAGCCCTGGAACTACGAAACTGAGGTGCTGAGTTTCGCGCAGTACACCGGGCCGAGTGCGCAGGACGCCGCGGCTCAGGCGTCGCAGCGTCGCGTGTGCAGCTGGGCGCTGTATACGGTGAACGCGATGACGCAGACCACGGCGGAGTTGCCTCCGGAGACGCGGGATTCGTTCCTTGCTGCGCTCCGTGACTCCGACTACATTGAGAGCGCCCGCGGGGCAGCAACTGTGTTTACCCACGTGGTGGATCGTGTTTCGACGAGCATCGCCCAGATTACCACAACCGCGACACACATCTTCCTTGGCGACGTGTGGATCACGATCATCGACACCGGGGCCGAGAATTACGAGCAGGCCGCCATTGACGCGGTGCTCGCCGCGAATCCCGCGCTTGCGGACGGTGATGCGGCAGGTACGGCAGGGGGTGACGCCACCGCAAGCGACGCCGGATCCTGTGCGTCGGAGCCCGTCGCGAAAATCATCGAAGCCGGGGTCAAGCGGATCGCGCCGCGGGCAGAAGGCGCGGCGTCGGGTTCGCTCGGCGGCTGGGATCTGGCGCAGGCGATCGCGTGGGCACCAGACAGCTACGATCAGTGCGCGGCGCTGTCGTGGGTTCTCCTGCCCACCGCCCAAGCGACAGGTTCCTCTCCGACACACCTCATGTTCTTTAGCCGGGGAGAGTTCGTCGGCACGGACAGCGCACACGGCATCGCGTTTCGTCCGACGGTCACGCGGATCAGCGATGACTCGATCAGCGCCGACTATCTGTGGATGCAGCCCGGCGAGATCACCGCGACCGCTTCGGGGCGCGCCGTGTCGACCTACACATGGGACGCGGGCGCGAAGCAGGTCGTGCGGACCGGGGAGCTCCCGCCGAACGCAAGCGGCGGGTAGGGCACTCGACCGCGCATCACAGGACACTTTGTCCATTAAGATGAGAAGTCTATTAGGATTCTTTGTTATTAACGTGGGGGACAATTGGGTTTCAAGGGTGAAGTTGTTGTTTCGAGGTGGGGTGTGCGTCGGATCCTCCGGGGAAGTATTGGGGTGCTCTCCTCCGGAGTGATCGCGATGTCAGCGCTGACATTTGCGCCCCAGGCCCCGGAGCGCGAGATTGTTTCCGCCCCTGTCGAGGCCGTGCAGACCGAGGCGCTCGAACCGGTGAATATCGGGGAGGACGTGGCCCCGGATGGGGAACCGCTTCCCACTGACGAGCCCGGGGGAGAAGACGTCGACGGCGTGAGCGACGGCGACAGCGAACCGAGCGAAGAGCCCTCGCCGGGCCCCGACGGGTCCAGCGACTTTGGCAGTGAGCCGGAACTGCCCGAACCCGTGGCGCCGAGCCCCACGGAAGACGCTGCTCCCGACTCGACGGAGCCGGAAGTGAACTCCGGTTCGGAAATTGTCAAGGAGGCACCCACGCCCGGGCCGGTTTCCGACGCCGTCCCCAATGCTGCGGCAACGTGCAAGGCCTCTGAACCGGAGAAGACAAATCAGTCCGGACAGAACGACAGCCTGCGTACTGCCACGAAGCTGACGCTCGGGACTGGCACGTGCGGCCGGATCGGCACTACCAATGACAAGGACTACTACAAGTTCGAGAGCTCTGCGGGCACACACCGCATCTCCTTCAGCTTCGACTCTCCGCAGACCCCGGGGAACGCGTACAAGGTGTGGGCATATGACTCGAGTCAGCGCTACCTCGCATCTTGGAACCTCACCGGAACCGCCGGAAACGGCGGGTGGATCTCCAAGCAGCTGACCCGATTCCCGAGCGGGACCTCCTACATTGCGATTACGCCGTTGGATAACAAGGTTGTTGGGAAGAAGTACACCTTGAGTGTGGCGAAGGTGTCAGGTGCTGCAGCGAATACTCCGCCAAGTACAGAAGGGTGTCTTGCTGAGGGGGAGAAGCCTGATGGCTGGGATGAAAACGACAGTACGTACCGGCCTGATCCTTTGCCGCTGGGAGCGACGCTGTGCGGATACATCGGTCTGAGCCTCGACAAGGACTTCTACCAATTTGGAAACGGTGATGGCCGATATGGCGTCACCTTCAAGTTCGACGACCCGAAGGTGAAGGGCAACGCCTACAAGGTGTGGCTGTATGACGGCAGGGCGAACTTCGTCAAGTCTTGGAACCTTACGGGTTCGGCCGGAAACGGTACGTGGCTCGCGAAGCAGATCTCCACGCTGAGTAACGGTGGCGGGTACATTGCGATTACGCCGTTGGATAACAAGGTTGTTGGGAAGAAGTACACCTTGAGTGTGGCGAAGGTGTCGGGTGCTCCGGCGAACACTTCGCCGAACGCGGAGGGGTGCCTTGCTGAGGGGGAGAAGCCTGATGGCTGGGATGAAAACGACAGTACGTACCGGCCTGATCCCTTGCCGCTGGGAGCGACGCTGTGCGGATACATCGGTCTGAGCCTCGACAAGGACTTCTACTCGGTCAACGCCGAGGCGGGCCTGTACCGTGTGAAGATCTCGTTCGGGAATGCCTACGATCCCGCGTCGACCGACTACTACACCGTGGCCGCGCTGAACTCGAAGGGTGACCAGATCAAGCGGTGGGCCGTGAAAGCTGGGGACTGGCGCGGAAAGACGGTGGACGTTCGTCTGCCCCGTGGCATCGCCTACGTGTCCGTGATCCCGAGTTCTGAGGCGTTTATCGGCGAGGAGTACCGACTTACGGTGACGCTGCTGCAAAAGGACACCAAACCCGCTTTTGTCGATGTGCCGAAGAATCACAAGTTCTTCACCGAGATCGAGTGGATGCGCAGCACCGGCCGCACCACGGGTGTGAAGACCTCCCAGGGCCTGGCCTACCAGCCCCAGGCGGCCGTGTCTCGTGAAGCGATGGCGGCGTTCCTGTTCCGACAGAGCGCTCCCAAATCGTTCAAGGCACCGCGTGTTTCGCCGTTCGTGGACGTGCCAACGAATCACAAGTTCTATCGGGAGATCTCGTGGATGGCGCAGGCGAAGATCTCGACGGGAGTGACCAAGAACGGCAAACGATACTACGAGCCCCGAGCTGCGGTGTCGCGCGAGGCCATGGCTGCGTTCCTCTACCGCCTGCAGGGTCCCGGTTCCGGGAAAGCACCCGCACAGGCTCCGTTCGTGGACGTGCCGAGGTCACACAAGTTCGCGAAGGAAATCGCCTGGATGCGGTCAAGTGGGATCTCGACCGGGAGCAAGAGCGCGAAGGGTGCCGTGTATCAGCCGAAGGGCAAGGTATCCCGCGAGGCGATGGCGGCCTTCCTATACCGCGCCGCACAGCGCTAGTTGTACCCGGCCATCAGGTTGGTAGCAGCCGGCTGATCGGTGGCCGGCCTCCAAGT
>NZ_FUID01000033.1 GCF_900163635.1 Leucobacter sp. 7(1) | reverse complement strand
CCCCGCAGTACCCCACCCCGTAGTACCCCACCGCACTACCCCGACATCCAGCGAAGGAGCTCACATGTCAACGACCGCTTCCCCGGTCCAAGAGAACACGCACCGGAGGGCCCTCAAGGGCGGCATGGCCGCGCTCGTCGGCACTTCCATTGAGTGGTACGACTTCTACATCTACGCGACCGCAGCGGCGATCATCTTCCCGAAGGTGTTCTTCCCCGCGGATCTCGATCCGGCGCTCGCAACGCTTGCCTCCTTCGGCACCTACGCGGTCGCGTTCTTTATGCGCCCGCTCGGCGGTATTATCTTCGGCCACATTGGTGACCGGATCGGCCGCAAGCCCGCACTGACAATCACGCTCGTACTCATGGGCATCGCGACGACCCTCGTTGGCCTGCTGCCAGGTTACGCGCAGATCGGCATCTGGGGTCCGATCCTCCTGATCCTCTTCCGCATGCTGCAGGGCCTCGCGGTCGGCGGCGAGTGGGGCGGCGCGAGCCTCATGGCTGTGGAGAGCGCCCCCTCGAAGTGGAAGACCTTCTACGGTGGCTTCACGCAGGTCGGCAACCCGCTCGGCGCACTCATGGCGACCGGCGCATTCTGGGCGCTGTCGATGCTGGGTGAAGACGCTCTGCTCAGCTGGGGCTGGCGGATCCCGTTCCTCTTCAGCATCGTGCTGATCCTTGTCGGCTTCTGGGTGCGCTACCGCGTTGAGGAGACCCCGGTCTTCGAGGCCAAGGTTGAGGGCCAGGAGCAGTCAACGCCGCTGCTCTTCGCGCTCAAGAACAACTGGAGCCCGATCCTGCTCGGCTTCTGCATCATCGCAATGTCCTCCGGCGGCTACGTGATCGCAACGACCTTTGTCCAGAGCTACGCAGACTCTCCCGAGATCGGGCTCGACCCGACGATCATCCTGGGTGCGCTGACGATCGCGTCGCTCGTCGAGATGCTTGTCACCCTGCCCCTTGCAGCGCTGGGCGACAAGATCGGTGCCAAGTGGGTCATGTACGGCGGCATCATCGGCTCGTTCCTCGTGATCATGCCTCTGGTGCTCTCGATCCAGGCAAAGAACGTCGCCATGATCTGGCTGTTTGTCATCCTGATCCGCGTCACGCTGAGCGGTGCTTGGGCTCCGCTGTCCACGCTGATGGCGCAGATGTTCCGCCCGCAGTCCCGCTACACCTCGATGTCGCTGTCGTACGGCCTGGGCGCAGCGGTCTGGGGCGGCCTCTCGCCCGCGATCGCCTCGCTGCTGCTCGTCGTTACCGATGGCAACTTCTGGTCGGTCGTCGCGTTCTTCGGCCTCCTCACAGTCGTCGCCTGGATCGGCGTCCGCTTCGCCCCGCAGCACTCGGACACCGCCCCGGTCACCGGCTCGTTCAATGCGCGGACGGACACGACCGCCATCGGTACCAAGCACTAGCCCATTCACTGATGAAAATCCGGCCCCGCAGCACCGAGGTGGGGCCGGATTTTTACACCCACGCACCACACAGAACTTGAGGAGCATCATGCAGACCACATCTAAGCGCACGACCGGCTGGGTCGTCATGGAAACCCTTCGCGGGTACGGCATCGACACGGTGTTCGGCATCCCGGGCACCCACAACCTCGAGTTCTACCGGCCGCTCGGGGAGCTCGGGATCCGCCCCGTCACGACGCGTCACGAGCAGGGTGCGGGCTACGGCGCCGACGGCTGGTCGCTGCAGACCGGCAAACCCGGCGTGGTCATCACGACGAGCGGCCCCGGCCTGCTGAACGCCCTCTCCGCCGCGGGCACCGCCTACTGCGAGTCACGCCCCATGATCTTGCTCTCCCCCGGCCCCGCGATCGGCGCGGAGTTCGCAGATGTCGGCACGCTGCACGAGACGAAGGATCAGCTCAGCGCAGCCTCCGCGATTGTCGAGTGGGGTCGTCGCGTGACCTCGGCTGAGGAAGCTGTCGCCGCAATCCACGACGCCTTCGAGCTGTTCGGCACGACCCGCCCGCGCCCCGTCTACATCGAGGTTCCACTCGATGTGCTGGAGCAGGAGACCGAGCTCGCTGCTGCGACGACCGCCCCGCGCGAGATTGCCGCTCCCGCAGTTGCAGACGCCGCCGCGATCGCGCAGGCCGCAACGCTGCTCGCGGCGGCGCAGCGTCCCGCGATCCTCGCCGGCGGCGGATCGCGCGGTGCGTCCTCCGAGCTGCGCGCGCTCGCCGAGCGCATCGGGGCACCCGTTGTCACGACATTGAACGCGAAGGGTGTGCTCGATGAGCAGCACCCCCTCGCTGTGGGTTCGAGCCTGCGCCTGCAGGCCGGCCGCTCGGTCGCTCAGGACGCAGACGTGCTCCTCATCGTCGGTTCGAAGCTGGGCGAGGCCGAGCTGTGGGTATCCGAGCTTGCAGCAACAGGCACGATCATCCGCGTCGATCTGCTGGAGTCGCAGATCACGAAGAACCACCGCGCAGACGTCGGGCTCGTCGGCGATGCTACGGCCACGCTCGCGGCACTGATCACTCAGCTCGGTGACGGTTCCCCGCGGGATCACGCGGGAGCCGTCGGAGCTGCAAGCCAGGCACGCGCTGCAGCGCGCGCTGAGTCCACGGAGCTCTCCGCGGTGAACACCACACTCGCCGAAGCCATTGCGGCAGCGCTGCCCGAGAACGCGATCGTCGCGACCGACTCCTCGCAGATCGCGTACTGGGGGCTCCTCAACACGCTGCGCGTATCCGAGCCGAACTCCACCCCCTACATGGCGACCTACGCGACCCTGGGCTATGGTCTCCCCGCAGCACTCGGCGCTCGGATCGCCGCGCCGGCACGCCCCGCGTTTGCCGTTGTTGGTGACGGTGCGCTCATGTTCTCCATGAACGAGTTCATCACGGTCGTCGAGCAGCGCGAGGACGTCACCGTCATCGTTGTCGACAACGGCGGCTACGCCGAGATCAAGCAGAACGAGCTCGACGCGGGCATCGCCCCGGTCGGCGTCGACCTCGCACAGCCGAACTGGGCCGCCGTTGCTGACGCGTTCGGGGGCACCGGCCGGAAGGTCACCACTGCCACCGAGCTCGCCGAGGCAGTTTCGGCGGCGGTCACCGCGGGCGGCCTGCAGCTTATTCACATCGACCAGGCGACGTTCGACGCCGCACAGGGGGCGTAACACATGACCACGACAACCCGACCGGTTGCGGTCTACACCGACGTCGAGGACACTGATCCGGCAATCGGCATTGAACTTCTTGAGGCCGCAGGCTTCGAAGTACGGGTGCTCGGTACGCGCGACTCGGCGGAGATCATCGCCGGCGCGCACGACGCGACCGTGCTCCTCCCCGGCTACGCCTCCGTGACCCGCGAGATGATCGAGGCGATGCCGCAGCTGCGGATCGTCGCGCTCATGTCGATGGGCTTCGACTACGTCGATCTCGAGGCTGCCACCGAGCATGGTGTGTGGGTCACAAACGTGCCCGGTGCCGCGACCGAGGAGGTCGCCACCCATGCCCTCGCGATCCTGCTTTCCGCCACCCGGCAGCTCGGCTTTTACCAGGCCTCGGCACAGCCCGGTACCTGGAACGACCGCGCGCTGACGGCGCCGCCGCGCCTCAGCGAGACGACGCTCGGCATCATCGGGCTCGGCAAGATCGGGCGCGAGCTCGTGCGTCTCGCGCGGCCGCTGTTCGGTGAGGTCATCGGGTATGACCCCATGCTGCCCGATACCCCGGAGATCCAGGCTTCTCTCGACGCGCTCGGTGTCCGTCGCACGGATCTCGCCGAGGTCCAGCGCAGTGCAAACGTGCTGTCCCTGCATCTCCCGCTCACCCCGGAGACAGAGCACATGGTGGACGCGGCGTTCCTCGCAGAGATGCCGCGCGGGTCGGTGCTCGTGAACGTGTCCCGCGGCGCGCTGATCGACCACCACGCGCTCGCAGCGGCCCTGGACGCGGGCCAGCTTTCCGCAGCAGCGCTCGACGTGCTTGAGACGGAACCTCCCGCAGCGGACCACCCGATGCTGGGCCGCGCAGATGTGGTACTGACCCCGCACATCGCGTACTTCTCGGCGCGCACCGAGATCGAGTACGTGCGCATCCAGGCGCAGAACGGCATCACGCTGCTCGAGACCGGCACGCCGGACTCCCCCGTGAACCGCCCGGCGTAGAACGCACGCGCGGCCCCGCACCTCACTTGAGGTGCGGGGCCGCGCTCGTTCCGCAGGAGATTCTCGTGCCGCGTGCCGGATCCGGGCCAATATCTCCTGCATACTCGTGAATCTCCTACGCTGCGGTGAACGGGTGGCCGCGAGGGAACCGTGCTTCCACGGTGCTCACGCCGTGGCTCGCCGATGACTGAACGTAGTGTGCTGGGCATGCTCCGAGCGAACAGGGCTTGCCCCCTTGGGCATCCCGGCCAGGCCGTGGCAGACTGGCATCGGGGGTGCCGGACGCACCCGGGAGGAGTGAGCATTGAGCAATCCTGAGCAGGGCCCCGAGGCCACCTTGTGCGCCGACGCGGAGTCCGCAGACAGTGCGCTGCAACTCATCGAGCCACGCGAGGTGCCGCTCGGCGGCATCCGCGCCATGACGGTTCGCCGTACGCTCCCACAGCGCGCCCGCTCCTTCATCGGGGCCTGGTGCTTTCTCGACCATTACGGTCCGGACGACGTCTCCCGCACCGGCGGCATGGACGTCGCTGCCCACCCTCATATCGGCCTGCAGACCGCAAGCTGGTTGTTTTCAGGCGAGATCGAGCACCGCGACAGCGCAGGCTTCCACGCGTTTGTCCGGCCCGGAGAGCTCAACCTGATGACCGCTGGGCGCGGCATCAGCCACTCTGAACGTTCCACCGAGCGCACGACCGTGCTGCACGGCGCGCAACTCTGGATCGCCCTCCCCGAACACGCGGCAGATATTGCCCCCGACTTCACCCACTACGAACCCCCGGTGATCACGGGCTTGGGGTGGGACGGTCAGGTGTTCCTCGGCTCGCTTCTCGGCTCCACGTCCCCGGTGCAGGCCCACTCGCCACTGCTCGGGGCCGAGCTCCGGCTCGAACCGGGCGCACGCATCGGGTTCCCAGTCGACGTTGCCTATGAACACGGTGTCCTTGTCGACACCGGGGACGTGACCCTGACGCGTATCGCGGCCACCGGCGGCGCGGTCTCGGAGCTTCCGCTCGCGCAGGATCACCTGGGATTCGCGCCGCCGGGAGCGGCGACTCTGCAGCTCACCGCGGGATCGAAGGGCGCGCGCGTACTGGTGCTGGGCGGCGAACCCATGCGCGAGGAACTCATCATGTGGTGGAACTTCGTAGCCCGGAGCCACGACGAGATCTTGCAGGCGCGCGCCGAATGGCAGGCCACGGCCGCGGCCGCGGGGGTCGCCGATCCCTCCGGTGCCGCGCATCCGCAGAGCCCCATCTCGGCGCCGGGCCCCATCGATCCAGATCGCTTTGGGCTCCCCGAACACGAGCCCGATCCGCCACTCCCCGCGCCGGCGGCACCCGTCGCCCGGCTCGTCCCCCGCACGCAGTAGTTTCCGTACCCACACCGTCAGGAGACAGCACCATGAGCGAACAGATTCACGTCACCCACGAACCCGAGCAGTCCCGCTTCGCCATCACCGTCGATGGCGAGCTCGCCGGGTTCGCGGAATATCGTTCCCGCGCGGGCGGCACCAAGCGCGACTTCATGCACACGGAGGTCGATCCGAACTTCGGCGGTCGCGGCCTCGGCGGCACGCTCGTGTCAGCGGCACTGGAGAGCACCCGCGCGGCTGGGCTCACCATCATCCCACGCTGCCCGTTCGTCGCTGCCTGGCTACGTCGTCACCCAGACTTCACGGGCACGGTGGAGTGGCCGGAGGGCGCTTAGCCCGCCCCACCCGGGAGGGTGAGGGCCTCGTCGATCGGGGATGACCCATCAACAAACGGGATCGTGCGGTGCACGGTGTCGGGTCGAATCAGCGTTTCGGCAACCACAGCCGCAACGTTCTCGCGTGAGACGACTGTCCATTCACTGCCGCCGGTCTCGATCATTCCACTCCCCACGTCGTGGGTGAGGGTACCCGGGCCAAGCACGGTCCAGTCCAGCCCGGTCCCCCGGAGGTGTTCGTCCGCGGCAGACTTCGCCTCTGCATAGGCGAAGAACGGGTCTTCTGGGGGAACCCCGTGGTCCCGGCGCGAGCCGAGGTACGACACCATGACGTAGCGCGGCACCCCAGCGAGGGCCGCCGCAGTCATGGAGCGGATCGCCGCGTCGCGGTCGACAGCGCGGGTCCGCACCGGGTCCCCACCTCCAGCGCCGGCCGACCACACGACAGCGTCGTGCCCGACGATGAGTTCCGCGAGATCGTGCTCGTCGAGTGTTTCGATATCCGCAACGTGCGGGGTCGCCCCGACCCCTGCAACCTCTGCCGCGTGGTCTGGGTTGCGAATCACCGCAGTGATCTGGTCCCCGCGCGCAGCGAGGAGCGGGGACGTGAGGAGTGCGACCCGTCCGTGGCCGCCGAACAGAATGATGCGTGCCATACGTCCAGGGTAAATCGCGCTGGGCAGAATCGGAAGAGGAACAAATAGTTGCCCCAGGCAACTATGGGGCGTAGGCTCAGGACATGGCAACACAGGATCCTTTGACTCCTGGCCCCACGACACACCCCACTGGCGCGGGGCGGCTCGGGCAGAACGACGAGGTGCTCCGCGCGCTCACCGCCCTGGTGTCACGCTGGAACTCGCACGATTTCCAGCGCACCGTGGCCACAGCGAGCGGCATCGATCTCGACCCCACCGCGGTTCGGGCACTCTACTTCCTCGGCAAGGAGGGCGGCACGGCGACACCGAGCACTGTCGCCACCGAACTGCACCTCAGCCGCCCATCAACCTCAAAGCTGCTTGCCCGCCTGTCCGAGGCTGGACTCCTGCAGCGCGAGGTGCAGGTGCGGGATCGCCGCTCTGTGAGCGTCTCCCTCACCGCGCTGGGACGCACAACGTATGAGGAGCTCTTCGACGCCGGCCTCGCCATGATCGACGCCGCAACCCTCGACTGGCTTCCCGCGGACCGCGCAGCACTCACTCGACTGCTGCCTCGGTTCCTCAATAGCTTGACCATCCCCCCTCCCCAGTGAAAGGAACACCCACCATGTCACGCACGTTTGTCATCACCGGTGCCGCCTCCGGCATCGGCAAGACCACCGCACAATTGCTCCGAGATGCCGGAAACACAGTGATCGGCGTCGATCTTTCAGGCGTCGAGGTTTCAGGCGATCTCTCCACCCGAGAGGGCCGCCGCGCGGCCGCCGCGGAAGCCACGGCTCTTGCTGGGGGCACGGTAGACGCGGTCATCGCGTGCGCGGGTCTCTCGCTCCCGAAGGTCATCACGGCCGCGGTGAACTACTACGGCATGACGGAGTTCCTTGAGGCGATGCAGCCCGCGCTCACGAAGTCTGCCGCGCCCCGCGTCGCACTCATTTCTTCAATGGCTTCGCTCCAGCCCGTCGCCCCACCCCTTGTCGAGGCGCTGCTCGGCGATGACGAGGCCGCGGCCCTGGCAATCGCCGAACAGCTCGCCACCGATCCCGCGACCGGAAATCTCATTTACTCCTCTTCAAAGCAGGCAATCTCACGTTGGGTGCGGCGCGAGGCGCCAAAACCGCAGTGGGCAGGCGCGGGTATTCCGGTGAACGCTGTGGGTCCGGGCACGGTTGTCACCCCCATGACTCAAGAGCTCCTGTCGACCGAGGAAGGGCGCAAGCTCGTCGACTCGGTCGTCCCCATGCCGCTCAACTCCCACCAGGGGCCCGAGACGGTCGCAAACCTACTGATCTGGCTCACCTCTGTGGAAAACACCCACTGCTGCGGGCAGACAATCTACTGCGATGGCGGTGCCGACGCAGTGCTCCGGGGCGACGACATCTGGTCGTGGAACGAACAGGGGATTCGCGACACCTTCGCGAAGATCCAGGGATAACACGAGCGGGGGCGGGGCGCGAAACCGCGCCCCGCCCCAGATGACTACTCGGCGAGTGCCGAAGCCGGTAACCCGAACACCCTGTCAAACACCCAGGTGTAGCTGACCGTGAACACGAGGAAGAAGATCAGCAGACCGCTCTCGATCACGAGCGCCTCACCCAGACTCACCCCGAGCATGATCGCAACGAGCGGGATCGTCACCAGCAGCACGCCGCCCTCATACCCGAGCGCATGCAGAGTACGGGCGAGCACACCGCGACCGGTGAGCCCCCGGCGACGCTCGACCGCCTCGAACAGCGTATTCCAGAGGTAGTTCCAGATTGTCGCGACTGTGGAAAGCAGCACGGCGGTCAGTGTCGAGGTCCCCCCACCGTGACCGAGCACGGCACTGAGCACCACGACGGTGAACAGCACGCTCAGGCTCTCGTAGCCTGCGACGAAGATGACGCGACGCAAGACAGGGCGGGATTGGAAGAACCGAAGCTCTTCGCGAACGATAAGGGTGTGGCCTGTTGCGGTCACGGGTATCACTCCAAGCCGGTGTCCGCGGGGTACCTGAACAGGTCCACAAGAGGCGCGGTTACAACGGTTAAACTACCGTAACACAACTAAATTCGTTGAATCAAGTCAAACTTTCAACGATTTCCGCAAGCAGCTATGCGTTGAGCTGCAGGGTGGTGAGGCACGTCGGGTCATTCGCGCCGGTACGAACGACCTGCGAGCCGGTGTCCCCATCAACTGTCATTTCGACAGTAAAGTCACCGTCTCGTGGCAACCACACCCCCACAAATCCATTGTCTTCGGTGCGAACCTCTCGATCCACCACCACATCACCCGTGGCAAGGTCCGTGACCCGCAGCTGCGCGTCAACGCTTCGCAATTCCCCCAGACACGACGTCGGGACATGGAAGGTGCAGGGGTGTGTCTGCGTGCGATATGGCGCGACCGAGAGATAGAACTGATCCTCGGGGACGGGGATCACGAGCTCACCTGGCTGGTCCGGCTGCACCCGAATCTCGCCCGGCATAATTGCGGCGGAAAACTCAGCGGTGCGCGAGTCCACGGCCAGCGCATCGAGCCCCGTTGCAAGCGCCGCAGGATCGGCCGAGTCAAGCCCCAGCCCATCGAGCATCGCGCGCGTTGCTTCCGGGGTCGACGCGCGAGCGCCACTCTCCGCGGCCCCCACTGCGGGCTCCGCAGCCCCCGAGGGCGCGCAGCCCGCAGTCAGAATCAGTGCAGCAATGGCGGCGGTGACAAATGTCGGACGCAGGATCCGCTGTGAAATACCCATACCCGGTATCCTGGCAGGGTCAACTGAGCGGTGGCTGCGCCCCTGGCGCGCACCACCTGTCGAGAATGCTCGCCGCGCGGGCGACTGTATACCGCTCGGGCGCCACGCGCTGCATTCCCGCGAGGGCTATGGCGAGCAGCACGGCACGATCCGCCTCGATATCCGACACCTCGGCACCGCTCCCCCGGAGCGCGTCGGTCAACTCGCGCACCGAATCGGCAAATACCGCAGCAAATGCGGGGTGGCGCAGCGCGTGCGCCCACGCATCCGCCCAAATTCCAAGCTCCTCCCCCTGCGCCGGGTCCAGGTGGTTCGCAAAAAACTCAGCGACCGGATCAACCTCGGAGCCCTGCACCGCGGCGTCAAACTCCGCCAGACTCTCCGCGACATACGCGCGCCACGCGGCCGCCGTGAGCTCGGCGACACTCGGGAAGTGCTGGTGGATCAAGCCCGGGGAGCCCCCCACAGCCTGCGCAACGGACCGCGCTGAAACCGCGCCAAAGCCTTCGGCACGAATGACGCGGAGCGCGGCCGCGATGATCGCGGAGCGACGCTCTTCTCGGGGGAGATAAGCCATTTTTCCTCACTTCACAGGGATCTCAGCAGTCTACTCGCCTAATCTGTACACTTGTACAAATTGGAACAGTCACGAAAGGACTCCCGTGCACGAGCACACACTCACTGCCTTCCGAGCAGCCCTCGGAAATATCGACGAGGCAACCCGGCGCACCGTGCGCCGACCTCGCGTTTCCCCCAAGCCCTCACCAGCAGAGCGAGACTTCATCGGCTGGCGAGATCCCAGCGCGCCCCAGCGCGGCTACCTCTTCACCGAGCACAGCGGTGAACTCACCGGGATCATGCTCACCACAACGCGCACTCGCACAAACGCAAACCGAGCGGTGATGTGCGAGTTCTGCCGGATGCCGCGCCGCTTCGAACAGGTGGCCCTATTCACGGCCTCCGCCGCGGCGCAGGCGAAAGAACAGTCAACCCTGGGTACCTACCTGTGCGTGGATCTCGACTGCAATGTCCGCGTAAACCAGGTCCGCCCGCTCACTCCGCTCGATCCGCCAGCCGATGTGCTCGTCGCACAGCGACGTCACGCGCTCGCGGAGCGCTCGGCCTCCTTCGTGGCCGAGGTACTCAGGGCGCGCGGCGCGTTGCCGCGGCCGCGGTTGGGATCCCGAGAAGCGTGAGTGCCGCGATACCCAGAATGAGCCAGCGGGCGGACCCGAGGTCGTCGGCACCGAGCGCAAGCAAGTTGCCGGCGATCGCGGAGGTCACTGTGTAGGCGATGAGTTGTGTGGTGCTGACCGCAGCCGCAGCCTTGCCCCCTTCCGCGTCACTGCCGCCACTGCTGAGGGCCGCGACCGAAAGGTGCGGGAAGGCGAGGCCAATCCCCACACCGGCGAGGCCAAGCAACAACGCCCACATGACAATGATCCCCGGTCCCGGCTCCGTCACCTGGAGCAGGCCGTAGCCCACAAGCCCCGCAACCAGTAACCACGGAGCCCCGCGCACCAGTCTCCGGATCGCCGCTCCCGTCGCGTTCACGCTGAAAAGTTGGGCACCGACCCACCCGAGCGAAAGCGCCGCACCGATCAACCCAGCACCCAGGGGCGAGACCCCGCCGATACGCTGGGCGAAGAGCGGGATAAAGTTCTCCACCATGACCCCCGCTGAGAGAGCGGCAACCGTGAGATACACCCACTTCAACGGGTTCCCGCGCAGATAGGCAAGTCGAGGCAGAACCCCGTTGGCGTGGCGCGCGTCGAGCCACAGGAACAATCCGAGGAGCGCGAAGCCGAACGCTGCAGCGCCCCACACAAGCGCGCCATCGAGCATCGCGCTCACACTCAGCGCCGCGGCGGCCGCGGCGAGCGTGATGATCGGCAGCACTGGGACCGGCCCGGTGCCGGCTCGCGACGGCACCGCCCGAGGGAGTGCCCGCCACGCTACGGGGATCAGCGCGAGCGCAACAACAGCAAGCACAGCGAAGCCGATCCGCCACTGCCCCAATTGCGCGAAGCCGCCACCGAGCACTGGGCCGAGCAGTGCGCCCACCCCGAACATGGCAGAAATGAGGCCCGTAGCCCGCGTCCACAGCACCGGTGGGAGGGTACCGCGGATCGCGGCGTAGCCGAGGCCCGTGAGCAGGCCGGCCCCGAAGCCCTGCACGGCGCGACCTCCGACAAAAAGCTCCATCATAGGGCTGATCGCGCTCATCCCGGTGCCGAGCGCAAACACTCCGAACGCAACGCCATACATTCGCGCGGGCCCGACGCCCGCGAGCAACCGGCCCACGAGCATCGTCGCGACCACCGCGGCGATCAGGTACGCAGTGGCGGCCCACGCGAAGTATTGTGATCCGCCGATATCGGCGACAACCGTGGGGAGCAACGCAGCCGTGAAATAGAGGTTCATGGCGTAGAGCCCCACACCCGCTGCAAGCACGGTCACGACGGGCAGGTGCGGCCTACTGAAAAGGTCACGCCAGCTTCCGGGCACGGGAGCTGGCGGCTGAGCGGGTTGAGGGGCCAGGGAATCGGGAGTTTGCGAAGTCACGGCTGCTACCCTAGAACTTCAAGTTCACTTGAAGTCAAGGGAGCCACATGAACGCCACCCCGCAGGATCTCCTCACTGTCGGCGAGGTGGCCCGCAGATCCGGCATTGCCACGAGCGCGGTCCGGTACTACGAATCACAAGGACTCATCACTTCGGTGCGCACCGCCGGAAATCAGCGGCGCTACCCGCGCTATGCGCTCCGCCGGATCGGGATCATCGTGGCATCCCGCAGATTCGGCATCCCGCTGAGTGAAGTCGCGGCAGTCTTTGCGGACCTGCCACACGACCGCATGCCCGGGAAGCGCGACTGGCGTCGAATCTCGGCGTCGTGGCACGAACAACTCGCCGCCCGTCGGCGAGAGCTTGAACTGCTCGAAGAAGAGCTCACCGGGTGCATCGGCTGCGGTTGCCTCTCGCTCAATACATGCCGCGCACTGAATCCCGGTGATCGCCTCGCGAACGATGGTCCCGGGCCGCGGCGCCTTGGCCGCGACCCGGAGCCGCCCGCTGCCTAGCGCTCAGGGGTTCCGAGGATCTCGGCGGCCACAACCTCCGGCCGCAGGTCCAGCCGTCGCAACAACTGCGCATTGAGCGCCACAACCACAGTGGACAACGACATCAGGATCGCTCCCACCGACATGGGAAGCACGAAACCAATAGGGGCAAGCACTCCCGCGGCGAGTGGCACCGAAATGAGGTTGTAGCCAGCGGCCCACCACAGGTTCTGCCGCATCTTCCGATACGCGGCCTGGGAAAGTCGAATCACCGAGAGCACCGAGCGCGGGTCATCACTCGCGAGGATCACCCCTGCCGAGGCGATTGCCACGTCCGTGCCTGCTCCAATGGCAAGCCCTACATCGGCTTGTGCGAGGGCGGGCGCGTCGTTCACGCCGTCCCCCACCATGGCGACGCGGCGTCCTTCACCCTGCAGTTCCTGCACCTTCGCGGCTTTGTCCTCGGGCCGGACCCCGGCAAAGACGCGGTCGATTCCGAGTTCCGCAGCGACCGAACGGGCCACCGCTTCTGCGTCCCCCGTGATCATCACGACTGAAACACCGAGCCGGTGCAGCGCATCGACCGCGTCTCGCGACTCTGCGCGGATCTCATCGCTCAGCGCAAGCGCCCCGATCACGGCACCGTCGCGCAGCACGTGCAGGATGATGGCCCCGCGCTCTCGCCACGGCTCGACCGCGGGAAGCTCTGCGGCGCCTTCTTCAGTGAGCAAGTGCGGCCCGCCGACCCGGATCGTGGACCCACCGACGGTCGCGGTCACGCCAACTGCTGGGGAGGACGAGAAGCCGGCCACCCGGTCAAGCTCAAGCCCACGACCCGCGGCCGCCTGCACGATCGCCTTCGCGAGCGGGTGCTCACTCGCGTGCTCAGCGGCGGCGGCCAGTGCAAGCACCTCGTTGGCGCTCCACTCCCCCACCGTGGCGATATCGGACACCTCCGGCTCCCCCTTTGTGAGGGTGCCTGTCTTGTCAAAAAGCACCGCGTCCACGCTCCGCATGCTTTCAAGCGCGAGGCGGTCCTTGACAAGCACCCCACCGCGGGCAGCGCGCTCCGTGGCGATCGAGACCACAAGCGGTATCGCGAGCCCGAGGGCATGGGGGCACGCAATGACAAGCACCGTGATGGTGCGCACCACGGCTTCGTCGGGCAGCCCGAATAGGGTCCAGGCGATCGCGGTGAGCACGGCCGCCCCAAGCGCAAACCAGAACAGCCAGCCGGCCGCCGTGTCCGCGAGTCGCTGCGCACGAGAGGAGGAGTTCTGCGCCTCAGTAACCAGGCGCTGGATCCCAGCGAGCGCCGTGTGTTCGCCCGTGGCGGTCACCTCGATACGAAGTCCGGAATCCGTCGCCACGGTGCCCGCGGTCACGTGATCCCCCACGGCTCGTGTGACCGTGCGCGATTCACCGGTGACCATCGACTCGTCCATTGCGACGCGGCCGTCGACAACCCGCCCGTCCGCCGGGACGCTCCCACCAGGCCGCACCACGACAAGATCACCCACCCGGAGTTCCCCAGGCGCAACGGTGACGATCTGTTCGCCTTCCACCCGCTCCGCAGTGTCCGGCAGGAGCGCGGCGAGGGAGTCAAGCGCGGAGGTCGTCTGCGCGAGGGAGCGCATCTCGACCCAGTGCCCCAGCAGCATGATCACGATCAGCAGCGCGAGCTCCCACCAGAAGTCGAGCTGATGATCCAGGATCCCGAGGCTCGCACCCCACGAAGCGAGGAACGCGACGGTGATCGCGAGCCCGATAAGGAGCATCATTCCCGGTTTTCGCGCACGAATCTCCGAGACCGCCCCCACAAGGAACGGCCGCCCACCCCAGGCATACATGACCGTGCCCAAGATCGGTGAGACCCAGGCCAGCCACGCCCAGTCTGGCAGCGGGTACCCGAGGATCGAGGCGAACATCATCGAGAGACCCGCGGTGGGGACCGCCAGCACAAGCATGATCCAAAACAGCCGGCGATATTGCGCCACGTGGTCGCTGTGGCCGGCGTGCCCGCTGTGGTCCGCGTGCGCATCGTGCGCATCATGGCCCGCGTGCGCATCGTGCTCCGAGCGATCCGAATGCTCCGAATGCTCATCGCTAATGCGGTGGCCTGCGTGTGCGTTCTCCATCGCCGTCCCCTCTTCGCCAGTGTGGCGTCGCACCACACAACCAGATACCCACGTGGGGTATTCCCTGCACCCTACTCCGCGCGGGCCCCTGTCGCCATTGTTTCCCGCAAAGCACCGCCGGTCCAGGGCTTTTTCCTACCGCCCACACTGAACAAAAGGTCAGCTATGGTGGCAAGAGCGATCCTGCAGACCTTGAGGGGGCCCATGAGTCACGAATCACCGCGCCAACGCGCGATCCGGATCGCTGGAATTATTGGGGCTTTGGTGGTCATCGGGGTGGTGCTCTGGATCGATATCGCGACCGGTATCTGGCAAGACCTCGTCATTCTCGCCGGCCTCGCGGCAGGCCTCGTCTCATTCCTCCTGACGGTGCTCGTGGTGGACAGGATCGTGGCTCGCTCCACCGCGCGGCGCTGGGCACCGGTCACCCGCCTCGCGCTCACCGAGCTTCTCCACGATCTCGCCGACGAAAACCAGAGTGAAATTGCTCGCGGCCACATTGTGCCCCGCAGGCTTCCCACCCTCGACCAGAGCCTTTCTGCAACGGAATGGAGCACCGAGCAATACCAGCTCCGCGCACTGGTTGTCACCGAACGCCGGATCCTTTCCGAAGCCCTCAGTCGCTGGGTAGAGTTCCTCGCAACGAGCACCGACACCGGAGACGTGCTCCGACAGGTCGCGGATATTGCGCTTCAGATGGACCGCATCCGGGACGCCTCGCTCGAGCTCGACCGCACCCCGAAGCCAGCCGCACGGGACGCACTCGACGCAGAAATCGCGTCGTGCAACACTCACTTCGCGACACTTTCTCGCGAGCTTGCCCGGCAACTCGCAGCGCAGGATCAGCCCGCTAGGACGCGGCGCTCCCGGGAGCCCAGTCTGCGTTCTTGAGTGACAGCTTGTCCGTCATGTCCTCGAGAAAACTGATCACCGTTTCGCGCTGATCGGGAGTGAGACGCGCAGCTGAGATAAACCGCTTTGCCTGCTGTTTTCCAACGGTCTGCATGGCCGCCGCCTGGGTTTCTGGAGTGATCTCGATGGCGAAGGCACGCCGGTCCACCGGGTGCACACTCCGCGTAATGTGTCCACCACGTTCGAGTCGGTTCAAGAGCTTCGTTGTCGACGCGGCGGAAATCTTGAGGTGCGACGCGAGCATGCCCGGGGTCACCACCTCACCTCGATTCTTGGCAACAATCAGAAAGTGCAATCCGCGCATGTCCTGCGCGCCGAGCTGCATGTATTCCCGAGAGGCCTCAGCCACTTCCCGTTCCGTGTCACGCAACCCCACCAGCGCCGCCATCAACCGCGCAATCTGAGCGAGGTCCTCTTCGGACACGCCAGTCCGGTCAACAAGCTCCCCTTTGGGGTCGCTCGACGACATCTCGTAGAGCCGCTCCGAGAGTGATACTGAGGCCGTTCCGGCGCGCGTGTCCGCCATGCACCCATTCTACGCCGCGTCTATCCAAATCGGTAAATATTAACTGAGGCGTTAATATAGCCTGACTTCTATAGTATTCTTCTTGAAACAATGCTCGAGCGTCAGGAGAGACACGTGCCCGTCCCTGAAATTGTCGTCCTGCTCGATGAGCATCACGCGGAGATCGGAACAATGCCCAAGCGGGAGGTTCACGGTACCGACACCCCGCTGCACCTTGCCTTCTCCTGCTATGTTCGGAATTCCGACGGCGAGATCCTCCTGACTCGACGGGCCCTGACGAAGCAAAGCTGGCCCGGAGTGTGGACAAATAGCTTCTGCGGGCACCCGGGTCCGGGTGAAGACCTGAGCGCAGCCGTGCACCGGCGCGCAGCAGACGAGTTGGGTGCTGAGCTCACCGACATCACACCGGTGTTGCCGAGCTTCCGGTACCGGGCGATGGACCCCAGCGGGATCATAGAAAATGAGGTCTGCCCGGTCTTCACGGCGCAGCTTTCGGGGGGACTCGAGCCGCACGCCGACGAGGTGTGTGAATGGACGTGGATCGCGCCCGCAGCGCTCACCGCCGCAGTGGCGGTGGCCCCCTTCGCCTTCAGCCCGTGGCTGCGTGAACAATTGCCTCAGCTCCTCGCGGAAGACGCCCTGGAGTGGGATGGCTCAGCATGAGCTCGGTCAAGCTATCCACGGCACAGCGCCCGGGGACGCAGTCCCTCCTCGTGTCACGGGAACTCGATCGCTTGCTCTCAGCCAGGGACGAGCAGGTCGCGCGATACGGCCCTGAGTTTGCGCGTCTCTGGCAGCACGCCCGTGCGCGTGCGATCGGCGGGAAGCTTCTCCGTCCACGTCTCCTTCTCGGTGCCTTTGATGCGCTGAGCCAAGCACGCGAGTCCGCAGCGATCGCAGAGCAAGCTACTGCAGTCCGGATGGCGGCGATGACGGAGATTCTGCACTACTCATTCCTCCTCCACGACGACGTGATCGATGGCGATCTCTCTCGTCGAGGCCAGTTGAACCTCATCGGCGCAGTCCTCGAGGACCGAGTACGTCATGTGTCCCGGCCCGGCCAATTCCTGGCGGATGATCGGGAACGGCGGGACCTCCACTGGGCAAAAACCAGCGGGATTCTGATGGGAGATCTTTTTCTCGCCATCGCCCATCAAATTGTCGCCCGCGAAGCGCTTCCCGCTGATGCGCGGCTCCGCATGCTCGACCTACTGGACCACACGATTGTCGAATCTATCGCCGGAGAGCACCTCGACGTCGGTCTGAGTACCGGTGCCGTGTCAGCGAGTCCCGGAGCTGTGCTGAGAATGAGCCAGCTCAAAACGGCAACCTACACGTTCGAGTTCCCCCTCCGAACAGCCGCAATTCTCGCCTCCGCTCCGCCCCGAGTTGATCACATCCTGGGCAAGATCGGGCGAGCCCTGGGGCTCGCATTTCAGCTTCAGGATGATCTCTTGTCCACGTTCGGGCAGCCGGACGAGCACGGGAAAGACGCCTTCTCCGATCTCCGCGAGGGCAAGGAAACCGCGCTCATCGCGCATGCCCGCGGCACGGCAGAGTGGCCCCACATCGCATCACGCCTTGGCCGGCAAGAGCTCCACGTTGAGGAGTGTCGTGATCTCCGAGATCGGTTGCGCGCGTGCGGAGCTGAGCGCGCCGTGGCCACCCTGATTACCGAGCAGGTCGCCGAGTGTGAGGAAATCTGTGCGGCTGAGGCGGCCGTTCTGCCACCAGCCCTCACGCAGTTCATTTCCGAACTCGTGACAGAGCTCGACGGGAGACGCACATGACACGCGCATCGGATCTCGCTTCGCCGCTCACCAGGTACACGCTCGCCTGCGAACGTTCCGCTGCCCGCGTCATCGACACCTATTCCACGTCTTTCGGAACGGCGACGCGACTCCTCGGCACACGCCACCGCGCCCACGTCCGCAACATCTACGGGCTCGTCCGCATCGCAGACGAACTTGTTGACGGGGTGACCGTCGAAGCCGGATACGCACCCGACGCTCAGCACCAGGAGCTGGATCGGCTTGAGGCCGATACCCTCACCGCAATCTCTCGCGGCTACAGCAGCAACCCCGTCGTGCATGCCTTCGCTCACACGGCGCGCGCAGCAGGGATCGACGCCGCTCTTGTCGCTCCCTTTTTCACGTCTATGCGCAGCGATCTCCCCGCTCCGCAGTCGGAGCACGGCCCGACCGAGGACGGGCCCCGACACCTCGCATCCGAATTCAACCAGGCGGCCCACGCATCGTACGTGTACGGTTCCGCCGAGGTTGTCGGGCTCATGTGCCTGCGCGTGTTTCTCCGAGACGACATCCTCAGCGAGGAGCGCCGCGCAACTCTGGAACGGGGCGCATGCCGTCTGGGCGCGGCATTTCAAAACGTCAATTTCCTCCGCGATCTTGCAGACGACACCGACCGACTTGGCCGCCATTACCTGAGCACAACGGTCGACCTCACCCCGGCACAACACAAGCGCTGGGTGGAGACGATCCGCGCACAGCTCACGGAAGCCGAGGAGACCCTGCCACTGCTGCCGGGTGATGCACGTCTCGCCGTGACGAGCGCCCTGCGACTATTCCGTAGCCTCAATGAACGACTGGCACGCACTCCCACCGAACATCTCACGCGCCGACGCGCGCGTGTGCCCGGGCTCACGAAAGCCTGGCTCGTGGCACGTGCCGCCGTGGATACCCGAAGGAGTACGCTGGCATGACCCGCACAATCGTCATTGGAGGAGGTGTCGCGGGGTTGGCGACGGCCGCACTCCTCGCGAAAGAGGGCCACAAAGTCCGCCTCCTGGAACGAAATGAGCGGTGGGGTGGCCGGGCAGGAACACTCGAACGCGACGGCTTTCGATTCGATACTGGCCCATCGTGGTATTTGATGCCACGCGTGTTCGATCATTTCTTCGAACTCCTCGGTACCACCACGGCTGAGCAACTGGATCTGCAACTCCTCGACCCGGGGTACCGCGTCTTCTCAGAGCCCGCGGCGACCACTCGTGAGAAAGCTGGCCCCGGGCTGTCGTTCGCCGTACCCTTCGGGGCAGATCGCGTCGCTGCGGCATTTGACAAGCGAGAACCCGGCAGCGCGCGCACCGTGCAGCGCTACGTCGCGTCCGCGGAGCGCGCAACCGAGCTTGCCGAGCAATATTTTCTCTACAACCCATTCACCCGGCTGCGTACGCTCGCAACGATGCCAGTCCTCCGCGAGCTTCCCCGCCTCGTCCCCTTGCTCGCGGGCACACTCGAACGCTTCGTAGCCCGCCGGTTTCGGGATCCGCTGCTCCGTCAGGTGCTCGGCTATCCGGCCGTGTTCCTCGGTACTGATCCCAGCCGCGCTCCCGCGATGTATCACCTGATGAGCGCCCTTGATCTCAGCGAAGGCGTCCGATACCCGATGGGGGGCTTCGGCGAGTTGATCAATCGGCTGGGGACCCTCGCTCTCGACGCGGGAGTTGAAATCGTGACCGGTGCAGAAGTGACCGAGATCTTGACTCGCCGTGAACACGGTACCTCGGTCGCGAACGGCGTCCGCTGGCGCGATACCGCGGGCAGATCACACGTTGAGCACGCCCACACAGTTGTCTCTGCGGCCGACCTGCACCACACCGAAACCCAGCTCCTCGCACCCGAAGCACGGACGTTTCCCGAGTCCTGGTGGCAGCGCCGGCAGAGTGGGCCTGGCGCCGTCATCGCCCTGCTGGGAGTCCGAGGTTCGCTCCCGGAGCTCGAGCACCATTCACTCTTTTTCACCCGCGACTGGGACGCCAATTTCTCTGCAATTTTCGGGCGGGACCGCACGATCCCCGACCCGGCCTCGATCTACGTCTGCAGGCCCAGCGCCACTGACCCGGATGTTGCACCAGCCGGGCATGAGAACCTGTTTGTCCTCATTCCCGTCCCAGCCGACCCGGGCCTCGGCGGCGGCGGGGCTGATCGCTCCGGCGACACCGCCATCGAAAACGCGGTGGATGCCGCCGTGGCACAAATCAGTAGCTGGGCAGGGATCCCGGATCTCGCTGAGCGTATCGTGCTTCGGGAGACAATCGGGCCCGAAGAGTTTGTGGCGTCCTATCACTCATGGAGCGGCGGCATGCTCGGTCCGTCACATATCCTCAGCCAGAGCGCGATGTTCCGGGCCCAGAATCAGTCTCGCCGCGTCACCGGGCTATACTACGCTGGCGCGACCACGGCACCCGGGGTCGGTGTCCCCATGTGCCTGATCAGTGCGGAGCTTGTCCTCAAACGTATCCGTGGCGATCACTCGCCGGGCCCCGTGCGCCCCCGGCACCCCGCACCGACCGAGGCTCGCTCATGAACGGCATCAGTGGTCTCAGTTACCTCGCCGTGCTCTGCGCGGGCATCGCTTGCATGCTGCTCATCGACCGACGCTTTCGATTGTTCTTCTGGCGTGCGCCCGTCGCCGCGAGTCTGGTCACCCTCGCCGGCACAGCCTTCCTGCTGCTGTGGGACGCCGCGGGGATCGCATCTGGGATCTTTCTTCGTGGCGATCCGGCGCACGTCTCTGGCATCGTGCTCGCGCCGGAGCTCCCGCTCGAGGAACCCGTATTTTTGGTCTTCCTCGTGCTCTGCACAATGGTGTTGTACACCGGCATCGAGCGCGTATTGCGGATCCGGCATCGGCGCGCAGCACACACGCAATCGACGCAGACAGGAACTGACGCGTGAACTATCTCACGCTTGCCTCCATATTCGTGACCGCTGCGGTCGCTTGCGCGTGGCTGCTCGCCCGCCGCGCCGGACGGCGGGGCGTCACCTGGGTGGCTGTCGCGCTCGCAGGAATCGCGTTGCTGCTCCTCACCGCGGTGTTCGACACCCTGATGATCCGACTGGGGCTGTTCTCTTACGCTCCCGAGCACCTGATCGGGTTCCGCATCGGCCTCGCGCCCATCGAAGACTTCGCCTACCCCCTCGCGATCGTCATCGCGCTCCCCGTGCTGTGGGCCGTGCTGACGAAGCCCGGTATCGTGCCGCTCACGAAGCTCGTGCACCAGGCCTGGCTGGCTTCCCGGCCCGTGAGCTGGATCAACACCGCATTTCCTTTCGCCGCGGCATTGCTCCTCACCACCCGGGAGATCAGCTGGGTCTGGGTGATCGGCACGCTCTACTACCTCGTGCCCTACAACATCGCGATGTACGGGGTGAACGATGTCTTCGACTATGAATCAGATCTCAGGAACCCCCGCAAGGGGGGCATCGAGGGTGCGCTGCTGGCACCTCAATTCCACCGACCGCTCCTCTGGCTGGTCTTGGCCACCAACGTGCCATTCGTGCTCGTTCTGCTTGCCGCTGGTGGCCCGATGGCCTGGGTTTCGCTGGCAGTGAGCACCTTCGCGCTGCTTGCGTATTCCGCGCCACCGCTGCGGCTGAAGGAGCGCCCTGGCTGGGATTCGGTCACCTCAAGCCTCCACTTTGTGAGTCCGGCAGTGGTGGGCCTCGCGCTCGGCGGTGCGACTATAGATTCCGGCCTGTTCCTGACGCTCCTCGCGTTCTTCCTGTGGGGCATGGCGGCTCATGCCTTTGGCGCGGTGCAAGATATCCGACCGGATCGGGACGCGGGGATCGGCTCGATCGCAACGGCCTGCGGTGCCCGCCGAACGGTCCGACTCGCGCTCGCGCTGTGGCTGCTGGCTGGACTCCTCATGCTCGCCACCCCGTGGCCGGGCCCACTCGCCGCGATCCTCGCCCTTCCCTACCTCGTGAATTGCCTGCCGTGGATCAACGTCACCGACGACACCGCCACCGAGACAAATCGCGCCTGGCGCAGGTTCATCTGGATCAACTACGGAGCGGGCTTCGCGGTTACGCTCATACTCATACTCTTCTGGCAGGTGGGCACATGACACACGCAGCACGCATCATTGTTTCCGGATCGTCCGGTCTGATCGGGAGCGCGCTCGTGTCCAGCCTGCGCGCCGACGGTATTCCGGTCACACGGCTCGTGCGTCGGGCCGCAACGCGGCCTGACGAGATCGCGTGGGATCCCGCACGCCCGCTTCATTCGGAGGTTCTCGCCGGAGCTCGGGCAGTAGTGAACCTCAACGGGGCTAGCATCGGCAAGCTCCCGTGGACCGCGCGGTACCGATCGGTCCTGCGCGACTCCAGGCTCGCGCCCACGCGCGCGCTCGCGGCCGCGCTCCGGCCCCTGGGAGAGGAAGCTCCCGCATTTCTGTCGGCCTCGGCTGTCGGAATCTACGGCGACCGCCCTGGAGCGCGACTGACGGAGCAGGATCTTCCTGGCTCCACATTCCTCGCGCAGCTCAGCGCCGAGTGGGAAGCGGCAGCGCTCGAGGCCGGACCCCGCGCCAGGGTTGCGCTCATTCGCACGGCCTCGATCCTGCACCCCCGGGGCGTCCTGAAGCCGCTCCTGCCGCTCACGAAGCTCGGGCTCAGCGGACCGCTCGGGCGCGGCGACCAGGTGTGGCCCTGGATCTCGCTCGACGACGAGGTAGGAGCGATCCGGCACGTCATTGACCACGGGCTGAGTGGCCCCATCAACCTCGCGGGCCCCACCCCTGCAAGCGCCCGCACGATTGGGAGCGAACTTGCGCGGCGGCTCCGGCGGCCCTATGTGCTTCCTGCCCCAGCGTGGGCGCTGCGGCTCGGTCTCGGGCGCGACGCCGCTGACTCGCTTCTCCTCGCTGATGCCACGGTTGTCCCAGAAGCATTGACCCAATCTGGCTTCGCGTTTCGCCACCGGAGCGCAGCGGAGGCGCTCGACGCCGCACTCGGGTAGACACAATATAGTTTAGGGGTTGATAATATACCCCTATGGATGTTCCGCTCGTTCCGAAGCACACGTTGCTCCTCGAACACACACAACAGCAGACCGAAGGTGCACAGCTCCTGATGACACTGCTCCGCACTGCGCAGCTCATTGACCGCGCATGCGCGACGCAGCTTGCCCCGTTTGAGCTCACAGAGGCGCGGTTCGGTGTGCTCCTTGCGGCCGCCAACGACCCCGCAGCTACCCCGGCGAGTATCGCGGCGCAACTCGATGTCACTCGTGCAGCGGTCACCGGGCTCATCGACGGTCTCGTGCGCCAGGGCCTCGTCACGCGCAGCGAAGATCCGCGAGACCGTCGATCGCTCACGGTGACAGTCACGCTCGCGGGTCAGGCCACACTTGCAGCGCTCGGGCCACGCTACGGGGACTGGTTGAGCGACCTTACCGCCGGTCTCGGCGCGAGCGACATCGCCCGCGCCACCGCGGCGCTCGGGGAGATCCAGCGCCGACTCGCCGCCCAGGACTCTCGTGGCTGAGTCGGGTGCGAGCAGGATTCGCGACATTGCCCCGGAACACCTCGCGAACTTGAACGCCGGAACCGCGCAGGCACGTACGCTCACCGAGGCCCTCGCGATCGATCACCCCACGCTCCTGCGCGCCGCGCTGCCCGACGCTGGCCCTGCGCTCACGGCCGCGATCGACGAGGCGCAGCGTCTCGGAATTCTGAAGCGGATGACCGCCATCGGGGGTGCGGTTCACACACATCTCGATGCCGCTCAGCGTGCACGACTCGCGACGCACTCGTCAGACACCGTGCGTGGATGGGCGTGCTTCGCAGTCGGCGCTCAGTCGCTGCGTCATCTCTCTTCCGCCGCGGCCGTCGCGGAGCTCCTCACACAGATTCGCCCCTTCGCAGATGACCCGCACTTCACCGTGCGCGAGTGGGCGTGGATGGCGATCCGGAACCCCCTTGTCGCCCGGCTCCCGGAGGCGATCACGGCGCTGTCAAGCTGGACGAGTGAACCCTCACCCCGAGTGCGCCGATTCGCAAGCGAGGCGTTGCGGCCGCGCGGAGTCTGGGCTGCGCACATCCCGGCACTCAAGGCCGCGCCCGAGCTCGGGAATCCACTTCTTGAGCCGCTGCGGTCCGACCCGGATCGCAGTGTGCAAGACTCCGTGGCGAACTGGATCAATGACGCTGCAAAGACCCGGCCCGAGTGGGCGCGGGATCTCGCGGCCCGCTGGCTCGCACAGAGCCCGGAAGCCGCGACCGAGCGCATCGTGGCCCGCGGGCTGCGCTCAATCAGCTGACGGCGGGCTCCGAGGAAGCTCCGCGGGCCTGGTCATAGGCTGCAAGCGCCCGCACGCGGCTCGTTCGCAGGTCAACGATCTCCGGAGTCAGCAGCGCGTGAGGGGCCCACTGTTCGACGTACGTTCCATCCCGATCGAACTTCTGTTGCTGCGTCACCGGGTTAAAAATCCGGAAGTACGGTGCGGCGTCGGCTCCGCAGCCCGCAACCCACTGCCAATTGAACGGATTGCTCGCGGCGTCGGCGTCGACAAGCGTGTCCCAAAACCACGCCTCGCCCACCCGCCAGTCGATGAGGAGGTTTTTCGTGAGAAACGATGCCGTCACCATCCGCACCCGATTGTGCATAAACCCCGACTGCCACAGCTCGCGCATACCCGCATCGACGAGCGGGAAGCCCGTCTCCCCACGCTGCCAAGCCTCGAGTTCAGCGCCGGGGTCCGTGCGCCACGGGAACGCATCGAATTGCGCGTTGAGTCCGCGCAGGTGCAGGTCCGGGGAGGCGAACAGGGTGTGCCATGCGAACTCGCGCCACCCAATCTCAGACAGGAACACCCCGACGTCGGCACCCGCGTCGAGAGCTCGGTGCCACACCGTACGCGGGCTGATTTCACCCCAGCGCAGATGCGGTGAGAGCTCGGATCCCGTCGCCCGTGCAGGAAAGTCGCGACCCTCCGCGTAGCCCGCTGCACCAGCGTCAAGAAACTCGTCGAGCCGCTCGCGGGCGGCAGCTTCGCCTGGGGTCCATCGCGCAGCAATTCCCGCCGCCCAATCCGGTGCCGTGGGTCGCAACCGCCACCCGTCGAGCGGCTCGCCGAGGGGCTGTGGCGTCGCCGCGTGCACGCGATCCGGCACCGTCGTCGGCTCGACCGGCGCGGGGCGGGAGAGGCACGCCCGCCAGAACGCGGAGTACACCCGGTACGGCAGCCCCTGACCGTTGAGAACCGTTCCGGGCTCAAATAGCACGTTGCCCGGAAACGAGTGTGCGGCAACACCGCCGGCTCGGAGATGTTCTTTCAGCGCGGCGTCGTGGTGACGCTCACCTCCGTAGCGACGATTCCAGAGCACCCGGGTGACTCCGGCCTGGGCGACGACCTCGGGAACCACCTCCGCAACCGCACCGCGTCGCAGCACGAGAGGGATCTCCCGCTCCGCGAGAGCTTCACGCAGCCGCTCCAGTGAACCGTGCAGCCACCAACGCGCGGCACCTCCCAGGGGGCGCACGCCCTCCGACACCTCATCGAGCACAAAGAGGGCAATCAGCCCGTCCGGGTCATCCGCCGCCGCGGCGAGCGCGGGGTTGTCGTCGATCCGGAGGTCGTCACGAAACCACACGAGAGATGTCATCTGTTCAGCCTATTGCGGGGACATTGCACGCCGGGTGATCCGGGGCAATCTGACAGTCCCGGAACACGCTCGCCTGACATACTTCGAAGCATGCGATTGCTCATTGTTGGCGCGAGCACCGGACTGGGCCGCGCACTCTTCGACGGCCTGTCCACCGCGGGTTACGAGACCATCGGTGTATCCCGGAGCGTTCCAGGTGGCGTCGATCCTGCGCGTTGGATCGCGGCCGACTTTCGCAATCCCGCCGACGCCGCCGACGTGATCCTCCGGGCGATCTCCACCGAGTCAGCACCCCTCGACGGGGTCATCTACAACCTCGGTGTCTGGGAACCTAGCGCGTTTACCGAAGACTACGACTTCACCGCACAGGACGACGCCGTCACGCTGGGGCTGCTTGCGAGCAACGTCACCGGGCCGATCCTGCTGCTTCAGCGGCTGCTCCCCCAGCTCCTTGCCACGACGCAGCCGCGGGTGATCCTCACCGGTTCCACCTCAGGTCTCCCGCGCAGCGGCCGCCCCGAGGTCGCCTTCGGGGCCTCGAAGGCCGCGCTCAACGGGATTGCCGATGCGCTCCGCGCCCAGTATCACCGCAACAGGCTCGCCGTGACCACCCTGCAGCTGGGGTACCTCAACACCGAGGATGCGCTCTCCGTGCCGCGTGCCGCGGCGGCGGCCCGCGGCGACGGTACGCTCATCCCGGTGCACGACGTTGTCGACGTCGTGGCAACGCTGCTGGGCCTCTCCGGGGCCTCGTATGTGCGCGAGCTTCTGATGCCTGCGATCCTCGACGAGCGGTTCTGACGCCGACGGCGTTATTCGCGGGCCGCGAGCGCACCGTCCAGCGCATCGGTGAGGTCGGAGACCTGTGTCGGGGTGACAAGCTCCCCATCGATGAAGAATGTCGGGGTGCCCTGCACCCCCAGCGCCTGCCCGGCGGTAAAGTCCTCGGCCACCCGGGCCTCGGTTGCCGGATCCGCCACCGCCGCGTCGTATGCGGCCATATCGAGGCCAAGCTCCTCGGCAAAGCCGCGGAACCGGGGAGCCTCAGACTCCTGCTTTTCGCCCCATTCGAGCTGCGTGGCAAACATCTTGCGGTACATCGCTTCGAACTCCCCCTGCTGCGCAGCCGCCTCGACCGCAACGGCCGACGTCATTGAGTTCAGGTGACCCGGGATCGGGAAGTACCGCACCACAACGTTGATCTTCCCGTCGTACTGCTCTCGAATGTCTTCAATCACCGGGTGGAGGGCATTACACGCCTCGCACTCGAAATCGAGGAACTCAACGAGCGTCGGTGCCTCGGGCCCCACATCATCGAGCACACGCGAGTTTTCTTGGACAAGCGGCACCCGGTTCTGCGCCACTGCCTCACTCGCCTCTGACTGTGCGCCGGATCGGGCGAGCAGCGCGATCACGATGAACACCAAGAACACGAGGAACACCGCGGGGATAGTAATCAGGGCCGCCTTTGCTGAGCGACTCAGCGGTTTCCGCGGGGCCTGCGGGGTCTGGTTCGGGATTTCTGACTGTGTCATCGGAGATTCTCCTGGGATTTGGGGCGCGGGTCTCGCTGGGCGACCTGCGCCAAAAAAGCGTTGTATTCGTCAAGGTCGGCATCCTCTTGGGGCTGCCGCTGTTTGGCGCGGCGGATGTCACTCTTGCGCCACTTCGAAAGCGTCACGATCAGGACCAACAGGAGCGGGAGCTCGCCGTAGGACCACACCAGCCCACCGCCGATCGCCTGGTCAAGGGCGCGGCTGATCCCCCACCCCTCCGGATCTGCTGCGTACCACTGGAACATCGCGCCGCCACTACGGAGCAAAATCAGCCCAAACAGCGCGTGGATCTGGATCTCGATCAACACGTCGATCAGGCGCACCACAAACGACGGTCGGCGCGGCAGTGGGTCGAGTGACCAAAGCGGTGCCGCCGCGATGATCCCGAACACGAGGAACAGGGTGAGGAGCAGCAGGTGCCCCTCCGGCAGCGCGAGCACCCAGCTCACCGCGTCAGTGAAATACAGTCCGGGGAAGGCGATCCCGGCCACGAGAATCGCGACGCCGGGATGCAGCAGCGCGTGCGCGGTGCGCGAGCGGTAGCCCCCGAGAGCGAGCCGCCGAACCGGCCGACCCCATCCCGTGCGGGGCGCCGCCCGCAGAATTAGGCGGCCCGGTGCGCCCATGAGGAGCAGCGGAGGCACCGCGACGAGGAGCGTGATTTGCTGAAACAGCAGCACGGAGACGAGATCCTCCGCAAAGGCGTTGCCCCGCAGCCCCGTGGCCGCCCACCACACCAGGCAGCCCAGCACGAAGGACAGCGTGGACATCACGCTCCACGCTGTGCGGGCACGCCAGAGCGACACCGCTCCCGCAAGGTAGAGCAGCGCGCATCCGAGCGCTACCCATGACAGGGGCGAGGCGCTCTGCAGCTCGAACGCAAAGAGGGTATTCAGGTCATAATTGTCAGTCGCGGTGAGGTTCGCGGCATACACAACACATCGGTCTTTCTCTGGGGGTCGGATCGGGATCCGCGCGCCGGATATCCTCCGGATTCAGATTCCGAAAAATCGCGGCACGCGAGAGGCGCGATGCGACTCAGGTCCGGCTCACCGAGAGGAGTACACGCAGCGACGCCACGGGTGCCGCGGCGGTCGCTGCGCGCGGGAACGCCGAGTTGCCCGGAGTGCGAGAACTCACACGCCGGGCCACCACCCGCCACATGCGCGGTGCACCAAGGACCATCGTGATGAGCAGCGCAAGCATGCAGGCCGTAACAACTTCGAGATGGCCGAGGCCACCCGCGAATCCCCCAGCACCGGTCTCAGACACGCCGCCGAGGAGAACGCTTCCCTCCGCCCCCGGGCTGGCGTCCTGGTGTTCGATGCTGGAAACGCTCGGCACTTCGGCTCGGAGCGGGGCTGCCGGGGCCGTGTCATGCAGGTGCATGCCGAGCAACCCGAGCAGCACGAAGAGCGCGACCGCGAGAAACGCGAGCAGGCCGTGTACCGGCCGCACAGCGGGCTGCGTGCGATGCGTTCGCATGGACCCCTCGCCTTCTCGATTGTGGTTTCACGCTAGCAGGGGGCGGATGAATAGGGACTGTGACGCTACCCTCGTGGATCCGGCGCGGCGCTATTCAGGCGCCCTTCCCACAAAATCAAGTTCGCCGTTATCGCCCTGATCTCGGTAAACTGTGTTCCATGCCGTTTGAAAGCTTCCAGCGCCTCCCCCAGGAGGTCCAAGAGATCGTTACGTTGGGTCTCGAAAATGAGATCCAGACCGCCTTCGAGGCCATTGGTAAGGCGAAGGCGAATTCCTCGCTGTCCGTCGAAGAAATTGGCTTCCTCGAGGGTGACATCCTCCGTGCTTCCGCTCTGCGGTCGCGTCTCACGGGCGAGGACTCGCCCGTGGTCCCCAAGAAGTAGCGACGCTCCACCACTCACGCACCCGGGCGGATGCCCGGGTGCGTTTTCGTGTGCCCGCGAGACGGTCACGATTTCGTGTGACGATGTCCGCTCCGTGACGTAGGCCCTCGCAGCATCCGTCGCGTACTCCAGATCGCCGTGACGATCCCAGCAAAGACGATGCACACCGCGATCACCGCAAATACGATGTACCGAGTCTCCGTGATCTCCCCCTCGTAGGGCCGCGAGTCGGACCAGTCGAGCACAAGTCGCACGAACACTCCGCTGAGGACAAGCGACCCCAGCGCGATGCTGCCCCCGAGTAGGGCGGCGCGCAGCCGGCGGGCCGGGCGAGCATCGTCGTGCATACCGCAAGCGTAGTGGGCGCGGGGCCGCACACTTCCACCGGTGTTGTTGCTCCGCGGCAGCAGGGCACGAGCGATCCGGCACCCTCAAGACTCTCGACCGCGCAGGAGATTCTTGAGCATGCAGGATATTTTGGAGCTTTTGGGCACTCTGCCGATACATCTCCTGTACGCCCGCGACGCGGCGACTGGCACCACTCACGTTCGGAACAGGAGCACTCATCCCGCTCCGGATCGGTGCCACCCCGCTATCCTGGAATGATGGAGCCCGCCCGATCCACCGCCGCCTCCGGCCACGCACAGCGCCCGCCGCGCACGTATCGCACGGGCGCGGTGACGCGGTGGATCCGGATCGCGACTGTGGGCTTCACCGCGATCGTGATCGCCGTCGCCCTGATCCGTTACCCCGCGCTCCCCGACTCCGTGCCGACGCACTTTGGGATCACCGGGGAGCCCGATGCGTGGGGGCCGCCCAGCTCCATGTTTCTGCTGCTTGCCATTCTGGCGGCGCTCGTGGGCGGCATGACATGGCTCTCGTTCCACCCGCGGTACTTCAACTTCCCGGTGGAAATTACCGACGACTCCGCCCAGACGATGTACCGGCTCGGTGAACAGATGATCGTCTGGGTGACCGCCTGCTGCGCGCTGATGTTCACGGGGATCATCTGCGAAATCATCTTTCCGGTTTCGGTCCTTGCACTCACGTTCGCAAGCACCGCCGGGCTTTTCGTCATGATCGTCGTGAGTCTTGTGCGCATGTTCCGGATGAAGCCAGCCGCTCCCACACCGGCACAGTAAATCCCGCGCCCGCATCACCCATTTGGATGATCCGGGATTCACCCACTCGCGCGATGCTCCGAATCCGCGCGGCTGGTGAAGTGGAGGTATGGCAGACACCCGCGGATCCACCCGCTTTTCCGATTGGCTCACCTCGCGCGGCGGGGCCTGGGTTGCGCTCGGCGTGGCCCTCGCAATCCTCATCGGGCTCTTCGGCCTGTTTGGCGGGGCGGAGGCCCCCAGCCGGAACATGCAGGCTCCCGCGGACGCGGAATCGACGCGCGTCAACGAACTGCTCGCCCAGTTCCCGAACGCCGATGAGCAGTCCGTGCTGATCGTCGCAACCCGTGACGGGGGCGGCGCGCTCAGCGCGGAGGATCTGAGCACGCTGAGCGACCTCGGCACCGAGATCTCGCCCGAACGCGCGGCCGAGCCCACAGTGAGCGAGGACGGCGAGGCCGCTGTGATCATCACGCCGGTGACTGTGGGGGCGGACAACACTGAAACTGCCGAGATCATCGGCGAGCTGCGCACTGAGGTGGCCCAGCACACTCCAGACGGCCTCACCCTCCAGGTCACCGGCGGCCCGGCATTCGGAGCCGACATCGCCGGTGCCTTCAAGGGTGCCGACTTCACGCTCCTGTTTGTCACGATCTTGATTGTCGCGATTCTGCTGCTCGCCACCTACCGCTCCCCGGTCCTGTGGCTGATCCCGCTCACCGTTGTCGCCCTCGCGGACGGCCTCGCGGGCCGGGTCACCGCGGCGGCCGGGGCCGCGTGGGACCTGCAGTTCGATGCGGGCATCATCAGCGTGCTCGTGTTCGGCGCGGGCACCAACTACGCGCTCCTCCTCATCTCCCGCTACCGCGAAGAGCTCCTCACCACCGACGACCACCGTGCCGCATTGAGCACCGCGTGGCGCAAGAGCCTGCCCGCGATCGTGGCCTCGAACCTCACTGTGGTACTCGCCCTCCTCACGCTGCTGCTCGCGGTGATTCCCGGCACGCGCGGCATCGGGATCCCGGCGGCGCTCGGGCTCCTCATCGCCCTCGCCGCGGTGCTGTTCATCCTGCCCCCATTCCTCGCCGTGTGCGGCCGCGGCGTGTTCTGGCCGTTTGTGCCCCGCCCGGGTTCCACGCAGCGCCCCGGCCGCGGCTGGCGTGCCTTCGCGAGCCGCGTGGTGCGCCGCCCCGTGGCGAGCCTGCTCGCGGGTCTCGCGGTGCTGGCGATCATGGCGACCGGGCTGTTCGGCACCACCGTCGGGCTCGATCAGGCCGAAAAGTTCCGCGTGCAATCCGAATCGGCGGCGGGCCTCGAGAGCTTCTCCGCCCACTTCCCAGCCGGGGAGGCACAGCCGATCTTTGTACTCACCGCGAATGATGCGGTCCCCCAGGTGCTGTCCGCGATCCAGGACGTCGACGGCGTGGTGCGCGCGCACCCAGCCGGCGAGCCGAGCAATGCCGGCCTCACCAAGCTCATGGTGACAAGCGAATACGCTCCGAGCAGCGACGCAAACCTCGCACAGGTGAGCGAGCTGCGGGAGGCCGTGCACGCCGTGCCCGGCGCCGACGCACTTGTTGGCGGGGCCGCCGCCACGGAGCTCGACGCACGCGCCGGAAACGCGCAGGACCTCCGCGTGATCGCCCCGCTTCTGCTCGCCGTCGGCTTCTTCGTGCTCGTGTTCCTGCTGCGCTCGCTCATCGCCCCCGCCCTGCTACTGGCCGTGAACCTCGCGAGCGCGGTGGCGGCGATCGGCGCGGGGGCCTGGCTGAGCCGCGTCCTGTGGGACCAGCAGGCGCTCGACCCGCAGGTGCCACTCCTCGCATTCCTGTTCCTCGTCGCCCTCGGCATCGACTACACGATCTTCTTGGTGCACCGCGCAAAGAGCGAGGCACTAACACACGGCACCAGGGACGGAATGGTCGAGGCGATCACGCACACAGGCAGCGTCATCACCAGTGCCGGGATCGTGCTCGCCGCCGTCTTCGCGGCGCTCGGCGTCCTGCCGCTGGTGACGCTCGGCCAGCTCGGCCTCATCGTGGGGCTCGGTGTGCTCGTCGATACGCTGCTCGTTCGCAGCATGATCGTGCCCGCGCTGTTCAGCTTGCTCGACGATCGGATCTGGTGGCCGACGCGGATCTCGTCACAAACCGCGAGAATGAACTCATGAGCCTGCTCAACGCGCCCCTCACCTCGCCGGGCCCGGCCACGCCAACGGGCCGCGCCGCGGTCACCGCGCCCACGGGGGCAACGGTCCGCGCGATGGAGATCGGGCAGTACCTCATCGCCCTACTCCTCACCGCCATCGGCGTGATTCGCGCCGTCGGAGACGGGACACCGGCCGCCGCCGCGATCGTGGCGGGCTGCACGATCCTCGCCTGGCACGGCGTGGGGGCGTTGCTTCCGGCCCCCCGGACCCGGGGCGCGGTGGTGTGGTGGCTGCTCGGCTTCGCAGTGATCTGGGTCGGTGCCGTCGCAGTGTCGGCGGAATTTGTGTGGCTTGCCTTCCTCCTTTGGCTCCTCGCCGGACACCTGCTCCCCCTCCGCTGGGGGCTCCTGTTCTCGGCGGTGGTGCTCGCGGTGACCACCGTTGCGCCGATCCTGCACCACGGCACCACAAGCTACGCCAACGTGTTCGGCCCGCTCATCGGTGGGGTGTTTGCCTTTGGGATCTCCCGCGGCTATCTGCAACTGCTGCGGGACGCGGAAGAGCGGGAGCGACTCGTGCGCTCACTCCGGGACGCACAGCAGGAGATGGCTGAGCTGCAGGACGAGCTCGCACTCGCGCAGCGCCACTCCGGTGCCATTGCGGAACGTACCCGGATCTCCCGCGACATCCACGACACCGTGGCCCAAGCCCTCTCTTCGATCCGGCTCCTCGCCCACGCTGGGGCCAACCGCACCGGGGACGCCGAGGCCGCGCGCGCTCTCGCGCAGCTCGAAACCCTCGCGGGCGCGAGCCTCGCTGACGTGCGCCGGATCGTCGCGGCGCTCGCCCCCGCCGAGCTCGAGGACGGAGCACTCGCGGAGGCCCTGCGGCGGATGCTCGACGAACTCGGCGAGCAGACCGGTATCGCCAGCGAGTTGCACGTCGACGCCACGCTGCCCGCGCTCCCCACAGATGTCGAGGTGGCGTTGCTCCGCACCGCGCAATCGGCACTCGCGAACGTCAGACTCCACGCCACCGCCACGCGGGTCGTGGTCAGCCTGATCGACGCCGATGACACCGTCAGGCTCGACCTCATCGATGACGGGGTGGGATTCGACGTCGCCGCCTGGGAAGCGCACGCAGACCGGGACTCATCGAGCTACGGCCTCCGCTTCATGCGGGCCCGGATGCGCGAACTCGGCGGCGGCATCGACGTGGAGAGTGCGCCTGGGGAGGGCACCGCGCTCTCTGTGCACCTGCCGCTGCACCGTTCCCAGTTCCCCGCCGCGCCGCCAGTCGGCCCGGCCTCCAGCACCGACCCGAAGGACCCATCATGACCACCACCGTGCTCCTCGTCGACGACCACCCAGTGGTGCGCAGCGGGCTCCGCGCTGTGCTCGATATCGGTGGCACTGTGTGCGTGGTGGGAGAGGCAGCAACCGGGGAAGAAGCGATCCGACTCGCAGATGCCCTGCACCCGGATGTCGTCCTGTGCGACCTGCGACTCGGTGATGGTATCGACGGGATCCAGACCACGGCGGCGCTGCGCGCCCTCAGCCCCGCACCCGCCGTCCTCATTCTCACCACATTCGATCGGGATGCCGAGATCCTCGGGGCGATCGAAGCCGGAGCCGCGGGATATCTTCTGAAAGACGTTGCGCCCGACACCATTGTCGAGGGCATCCAGCGGGCCGCATCTGGCGACGTCATTCTCGCGCCGGATCTCGCCACCCGCGTGCTCAAGGGCATGCGGCAACGACTCCCGAAGCTCACCGAGCGCGAGGTCGAGGTGCTGCGGCTCCTCGCCACTGGTGACACGAACCGGGAGATCGCACGCACCCTATTCGTTAGCGAGGCAACGGTGAAAACGCACCTCGCCCACATCTTCACCAAGCTCGACGTCGATAGCCGATCCCGCGCCGTCCACGTCGCCCAGGAGACCGGCTTGATCTAGCTCCGGCGCCTCCTCACTGCTCCGCCGGTGGCCTCATGCCACCCGGCGCGGTTCGCTGCACCCAATTCACAGCACCACGTTCACCCTGAAATCGAAGAAGGACCCCATGAAACAGCTCCTCAACGCCGCGTTCCTCTACCTGCTTGTCGGCGTCTCCTCCGGCCTGTTCTATCGCGAGTTCACCAAGCTCAACAACTTCCCGGAGGGGCAGTTCTCCCAGCTCGGCCTCGCGCACACCCATTTGCTCACGCTCGGCTTCATCGTGCTGCTGATCGTGCTCGCCCTTGAGAAAGTCTTCGCAATCTCACGGAGCAGGAAGCTCTTCACCTGGTTCTTCTGGCTCTACAACGCCGGCGTGATCCTCACCTCAGGGATGCTGATCTGGCACGGCAGCCTGACCGTGCTCGGGCTCGATTCGAACAAGATGATCTCCGGCATCGCGGGGCTCGGACACATGCTCATCACCGCCGGCATGATCGTGTTCTTCGTGGCGCTCCGCCGCGCAGTCGTTGCGGCGCAGGCGGATGCAGCTGTCGAGCCGGCGATGCGATAGCGCCGCGGTCCGCGGTTTCATGAGGGGTCGCGCGAGGCGTGCGACCCCTCATTCGTCGCACCAAACGGGTGGCGACGAAGCTACGGAATCGGGACGGTCCAGTCGGGACCGATCTGCTTCATCACCATGGTCGAAGTTAGCCGCTGCACGCCCGGCAATCCGGTCAGGGTGGAATCGAAGAATGCCTGATAGTCGGGAAGATCACGGGCCAGCACTCGCAGCATGTAGTCCGGCTGCCCAAAGAGCCGCTGCGCCTCGACGACGCTCGGCATCTCCGCAACCGCGGACTCAAACGCGGAGATTACCTCGAGTGCGGTGTGCTGCATCGTCACGAAGACAATCGCCTCGAACGTCAGCCCCACCGCCGCCGGGGCGACAACCGCACGATACCGCTGGATGGCCCCCGATCGCTCCAATTCTTTGAGCCGCCGGTGGCACGCTGACAGGCTCAGGCCCACGCGCTCGGCGAGATCCGTCGTTGTCATTCGACCATCGCTCTGCACAATCGAAAGAATCTCCCGGTCAATTGCGTCCATAGTCGAAATTATTGCACGCCTTCCGGCGTTTTCTCGCGAGAAGCGAAGCACATTTCGCCTGATCCTGCGTACTGTCTTGATCAACCCGGCATCCTCGCCGGGCGGCGAGAAGGAGACCCGGTGGACGGCACCCTCATGCTGCAGTTCTGGGCCATCGCGATTCTGCTTGCGCTGACTCCAGGGCCCGATTGGGCATTCGCGATCGCGACAGGGCTGCGTCCCGGATCGGTCATCCCCTCAGTGCTCGGGATGGCCTTCGGCTACGTGGTCATGGTTGGCGTGCTGGCGCTCGGTGCCGGAACGCTCGTCACCACGTTCCCGCCGCTCCTCACCGCACTCACCGTGCTCGGTGCGGCGTACCTCGCGTATCTCGGAGTCACCACACTGCGCGGCCCTGTGCATTCCTTCACCGACACCACCGCCGCACCAAGTGGCGGATTCGTCACCCAGTTCCTTCGCGGTGCCGGGGTGAGCGGATTTAATCCCAAGGGACTCCTGCTGCTCCTCGCCCTTCTGCCGCAGTTCACCTCCGCGGGTGCTGCCTGGCGTCCGGAGGCGCAGATGTTTGTGCTCGGGCTGCTGCATGTCGCCAACTGCATCGTGATCTATTTCGCCGTAGCGCACGGCTCTCGCCGCCTGCTCGGCACGCGCCCCCGAGCCGGGATGATCATCACGAAGGTCGCTGGAGTGACGATGATCGCACTCGGGCTTCTCCTCGTGGCTGAACAGATCGTCGCAGTGATCGCGGAGCGTTGAGCCCCGGTTCCCGCCCCGGCCAGGGCGGTCTGCGGGGCGGCCGGGCGGCCCCGCCGCGAGCGGGTTCGCTTACGCGTCGACTGACACGGCGGTAAATGCAGACGCTGGCGCGGTGCTCCCCCATGCGTTCATCGCGTCAAGCACCGGGCGAAGTTCACGCCCCAAGTCCGTGAGCTCGTACACAACACGGGGCGGTATCTCTGCGTAGGCCGTACGCGTGAGGATCCCGCGCTCCTCAAAGCTGCGCAGGCGGCTTGTCAGCGTGTGCGCGCTGATCCCAGGAAGCGCCTCGCGTAGCTCCCCGAACCGCTGGGGTCCGTGCAGCAATTCGCGCACGATCAGTGTGGCCCAGGGCCCGTTGCACAGCATGAGGAATCGCGCGACCCCGCACTCGGGCAGATCTGTGGAACTCATGAGAGCGATCATACGCGCCATTAGTTCACTTGACGTAACTGATGCAGGATATGCACTAATAGAGGCATGACGTTCATCATTCACGGCGCCACCGGCGCTCAAGGTTCCCCAGTCCTTTCCGCCCTCCGCGCTGCGGGCCACGACGTGACCGCAGCCGTCCGTAATATCACCGCACTCCCCGACGATGTCACGGGTGCCTCGGTTGACCTCACCGACGCTGCCGCGCTCACCACGCTGTACACCGGTGCCGCCGGCGTGTTTGTGCACCTCCCCCTCACCGATCCGGCGCAGGCACAGCTCCAGGCTGTGGCAATCGCGGCCGCAATTTCAGCCGCACGCCCGGCGCGCGTGGTGATCTCCACGAGCGGCACAGTGGTGAGCGAACCTGATTCGCCGATGCAGGCCCCCGCCGATAGCCCGCTCGCCACACTCATCCGCAAGGTCACCGACTCTGGCGTTTCCACCGCCGTTGTCGAGCCGCGACTGTACCTCGAAAACCTCCTGCTCCCCGTAATCCAGGGACCGGCACGCAGCGAGGGCGTACTGCGCTACCCACTTCCCGCCGACTACCCGGTGTCCTGGAGTTCCCACACCGACGTGGCGGCGGTGGCCGCACATCTCCTCACCGACACCACAGTCACGGGGACCGTGTCCGTCGGGCACTTGCCCGGCCTCACCGGCGCCGACCTCGCCACCGAACTGGGCAGTGCGTGGGGCCAAGACGTGCGCTTCGAGGGCATCACACCCGACCAGTTCGGTGAACTCATCACCCCGCTCTTTGGTCCCGGGGCGGGCCCCGTCGTTGGCCTCTACCGCGCGCTCAATACGCAGGATCGGTTCGTCGTGTCGGCGGCGAGAAGCGCACAGCAGCTGTTCGGGCTGCAGCCGCGCCCCGTGAGCGAGTGGGCTGCCGACGTGGCCCAGTAGGAGGGCAGGGCGTTCTGCAACGCCTCCTGGACACACCCTTCAGCGAGCCAGGACCCTCTTGATTCTGGCTCGCTGAGCGGTTCTTCTGCGCTATTCGGGAGGCCTCCCCCAGAGGTCACTGCCGAAGGAACGACGAATCTCAGCTGTCCGTTCGTGCGAGTTCTCGACCTCACTTGAGGTGAGCGCCGCCGCGCCACCACGAAGTATTCGACAGATCAGTTCAACAATTGGTTCGGCGTGCTCGTAGCTCGCCCCCAACCGCACGATCTCCTGGGTCCCGAGACGCATTCCTGCGGGCGGAGCTGCAGAATCATCCGCAGCCAGACGGCAGGCCCCCACAAATACCCCTGCAGCTTCGAGCGCTCGCATTGCGCTCACACCGCCACCAAACTCCGAAACGTCGACCACAACCTGATGTGACATTGTGTACCCGCGGTCGGCACCCTGTACCCGGAGACCGCGTGCGGCGAATCGTTCCGCAATGGCCACAGCGAGCTCAACCGTACGTTGTGCCCAGGCGGGTTGTTGCTCAACAGCTTCTGCCGTCGCGACCGCGAGCGGGCCCAGCCGCGCCGGATCATAGTTCGAGGACAGGACTGGGTAGAGCGCATCCGTGACTCGCTCGGCGATCTCGGCGTGGTTTGAGACTGCCCCTCCGCCGGCCGGGCCAGCGAGTGTCTTATAGGTCGAAAAGGTCATGAGATCGACCCCCTCCGCGAGCGGGTTGGGGAACACTCCGGCCGCGATCAGACCCGCGACGTGCGACGCGTCAAAGACAAGCTTGGCGTCCCAGCGATCGGCGGCCTCGCGAAGCGGGGCAATGTTCGTCGGAAATTGGATCACACTGCCACCCACGAGGATCACACGCGGCCGCACGGCCGCCATAAAGTCATCCAGCTGAGACACATCGACGTCACCAGCAACAGCGTCGTACGGCAGTGGGACGGTTCGCAAGCCCCGTACCCCCGCCGTGCCACTGCTGTGGTGGCTCGCGTGACTCCCTGCCGCAGGCGAGAGGACCGCGAGCGTATCGCCAGGCTCCGCCAGCGCCGTGTACGCTGCGAGATTTGCGAGCGTTGCGGTGACAAACCGTGGCTCTGCAAACGCTGCGCCAAAAGCGCGGCGCAACTGCTGCGCTGCAATAACTTCAAGCGCTTCAATACCCTCAAGCCCGGGCTGGATCTTCTCACCTGGCCATCCCAAGGCTGGACGTGTGGCGAGTCGAGTTTCGTGCGCGGCGATGACCTTGGGCGAGAGAACATTGCTGCCGGCGTACAAACTGAGACCGTCAGCACCGAAGCGATGCATTTGACTGGCGGTCGCAGTGGCAACCGCGCTCGCAACCCGGTCGGCACTGAGTTCCCGATGCGTATCCGTCAGCTCCGCAAGCCGTTGTTTCGCCTCCGATGTTGCCCAGGGGGCAAGGGGTTGGGACAACACGTGGGGGTTCATTCCGGTCTCTCGTCTGTGTTAGCGAAGGGGCTCAGGCGACTCAAGATCGAGTCTCGCAACCGGCGGGGTGCACGCCCGGGCCTAGGCGCGCGCCCCGCCGGTGCAAGTTTTTTCACTCCGGGTCGCCCCGAAATGCGTCCCGGAGGTCACGCAACGTGGGCGGGAGGCCCATCGCCGTGACCGCGAGTCCCGTCAGGATCGCGAGGAATACTCCTCCGTACAGAATGACTCCATACATTGCTATGACCTTTCACTCGGTGTCGTCACGACGGTGTCGCCGCTCGTTCCGCTGGTCTCATCCCAGACGGCCTCAACAGCTGCAGTTGTTGGCGCGACAATGTCAAAGCCTTCCGGTGCCATCCCTGTCTTGGGGGTCAACGCAACCACAACAAAGAACACGATGAGGTTGGTGACAAGCCCAACCGCGAGGCCCAGAATCCCAAAGGGCTCGCCCAACGGCCCGTTCCAAATAAAGGTTGCAAGCAGGCCAGCGACCATCGCGATTGGACCCGCAAGCTTATGGCGGAAGTCGAAGAGCACACCCAAAAGCAGCGGGACGATCACGGTGGGTGCCCAGGTGGAGAAGTACACCATCAATATGTCGATGATGTTGGGGAATGAGAGCCCCACAGCGAGTGCCACCACGCCAATCACGAGATTCATCACGCGTTGGAATCGCAGCCTCGTGTGGTCCTCAATCTTCCGGCGGCCGCCCAGCGTCCAGAGGTCGCGAACCACCACCACGGTCGTGGAGTTCAGGAACGATGACGCACTCGACATGATGATCGCGATAAAGCCTGCAACGAGCAGCCCTGTGAAGCCCGCCGGAATGACCCGATTGATCAGCTCCGGCATTGCTGCATCGGAGGGGATGGACGGATCAAGCGCCCGGGCCAGAAGCCCGCCCGACGATGTAGTGAAGAGGAACACGATGCCAAAGATCCCGGCGTAGATGAACGCCTTCCGCACTGTTTTCGTGTTTGCCCCGGCAAAGGCCCGCTGAGAGTAGGGCTGAATCAGGGTTTCGCCAAAGACAAAGCCGATGAAGAGGCTAATGAAGAAGCCGAGCGACTTATCTCCGGTGATTGTGAAGAACTCTGGCGGGAGAGAGGCCGCGATATCGGCCGGACTTCCGACGCTTCGGATCGCCACCAGAATCGCGACAGGAATGGCGATTGCGAGCACCGCGAAGTGGATCACGTCCGCTCTCACGTCAGACCAGAGACCACCCGCCGTTGAGTAGACGATCACGATAGCCGTCAGCACGATTGCCCCGATGGTGAAGTCGACCCCGGTGAAGACTTCGAGAATCGTCCCCAGTGCGCGGATCTGCGCACCCAAGATCGCTGCGCAGACAACCATAGAAATCAGACCGGTGAAGACACGTGCGACCACCCCATAGTGATGCTCCATGACGTCACCGACGGTTTCAGCGGCATAGCGACGCAGCCGGGGTGCGACCCAGATCCCGACAGCGATCGTGGCAAGAGGGAAGCCGAGCAACGCGAAAAAGTATGTGTATCCCTCTCGGAATGTCGCCCCTGCCGCGCCAATGGCAAACGAGCCACCGATGTAGCTTGCAGCGAGCGTTGCCGTCACGATGCCTACCGGCAACGACGATCCAGCTACCGCGAAGTCACGGCCTGTCTTCACCTTTTTCAGCCCGGCCATGCCGATAACGATGATGATCACCAGGTAGAAGGCGACAATCACCCAGTCGATTATTTCCATGATTCAACCTTCCTCTGTGAAGACTCAATCCGAACCTGAACGAACACGTTTCCTCCTTGTAACGTCTTCAGTGTGTGAGCGAACGCTCGACTCGGCAGGGCCCGGGCTGTCCTCCCCCGGACCCTGGGGTGCCGCGTGCACATCACACGGCACCCAATCCCCTGCTAAATCGCGATGGTGACGTTCTTTACATTTGTGAAGCTCTCGAGCGCACCGTCGAGTGAGTATTCCCGACCCAGTCCGCTCTGCTTGTTCCCGCCGTACGACATCCCGGGGAGCTGTCCGCCGCCGCGGTTCACCTGCAGCCAGCCCGCTTCCAAGCCGTTGACCATGCGAAGCGCGGTCGAGATATCTTTCGTGAAGACATAGCCTGCGAGCCCGTAGTCGCTATCGTTTGCCCACGTGAGTACTTCATCCTCGTCACTCCAGGGAATAACAACAAGAACCGGCCCAAACACTTCCTCACGGGTGACGGCCCAGTCAGCTCGCGCTCCCTTGATGATAGTCGGAGCAATGTAGTACCCGTCCCGGTCAGTCGGATTCGATACCCCACCGGCGACAAGCTCACCCCCTGCATCGATTGCGCCCGCGATGTACGACAGCACGGACGCATGCTGATGCTCGTTGACGATTGCGCCGATGTCAGACGCCTCGTCAAGCGGATCGCCCACGTGCAGCTGCTGGAGCTGATTCGCCAGTTTCGCCACGAAGTCATCAAAGATGCTCTCGTGGAGATACAGCCGGGATCCGGCCGTGCACGACTGTCCTTGGCGGGTAAATCGCATCGCGTTGATGACATGTTGGACGGTCTCAGCGTCGTTCGAGTCCGGGAACACGATCACGGGTGATTTGCCGCCCAGTTCAAGCGTGACCGGCGCGATACGATCCGCTGCAGCGGCGATGATGCCCTTCCCCACTCCCGTCGAACCGGTGAAGGTAAGCTTCGAAACTCGAGGGTGTCGAGCAAGCGCCGCACCCGCTCGCGATCCAGATCCGGTGAGCACGTTGAGAACGCCAGGGGGCAGGATCTCACTGGCCCACTCGGCAAGTTTCAGCACTGCAAGTGGTGCCAGGTCCGCCGCCTTCAATACGAGCGTGTTCCCCGTCATCAGCGCCATCGCGATCTTCAACGATGACAGCGTCACTGGAGCATTCCAAGGAACGATTCCGCCAACAACGCCGATGGGCTCTCGGACTGTGTAGGAGAGGAGTCCGTCGCCGAACGGCAGCGTCTCGCCTTTCTGCTGTGAGGCGACCTCTCCGTAGAACCGGAAGATATCGGCACCCGACGCGGCCTCACCGCGAGCTTGAGTCCGGAGGGCATTTCCGGTTTCAGAGGCGATCAACAGGGCGAGCTCCTCTTGGTGATCCCCGATCTTGTCGCCGATCGCGAGCAACATGCGACCACGATCGCGAGCGGGCAGCCTTCCCCAGGTGCGGAATGCTGCCGCTGCCGCAGTGACCGCGGCGTCAACGTCACGCTCGTCAGATGCGGGAACAAAGGCGAGCGTTTGCTTGCGGCCGGGGTTCTCTACCGCAGTCCATTCGCCTCCCATCGAGGCACCCCACTTGCCCCCAATCAGCTGGGGCACCTGTGGCGCATCTGCGACACCCGAACTCAGAGTTGTCTGGACGATCATGGCGTTCAGTTTCCCTTCGTCTGAAGCCGAGTGCCGGTGAAGTCTTCGTAGAACTCGACGACGCTCGTGAAGTCCTTCGCACCACGGCCGTCGCGGTTGCCAATACGGAATAGGTCACCCACCACGTTGGACACCGGGGTCGGGAGCGCCGTCTGGGCGGTGGAGTTCAAGAAGAGCTTGATGTCTTTGAGCATGAAGTCGAGGGCAAAGCCCGTGGGCCGGTCCTCCGTGAAAAGTGTGCGCGGGAAGTAGCTCGATAGCACATGGCTGTTCGCGGAACTCGTGGAGAGCACCTTCGCGGCGGTGTCAAGATCGACCCCTGCGCCCACCGCTGCGCTCAGGCCTTCACCGAGCGCCGCGATGTTGATTGCCGTGATGATGTTATTGGCCAGCTTGATTGCCTGACCACTTCCCGTTTCGCCCACGAGGAACACGTTCCCCGAGTACGATTCCAGGACTGGGCGAACCCGTTCAAACGCGCCCGCATCACCCCCGGCCATGATCGAAAGTGTCCCGGCCTCAGCTCCCTGGACTCCTCCACTCACCGGCGCATCAAGGTAGGTCACGCCAACTGCCGCGGCGAGTCCCGCAACTTCACGCGCAGTTTCGGGATCAATGGTGCTGTGGTCCACAATGATCGTGCCGGGCTTTGCCCCTGCGAGCACGCCGTCGTTGCCCGCAACAACAGTCCGAACAATGGCGGGAGAAGGCAAACTCAAGATCACAATGTCTGCGTCACGGGCTGTGTCTGCCGCGGATTCTGCGGCTCGTGCTCCCTGCGCGACAAGGGCCTCGACCGCGGCCGTGTTCAGATCTGACACCGCAAGGCGATGGCCGGCGTTGAGCAGGTGGGGAGCCACTCGGCTCCCGATGTTCCCGAGGCCAACAAAGCCCACGTGTGCTACCAAGATCTGCTCTCTTTCGTCGTTGAATGGCGTAAATGGAGTCGCATGCGCGGCCCGTTCACACCGAGGTTACGGAAGCTCCTCACCCGAAACACGAGAGAAGTGTTGACGTTCCCCGGCCCAAAGTTCGACAATTGTCGAACCACTCCATTTCGCGTCGCCCGCTGCCCGGAGGTTCCAATGACTCGCGGCAAACGGTGACAGAGAAAGGCCACGATGAATCAACATGAGTTGGACGAGGTCGTCTCTCTCGTGTCCGCGCGCACCATTCGAAATGTTTCCCTTGACGATGTGACAGGCCGGGTACTCGCGTACAGCACGATCACTCCAACGGCCGATCGCGTGCGCATCGACGCGGTACTCGCGAAAGAGGTCCCTTCCGGTACACGCAGTTGGGAAGCTCAGCACGGAGTGAACTCACGCACCCGGGTCTTTTCGGTCCCGGGTGACCCGCAGATTGGACTCTTGCCCAGAATTTGCATTCCGCTGCTCGTGCGCGGGGTGCGGGTCGGATACATCTGGGTGCAGGCGAATTGCGCCGACGATGATCTCCGCAGCACGCTTGAGGACTTGCAAAGCTGGCAGAGCGGGATCGAACACCTCGCTGGCCGAGTTCTCGTAGCGTTGGGCGCGAACGTCGAACAGGGCACGGTCTGCAACAACGATCTGCAAGATCTTGTCAGCGGCCGGAGCGAAAGCGCTTCTGACGAATTCGCCGCCCGATTTGAGGCGGCGAGCGATGTCCGCTTGGTCGTATTCTCCGGCGGCGCTACCTCCCGCTCGGAGCAGACCCTTCCCTCACTGGCATACCGACAGGCACTCCACGACGCTTCGCGCGCACTGTTCCCCACCGGTGACTTTGGTCCAGACGCCCCGCAGATCGTGTCGTTCACCGATGATCAGCACGGGGTCTTCCTGATCCGCTCGCACGTCTCAATCGACGACTTCATCGCAAAGCTCTCACATGCGCTGCGCTTGCGCACGGCCGATATGCGCGCGGCCGTCGTACCCTACGGAGTGAGCGCCGTTGTGCACGAGCCTCGCGGCTGTCGCACCGCGTATCGGCAAGCTGTAACCGCGCTTCAGGCGAGAGCCGTCGATCCGGACATTGGCAGCGCACTGTTTGAGGAAATCGGAATCTACCAACTCTTTGCTCACACAGCTTCAACGCATCCGTCGCAGAGACTTCTCAATTTGAGCCGCGCACCCGGAGGCACCGAGCGGATGCGAATCCTCGAACAGGTCTATAGCTCCCCTGGCCCTGTGCAACGCGTCGCGGACGAACTCCACATGCACCGTTCCAGCGTGTACAACCATCTCCAGCGAATTGAAGACATCATCGGTGCTGACCCGCTCCACCCGCTCGTCAGACTCGAACTGCATTCCGGGCTGAAATTTCTTCGCTGGCTTGAACGGCCCCGGTTTGGATCCCCGGCAGGCACAAACCGCCCACCTGACATCTTCTAGCAATGCAACCACCGACCCTAGAGCGGAGCCACGCGAACCACACGGAACACATCGAAAAGATTGGCGAGATGTTCGGCAATTTCGAGTTCACCGTGGACGAGCTGCTCGTCGACGGCGACAAGGTGTATGCCCGCTGGACGCAGCGCGGGCACTACGTGGGCGAGATCGACGGGCACGCTTCGACGGGCCGACCCATCGAGACTGTCGGCAGCGCCGTGAATCGCGTCCTGGACGGCCTGATCGCGGAGTAGTGGATCCAGCAGGACGCCGCGGGCCTCGCCGCTCAGCTGCGCTAACTGCGCACTGCTTTCTCAGTACGGGGATGCCTCAAGGTTCGCCCAACATCGCACCGAGTACCGAGATGAGTGCGGTCATGTCGGTCGTGGCAGCACGCCACACAATCTCAGTGTCGATGTCCCCGTATTCATGGGCGAGGAGATTCCGCATCCCCACGATCCGAGCCAGGTTCGGAACCCGGTCGGCCACACCCGGATCAATTCTTCGGAGGCGATTCAACGCCTCGCCCAGGATCCCGAGCTGCCGCTCGACGGCCGAACGGACCAGAATATCGGAGCTAAACTCCGTTAAGCTCCGTTCGCGGGCGAAGGCGTAGGCGAGCTTCGCCGCCTCGGCGGCCTCCCAGAGATAGGTACGCGCTTCAGGCCGCATAGAGATCCTGCGCCGTGTCGAGGACCGAAGCCTTGAAGTAGGGATTTTTCATCGCGCTCTCCACAACGAGATCAACTTCTCGCTCAAGGATCCGCTCAAGCTCAAACTTGAAATCGAAGTAGTCGTGAAATCGGTTCGCGCGGCCAGGTTGAAAGGTGACCAGGAAGTCGACGTCGCTGAGCTGCTGGTCAAAACGGTCCGTGAGCACCGACCCGAATACTCGCAACCGTTCGACGCCATACCGTGCACAGGCACGTCGAATCGCGTCCATGTCGAAAGGTACGGCGGGTTCCATGCGTCAAGTCTCCCAGCTCGGACGCCTCTTGACGAGGAGATTCCCTGGAGAACTTATGACAGTCTCGCGATGGAATCACGACGCGCTTCGCGCCTTACTTCCGCACGGGACGTGCCTTCACGCCCAGCTCGCTCGTCACTGGCGTCGGGCTGTTCCTCGGTGAGGGAACTTCCATTGTTACTCGTCGAGGGCCGCCACGACTCGGCGGTGCGCGTCCCAAATCTCCTCGGGGAGCCGCTCGAACTGTCGCAGGTGCTCCTCTCGGAACGTCATTTCCTGCTGCCACCGCGCGCGGTTGATCGTGAGGATGCGGTCCAGCACACTCGGTGCCAGGTCGAGATCCTCCAGCTCAAGCTCCGAGGCCTGCGGGATCGTACCGACGGCGGTGGCATTGCCTACGACTTCCCCGCGCCGGTGCCGCAGCAGCCACAGCAGTGCGCGCAGGTTTTCCCGGTACCCGGGCCACAGGTAGCTGCCGTCCTCCGGATCGCGCTGGAACCAGTTGACGTGCGCGAAGGCGGGCTGCTCGGTCACCCGGCTCAGAACATCGAGCCAGTGCTGGGCATAGTCGCCCTCCCCGTAGGACAGGAAGGGCCGCATCGACATAGGGTCGTAGCGCAGCTGCCCGTCGACCCCTTCCGCGGCGAACGTGGCTTCGGCACCGAGCGTCAGCCCGTCATACACCCCCTCGGCGAGGTTGTCGATCGCGCGGATCAGCGGTTCGCGGTCCCGGGTGCGACCGCCGAAGATCACCGCGTCGATCACCACGCCGTCCGGGTCGTTGACGTCGGGCGCGATGTTTGGGATCCGGTCGAGCGCGACCGTGAAGCGACTGTTGGGGTGGGCCCACGGAGCGTCACGCTCGCCCGGGGCGCGATCCGCTACAGGCTGCCCGGTCCAGTCCAACCAGCCATCGAGCTCGGCGGGCGGTTCCGGAGTGAGACCCTCCCACCACACGTCCTGGGTACGCGCGTTGTAGGCGACGTTCGTGAAGATGGTGCCGGACCCCGGGGCGATCGCCGCCATCGCCGTCGGGTTGGTGTCCTCGTTCGTATCTTTCGCGACCCCGAATATCCCGTTCTCTGGGTTGATCGCACGCAGCTTCCCGTCTTCGTCGACCCACATCCACGCGATGTCATCGCCGTAGAGTTCGACCCGGTACCGGCCCTGGAGCGCGTCCGGTGGGAGTGTCATCGCGAGGTTCGTTTTCCCGGACGCACTGGGGAAGCCGCCGCACACGTGCCGCCGCACGCCAGTGTCGAGGTCCACGATCCCCAGAAGCAAGAACTGCTCGGCGAGGAACTGTCCCGAGACGCGACCGTCATACGAGGCGAGGCGGAGTGCGTGGGCGATCTTGCCGAGCAGCGCGTTCCCGCCGTAGGCGGATCCATAGTGGAGGATCGTGCGCTCGTCGGCGATTGTCGCGAAGAGTCGCTTGTCGGCGTCGGTGCCCTGGCCGAGGGCCATCAGGTCACCGGTGACATGGACGCCGCGCACAAAGAACGCCGGATCGGCGAGGGTATCGAGGTGGTGCTGCCCCACTCGTGCCATGCGAATCATTTGGAGCACGACGTTGCGGTCGTCGGTGAGTTCAACCCCGACTGCGTATGCCGCGAGTGGTGTCCCGACCGGTGCCATGAGGTAGGGAATCACGTACATCGTTTTGCCCCGGGAGGCACCGCGCATGCGTTTCACCTGAGCTGATTTCACCTCACGAGAGGGCTGCCAGTTGTTGTACACACCCCGGTCTGCGGGATCCGCGGTGGCGACAACTGTGCGCTCCTCGGAGCGGGCAGTGTCCTTGGTGTGGGAGCGGGAGTAGTAGCGACCAACGCCCGCGGGCAAAAGCTCCCCTGCCGCGAGCGCCTCTGCGAGCAGGCGGTCGTCGTCCGCGGCGTCGACGAGCTCGATGCGCTCGGGCTGCGTGATCGCGGCCCATTCGGAAACGAAGTCTCGGACGTATGCATTGCGAATCTCGGCGGGGATCGTGAGCTGACTCGGATCGGTCATGGGCAGCACCTCTCATCTGTGGTCGTCCGGATCATCCGGCCCGATCATCGTGTGAACATCCTGCCCACACTCACACGTGAATGACACCCATCACCCTAATGTTCGAATACACGAACTTTCAAACTTAGGCGTGTCGTAGAAATCTTGACCACTCTCGTGCTAACACTAGATATAGATGGAAATTAGGATTCTGGCACAACATATAGTGCCAGGGTCGCCGCCTGGCAGAAAGGAATGAGCCGTGTCACGCCCCACTCTCGCCGCCCGAACAGGGGAAAGTCCCCCCGCAGTGCGGATTCTCTTCGAGACGGAATCGCCCAATCTCGTCTACTTCTCAAGCGTTTCAGAGAACACCCGCCGATTTGTCGAGCGCGTTGGACGCCCTGCTGCCCGGATCCCGCTCCGACCCCGGGTTGAAGGCCAGCTCCGTGTCGCCCAGCCGTTTGTGCTGGTGCTGCCCACGTACGGCGGCGGCGAGCGCGCCGGTGCCGTTCCTAAACAGGTCATCACGTTTCTCAACGACCCCGCCAATCGGAGGCTGCTCCGCGGCGTCATTACAGCGGGCAACACCAACTTCGGCGAACACTACTGCCTCGCCGGACCCGTCATCTCCGCGAAGTGCCAGGTCCCCGAGCTCTATCGCTTCGAACTCCTCGGCACAGAACGCGACATCGCACGCGTCCGTGAGGGGCTCGGAGAGTTTTGGGAGCGCCAGCTCACCACCGACCCCGTTCCTCCTGCCACCCACCCCGAAAGGACCTCCGCATGACTCTGACAGCACCCCCGCTCGCCACCCCATCCGCCCCACGGGGCGGGATCGGAGAACGCCTCGACTACCACGCGCTCAATGCTCAACTGAATCTGCTCGCTCCGGACGGCACCATCCAGTTTGCGAAGGATCGTGAGGCTGCCGCCGCCTACATTGAGCAGCACGTCGCGCCGAATACCCGTACGTTTGACTCTGTCTGGGAACGACTCGACTGGCTGATCGCGCACGAGTACCTGGAAGCAGACTTCCTGCGGGCCTATCAGCCGGAGTTCGTCACGCGTCTCCACGAGCGAGCGACCGCCGCAGGTCACAGCTTCGTCACCTTCCTGGGCGCGTTCAAGTTCTTCACCTCCTACGCCCTGCGCACCTTCGACGGTTCGGAGTATCTGGAGGGCTATCCCGAGCGCGTGGCGGCGACCGCGCTGTTCCTCGGCCAGGGCGACGAGAAACTCGCGCTGCAGCTGGTGGACGAGATGGTGTCCGGCCGTTTCCAACCCGCGACCCCCACATTCCTCAACGCCGGCAAACGTCAGCGCGGAGAGCTCGTGTCGTGCTTCCTGCTGCGCCTCGAGGACAATCTGGAATCGATCGGGCGCAGTGTGAACTCGGCACTGCAGTTGTCTAAGCGGGGCGGCGGGGTCGCCCTACTCCTCACGAATCTCCGTGAGGCCGGTGCCCCAATCAAACAGATCGAGAACCAGGCCTCCGGGGTGGTTCCGGTGATGAAGATCCTCGAGGACTCGTTCAGCTACGCGAACCAGCTCGGAGCGCGTCAGGGTGCCGGGGCAGCCTATCTGCACGCGCACCACCCCGACATTATGCGGTTCCTCGACACGAAGCGCGAGAACGCAGACGAGAAGATCCGGATCAAAACCCTGTCACTGGGAGTCGTGATCCCGGACATTACGTTCGAACTTGCGAAAGAGAACCGGGACATGCACTTGTTCAGTCCATACGATGTGCTGCGCGAGACGGGTACCCCGCTCTCGGACCTCTCGGTCTCCGAGCGCTACGAGGAGTTCGTCGCGAATCCGCGAATCCGGAAGACCACAATCAATGCGCGGGAGTTTTTCAAAACCCTCGCCGAACTGCAGTTCGAGTCGGGCTACCCCTACGTGCTGTTCGAGGACACCGTGAACCGCGCGAACCCGCTCGCCGGGACCATCAACATGTCGAATTTGTGCTCCGAGATTCTGCAGGTCAACACGCCCTCAGAGTATGACGCCGCCATCGGCTACGACACCGTGGGACGCGATATCTCATGCAACCTGGGGTCGTTGAACATCGCCCACGCGATGGCTTCCCCGGATCTCGGCGCAACCGTCGAGACCGCGGTGCGCGCCCTCACAAGCGTTGCGGATCAGACACACATTGATGCGGTGCCCTCAATCGTCGCCGGAAACGAGGCCTCGCACGCAATCGGCCTCGGCCAGATGAATCTGCACGGGTATCTCGCTTCGCAGCGCATCCACTACGGCAGCGCGGAAGGTATCGACTTCACCGATGCGTACTTCCGCACGATCGCGTTCCACGCACTGCGGGCTTCGAACCGCCTCGCCATTGAACGGAGCACCGCCTTCGCCGGGTTCGGTGACAGCGCGTACGCCGACGGCAGCGCTCTTGCACGATACACGGCGGAGGAGTGGCGGCCCGCGACCGCACGCGTCCGGGACCTCTTCGCCGAGGCGGGCGTGACGCTCCCCAGCGTCGCCGATTGGGAGGCGCTGCGCGGCTCGGTCCGTGAGCACGGCATCTACAACGCCTATCTCCAGGCGATCCCGCCCACGGGTTCGATCAGCTACGTCAACAACGCCACCGCGTCGATCCACCCGATCGCCGCGAAGGTTGAAATCCGGAAAGAAGGCAAACTAGGCCGTGTCTACTTCCCCGCACCGCACATGACGCAGGACAACCTCGAGTTCTTCGCCGACGCATACGAGATCGGGCCCGAGAAGATCATCGCCACCTATGCCGCGGCCACGCAGCACGTCGACCAGGGGCTCTCGCTGACCCTGTTCTTCCCCGACACTGCGACAACGCGCGACATCAACCGCGCCCAGATCACTGCGTGGCGCGCGGGCATCAAGACGCTCTACTACATCCGGCTGCGCCAGCTCGCCCTCGAGGGCACCGAGATCGAAGGCTGTGTCTCGTGCGCGCTGTGATCCCGCGCGAGACACCCCGACCCACACACGCCCGCACACTCATGAAGGATCTCTCACAATGACTCACGCACCCAGCACACACCGTCCGCTCACCGAAACCGCGGTCACCCCGCCCGGCTACCGTGACGATCCCGCGGCACGGCTCCGCCCCATCAACTGGAACCGCGTCACCGACGAGAAAGACCTGGAGGTCTGGAACCGGCTCACCGCGAACTTCTGGCTGCCCGAGAAAGTGCCGCTCTCGAACGATATCCCCGCATGGCAGCGCATGACGCAGGAGGAACGCACACTCACCATGCGGGTCTTCACCGGTCTCACAATGCTCGACACTGTGCAGGCCACCGTTGGTGAAATCTGCCAGATCCAGGATGCCCGCACGGAGCATGAGGAAGCCGTCTACACAAACATCGCGTTCATGCAGTCGGTGCACGCCCGTTCCTACTCCTCGGTGTTCTCCACGCTCACCTCCACTCCGGAGATCGACGACGCCTACCGGTGGGCGGTGGCGAACGACCTCCTCCAGGAACGTTGCAAGACGGTGCTGCGGCACTACTACGGGCCAGATCCGTTGAAGCGAAAAGTATCGTCCACCCTGCTGTCCTCGCTGCTGCTCTACGCAGGCTTCTACCTGCCGCTCCATTTCTCCGTGCACGCAACACTCACAAATACGGCAGACATGATCCGGCTGATCCTGCGCGACAAGGCTGTACACGGGTACTACTCGGGCTACAAATACCAGCGCGGACTCGAAACGCGCAGCGCCGCCGAGCAGGAGGAAATGCGCCGCTTCACGATGGAACTGCTCGAGGAGCTGTATGAGCTGGAGCTCGCCTACTCAGGGGCGCTCTACGAGCCACTCGGGCTGATGGAGGACGTCGCCGTGTTCGTGCGCTACAACGCAAACAAGGCGCTCATGAACCTCGGCTACCCCGCCCGGTTCAGCGCGGAGGAGACGCAGGTCAATCCCGAGATCCTCGCTGCGCTCTCGCCCGGCAGCGACGAGAACCATGATTTCTTCTCCGGATCCGGCTCCTCATACGTGATGGGCAAAGCCGAGGACACGAGCGACGCCGACTGGGACTTCTAACCGGACACCACGACAGAAAGCAGCAACCATGACGCAGCACGTCAGCGTAATTGTGGGCAGCCTCCGCGGCGGCTCCTTTGCCCGCAAGATCGCGAACAACATCATTCCCCTGTTCCCCGACGGAGTGGAGGCGCGAATCGTCGAGATCCGGGACCTCCCGCTCTACAACTTCGACTACGACGATCCGGCCGTGCCCGAGGTCGCAACCCCCGCGAGCTACACCGCGTTCCGCGACACCATCAAGGCCTCCGACGGGGTGCTCTTCGTGACGCCCGAGAATAACCGCACGATTCCGGCATGCGTGAAGAACGCCGTTGATATCGGGTCAAAACCGAATAGCGACGTGTCGTGGACAGGCCTCCCTGTCGGGATCATCAGCCACTCGGTGGGCCGCATGGGCGGCTACTCTTCCCAGAAGAACCTTCGCCTCGCACTGTCCTACTTCGACATGCCGACAGTGGGGCAACCCGAAGTGTTCCTCTCGACCTCCCCCGAGCTCTTCGCCGGCGGGGAGACCATCGTGCGAGAGTCAACGGTGGAGTACCTCCGCGACTACGTCACCCGGCTCGTCGCCGTGATGGACGCGCAGTCCCGGGACTGAGCTGCCGGCCTGGCTGCCGGATCCGGTGCCGCATCGGATCCGGCAGTCACCGCGTGCGGCGCATTGTCAGAAACGTACCGATATTGGTACGATCTTGGCAAGGAGGTGTACCCGATGGGATACCGACGAGATCTGTGGGAGGTTGCCTCACAACACCACGGTGTGGTGACCCTGGCCTCTGCCGAGGACGCAGGAGTACCGGCCGTTGAACTGAGGAAACTTGCCTCGCGGGGCGCACTGCGTTCGTACGGCAATGGCGTCTACACGCACCGAGATGTACCCGTCGAGGCATCCACCCAGCCCGCCGTTGCCGTCGCGCTGGCCGGTGAGGGTGCGTTTCTTGAGCGCGAATCAGTACTCCACCTGCTTGATCTCGGGCAGTTCAATCCGAGAAAGATTCGGGTGGGCACGCGACGCCGGGTTCGGCGAACGCTCCCAGCGTGGATGGATCTTCAGTATCGACCGGGGACTGTTGACGACGACCTCACCACGATTGATGGCATCTCTGCCACTACCGTCAGGCGCGCACTTCTCGACATGAAACACAGGATGCCACCTGATCGTTGGTCGAGGGTTGTCGAGCAGGCACGTCGGAATGGTCTACTGGCTGCATCGGACGACATGGAGAGCGTGAAGGAATCTGCATGACCGTCCCGGTGCCGCGCAACGTCGCGCAGTTGAACGAGCGATTGACTCACGTGGCGTTGCGACTCGGGGTTCCAGTCGCCCGTGCTCGTCTCATGTTGTGCACTCTCATAGTTTCCCAGATGCTCCCTGACACCGTGGCGATCAAAGGAGGCATGGGGGTGAAGCTACGCTTGGGGAACGCGGCACGCGCGCAACCTCCGACCTTGATGTCTCTACCTATGCCAGGGGAAAAGCCTTCCAGCATGAGTTTGCCGATCGGCTCGCGGCCGGGTGGGGAACGGTTCCACCTTCACCGGGCGCGCTCAAGCGGGACCCAAATGCACCCCATCGGGTCGCCTTCACCGCCACCATACGCACCGGGGAAACCCATGACCCTGGCCTGACACGCCCTGAGTATGTGATGCACCCGTACCGAGTGTCAATCTCCTTTCTGGGTACAGCTTGGGGAGCACTAGATGTTGAGGTATATGATCCAGAGCTCGAAACCGACTCCCCCGGCCAGCGTCCACTCGATCAGGAACTCATCGAGTTTGGGGCCTCCTTTGGATTCGGTGACGTTCAGCTCGTCACACTCGTCGGTCTCGAGTATCAGATCGCTCAGAAGATACATGCGGTCACCGATCCCGGCTACGTGCGAGCGCATGACCTCGTCGATCTGCAATTGTTGTGGTCAATTGGTCCGGACCTGAGTAGGCTCCGCGAGCTCTGCGTGAGAACATTTGCTTGGCGAAATCAACAATCTTGGCCGCCGATTCCGCTCCGCTCCGTAGATGGGTGGGCTCTGGCCTACGCGGATGCGCGTGAGGAAACCGAAGTCGATGGGCGTACCAGGGTACTCCCGCACGTCAACGATGCGCGCGACTGGCTCACCGAACAGATCACAGCGCTCACCGAGTAACACCACGGTGGCGCTATTGATCGCTGCCAGCCCCGCGATCAGGCAACTTCTCCGACCGGGCCCGGGTGGCTGATGTACGGCTCATCAGCTCCAGAAATGCCGTCTCAGGAAGGCTCCTGTTGCAAAGTAGCAGCCGGCAAAGCCCGGAGTCAGCCTTGGACGCAAGCTGTTCCAACACATCACTTGGCGCGTGCGGGTGCTCTACGATCGGCGCAACCACCCACACCGTTCCAACGCGCGCAGCCGCACTCACTGGCATCGGCTGCGCGCCCTGCGCACACGATCGCAGCATCTTCTCCGGGCACCGTGGGTACGCAAGTACCGTGGTGAGGGGTTCCTCGTCCGATTCAGCTTCCCCAAGCGCCGTGAGCATTTCCGGGGTCATCGCCGGATGGCGCACAATTGCTTGCACGACGCTCTGGGAGTGGGGCAACCCGAGGTGTTCCTCTCGCGACTTCACCCGAGCTCTTCGCCGGCGAGGACACCATCGTGCGAGAGTCGACGGTGGAATATCTTCGCGACTACGTCGCTCGGCTCGTCGCAGTAGTGGACGCGCAGTCGCGCTTCGGCAAGGATGTGGAGCACAAATGAATCCGCCATTCATTTAGTGTCCTAGGCCTGTTTGCTGGCAAGATTCTACATATGCCGAACCCTCAGATCTTTGCTCGCGTAATCGAGCAGGAACTACACTGCACGATCACTTTCCCATCAGGGAAGACTGTGACACTTTCCGGCGATCCGACCGGAGCACACCCTCAGGCAGACTGGGAGGAGACCCTGCGCAAGAACCCGGCACTCGTCAGCAACGCATGGGCCTACGCGACACTCTCGCACCAGCGGCTCACTCTCTCGACGGTCGACGAGCAGAAGGCTGCGGAGAAACGTGCCGAAGCACACCGGAAGCTTGCTTCTCGCCTTGCCTCGCTCGTCGATCGGGGAACGGAATCAACCCGTGACGCGTGGTGCTCCGCGTGCTTTGCACGCACCGAACATATGAAGGTGCAGCAGCCCAAGGCGCAAATTCCTGCCTGGCTCTGCGATGCCTGCGGTTCACCGACGATTCCCTGCGCCGCACCGAGCTGCACGCACATGGCAGTTCGTGGACCCAGCGCCGCTAGCACGCCCCGGTACTGCGCGGAGCATCGCCACGACATTCCCGGGTTCGCGAAGGCGGAAGCGCGGATGGAGGACCTCAGCGACTATCGCAACTTTTTGGAGTACGACAAGCCTCATCTCAGCCGAGTCACCAAGATCGCCGGGCTCTCCCTCGCGGGCGTGGCACTCGCCACCCCCGCCGCTCTTGCAGCTGCTCCAGCAATCGGCGGCGCCATCGGTTCACTGATCGGCGGGTACAGCGGCGCAGTAGCAACCAGCTACGGCCTCGCGCTGCTGGGCGGCGGCTCTGTTGCAGCAGGTGGACTAGGAATGGCGGGCGGGACGCTCGTGGTGACCACCGTCGGTGCCGCGGTCGGAGGCACACTCGGCGCTTCCATCACCAACGCGTACTTGGGTGAAGACAAATCCTTCCACATCGAGATGCTCCGCGGCGGTTCGGGCGTCCCTGTAGTTGTCTGCAATGGGTTTCTCACCGAGCAGGACAGAGGATGGGGCGGGTGGAAGGACATGGTGACGGGCCGATACCCAGATTCGCCCGTGTACCGAGTGCACTGGGGCTCCAAGGAGCTCCGCAAACTTGGCCTCCTCATTGGTGGCATGACCGCGAAAGGAGCAGGGGCGGGAGTGTTCGCCCAGCTTGCCAGCAGCGCCATGCGCGTCGGGCCGCAAAAGCTCGCCCCGTTTGGGCCCGCGCTCATCGCCGCGGATCTGGCGAAGAATCCATGGCACGTCGCAAAGAATCGTGCAGAAAAAACCGGGGTCATTATCGCGGACCTCCTCGGGAGAACCACGGCGGACGCATACGTACTCGTGGGTCACAGTCTGGGGGCTCGCGCTATGGTGGTTGCCGCCCAGACACTGGGAACGAAGAAGGACGGCCCCCAAGTGGAGGCGGTGCACTTACTTGGTGCTGCCATCAAGGCTGAGGGCAATTGGGAGACGCTAGCAACGCCTGTGACCGAGGCCGTGTACAACTATCATTCATCGAACGACCCGATCCTCAAAAACGTGTATCCCCTGGCGCAAGGCAGCCAGGCTGCTGCAGGGCTCAAAGGGTTCACCCCGGTTCCGGCAAAGCTCGAGAACGTCGATTGCTCGGTTCCAGTAACCAGCCATTCCGGCTACTTCAATGAGGTCGAACTCAAGTAGCCCTATCGGCCCCTCACGCCGCGATCCGGCGCATCACCGGGTCAGCAATCGCACGCGAGGGAGTGCACAGCGTTTGTCCGAGCCGCGCAAACAGCTCGTCTCGATCCGTAAAGTATCCGAGGTCTGCACGCAGGTGCGCGGAGAGGTCCGCGGGATCGCCGCTCGTTTCACCATCCCAGTCGACGGCGCAACGTCCCACGGCTTCGAACAGCGTTTCGGAACCAGAGTTTGTGAAGGCACCGCCCGCTCGGCAGCCAAGCGGGCCGAACAGCTCCGAGGCAGGCCGCCAGCCGTCGAGCCTGAACTCTGGCCAGGCAAGGAGGACCCGATCCGGTAGCGCAAAGGTGAGGCGCGGGAAACGAGGCTCCCAAAACGCGCCGTCAATGGAGAGTGCCCTCACTCGAGTCTCCACTCCAATTGCGCGGGCAGCGCTCTCCAGTACTGCAAGGCGCTGGCTACATGATCCCGTGCCGCGAGCCAGGACGCGGGATGCGGGCGTCGCCTCCTCCATCGCGTAGACGGGTCGCACCGCATCACGAATCAGCCCGTGCGCGGCGCGCACCGTGGCGAGCGGTGAGGGGGCGTGACCGGTTCCGAGTTCGCTTGCGGCGCGCTCCCGAGCCTGCGCGACGAGCGCGCTGATCCCCGGCGACGCATGATCGAGGATCGCCGTAGCCCGCACCGATCCGGGTTGCTCCGCCCCGCCGCCGCGGTGGAGTTGGGGCCGTCGGTACCAAGGCGTGAGTGTCAACGTCGCGAGCCTCATGTGTGTGTCTCCGTTCCTGCTCCGGGGAAGCCTTGCTGCCGCCAGGCCTCGTAGGTGGCCACAGCGACGCAGTTTGCGAGGTTCATGGATCGACGTCCCGGCAGCATCGGGACGCGCAGCCGGTCTGTGACGGCCTCATGCATCAGGATCTCCTCGCTCAGCCCCGTCGGTTCCGGACCGAACAGCAGGACGTCGTTCGGCTCATAGGAGACGTCGGTGTAGGAGCGCTCCGTGCGGGCGGTGAACGCGAAGACGCGGGCCGGCTGGAGTACGTGCATCGCTGCATCGAACGAATCATGCTGCTGCACGATCGCGAGGTCGTGATAGTCGAGACCAGCGCGCCGCAGCTTCGCGTCCTCGAAGTCGAAGAGCGGATTCACCAGGTGGAGTTCAGCCCCAGATCCGGCTGCCATACGGATCACATTGCCGGTATTGCCGGCGATGCGAGGTTCAAAGAGGAGGATGCGGGTCACTCTTGGGAGCCTACTCGCCTTACTTGCCGTACCCCCTATTTGCCGAATGCTATCTTTTTTCTATGCCCCGGGTTATGGTGTGGGCACGTCTGCCGACTGGGGGGAAACCAGATGAAACGCACCACCACGCTCGCTGCCATGGCGCTTGCCGCCTGCGTCGCACTGCTCGGACTCGCCACGCCCGCACACGCAGCCACACCGGTCACGATCGCGGTGTCGGCAGATGCCTACGCGATCGACAACAGCGGGCAGATCACGAGCAACAGCGAGTTCCTGTATGACTCCGCGAAGGGTAATTCTCCGGACACGGCCTACCAGATTGCCTACCGCGGCAACCTGGACATGACGAGCCTGTGGCGTTCCTACCGACTCTTCAAGACCGTCTGGGGGTTCGGCTCCGGGAACACTCCAGCCCGATGGGCAGAGAAGACCTTCAGCGGGAACTGGGATATCTCCTTCACCGTCGACAGTGATGTCGTATTGAGTGATCCCGCGTTCGTCGAGTGCGATGCGCTCCAGTCCGAGGTGGAAGCTCAGAACCCCGACACGGAGCTCAGCTCGTTCATCCGGTGCACCTCAGTGTCCTACGATGCCGGGACCGGACGCTATGCCGCCGAGTTCGTGCTGGTCAACGAAGACGGGAGCAAGGTCACCGGGGCCCAGCTCGATGCGAATCAGCCGCAGTCTCTGAGCCTGACGACCCCGGCGCGCGCGTTCTATGTGCCGCAGTCGGCATTCGTCGCGGGAAAAACGTTCACGATGACCGATCCGACGGTGAGCGGCGAGATGCGGATGGACGCGTTCTTCCACGCGATGATGCCACTCACCTTCGATGCCACCGGAAACGCGGTAGATCTCACGATGGTCCAGACGTACGATGCAGAATTCGAGTTCGTGAGCAGCACCGCCGGCCGCGCGCTCCCTGAGTCTGTGCTCGAACTGCTTCCCCCACGAGCCACGATGCAGGTCGATGGCAGCGTGGTGACCCCACCCGCACCAGCGGTCACCACGGTGCGCGAAGGACAGGGCAGCTGGTCGTTTACCGGGTGGGTGCCCGAACAGGCGGTCGTCGAGGCCGCCAACCTCCGCTTCCAGGGTGAATGGGCGTACACGGTGGACCCCGACGCCGAGTTCGCGGTGAACTATTCCTTCCAAGACACGGCGGGGGGCACACTCCCCGCGGCGGTGACGGCGTTGCTCCCCGAGCCGGGCAGTGCGGTGCAGGGGAGTGAAGTGACGCCCGAACCGATTGAGGCCCGCACGGTCACGGTGCCAGACGGGTTCTGGCAGTTTGCGGGTTGGGAACCATCCGTGCAGGTGGTCGATGGGGCGGACCTCGAGTTCGTCGGCCCCTGGACGTTCACGCGTTCCAAGGTGGATCCTACCGATCCCACGGACCCGACCGACCCAATTGATCCGACCGACCCCGGCGAGCCAACCGACCCGGGTGAGCCAACCGACCCGGGCGACCCCACGGATCCGACGGTGCCCACCGAGCCCGGTGGCCCGAGCGAACCCACGGGACCGGTGACCCCCACGACTCCTCCGACGAACGGAGGTGCCGACTGGGCCGGTACGAAGCTCGCACGAACGGGAAGCTCCGGCCCCGCGCCCTTCATTACGCTCGCGGCCGTCAGTCTCCTCACGGGAGCGATGCTCCTCCTTCGCCGACGCGCGCGCTAGCCGATTCGCCCCGCGCTGCGGCGCCGTCGGGCAAGCAGGGCCGCACCGGCGAGGAGGCACGCAGCGGCTCCAAGGATGGTGCCGAAGGTGCGGGCATTCCCGGTCACCGCAAGCGAGTGCTCGGCTGCCGATAGTGCGACGCTGGGGCCCGCCAGGTCGTCGGGGCTGCCCGGAAGCGTCGGCGACCCGGGATCGCTGGGGTCGGCCGGCTTGGTCGGCTCACCCGGGCCAGTCGGGTCCGTCGGATCCGTAGGATCAGTCGGATCAGTCGGATCCGTAGGATCCGTAGGATCAGTCGGATCAGTCGGATCCGTAGGATCAGTCGGATCAGTCGGATCAGTCGGATCAGTCGGATCCGTAGGATCAGTCGGATCAGTGGGATCAGTCGGATCAGTGGGATCCGTAGGATCAGTCGGATCAGTCGGGCCAATTCCGCCGCCGCAGAGCTCCTCGACGGTGGGGAAGCGGACCGTCTGTGTGGCACTGCGCCGATCCGGCGCGACATCCCACCGACCGGTCATCCAGTCCGCGGTGTTCTGCAGGATGAACCCCGGCAGCGTGCGTGCGGTCAGCACCACGGTGTTGCCGGGTGCCATCTCCCCCTCGACCTCGTACCAGACGCCTGGGACCAGGATCACTTCGAGGGTCGGCATGACTACCTTCCCAGCGACACACACCGGCTCGGGGAGACCTGGGATGGGCGGCACCACGGTGTCCCCCGAGGGATCAGTGCCGGGTTCAGTCGGGTCGGTCCCGCCGTCGGTTCCGCCGTCTTCACCACCTTCCGTACCGCCGTCGGTTTCGCCGTCAGTGCCACCTTCTCCACCAGGATCAGTCGTGCCGCCGTCGGTATTCCCTCCGCTGTCGCACCCGCTTGGCGGCGAGAATGTGATTCGCCAACTCGCGCTGCGTCGGTCCGCGCTGTATGTCCAGCCCTCCCGGTAGCCGAGCGCAGAACCGTCCAGGGCGTGCACGGTCACCGTGACGGTCGAGCCGAGCGCTACCTCACCCTCGACGGAGTATTCCAACCCCACCGTTTCCGGCAGTGTGAGCATTGGGACGCGATCCGGCACCTCGCAGCTGGGGCCAGTCCAGGTTGGAACGTCCGGAACCAACGCTGATCCGCCCTCGCCCGGCCCGGCGCACTCAGGTACGGGGAAGGTGATCGTGCGGGTGGCGGTCTGCCCGTCCGCGGCGAGGTTCCACCCCGCAGAGTGAGGGAGCAGCCGAAGTGTGAATCCGGGCTGCGCGGTCGCTGTGATCACGACAGTGCCGCCAGCGACAACCTCACCGTCGATGCGATACTCGATCCCCTCGGTCTCGGGCAGGCTCACTGCGGGCGGGGTGATCGTTCCGTCTTCAGCGCATCCGCCCATGACGATGTCCGCCTCGGGGAAGACGTAGTTCTTCCCTTCACACGTGGGGAACTCGACCGTGAAGCTCGCCGTGTTTCCGTCCGCGTCGAGTATCCATCCGTCCGGCACAACAAGCGTGTAGCCCGGACGCGGCGTGGCTGTCACCGTCACCGATCCTCCGGGTTCAACGGTTCCCGCCATCGTGTAGACCACCCCGGGTGCCACCGGGAGCTGAATCCAGGGTGGGGTGGCACAGCCGTCCGCGTCCCCACCGCCCCACTGCGGACGGTCAACGTCGGTGGGTGACATGGGGATTGTGGCGCGCACTTCATCGCACACCCGTTCCTTCCCGGGAGCACCCGTGCACGCCTCGTTGACAAGCACTCGGTCGCCGGTGCCGGGTTCGGACCCGATACGCACCTGATACTGGAACTCGATCCAGGCACCTGCCGCGAGTGAGCCTGACCACTCGATGCGGTGGTCGCGCACGGCGAGGCTTCCCGCTGCGGACTGGTCGCTCGTGAGTACCGTCACCTCGGCGCCGGCCTCTCCCAGCAGCTGTGCGTCATCGAGCACTCGCTCGAGCTCGTCAATCACGGAGAGCGGGGTGCCCTCTGTCCAGGCCCCGGGGCCTGGGTTCGTGACACGCACGGTGTAGCTCACGGTGTCGCCACGGGCGATGCCACTGTCTGGTGACATCTGCTTGTCAATCAGCGGTTCGGGTGCCGTGATCCGGTGCTCGGTTGTACACGGCTTCTGAACGGTGCCGCATTCCTGGGGTGCGATCGCGCTCCCGGCAGCACCGAATGCCTCCCCCGAAGCCGAGTTCCGGAGGGTTCCCGCACGCATGTCCTCGGGCACCCGGACCGTGTACACGATCGCCGCCTTCCCGGTACCCGGCAGCACAAATTCGCCCGTGTCGACCGAGCCGTCCTGCACCGGCAGCACGCGTCCCGGAGCATCTCCGATGCGCAGTTCGACATCACCCTCCAGCTCGGCGTTGTCGAGCACATCGCTGAGGTCATCGCTGAGCGTGACCCGGGGGACGGGCCAGCCACCCACCGCGGTCGCCTCGATGCGATACGTGATCGCGTCACCCGGCCGCACAGTCGCATGCGCAGGCAGCTCATCGCCGTTCGCCCGGTACGCCCGCTTACTGAGCGACCACCGTTCGCCGACCCCCAGCTCAGTCTCGGCCGATCGGGTCAGGACCGAGGGCTGGGCGGCCGGGTTTCGGGTGTCTCCCGTCGCCACGGCCTCTGCCCGGAGCATCAGGTTGCTCCCCGATCCGGCGCTCTGGTTCGCCACCCGCACGTCGAACTCGATGCGGTGAGTGTGTCCTGCGGCAAGCCCCCCAGACCAGCGAAGCTCCGCCTGAGCAATCGCGGCACCGCCCGTGGGAGAGCGCGTGACCGCGGCGTCGTCGAGTACGTCGGAGAGATCCATTGACAGCGCCAGTGGATTGCCCGTTGCCCAATTCGATGGCTGGTTCCAGTCACCGTCACCCGTGTTTTCGAGGCTCACTGTGTAGCTGACAGTGTCTCCGGCGCGGAGCGCTGACGTGGGGTTGGGCCGCTTCTCTGCGGAGACTGTCACCTCCACGTCCGGATACTGCAGTTCCAGCTCAGCAAGGGTCTCTCCGCAGTCTGACACCGCTGCTTCGCCGTTTCCGGGGTCACCTGTGGCGCACACGGGGTTCACAAGTCGGTGGTCACCCGTGTAGGCATCGGAGACGCGCACCCGATAGTTCATGTATTGCACAGCCCCGGATGGGAGCGTAAGGTCCGAGACGATCTTCCCGTCGACGGGCGAGGGCAGCGCGCTGCCGCACGATACGGTCATCTCGGTCGGCCCGCAATAGCTGGCGTGGGTGCCGGTCCGAGATTCCAGGAACACGGCATCATCAAGCACGCCGGTCAGGTCGCTTGAGAACCGCGCCAGTGTCTCTTTCGCCCAGCTCGACTTCCCCACCCAGTCGCCGTCGCCTGTGTTCTTCACGGCAACGTGGTACTGCAACACGTCTCCGGCGCGCACCGGCCCCTTCGGGTCTCCCGCGACCTTGGTCCAGAGCTGGCGCTGGATCTTGAGATCAGGGTGCTGCACGGTGACGCGCTCGCTGAACGCGTGGGAGTCTACGATCCGTGGCCGATCATTCCCCGGTTCCCCGCTCGTGGTGAATACGGTGTCGAGGCGCTGATCTCCGGCAAGGAAATCGTTCGTGATCTGGATGCGCACGTTGAAGTAGACCTTCGCACCGGCGGCGAGCGGGAAGGACTCAGAGATTTTCCCGTCCGCCGTGACCGCCGGCGAGGTGCCGCAGTAGGGGGACCACTCGGTGGCTGCGCAGTAGCTCGCACTCGCTCCGACGCGGGCTCCGATGATCACCGCGTCATCTTGCAGACCTGACACGTCGGCGCTGATCTGCGCGAGTCGATCAGCCGCCCACGCGGTCTTCGCCGTCCAATCCCCCGCGCCCGTGTTCTGCACGGCGACGTGATACTGCAACACGTCCCCGGCGCGGATCGGCCCGTCTGCCTTGCCGGCGACTTTGGTCCACCGCGCATCCGAGAATGCGAGATCCGGGTGTTGAACTTCTACGGGGTCGCTGAACTCGTGCGTGCGGGTAATCAGCGGCTGCTCGTTGCCGGGATCCCCCGTCGTGGTAACCACGGCATTGAGGCGCTGATCTCCCGCAAGGAAGTCGTTCGTGATCTGAATCCGCACGTTGAAGTACTGTGTGGCACCGGCGGCGAGCGCGAAACGTTCCGTGATGGTGCCGTCCCCGGCGACCGTGGGCGCAGTGCCACAGTATGGCGACCATTCGGTGGGGCCGCAGTAGTAGGCGCTTGGACCCACGCGCGATCCCAGAATCACCGCATCGTCGCGGAGGCCCGACACGTCCGCGGTGATCGTCGCGAGCCGCTCCGCAGCCCAGGCAGACTTCGCCGTCCAATCCCCCGCGCCCGTGTTCTGCACGGCCACGTGATACTGCAACACATCCCCGGCCCGGATCGGACCGCCAGCCTTCCCCGCGACCTTGGTCCACCGCGCATCCGAGATTTTCAGATCCGGGTGTTCCGTCTCGACACTGTCACTGAACTCGTGCGTGTGCATGATCCGCGGTTCACCGTTTCCCGGGTCCCCGGTTGTGGTGAACACACTCTCCAAACGTTGGTCTCCCGCAAGGAAGTCGCTGGTGATTTGGATCCGCAAGTTGAAGTACTGTGTGGCACCGGCGGCGAGTGCAAACGTCTCCGTGACGGTGCCGTCGGCCGTTACGGCTGGCGCTGTGCCGCAGTAGGGAGACCACTCGGTGGGCCCGCAGTAGTAGGCGCTCGCCCCCACTCTTGAGCCCAAGAACACCGCGTCATCACGGAGCCCGGACACGTCCGCGGTGATCGTCGCGAGCCGCTCTGCAGCCCAGGCAGACTTCGCTGTCCAGTCCCCCGCGCCCGTGTTCTGCACGGCCACGTGGTACTGCAGCACGTCGCCGGCGCGGATCGGGCCGGCGGCCTTGCCCGCGACTTTCGTCCACCGCGCATTCGCAAACTCAAGGTTGGGGTGTTGCACGGTGACGTGCTCACTGAACTCGTGCGTCCGGGTAATGTCCGGCTGCCCGTTCCCCGGGGCACCGGACGCCGCGAATACGGCGTCGAGTCGTTGATCCCCCGCGAGGAAATCGTTCGTGATCTGGATCCGCACGTTGAAGAATTGCTTGGCGCCGGCGGCAAGAGCGAACCGCTCCGTAATGATGCCGTCAGCGGCAACAGGGGGTGCGGTGCCACAGTACGGGGACCATTCGGTGGGACCACAGTAATACGCGCTCGATCCCACGCGCGATCCGAGGATCACTGCATCGTCGCGCAACCGGGACACGTCCGCGGTGATTGTGGCAAGGCGCTCGGCGGCCCACGCGGACTTCGCGGTCCAGTCCCCCGGTCCCGTGTTCTGGACCGCAACGTGGTACTGGAGCACGTCACCGGCCCGAATCGGACCGCCCGCCTTACCCGCGACCTTGGTCCAACGTGCATCTGAGAACGCAAGATCCGGGTGTTGCACGCTCACTCGGTCGTCGAACTCAGCAGTCCGTTCAACGCTTGGCACCCCCGTGCCCGGGTCCCCCGAAGCAACAAACGTGTGTGCCAGACGTTGGTCTCCCGCGAGGAAGTCGTTCGTAATCTGGATCCGCACATTGACGTAGTAGGTGGCCCCCGCGTTCAGGGCAAAGCTCTGCGAGATCACTCCGTCGGGTTGCACAGCGGGTGCACTGCCGCAGTAGGGACTCCACTCCGTTGGAGCGCAGTAACTCGCGTGTGCCCCCGCGCGAGTACCCAGGATGATCGCATCGTCGCGCAGCCCTGAAATATCGGTGGCGATCGTGGCGAGTCGGTCCTCGGCCCAGGCCGACTTTGCCGTCCAGTCACCGGTCCCGGAGTTTCTGACCGCAACGTGGTACTGCAGCACATCACCGGCACGAATCGGCCCCTGCGCGGCCCCGGCTATCTTCGTCCACCGCTCGGTCACAAAAGTGAGGTCCGGGAGTTGCGCGGTGACCGGGGCGGCCAAACGCGCATCGACCGCGAATTGTGGCAGCTCCGTAGCCAGCACCCCGGACACGCGCGCCGTATCCGTAAGGAGGAGCGAATCGGCGAAACTGTTGCGCACCTGCAGCCGCACACTGATATAGCGCGTCGCCCCCGGCGCGAGGGCAAAGCTGTGTGACAGCGACGATCCGGATTGGGCGATGCCCGAACCGCAGTTCGCCGACCATTCCATCGGCGCACAGTAGCTCGGGTGGGTGCCGGTGCGTGAGCCCGAGTAGACCGCCCCCGTGGTGAGCTCGTCCAGGCTGGACTCATAGCGGAGGGGATTCGCCGCCGTCCAGGTGTTCGTTCCCGTGTTCGTGATGGCCGTGTGGAACTGCAACACCTCACCCGCACGGATCGGCCCGGTCGCGGGCCCGCTGACCTTGTTCCATTGCCGCACCACCCGAATGCCTGTTTCCGGGTCCTCAGCCGTGACAGTCTTCACAGGCTCATCGAGCCCTGCGGCGGTGTACAGGTTCAGCCCATAGGGCTCGGCCCCGTTCGGTCTCGGTGCTTCTCCGGCGGGGGCGCGGAGCAGCGCGGCTGCGTCCGCCGGTCGTGATGCGGATTCCGTGCGGAGCGAAATGCCACCGGAAGCCGCGGTGCCGGCAGATGCGGAATCGGGTGCTCCCGCTGATGTCGTTGGCCCCTCGGCGGCCGGTGCCGCACCGACATCCGGCACGGGATCAGTCGTCGCGACCTGGGTAGGCACCTCTTCCGCCGGATCGGGCAGTGCCAGATCGAGCAGTGCCGGATCGGGCAGTGCCGGATCGGGCAGCGCCCGATCGGGCAGCGCCCGATCGGGCAGCGCCCGATCGGGCTGCTCCGGCCCCGAGACGTCCTCTGCTTTGGGGAGACCAGCGGAGCTCTCCACCACCGGCGGCTGTGTCGATTCCGCTGTAGCGAGAGAGGGCGTCGGGGAGGCGACCAGGAGCGACGCAGCGAGCGGCACTACTGCCGCGGCCGCGGCGATCCAGCGTCGCACGTGCCCCCTGCTGACCCGACCCGAATGCGCCCGGACCGGACTCCCCCACTGCTTTGCGCCACGCACGCCTGAACATCCCCCTTGTGCAGGTGGCATCCGGTTCGAACGCTTTCGCGCAGCGCACGCTCCCCACAAGGGTCACCATGCATCGACGGCCGGACACGAACTCCGTGTGCCACTCCACTCATTGTATTGAGTGGCGGGTCCGAGGCGGTGTTCTGCACCCCGGACCCGTCCGGCTAGCGCCCGGTAATCAGCATGTCGGCGAATCCCGCCGTCTTGAGCCGCAGCTCGTCGATTCTGCGTTCGCGCGCCGCCACCACGTCGAAACCGGTGTACGCGGGTGGCGGATCGTTGCGCACGTTGTGGGAGCACTCGAACGCGCGGCAGACGAGGGTTCCCACGGTGTTGCCACGCCGCCCGGCATCGCCCACGCGCTTCGCACTCCAGAACACCACGTCGTTCGGCAGCCGCACGTCGCGGCACCAGTTGCACAGTGCCCGGGCACGCGGTGTCGCTTCAGCCTGGGTGAGCAGCACCCCAACGGGCTCGCCGTCGAGCCGCGGCAGCAGCACGTAGCCGCGTCGCGCAAATTTCGGATCCCGCCAGCCGAAATAGTCGAGCCGGTCCCAGTCGTCGAGTCCAAACTCGCCAAGTTGATCCGGCACCGTCATTTCTTTCACCTCCCGACGGGAGGCATTGATAAACGAGGAGCGGACGAAGGTATCGGTCAAGGGAAGCATGAGCGCGCTTTCTGGGAGCCCGCGCACCGCTGATCGCAGCGCGCGCTCCCGCAGAGGTGAGTGAGGGTACGGTGACACCGCCGTGCGGGGCGCAGAGGGCGCGGGCACGGCAGTGGCGTCCAGCTAGTCGTCGTCGGCGAGTGCGTCGCCAACAACCTCCTGACGCTGGGAGTACAGCTCTCGGTAACTCACGGGCACGAGTGTAGCAAGCGTGGCTGGATCGGGACCGCCCGAGCTCAACGCTCACGAAACGACCCCAAGATCTCGAAACGACCCCGAAAATGCACGATCGAACGCATTTTCGGGGTCGTTTTGTTGGGAAGGGGTCAGGTCGCGGGTGCGACACCCGGCCCAGGGCACAGCGGCCCCCAGGCAATCACCGTCTCACAAGAGACGACAACTGCCCGGGGGCCGCCGAATCAGCTCGCGATTACTCGCTGGCCGCGATCGCACCGCGCGCTGCGGCGTTCCGCTTCCGCAGCAGCACGAGCGCACCACCGATCAGCAAGAGGCCCGCGCCCAGCGCGCCGAACCCCGCAATTCCCTGCCCACCGGTGGTCGCCAGCGGGGGTTTCGGTCCGGTCGGTGTATCTGTGAAGGTGTTCACCACCTGGACCGTGTTGTCCAGGCCCGTCATCGCGGATACGAGCCCGTCCTGGGATCCACCATCTGCCGACGCATCGCTGTCCACCATCGAAACCGTCGCGCCCCGCGGTACGTCAGTCTCGGTGACCTGACACGTGACGCCGGCCGGAACGGTGATCGTGCGCGCCTCACCATCCGTGAGAGTGAACTTCGCGTCGCCCGCGGGGAGCGCGTAGGCCGCGTCAGCCAGCACGCCGTCGCTGCCCGCGTCGGGGATCGTGCAGCTGAGCGCGAAGCTGTACGGCTGGCCGGTGCCCGTACCCACGACCTTCTTGGACACCGTGAGCGCTGCGTTCTCGAACGTATTCACCGCGCTGATGCTCAGGCGCTGCAGGTCAGTCGGTGTTCCCTGCACAACCTCGGCCCCGTTTTCGAAGGAGTCATGGTCGATCGTCACCTTCGCGGCACCCCCGGTCTCCGTCTCCTCCGCGAAGCACTTGGTGCCGAGCGGCAGAAGCCGCGGCTCCCCGTCGTCGCCCAGGAACTTCGTCTGGCCGCCCTTGATGCGCACCGTACCGGAGTACACATCCGCGCGCACCGGCGATCCGGCGCTATCGCGCTCCTCGATCTGACAGGTGACGAGGATCTCGAAGACGCGGTTTTGCGCGGCCTGGACCGCGATCTCGTCACCGCCGAGCGTCTTCGTAACCTCGACCGATCCCGCGCTATAGAAGTTCGTCAGCGAAGCCGTGACGGTTCCGCTGAGCTGAGTCGTCGGATCCCACGGGATCGTCACGGTCACGGGTGCCGGCCGCTGATCCGCATCCGAGTTCCCAGCGGAAGTCTCGGTGACCGTGCACTCGGCACCAGCCGGGATCGGCGTGAGGACCTCGGAGGTAACCGCGGACTGGCCGTTCACCTGCAGCGTCACGTCCCGCTCGAAGACAGTCTCCCGATCCACGGTGCACACCACCGCGAATGTCAGTTTGTCCTCGGCAGCAAATTGACCGGCGCCAGCACCGCTGAGCTGCTTGTTGATGATCAACCCACCCGAGACTGTGCTGAGTGTATTGGTGACCGTGACGTTCACGACGTCATCTCTCCCGATTGTCACGGTGTCGGTGGAGAGCGTCGCACCGGTCCAAGTCGCACCGTTTACGGGATCCGGGGTGCGCTCGCTCAGCGTCAGCACCGCCCCCACGGGGAGTTTCGGGGACTGTACCACCGTGCCCGAAGCGGGGAGGCTGAGCGTGCCCGAACCGGCGTCGAAGCCGGGACCGGCCGGGTACTCGTAATCAAGCATGAATGCGGCGTCGGGGTCAACAGCCGTGGCCCCGTCTCCATCAACGATCTTCGAGGCGGAGAACATCCCCTGCGCCACCGTCGCCGTGTTCGTCAGCGTCACCTCGGTCGTTGCCGCACCGGCAACAACAAAGTCGTTCTGCGAGAGGACGGGAGTGGCCCAATCGAGATTCGCCGGATCAGCGGGCAGAATCTCGTCAATGTGCACGGTTGAGCCTGTCGGGTACGACGGACTCGTCCAGGTGTTCCCTTCGGCGACGGTGAACTCTCCGGTGTTCTCCGTCCCGGCGGGCGTAGTTACCGTAAAGGTGCCACCAAAATCAATGCCATCAATCGCCGGGCCTTCCCAGTTCACGGCCTTGGTGATGGAGAATCGGCCCTTCTGATCTCCGGTGCCGGTTCCGCCGCCGCCCTGACGCACGACCTCGCTGCCGACGACACGGTCCTCTCCACCGATGGTGACCGTTGCCGAGTTTGTGTACGTCCCGGTCGCGCCTCCGTCAGTGACCTGTGCCACGTAGCGAATGCTGTAGTAGTACCCGGCTTCCGCGGTCCACTCAACAGTGGTCCCGTCCACGGTGTATTCATCCAGCGGGACTGACTGCCAGTTGCCCGGCTGTTGGACGCCGGATCCCGAGACGATGAGCTCGTTGGTGTGTTGCAGCACGGGGTAGGTGTTCCCCTGGAACTCGGTGAGCATCTCCTGGTTCGGGCCTGGGGTGTCGACGACCCGCATCGATTCACCGCCCGCAGCACCGTTCACGCCGCTGCCGATCGAGACGGTCCACATGATTGTGTCGGTCGCACGGTCGTAGTTGCCCCACTTGCTACTCTCGCGTCCCTCGAAGGTGCAATTCTCCGTGCACGGCCCGGGGGGAGGTGTCACGATCACCGTGACTTCCTTGCCGTCAATGACGTAGGTAGTCTCGGTCCCCTCCGTCACCGTGGTCCGCACCTGGGCCCAGAAGTTGAAGTCGCCCGACAGGTTATAGGGGTGCGCTTCGAGGTACGCCGCATCGAAGTCACACACGATCTGGGTCGCCGTCACCTCACACTGTCCCATCGCAACCCCGCTCGGATCCAGCAGGGGGAACGCGTCGCTCAGGCCCCGCAGATCGGCCGGAAGGTCAACGACAAACCCGGCCGGGGAAGTGGGGTTGTCCGGAAGCGACCAGCTTCCCGTCAACTCCGCATCCCACCCGCTCGTGACGGTTTCATTCGTGAACTCGACCGCCGTGAGGGTCGCTTCGGTCTCGTACGGCGGGGCCGCCACGGCTGCGGTAGCGCTCCCCAGTGTGAGGAGACCGACGAGCGCAGCAGCGATCCCGCGCCAAGCCCTCGAGCTCCGTGTTCGTTGTGTACCCATGATTGCTCTGTGCACTTCCCCTTGGTCAGACTGTGGCAGCCGCACGCGTATCCGCGGCTCGTGCGAGACCGATCCCGGAGGTCTCACGCCACCGGACTCGCATGACAAATAAAGACCGCCAGTCGGGCAGATCGTTACACCGGATCAGAATTCTCGTCGGATCCCTTGTCGCCGCACCCCGTCGAGCTCGTCGTGAAGCCGGCAATCCTTGGTGGTGAGGCGCTACTCCTGCAAGAACCAGTTCGGAGTATCGTCGTCGCCTTCGACCACCGCGCCCCCGGTCCGCGGCGATCCCGTCGGCGCCGGGTCTGTCCGATCGGTGGTGCCAGCACCATCCCCGTCCGGCGCAGCTGACGGTGCCGGCGCGCTAGGCCGCTCTCGTGCGGCCGGCTCATGTGCGGCCGGTTCTTGGACCCCAGGGTCCTCAGGGAAGGCTTCGGGCGCCTGCGGGATCATGAGGAACATCCCCCAGATGACCAGGCCCACTCCGGCCGCGAGGCTCGCCCACACCACAAACCGCTGTGCGGTCTGGGCCGGTGCAGCTGAGGCAGGGTCCCCGCCCGCTGCGGGAGCGGGGTGCCGCACTGCCTCGCCGCTGGCGGCCGTCGCGGCGGGGGCGCTCCCCGATCCTGCAGCAGTCGCGATCCCGCCGATAGATCCGCCGATGAGCAACGGTCCCACCCAGACACGCAGCTGCTGGGCGAGGGAACGCAATCGTGCAAGTTGCGCGGTGCAGGCTGCGCAGCCCGCGAGATGCGCCGAGACTTCGGTGGACTCGCGCGTCCCAAGACTGTGCCGGGCGAGACTCGCAAGCCGCCGCGCAAATGGGAGACACGTCGGGTCGCTGACTTCCACGTACTGCTGGAGATAGGACGTCGCGAGCCGTTTTCGGGCACGGTGCACGGAGACCCGAAGGGCACCGGTTGTTGTCCCCAAGTGTTCGGCCGCGTCTGATGAGGTGAGGCCCTCGACATCCACCGCCCACAAAATCTGGCGGGTCTCAGCGGGGAGGGCCACAAACGCCCGCACGATCTGGTCTCGTTCAGAGAGCTCCGCCACGAAGTCAGGGGCAACGTCCAGGAAATCCGCGATTGTCTCCGGAGCGACTGGCACGGACTCCGCCGCGAGTTCGGCAGCACGGCTCGCCTCTCCGCGCAGTGCCACCAGGATGTAGCCGAGCACCGATTCCTGCGGCCCGTTTCCTCCCGCAAGTGCGCGGAGCACACGCGCAAAGGTCTCCGCGGTCAGGTCTTCTGCGCGCCCCCAGTCGCGGGTCATCGTGTACGCCTGCGCGGTGACGGCCTCGCGGTGACGCCCGTAGAGCTCGGCGAAGGCCGCGCGGCCCCGCACCGAATCGGCGTCGGATCGCACTACAGCGCACAGCGCCACGTCGCCAACACCCGCGAGTTCCGCGGCCAACGTATCCGGGAGCGAATCGTCAGCAGAACTGTGCAACCGTGATTCAGTAGACCTCAAATCCTGCCATTCCTTGCGATTACCCATGCGCCCCCAGTCCGAATGGACTCAGCGTCATTATCGTCTCGATCCCATGCTGGAGTGAAATCCTTGCACGTCTCCCCCAAGAGAGCCTGACAACGGGATTTGCGCGCTGTGGATTCGAGCAGTCTTGCGGGTGCAACGGACCCGCAAGTACCGTTACGTAGGGAACGACGGGAGACGACATGACGCGCGTGAACGGAACGACGATCGGCCGCTGGAGCCTACGCCTTGACGCGGCCTACTGTGCGGTACTGGGCATCGCCGTGGCCCTCTGGGCAGGGCCCATCGCGGAGGGTGTGCGGCTCCCCGAACTCGTCATTGCCGGAGTGGGTATCGCGGTGGCCGTATGGGCGGGGGCCGTGCTCTGGATGGCGCAGCGTGTGCCACTGCGCCGAGCCCTCCGGTTCGTGATGGTCGCAAACATCGCCGCCGCAGCTGTCGTTGCGGCCATTTCGGTCACGGCAGCGACGTTCCTTGTGGTGCTCGCCATCATCGCAATTGCCATCGATATTGCGCTCTTTGCCGCCAGCCAGGCAGTCGCACTGGGTGCGCTGCGGGCTCGGCCTTGACAGGCCGACCGGAATTACGCGAACACGGCGGCCAGTAGTGGCCGAAGCTCTTCAGGAGCACGCGCAATGATCGTGCTGCCGAGCTGACCATCCGTGTCCCGTTGCTCGGCGGCTTCGCCCCAGATCGCATACAGGGCGTGACGCCAGGCGTAGTCGCTGACTGATTCACCCTGCAGGTTTGCGCTGAGCGCCGCGACCCCTGACGCTTCACGATTTCCAGCTGATTCCCGCAATGACATGAGCGCACCGAGGCTCTCCGCGTTGGCGATCTGCGCCGCATACCCCTTCCGGTGCCGGAGCTGCTGGATGTTTCCCGCGCAGCTCAGCAGGTAGCCCAGGCTGGTTGCATCGAAGCCGTGGGTGTCGATATAGGCCTCAACGAAGCGGCCCTGCACGGACTGGTGCTCACCGTCAACCTCGTCCAGATACGACTGCACCAACCGCACAACCTCCGGATGCGCCGCGGCCTCCGCGGTGATCCCGAGTGCGAATACCGCGAACGTACCGGGCATCGCGCAGTGCTCGCCATCGAGATTCGTGTACCAGTCGTACTCACCCATTGCCGCGCTGGCGTATCGGGCAATCTGTGGCCACAGCGCGGGGTAGCTTGCCGCGCAGGCGAACAGCTGGTGCACACCCTTCTTGGGCAGCCCTGGGATGGGGAGATACTGCTTGGTGGGGCCCCGAAACTCGAGAGCGTAGGATCGCGGAAAGTCAGTGGTGTCGAGCAGCCTGACAAGATACTCAAGCACGGCAGCGTAGCTCTGCTCGGTCTCATTCTTGATGGCGATTCGAACTGTCGCCAGGGCATCGTTTGCTTTCGCGGTGACCCCCGTTGCATCGCCGGTTCCGCGATAGGCCGCAAGTTCCGTGGGAAGCTCGCCGGTGCCGTGTTTCTGCAACTGCGCCGGCAGCGCACTCCCGAGCTTCGTCACCCAATCAAAGATCCGGTGCGCGCTCACTGAGGCATAGCTCGGCCCAAATTTCAGTTCGCCGATCGCCACGTAGCAGGCGAACCGGAGGAAGCTCTCGGGCACATGGCCTGTCTCTGCACCAGCGTGCAACTGCCAGTCAGGTTCCCACTCACTGCCCTGATTCGTGAAGTAGGGGGCGCACAGCCGCTGATCCACCCACTCGCGCAGGGTGGACGAAATCGTATGCCACCCGAGTAATACCCGCGTCCGCTCGGTCAGATCTTGGGCCGAGTCACACGTGAACTCGTCTGCTGGAATCAGCCCGATCCCATACTCAAGCACCGCCGTCCCGAGGATGCCCTGGCCCTCCACCGCAAAGCCGCTCCCCCTGCTGAGCTTCTGCGTCACCGCGACGCCGTCCCGGATCTCCTGGACCGCGCGGTCGAAGAGCGCACGAGCGTCCGAGTCTCGGAGGGCGTCATCGAGGACGAGGTAGTCGATACCGGGCATGGCTGTCGCTTTCTCGAAATGGCGGTGGCGGTCCCGCTGCGGGTGGCCGGAGGGGTGCAGGCGATCGGACGGTTCAGCTTTATCCTAGGTGCGAACATACGCGACTGTGTCGACACCCGAGAGATAGAGTGCTGGCATGAACGAGGCGGCACTCAGGGCACAGTGGTTGTGGGAAAAGTCGGCTGACGATGGATCTCGATTTGTCCTCGGCACCGTGGGCAAGGCACCGCTGGTCTGCTTCGGGATCAACCCGAGCACGGCCGTGCCGGGCACGCTAGATCCCACTGTGACGCGCGTACGATCCTTCGCTGAGCGCAGCGGGTACGACAGCTGGAGCATGCTCAACGTGTACCCACAAATATCGACGGATCCGGCTGGAATCCACCGGAATGCCGATCCAGCGCTCACGGCGGAGAATGAGCGCCGGATCGCAGGCCACGTCAACGGTCGGCCTCTCACGATTCTTGCCGCGTGGGGAACACTGATCGATTCGCGCCCGTACCTGCGGAACCTTGCGCGCGACATCGCCGCGCTGCCGGAGCTTCAGGCCTGCACCTGGGTGCAGCTCGGAACACCGACGAAGGCCGGACACCCGCGGCATCCGCTCTATGTGAAGGGGACGACGCCCTTCGAGCCGTTCGATGTTGTGAGGTACGGGGAGCAGTAGCCTGCCGCGCGTGTTGGGGCTGGGCGAAAAAACAGGGCTGAATCGGTTGCCCCGGGTTAGGCTCGGGAGCAGTTCGGCCGCCCCTGCGGTCGGTGGCTACACTTCGCACTCCTCGGGAGGTACCGCATGGCGATGAACTCAGGGCCTCCGAGCCGAGCGCAGCTGAGCGCCGAACTGGAGCGGCTGCGTGCACGGGCTGAGCGACTCGACGCGGAACTCGCCGCCCTCGTGCGTGCGCGCAGCGGCGCACCGGACGACGACGAGCATGATCCCGAAGGTGAGCCCTTCTCCGCGCAATGGTCGCTGCGGACAGGCTTGCTCGAATCCGCGCGCGCCGACGTGCTGCAGGCCGAGGCAGCGATGCAACGCTTCGAGGACGGAAGTTACGGCACCTGCTTGACCTGCCACGGACCCATCCCCAGCGGACAGCTGGAAGTGCGGCCGTTCCGAGAACGGTGCGTGTCGTGTTCGTAGTGCTGGGTCAGCTGAGCCAGCGGTCTGAGACCACGGGACCGCGCCGTCGAGGCTCCGTGCCCCAGGCCACGGAACAAGGACCTCTGAACGCACATCCGAAACACAAAAAGCCCCTCCGAGGAGGGGCTTTTCACATGGCGACCCTGACGGGACTTGAACCCGCGACCTCCGCCGTGACAGGGCGGCGCGCTAACCAACTGCGCTACAGGGCCAGATATGAAATTACTGTGTTCCCACCCACACGATGCGTCGCACCGGGTGGATGATGAAAAAGAACCCCCGTGATGTAGAAGCTACACGGGGGTTCAGTGGCTCCGACCGGCATCGATCCGGTGACCTTTCGATTTTCAGTCGAACGCTCTACCAACTGAGCTACAGAGCCAGGTTTTCACCATGTGGCGATCACCAGAGACGAAGAAACCCTTCCGAGGAAGGGCTCTTCACCTAGCGACCCTGACGGGACTTGAACCCGCGACCTCCGCCGTGACAGGGCGGCGCGCTAACCAACTGCGCTACAGGGCCATAGTTGTATTCAATTATATTTGGTACCAGTGACCCCAACGGGATTCGAACCCGTGCTGCCGCCGTGAAAGGGCGGTGTCCTAGGCCGCTAAACGATGGGGCCGAAGCACTTTCATGCTTGCTACCGAGATGAAATACTATGCTGGATCGCGGCTGCCTGGCAAATCAGAGCCCCGAATCCCGGTATCCCTGGCGTGTCGCAGAGCCGCGCCCCATCCCCACGTCCCCCAAACCGGGGTGGTGGGAACAGGGCGGGACCCGCGTAAATCCAGCGATTCCGAGCTCAGCGCGAAGTTTTCGCGCCTGGCTTAGGCATCCTCATGCCGCCGCCTCCGCGCGATACTCCAGAGCGCGAGGCCCGCGAGTGTCGCGGCGATTCCGAGGCCGCCGATCGCGCCGCGCTGCTCGGTAGCCCCATCAAGGGCACCCGTGTTCGCAAGGCGGGCCGGCATCGCGACCGCGTTCCGAGGGAGCGTGCCGGGCACGTTCACCGCGGGAGCGGGCGGGGTGACCGCGGCCGGCGGCGGGGTCACCGGTGGAGTCACGGGCGGGGTGACTGGCGGGGTCACCGGCGGCTGCGGCGGCTGGGCCGCGCAGTTCGGGGTGGCCGGCGGGTACACCGTCGTCTCGGATGCGGTGGGGTTGATCCGAATTTCCACAACCGCCTGCGCCCTCAGGTTGTAGTGCGGAGCTGCGGGATCGAGCACCCAGGTGCCGTCACTCTGCAGGGTCCACCCGGGCCAGCCGGTCGGGTTTCCGTCCGCGTCAACCGATGCCCCCGGCCACAGCATCTGGCCGGTCAGTGTCTGACCACTCACCCATCCATCTGGGTAGGCGATCGGGTCAACCTGGGAGGCACCGTCTGCCAGAATCGCCGCCGTGTCACCGGCGGGGATCGAAGCGTCGCGTGCCGCGTAGGCGTCAGCGGTCCACCAGATCATGACGATCGGCAGCTCACTCGGGTCGGCTGTGCCGCTCGGGGTGACGCTGTAGGTGAACCAGGGTGTGTCGTTGACACACACCGCGCTGCCTGCGATCGCCACTCCGCGGACCTCAGTGGTTACCGAGCCGCAGTCGTTGCCGGGGTTGCTGTCACTACTACCCTCTCCTTCACCTTCAGAGTCCAGCAGCACCAGCCCAGAAAGCCCCAGGGGGCTCTGTGCGGCCCTTTCAGGTTGCGGCTCAGGCTCGGCCACACCCGAGGCGGCAACGCACGCCTGGTTGGTGATTTCGCCGCTCGGCGGTGCGGCGATGACGACCGCGTCGAAGGTGATCGTGGCTTCGCCAGTAAATGCACCACCGTAGCTCGCCGTGACGCTAGCGCCCTCGGCCGCCACGGTCCACCCAGCGGGGCCGGATCCCGTACCTGCCACGGCGCTCAGCCCAGCCGGGAGCGTGTCCGTCACTACTGGATCGAGTGCAGCGTCCGGGCCGGCATTGCTCACCGTGATCGAGTACTGGATCGTGTCACCGACCTCGGCTACTCCTTCTTCTCCGGCGCTCGCGGTCTTCACAAGCGACAGATCGTAGGATCCGGGCGGGCAGGGTGTCACCTCAATGGTTCGGGTGAGTTCTTCGTCGCCCACGCTGACGGTGACGACGTAGCTGCCAGTTCCCGCGAGATCGAGCTGCAGGCTCGCGGTTGCCCCGTCGCTGCCGTCCACGGAGCGGGTGACGTAGGGGGTTCCCCCGCCAGCAGTCCCGATGGTGACTGAGTAGGTAACCCCGTCGACGAGTCCGCTGAGCTCAGCGGTCACCGCGTCAGGAAGCGGTTGCCCGTATGCGAGGCACTGGTCCACGCTGAGGGTGACCTCGGGAAGCTCCGGTTCGGGGCATTCGGTGACCTGCACCATCGCATCAGCCGACTCACCGGCGTGCTCGCCAGTTCCCGTCACCGTCACATGCAGCGCACCCTCCTCAGAGGGCAGCACCTCGATCACCCGAGTCGCAGCGTCCGCGGTGAAGGACATCGGCGAGGTCGCATCCGTCGCAACTCCGTCAAACTCCACCGTGTACGGCTCACCAACCACCAGATCGCTCAGCGTGACCGTTAGCGGAGCAAACCCGCCCATCACCGGACAATCACCGGCCGAGATCGAGACCGTCGGATCTGGATCAACCGGCACCTCCGGTTCTTCACACCCGTTCTCGAAGATCGCCTGACCGTCCTCGTCCCAGTTCTGGCCAGGGAAACTCTCCCCGTCTCCATACTCGAACGGCGGGATGATGTCGCGACCATCCTGATGACTTGCACCCACGTGCCCATTCAGCACGCCAGCGGGCGGGAGCGACAGCTCCACCCACGGATTCGAATCGGACGAGGTCGCGTGACACAACGTCACATCCTCCTCGGGCGGCTCAGCGCACTTTTCTGCCTCCACGGAGCGCGTCACTGTGCCCTGCGCGGCTCGTGGCCCGGTGCCTCGAATATCGACGGTCACGGACGCACTCTGGGCTGTTCCGAGGCTCCGCGTCTCACTGCTCGCGGCGGCCACGAAGCTCACGGGTGCCTGACCGTTGCCCTCATAGGTGTACGGCTGTCCCACGACAAGGTTCCCGAAGACCGCGGTCACTGTCGGCATGGCATCGCCCTCGACGCACTCCCCCACACTTAGGCTGACCGTCGGTGCCGGATCCTTCGGCGGCTCCGGCGGGTTCGCGCAGCCTCGTTCAAAGATTGCCTGTCCGGTCGCGTCCCAATTCTGGCCCGGGAACTGCTTGACCTGTCGGTTCTCGGTGTAGCTGAACGGCGGGATGATGTCGCGTCCGTCCTGATGATGCGCTCCCGCGTGCCCGCTCGCCGCCCCATCGGCGGCCACGGTCACCTGGACCCAGGGATTCTTCACCGAGGACGTGGCATGACAGAGTGTCACTTTCTCCTTCTTGCCGCCACCACGAGAAAGCTCTTCGGCTGCCAGACGCGCGGCTTCCGCCGCGGCATCAGCCGTGGGATCCGCTGCCGGGTCCGCCGCCTCTACTGCGGGGGCGGGCTCCGCGGGTGGTGCGACCACCGCAGGATCAGGCGCCGGGGGCTCGGTCGCCTCCGGAGCAGCGGGCGTCTGTTCGACAGGCACTGGCTCAGGCACGGGTGCCGGCTCGGGGACCGGAACTGGCTCGGGGACCGGAGCAGGCTCGGGTTCTACCACAGGGGCAGGCTCCGGAACCGGGACCGGAACTGGTTCCAGAACAGGCGCGGGATCCGGCGCTGGCTCCGCAACAGGAGCAACAACGGGTTCCGGACCTGGAGCCACCGGAGCGTCTGCCGCGGCCACCGGGACAGCGTCAACCGGGGCGTCGAGTGCAAAGGCCGGTGCCGTCAGCGGCTGAAACACGAGCGCTGCGGCGACCGCAAGAATCGCGCCCCCACGCACGCTCGCCCCGCGCACGCTCCCGGCGTGTGGTTCCCGAAACCGTCCGGGGCGTTCCGGCCTGATCCGCCATCGGCCAATAAACCGTGGGTATTGGGGGTGCTCGGGACCACGTATGCGCTTCATTGCTCTGCCGCTTTCTTCCGGACCTATCCGGGGGCGGCACACCGTTGTCCCACCCTCGATCAGAGGCCGCGAACGGGCGAGACTGCGTCCCTACCCCCGAGACCGCGTGATGTGGCTCACGGTATGGCGATGCGGGCCCGGGCACATCCGGGAAAAATACGCAGATTTGAGCATGCAAAAGCGCGCCACGACCGGAAGGGTCGCGGCGCGCAATGGCATGCCGGGAGCGGAAGCGTTAGCCGCCGAGCGCGCGTTGCACGCGACTCAACGAAATGTTTTCGTGGACCATCGCTCCGGAGCTGGTGCGCTGCTCGAAGCGGTAGCCCATCTTGCCCTGCGAGAGCATGCCGATCAGGTACGGTTCTTCTGCGTTCCACATGATCCATGTCGGCTGCCCTGCCGAGTTGGTTCCGAGGAAAGTGATCTCGATATCGCGGCGTCCAATGCGCTGCACACTGGGTGCGAGCACGTCCTTGGAGAGGGCGACACCGCCGGTTCCCGCATGCTGCATCTCGCTCATGCCCCGATCCTACCGAACGAATCCGAAAACCGTGCAGAGATTCGGCTGTGGTGTGTGCCTCTCCCCACATTCCTGTCTCGTTCTTCAGGGTGCGCGGCAGCTTCGCGCGCAGCTCGGTGAGGCCCGTGTGGGGATTTCCCACGAACGCAGAGGGCGCGAAGTGTGACAGTGTCACACCCCGCGCCCCGCACCCCTCAGCGCTTGGAGCTATGCCCCAGCGAAGAACGCTCCCGTAGCGCGTGCCAGACCGTGCAGATCGGCGACGTGCGCGAGCTCGCGCGCCGAGTGCATCGACAGGAGCGGCACCCCCACGTCCACCGTGCGAATCCCAAGCCGTGTGGCGGTGATCGGACCGATCGTAGATCCGCAGGGCACCGTGTTATTCGACACGAACTCCTGGGTCGGCACCTCGGCTGCCGCGCACGCCCGCGCCCACAAGGCCGCCCCGTGAGCATCGCTTGCGTAGCGCTGGTTCGCGTTGACCTTCAGCATCGGCCCCCGCCCGGCGAGGGGGCGTACGTTCGGGTCGTGCTTTTCCGGGTAATTCGGGTGCACGGAGTGCCCAGCGTCCGCGGAGATGCACCACGAGCCCGCCATCGCCTGCGCGGCCTCGTCCCGGCTCGCGCCCAGACCGGCACGCAACCGCTCCAGCACGTCGGCGAGGAATGGACCGGCCGCGCCGGATCGCGTCTCCGAACCGAGCTCCTCGTGATCGAACGCGGCGAGCACCGAGGTTGTCCCCTCTGCGGGCTCCGACTCGAGCAGTGCAACAAGCCCCGCGAAGGTGGAGCTCAGGTTATCGAGGCGCGGTGACGCGAAGAACTCCGCAACCGCGCCGATCCGCTGGGGTTGTTGCGTGTCAAAGAGCCGCACATCGGCACCCGCAATGTCCTCGGGCGCGAAGCCTGCGTCCCCTGCAGCACGTGCGGCCTCGCTGAGCAGCCCGGCAACGGTGACGCCCTCGGCCCCCGCACCCACCGCGAGCACAGGCTGCGTGTGCCGCTGCTTGTTGAGCGCCAGGCCGGTGTTCGCCTCGCGGTCCAGGTGGATCGCGAGCTGCGGGATCCGCGCCACTGCACCCGTCTGCACCAGGCACTCGACCCCGTCGCGCGTCACCACGCGGCCGGCGATCCCGAGATCCCGGTCTAGCCAGGAATTCAGCAGCGGGCCGCCGTACACCTCGACGCCGGCCTGAGCCCAGCCGTCGGCACGGAAATCAGCCTGCGGCTTGAGCACGAAGCCCGGCGAATCAGTGTGCACGCCGAGCACCCGCACGGGGCTCGTCGCACTCACACCGGTTCCGGCCCGCCACGCGATCACGGCACCATCCCGCACCACAAAGCCGCTGCCGTGCGCGGCGTCCGAGGGCCAAGCCGCGTCCTCCGCGTGATCCGTGAAGCCCGCCGCGGCAAGCCGGGCGGCAACTTCACGAGCGGCGTGGAACGAAGTTGGGGACGCGGACACGAAGTCCGCGAACTCCCGAATGTACGCGTCGAGATCGCGCAGCAGACCGGCCACGATTACTCCCCTGCGGTGGGCGCGACGAAGTCGTCAGCGAACTGAGCCAGCAGACGAGCGCCGAAGCCCGTCGAACCGACCGAGCGCCACAGATCATCGCTCTCCGCCTGCATCGTTCCTGCGATGTCGAGGTGGCCCCACGGGGTACCGTCGACGAACTCGTCGAGGAACAGTGCTGCGAGGATCACGCCGCCGTACTGGCCGCCGATGTTCGACAGATCCGCCACGTTCGACTTCAGCTGGTCGCGATAGCGACGATCCAGCGGGAAGCGCCAGATATTCTCGTCCGTCGTGTCCGCTGCGGCCTGCAGCTGCGCCGCGATCTCGTCGTTGTTGGCGAGCATGCCCGCGGTGCGGGTGCCGAGCGCCATCTGTACGGCACCGGTGAGCGTCGCGATGTCGACGATCGCGTCGGGGCGGCGATCCGCCACGCTCGCGTCTTCGGTCGCCAGCACGAGACCGTCTGCCATCACCAGGCGCCCCTCGGCGTCGGTGTTCTTCACCTCAACTGTCTTGCCGCCGCGCATGGTGAGCACGTCGCCGAGCTTGGTCGCGCTGCCCGAGGGCATGTTGTCGGTGCACATGAGCCAACCGGTCACCGCCGTGGTGACGCCCAAATCCCGCAGCGCGGTCATCGAGGCGAACACCGATCCGGCGCCCATCATGTCGAACTTCATCGCCGCGTGCATCGCGTTCGACGGCTTCAGGCTGATCCCGCCCGAGTCGTACATGATGCCCTTGCCGATGAGGGCGAGGTGGCCGTCGGCGTCCGCCGGGCGGTAGCTGATCTTGATCATGCGGGGCTCCTCGATGGAGCCTGCGTTGACCCCGAGCAGGCCGCCTGTGCCGAGCTCCATGAGCTGCGCACGATCGAACACCTCAACGGTGAGGCCAAAGTCAGGGGCGAGCCGCTCGATGACGTTGCCGAACTTTTCGGCGCTCAGGTGCCGCGGCGGCGTGTTCGCGAGGTCGCGAGCCAGTGCCGCCGTGCGGGCCTGCACGCGGCCGCGGGCCACACCGGCGATCGCGGCCGTGGCCGCGGTCTCGGGCACGCCGAGCACGAGCTCGGTCAGCTCAACGGTTTTCGCTTCGCTCTTCAGCGCATCAAAGCGGTAGCGGGCCAGCAGAGCCCCCTCCGTTGCAGCGAGCGCCGCCTCGTCCGCGGCGATCCCTGCGGCGATCGCGTCGCTCAGGTCGACCGCGAGGCGCGGCGATTCGTGTGCGGCACGGGTGAACGCGGCCACTGCGTCGCGCAGGGCGGCGCCCGAGGTCAGGCCGGCACCGGTACCGACGAGCACGCACAGCTGCGCACCGGGCAGGACGAGGGTCTGGTTCTTGCCGCCCGTGAAGCCCGCTGCGGCGAGCGCGTCACGGGTCATACCCGCGAGGCAGTCGCAGGCCGGCAGCTCACCCTCGGCGGGCACGAAGCACGCGCGCGCCGGGGCCGCGGCAACGGCGGCCGCATCGGCGACGCGCACATCGACAACCTGGCTCAGAGAAGGGACGGGATCGAAACTGGGGTCAATCACAACGCTCATTGCTCCAGCCTATCCCTGCACGCCGGGCCCCGCCCGGGGAATCCCGGGCCCGTTCACCAAGCAGCAGGAGATTCACGAACCAGCAGGAGCGATTCGCATCAGAGCTAGCTCACGTCGAAGAATCTCCTGCGCGGCGGTGATAGCCGAGTGTGGCAAGGCGACTGGCGGGCGGGCGCGGCAGGGCAGGGCCTATGGTGCGGGGCGGACTTAGGCTGCTGGGTCGGACCTGAACTCCGGGTTGGAACTGAGCTCCGGGTTGGAACTGAGCTCCGGGTTGGACTTGGGCTGCTCGGTCGGACCTGAGCTCGCCTGGCAGGGTCAGGCGGAGCGGGCCAGGACCGGTTGACCAACCAGTAGGAGATTCACGAGTTCGAAGGAGCGATTCGCATCAGCAATGCCTCAAACCGAAGAATCTCCTGCGCGGCGGTGACAGTCGAGTGTGGAAAGGCGACTGGCGGGCGGGCGCGGCAGGGCAGGCAGACCTGACGCACCTGACGCACCCGGCGAGCCCGGCACCCGGCAGACCCGGCACACCCGGCGAGCCCGGCTCCCGGCAGGGCCGGCACCCGGCACACCCGGCACACGGCACACACGGCAGACCCGGCACTCCCCGGGCCCGCCATGCGCTTAGTCGACGGCGAGGGCAGCCACCGGGGAGACCCGGATAGCACGGCGTGCGGGCGCAACCGCGGCACCCACGGCGAGTACAAAGCCGAACAGCACCACCCCGGCAACGACGATCCACGGCACTGTCGGCGGGGCCATCCCCGCCTGTGATCCGAGCAGCGACTGCGCCGCGACCCAGCCGTAGAACACACCGAGCACCAGCCCGAAGCCGAGCGCAGCGAGCGTCATCTGGCAGCTTTCGGCGATAACCATGCGACGCACCTGCCCGCCGGTGAAGCCGAGGGCGCGCAGCAGGCCGAGTTCGCGGGTGCGCTGCAAGACGCTGAGTGACAGGGTGTTCACCATGCCCACTGCAGCGATGATCGCGGAGAAGCCGACAAGCCCGGTGAACACTGCGGTGGTGATCGCGAGCGTCTCGGCGAGCGCGGCGGCGAGCGCCGGATCGTTGTCGAATGCAATCAGCGTCATAGACCCGTAAGTTTCGAGCGCAACGGCGAACATGATCACGAGCGTCACCCCGATGACCAGGCCGATCGTGGCACGCGAGCTGCGCTCCGGGAACCGCACCGCGTTGGCTGCGGCGAGCCGGCCGGTCGGCCCCTGTCCGAGGAGTTTCCCGGTGATGCGCAGGATCGGCGGCATGATGAGGTGCGCGCCGAGCGCGATCCCCGTGAAGGAGAACAGCCCACCGAAGAAGGAGACGAGGAGCGCGAGCGGCGTAAGCATGCCGAGCAGGAGGCCCAGAGCGAGCAGTACCGCCCCGACAATGACGAGGATGATTGCCCACACCGTGCGCGCGGTGCGGCCGCGGGCGGCCTCGGGGCGGAGCTCCACGGCGGCACCCGTCGCGGCGATGGGCGAGACAGATCCGACCCGGCGCGATCCGGCCCAGGCTGCCGCCCAGGTTGAGAGTGCGACAACCGCGACGGCCCCCAGAGTGAGGGGATCGAACAGCGGGTAGTCGCGTCCGGCGGGCAGCCAGCCCAGCCCAGGCCCCCACGTCACCGCGGCGAAGACCAGGGCCTCCGAAAGTACCCACCCGATCGCCCCTCCCAGGAGCCCCATCGTGAGACCCTCCGCGGCGACGCGAGAGCGCACCTTGCGCGAGGTGGCCCCGACGAGCCGGAGCAGCGCGATAGTGCGGGTGCGTCCGGCAATAATCGTGGCGAAGGTGTTCGCGGTCACGATCGAACCGACGTAGAGCGCGATCACGATGAACACGAATGACACCATGAGCAGCACCATGCGGAACGTGCCGGAGCTTTCTAAGAGATCCGGATCGAGTGCCGCAGACATCACCCCAGTAAACAGGATCAGCGTGCTGGCGAAGAGCGAGCTCAGCGCGGCGACCACGACGGTCGCGCCGTGCTCGCGGATTCCGGCCCCGGTGTTCATGCCGCGGCCTCCGCTTCAAGACTCAGCATGGCCTCAGAGATCTGCTCGGGCGTCATCGCGGCCCGGTCCGCAACGATGCGGCCGTCGGCGAGGAACAGGATCCGGTCAGCGTGGCTGGCCGCGATGGGATCGTGGGTGACCATCGCGATGCTCTGCCCCTGTTCGACAACGGCGGCGCGCAGCAGCGCGAGCACTTCACGTCCGGTGCGGGAGTCGAGGGCTCCCGTGGGCTCGTCAGCGAAGATCACATCGGGTTGGGTCGCGAGGGCGCGCGCGATCGCGACCCGCTGCTGCTGGCCGCCCGAGAGTTCGTGGGGTCGGTGACTCGTGCGACCCGCGAGGCCGAGCGCGTGGACGAGGGCGTCGATGCGCTCGCGGTCCGCCTGCGGCACCCCGCGCCCATCAAGTTCGAATGGGAGGCGGAGGTTCCCCATGACGTCGAGCGTGGGAACGAGGTTGAAGGCCTGGAACACGAAGCCGATCCGGCGCCGGCGTAGCCGCGTGAGTTCGGTGTCGCCGAGGTGCGTGATCTCGTCGTCACCGAGCCAGACGCGCCCCTCTGTGGCGGTGTCGAGGCCAGCCATGACGTGCATGAGCGTGGATTTGCCGGATCCGGACGGCCCCATGATCGCGGTGAACTGGCTGCGCCGGATCCCGATGGATACGTCATTGAGGGCGGTGACACGGTGATCGCCACTGCCGTAGTGCTTCCTGAGGTGTGCGACGCGCGCAACCAGTCCCATGTCGCTCGGTTGAATGTCCATGCTTCGACGCTACGAGCGCGGAAGTTCCCAGGGATCACCCAGGAGTACCATCGCGGTCATCCCCCGGTGCCATGTGCGGACGGCACCCTGGGCCCAGCACAGAGCGGTCGCCGGATCCAGCACAGGCGAAAACCCCCGCAGGGCCGCTACGGCCGCCAAATCTACATGCGCGGGAATATACTTTTGCGTTGGCGGTTATACCCACCATGAGAGCTTTTGGATTCCTGTCATTCGGCCACTACGGTCCGGTTCCCGGATCGCGCGTGCGCACCGCGGGCGACATGCTGCGCCAGACAATCGAGCTTGCCGAGGGCGCCGATGAGATTGGCGTGAACGGGGCCTACGTGCGCGTGCATCACTTCGCACGCCAGGCGGCGTCGCCCATGCCACTGCTCACCGCAATGGCAGCCCGCACCAAGCGAATTGAGGTTGGCACCGGGGTCATCGACATGCGCTACCGCATGTCGGAGTTGTAGCACCGGTTCCGCGACTGGTGCCCTGATGCGGCGATTAGCGCCCTAGCGGGGCCAGGAGGCGTTGGTCAGCCCGGCCACTGCTCGGTGCGCAGATCCTCAGCCAGCTCCCGGTGGAACGCCTCGTTGTCCTCGTCCTCGTCGGCGTAGAGCTCGTCTTCAGCCAGCTTGGCTTCGCGGCGCTGGATCTCAGCGCGTAGCTCTTCAGTGGAGAAGACGCCGAGTACCTGCTGCGTCACGACCCGCCGCCCCTCGGCCCGCGATCTGGTGCTGATGTCTTCAGGCACCCGGGTGGGGCGTTGGTCCGCAGGGATCTCTTCAAGCAGCTGGGCAGCCCGTTCCCGGCCAGCCTCGCGTAGCGCAGCAGGCTGGACGCGGAGCAGGGAGGCGAGCTTCACCAAGGTCTTGTCAGGCGGCGACACGGCCACAGGCTGGCCCTGCTTGTAGCGGAAGCCATTCATGGCGATGTGGATGGACGGCTTGGAGATCTCGGTGGCCTTCGACATGGCCGGGACGGAGAGGCCGGACGCCTCGTAGGCAGCACGAAGCAGCTTGCTCTCGGGTGGTACAACCAGCTCGGCGTCGTCAGCAGTCATGCGCCAGGCGCTCCTCGGTGTAGTAAGTCAGCAGATGGGTTGCTTACTACAGACTACGGGCTGACTTGGAGAAATGCATCGACCGGCCACGCGCAACTATGCGGAGCCCCAGGCGGGTAACGGAAGGGATCCGTGTCGCGAAGGGTGGATAGCAGGAGTGCTGGGGACCCATGTCGTGAAGCAATGAGGATCGGCGATGCCCTGGGCGAAGTTGCAGCTGGCTGGCAGCCCAGCTTCAGCGTCGTGCTGGGGCGCATGTCGCGGTGTGGCCGAGGTGGCCCATGTCGTCAGTGGAAGGAAGTGTGTACGGGCTGGAGCGCATGATGCAGTGAAAATGTCCCGAGCGCTCGGGACATCTGAAAAGGTCGGGACAAAGACGGGGACACGGCAAAGTGGCTCTGACCTGCGAATTTAAGAAGATTCTTATAGATGTCCCCGATGTCCCTCTCTTTTTAAGAAAGTTATATAGAGATGGTTTTCCAGCCATCCCTGCAACCCTGTAAAGGTTGGAAAAGGCGGGGACAGCGGGGACATCGATCTCAATTCTCGCTCTGACATGGTGAAACGGTGTCCCGAGCTACGAAAAAAGCTCGGGACATTGTCCCAAGAGGTCGGGACATCAGCCTGGACACCAACCGCTTGGTGGCATGTCTTCAACGGTGAACCCGCGTGCCGACAAGGGGAAATGGCAGTGTAGAACTTGCAGGTCTTTTCAGTTACCTACACGACGCGGATCCCCTGCGCTGGCGACATGGCCACCGGTCCAAGCCTCTACCCAACGGCGACATGCGCCCAGTTGGGCAACTTCAGCGACTATCGCTACCCAAGTTGCACAAGTCTTGCAGCTGCTGTACTATCGAACGTAATACATCGCGAAGATGGCGATGCAGAACCACGGCGGCCCGGAGGGATCCGGACGACAACGCCGAAACCGACGGCCCCGAGACTGTGGGCCCACGCATCGCAATGACAGCGGTGAGTGCGGGACGGGTGGACGGAACCGAATAGAGCTCGCCGCATGCAACATGCGATGACGAGCCGACACCTTGCATTCTGAAGGACTCCGTCATGGGCACTTCTAATCTTTCGATGCTGGAGCGTGAGTTCAGCTTTCGTGAGCTGAACGAAATGAGCTACGGCCACCGGAACACCATCACCCAGTTCGTCCGTGAGGGCCGCGTGCCTGGCCGAAAGGTCCGCAACGGCTACAAGATTCTCGGGTGCGACCTGCATTTGCTGGGCGAATGGTCGCTTGGCGACTACCTCAAGGCGCTGGCCAATGCTTTTCCGAAGCTCGACGCAAGCCAGAAGATCGAGCTGAATCGATTGCTGTCTTGTTTTCAGCCGACGGAGGGGACGCTTGGCGACTACGCCAAGGAGCTCGTGCACATGTTCCCTCAGCTCGACGCAAGCGAACAGATCGAGCTTCGCTGGCTGCTGACTCGGCCCTCTGCGACCTGAACAAAAAGAAAGACCCCGGCGAACCGGGGCCTTCCAAGTGTTCATTCATTTCCCGCCTGACGAGTAAGCAGCTCGTTTACCAGGCGAATCTCCGAGGAGACATCTATGTCTAGTGTACCCGAAAACGGGACCCCAGCCAACTTCGAATCATCGCCCGCATCGGCTTCTGCCGATGCCGTGCCGGGACGGCCGGCACCCACGCCACTGGCTCGGCTGACCGGCGAAATGCTCGACTACTTCGCACTGCGCGACTCCAAGGAGCCGGCTCCGCAGAACCTGATCACGACCTACGTGACTGAGACGTATCTCGAGCGCATCAACGAGCTGGGCAATCCTGGGCCGAAGACCATCGAGGAGCAGCTGCTGGAGCTCACCGCTGCCGTTCTGCGCCAGGAGAACCGCAAGATCGACAAGGGCGAGCCCAAGCTCCCCGCGGTGCGCCGCTTGGACTACTGGCAGGTCGCGCAGATCCTGCTGAAGCTGCACCATGTCATCCGCATCGCACCCAACGCCAAGGACACCGACCGCGAGTACGACTTGCTGGCCATGTACCGGACGACCGGCAAGCTGAAGGGCACCTACACCACGAGCGAAGACGACATTCGAACGGTGGCTCGCTCCTACAACGCCCGGTTGATGCTGAACGAGTTCAAGGAAGTCGTGGCGGTGCTCAAGGAAGATGCCCCGCGCAGGCATCAGTGCGGTGAACGCGACCTGGTGGCTGTGAACAACGGGATCTTCCACTACGGCGTCGAGCCGGCCGAGATGGAGTTCGCCGGCAAGAGCTTCCGCTTCGAAGCCAAGAGCCTGAATCCGTTTGATCCAGCCATCGTCTTCGTGGCCAAGAGCAAGGTGAACTACGTCAAAGATGCACCCAAGCAGGTCATCACCCATCCCGAAGACGGCACGGTCTGGGATGTGGAGGGCTGGCTCGAGGAAATGTTCGACGAGCCAGGGCAGGAAGGGCTGTCGGATCTGATCTGGGAAATCTTGGGTGCGATCGTCCGGCCGCATGTGCGCTGGGGCAAAACGGCGTGGTTCTACTCGGAGGTTGGCAATAACGGCAAGGGCACGCTGTGTTCCCTGATGCGCAACCTGGTGGGTGATGGATCGCACACATCGATCCCATTGAGCGACTTCGGCAAGAACTTCGCCCTGGAGCCGCTGGTGCGTGCCAACGCGATCATCGTCGACGAGAACGACGTCGGCACCTTCATCGACAAGGCCGCCAACATGAAGGCGATTGTCACCAATGACGTGATCCAGATCGATCGTAAGCATAAGCAGCCGATTGCGTTCCAGTTCTGGGGTTTCATGGTGCAGTGCCTCAACGAGTTCCCGCTGGTCAAGGACAAGTCGGAGTCGTTCTACCGCCGCCAGCTCTTCGTGCCGTTCATCAAGAGCTACACGGGCATGGAACGCAAGTACATCAAGGGCGATTACCTGCAGCGTCAGGAGGTACTGGAGTACGTGCTCTGGCGCGTCCTGCACAAGGCCGGCGTTCAGGCCCCGGGCTCGTACTACGAACTGTCAGAGCCGGTCGCGACTCAGGTGGTGCTGGGCGAGTACAAGGAGAACAACGATCCGGTGCGCTCCTTCTGGGAGGAGTTCAAGGACGAGTTCGTATGGGACCTGCTCCCGTTCCCGTTCCTCTACGACCTCTACAAGAGCTGGTTCGCCAAGGTGTCGCCCTCGGGATCGCCGATCTCCCGCCAGCGCTTCATTGGCGACGTGACGCAGATCGTCAGGAACGACGACAGCTGGTACAGGCCCGCAGCTGGCAACACCCGGCCAGCTCGTCGAATGGATGATCCCGAGCCGCTCATTGCCGGATACGACTTGCAGGACTGGATGAACCCGGCAGAAAGGCTCCTGCAGCGCCAGCAGCCTAGCCGTCGACCCGATCCGGACGCCCTGTGCAAGCCGATTCTCAAGTCGAAGTACGACGGCCTGCTGCGCAACACCGGCAGCGCCGCCACCAACTAACCAAGGAGATCCCCATGAAGAACGATTCCACTCCCCGCGACATGGGTCTCCGGCACTGGGCCGAGACGACCTGCGAGCAGGCTGCCGTCGAACTGCTGATCAGCTTCAACGGTGGACACCTGCTCGACGGTCCCTGGGTGCGTCGCACGGACGCTGGCAGCTGCTGGTTCGACCCGGAGGTCGCTGCAGCGGAATGCGGCCACCTCAGCGGCGGACAGCGCCGCGTGCTCCAGGTCGCAATGAGCTTGGTGTCTTCCAAGCACCCAGTGGATCTGGGCGACGTGATGACCGGCATCGATCCGAAGGCTTTCGTGCTGGTCGCCCAGGCCATCGGGCAGGCCTACGGCCTGTCCCCCTCTTTTCACGACATGAGCGCAACCCACGACGCGACTAAGCCCACCCACTGCAAGGAGAAGTAGCCATGAGCAACGCAAAGACCAAGAGCAAGGGCTCCGGCTTCCTTGCCTGGATGGACACGCACGGGCTGACCATCGTCGCCGTCACCCTGGTGGTGCTGGTCGTAGTGTCGATCTTCGTCATCTCGTTTGACTCGCTGAGCGAGCTTGCCGAGTACGGCAACATCTCGGCGACCGTCGCTTGGCTGTGGCCTGTTGCTGTCGACGGTACGATCCTCGCCGCCACGGTGGTGTACTTCGTGGCTGGCAAGCGGGATCCCGATCTGAAGACGTTCACGATGGGGACGCTGATCAGCTTTGCCATCGTGTCGATTCTTGGCAACGTGGCACACGGCCTGCTGGCCGACGCAGGGGCAGAGGTCGCTTGGTTCATCCGCGGTGCACTCATCGTTTTCATCAACCTGGTGCCGCCAGTCGGACTGCTGCTTACAGTCCACATTCTCGCGTCGTTGATGACCACACGCGGACAGATGCCGAAGTCTGACGAAGCCGTCGATGCCGTGGCCGAGGTCCCTACCGAAGCGAGCCAGCCGGTGCCGATTATCGCCACCCCAGCGCCCGCGGCGATCGCCGACGCGAGCCAGCCTGAGCCGGTCGTGACTGAGCTGGCTGAGCTGACTGAAGCGCCTGACCACGACGTGGTGGCCGAGACTTCTGAACCTGATTTTGCACGGTCAACGGTCCAGTCGGTGGTGGAACCAACTGAGCTTGACGGTCACGACGAGCCGCAGCAGGCAGTCACTGATGACCCGGTTGATTCCAGTGAGTCAGTCACTGAAGAGGTCGTGACTGAGCGTGAAGTCGTGATTGCGGAGGCTGACGCACCCGTGACTGAGGTGGCTGAAGTCGTCGAGTCAGCGCCCCAGCTTCATGCGATCGAGAACATTCCCGCCGAACCGGCTGCACAGGTCGATTGGATCGTTGACCGGGCACGAGCTGGCCGTGACGTAACGAAGAAGGCACTGCTGGCGGTCTTCGAGGAGGTCGGTCAGCCGGTCAGCGATAGCACTGCACAGCGGCGTCTGCGAGAGGCCCGTGCGAAAGCGCCAGAGGTCTTCGCAGCAGCTTAGAGAACTCACCACAACAAAGAGATAGGAGCTCTACGATGAGCAACAATTCACCTTCCGACATCGGTTCGCAGACCCGCAGCTGGGGGCCGTTCCGCTACGCCGAGGGCTACGGAGTAGTCGAGGTCGAGCGCCGCGGTGGCATGACGCCGAGCTCGGCGAAGGTCACGCTGCGCGATAACGGCTACCTGGACGTGACTACGTCGGCTCAGCAGGAACTGTACGTAGACGACGAAGGTATGGTCACGGTCATGCCGAAGCCGGCCGGCCAGGAAGTTCGCGTTTCCGCTGACGGTCTGGTGACTGTTGACTTCTCCGATGGGTCAACGGTGATGGTCACCCCTGACGGGCAGATTCACCGTGTGACTGCCGAGGAAGTCACGGTTCCAGTCAGTGATTCACCAGTGACTGGGTTAGTTGAGAGTGACGCAGTCACGCAGTCAACGGCGAAGAACGATGCAGTCATCGATCGGGTCCCGACCGAAAAGGACGAGCAGATTGACTGGCTCGTGACTCGTGCTCGTGCTGGTGAAGACGTGTCCTGGCGGTCAACGGTGCAGCTGTTCTCCAATGCAGGAGTCAACGTCAGCGATCGCACCATCCAGCGTCGGCTGCGAGAAGCCCGCCAGCAGGCTCCTGAGGCGTTCGCAGATGCCGAGGAAGCCGAAGACCTGGTGAAGGCCTCGTAGACCCGCCAGCAGGCCGCTCAGGGCGGGCCGTGCAGCTTGTGCGACCCGTCTTCGGCTCCTGGCAAACCCCGACCCCTGCGCTCACGCTCCGGGTGCGGATATTCCAGCAGCAAATGCTGCACCAATTGAAGAATCACTGTTGAAAGGGTGGTCGCCATGACCGTTGAAGAAGAAATGCTGAAGGCCAAGGCAGCCTACGCGAAGCAGCTGGCGAAGCTGAATCGCAAGAAGGCCGCTGAGGAAAAGAAGATCACTGATCTCATGCTGGTCGAACTCAAGGACGAGCACAGCGATTTCTACAACGAGATGTACGAGCGGGCATTCCGCAAGCTGACCGCGCAGCGGGAAGAGCGCAGCCGCAAGGCCAAAGCCGCAAGGCAGGCCAAGGACGCAGGCGCTGCGGACTTGGTGGAAGCCGAGGAGGAGGCCTCCGAGGCGGCAATGAGCCAGTACTGATGCCTTGGGCATCTACAGAAGAACCCCCGGTTGCAGACGCAACTGGGGGTTCTTTGCGTCAGTGCTGGCACAACGTTGCTGCAGCCAAGCCCGATGCCTCTGCGCTCACGCTATGGGGTCATCTGGGTATCGGCTGGCGGCAGCAACGCCCCGCCCCCGCGCGAAGCAGTGGGCGGGGGTTCCGGGGATTAGAAGGGGTCGGAGTGAATGGAGCGTAGCGGAATGAGCGTGAGACCCCTCGGGGCCATGATTGTGTGCGGCGTTAGCCGAAGTGAGCGAAGCGAAACTGTATACACAATCAATGGTCCTCGTCCTATGCAAGTCGCGATATAATGGTTACAGGCACGCAGTGTCACAAACCATCGCGACTTGCATGCCGTGATCGGAGATAGAGAGGGGTCCAGCAATGGTGACGAAGGAACAGCGGGACATCGAACTGTCGGAGAGCACGGAGGCAACCGGCACAGCCGGCCACGACAAAGTCGTGATGAAAAAAGGCCGCAGCAAGCGGCAGAAAAAGGCGACGTATCCGATCAGCGGGAGGGTCGACTTAGAGGTCTTGTCGTTAGTTGATGATGCTGCCAAGCGCGGAGAAATGAAACGCGGCGATCTGGTGGCGTTGGCAGTCCTGCAGTTCATCGGCGAAGGTCGAGCCGATGCCAGGAAGATCCGCGTGGAGGTACCTGATGTCGTGCGAGCAGAGGTACGTGCCGCGCAGACTGCCTCAGAGGCCGAAGCACTGCAGCTCAAGAGGCTCGGCAACAACGTCATGCCCCAGCTGCAGCGCTACTGGGCTGCGGAGAACGTTGAGAACGCCGAGGTTGTCGCCCTGATGGAGCAGGTCAACGAGAAGCTGGCCCTGCTGATGGCTGCGAACGCACAGCGGGCTGGGGCACTGCGCAGCGTCCTCGAACGCCGGGAGTGGTGATCGTCGATGTTCACTGGAATCCAGAGCACCACGAACGCTGACCGACTGCTGGCGTACATCCTGAAGGATGACCGCTGCGAGTTCGCCACCGGCTACGGGTGCACCGCGACAACGGCTCAGGATGACTTCCGCGACGTACGCGACATGTTCGATCCGCAGGGCAAGTTGAAGGTCGAGGCGTTCGGCCTGGTGCTCAGCGCGTCGACCGCCGAGTTCGATCCGAACAACCCCGAAGAGGTCTACCAGCACCACCAGGTCGTCGCTGAGGTGGTGCGCCGAGCCTTCGGAGGTCGAATGAATTTGGTCGGCACCCAGAGTGACGGGTCAAGCGGACTGGTTCATAGCCACGGCGTCGTGCCGAACTTGGCGCACGAGGATGCCGAGATGACGCATACCGCCAAGGGCGAGAAGGTCTCCGAAGCCGTCGTTGCCGGCAAGCCGTTCTCCTCGGCGATGTCGAACGTGTACCGCATCCGCGCCATCACCAATGAGGTGCTGGCCGACGAAGAGTTCATGGCGTCGATCGGCTACGACAATTCCCGATTGGCCGTTGCGCTGGCCGACGAGGCCAAGCGCAACGGCAAGAGGTTCAAGGGCTTCAAGAGCAAGCACGCCTACGACAACAAGGAGCTGATGCGGGTAAGTCGCAGCGGTCGTAACGCCCAGTGGCTGCCGAGCCTGATGGCGCAGATCGACGCCGCCAAGGCGCAGGCGCTCGACGAAGAGCGGTTCATCCAGCTGGTGGAAGAGGACGGCACCGTGGCGCTGACCAAGCGCGGCAAGGACGGGACTTCCTGGACGTTCAAGCACACTGACGAGAATGGCAAGGTACGCAGTGCTCGTGCTGGTTCCACGCGCTTGCCTGTTGCGCTCTACGGGCGCGAGGTGATCTTGGCGCAGCTTGCGGCCAATGACGAGGCAGCAAAGAGCGCAGGGCCAGCGGAGTCGACCCCCGAAGAGCGGTATGAAGCCATGATGGCTGGCGCAGGACGCCGCCAGGCCGCATTCGACGACCTGATGCAGTCTGCCGACGCTCGCGGGCAGGCTGCGTACGAGACCATGATGGCTAATCGCGCCGATAATCCTGCCGGCTTCAGTACGGTAGACGGCCCGATCAATCAGCTCATGGTCGACATGCGCACCAGGGACGCCGCATTCATCCCCTCATTAGGTCCAGAACCGAAGGCCACGGCGACCGAAGGAGCAACGCAGGCTGCTGAGATGGAGGCTTTCGAGGCTCAGGTGGCGGAGGAAACCCCCGTGCCCAAGCAACGCACCAAACGGGCGGCAGCGAAGCCTGAGCCAGTGGAGCCTGCCAAGGAACCGGTAGCGCCGGCTACTGCTCCTGAGCCCGCTGTGCAGGCTCTGCCGGCCGTAGAGGCGACAGAGGCTGTGCAGGACGCCGAAGAGCTAGCAGAGCCACAGATCGAAGATGCTGGCCTCATCGAGGACCGCCAGTCGCTGCTGTGGTCGGTTGACTTCGACTCGCACAGCGGACGCAAGCAGAAGATCATTGTGGCCATGGCTGAGTTCGAAGAGGCTCACGCCTGGCAGGCATTGGCCGAGGGTCAGCCGTTCGACGAAGCTAAGGTGCCAGATGGTGTCGGCCGCGCGTGGATGGAGGAGTTCGGCAGCAAGCTGGATCCATCAGTCAGCGAGCAGATGTGGTTGCGCACCACGCTGAAGGAAGAGATGGCTCAGGAGTTCGAGCGAGGTGCTGATGCTCAGGCTGCGGACAACGACCGAGCTCTGGCGCTGTCGAACCTGCGTCGTGCGTGGATGAAGCGCCAGCTGGAGGCCGGGCGCTACGACATCAGCGACGAGGATCGCTCGGCATATCTCAAGGCCCACATAGCCGAGCGCGCAGCGTTGATCGAGGGGCGTGGGGCTGACGACCAGCACACGGCGACGTTGTAGCCGACCCTCCAAAGGCGGAAGCCCACTTGCGTTCATGGCAGGTGGGCTTCTTCTATGTCCGACTGTGGTCGTGGATCTGTGCTGGTTGGGAGCTCATGCGCCACCGGGCTTGCTGCATCTGGCGAGCGGCACAAAGGACGGCTTCAGGGGTGCTGCGGACCCCGTCCCTTGGCTGTTCCAGCCCGCGGGCGGGGATGCTAGGCAGAAGACGAAGGGGAAAGTGGAAGCACGTAATCTACCGGTGGTAGTGACCTAGTTTTCTTGGTACACTTGAAGCACCCCGAAGCGCTCTAATCGACCGCTTGTTAGATACCACTAGGTGTCCGGGCGTTTTTTATGTCCGGGCACCGCCTAGCAAGCGGGTGACGGACATGAGCAAGGGCGGCTTCAAGGCATTCCGCGGATCTTCCGCGACGGCCTCTGCCTACCTGCTCGAAACCACCTCTGCACGTCTTGACGAGTACTACTCCGAAGGCGAGGACCGCTCGATCCAGCACGTCGTCCTGTCGGACGGCGGCATCGAGCAAGGCACCCTCAGCTCCGAGGAGTTCAAGGCGTGGATGGAGCACCGCGACCCGGAGACCGGCCAGCAGCGCGGCACCTTCCGCCAGCGCATGTACGTGGGCGAGGACGGTGCGCTGAAGATGGGCGGCACTCCCCTCTTCCAGGAGACCCTGATCTCCTCGTCGAAGTCGCTCTCCCTTGCTGCAGCAGCCGACCCCCGCATTGCCGAGGCGCTGGAAGCCGCCCAGGCCCGCGCCGCCGTCGCCGGCGCTGTGGCGTTGAAGGAGCACGCAGTAACCCGCGTAGGCCCCAAGGGCGGGCAGTACCAGGTGAAGCTGGAGCAGATGGAGATCACCTCCGTCCAGCACAAGACTTCCCGAGCCGGCGACCCCCACTTCCACCGCCACGTGCAGCTCGTGCCGAAGGGCCTGGCCGAGGGCAAATGGCGTGCCATCGACGGCAAGACCCTGTACCGCCTTTCCGGTCGCGTGCACGCTGCCGCTGATCTGTCGATGTCCACCGACATGGAGCTTCGCCAGGCCATTGCCCAGGCCGGCTACACGTGGATTCCAGGCGAAGGCGGTGGCAAGATCGCCGAGTTCGAGCCTTTGGTCGACAGCTTCTCGACACGACGCGATCAGATCGAAGCAAACCGCGAGTCCCAGGAAGCCCAGTGGCGTGCAGAGCACCCCGGGCAGGAGCCAGGACCGAAGCAGCTTCGTGCGTGGGATCAGCTGGGCTGGGCGCAGCAGCGTCCCCAGAAGTCCGTGAAGGGCCAGGACGCCTCGTTCGACGTGGAAGAACTCGGACGCGGCTTGGAGAGTGTCGAAGGCACCAACCTCGACCAGATCCTGGCTGGCCAGCGTGCCGATCAGATCGACCCCGAGATCATTGCGATGACCGCGCTGGATGACCTCGCCCAGCAGCATTCGGCCTGGTCCACCGCCGACATGAAGGCGGCCATCGACCGCCGCATCGCGCAGACCTACCTACTGGGCGACGACGGCCTTGAAGAGCTGCGCACCGCCGCTGCCGAAGCAGCCATGGTCCAGCAGCACTCGTTCTACGACGACGGGCTCGTTGTGGAGGGCAACCGCCATTTCACGTCGCACGCTGTACTGGCCACCCACGAGCAACTGGAGTCCCGGCTGGACGCACGCGCACAGCGCGGCGGCCAGGACGGCGAAGTCAATGCAGACCGCGGTGCCTACAACCTTTCCGAGGAGCAGATCAAGGCCGCGCAGGCCATCACCGGTTCACACAGCCTGGTCGTCGTCGAAGGTGCGGCCGGCGCTGGCAAGACTTCGATGCTTGAAGCCGCCAACGAGCAGCTGCAGGCTGACGGTCGCCGGATGGTCGTGGTCTCGCCTACCAAGCGCGGTGCGCTGGAAGCCGGCGCGGCAATCGGTGCCGAGGGCAACTCGGTCCACGCGCTGCTCTATCGCGCCGGAGCTTCCATCGACGAGGAGACTGGCAAGTGGGTGCTTCCCCAGGTGTGGAAGGCACAGCCTGAGGCGACCAAGCTCGATGCGAACACCGTGCTCGTGGTCGATGAAGCAGGCATGCTCGACCAGGAGACCGCCCGGGTGCTGCACCAGTACGTCGATGACGCAAAGCTGGGCACTTTGGTGCTGACCGGCGACACGAAGCAGCTGGCTGCGGTGGGTCGAGGCGGCTACATGGCGCAGGCCGCCAAGCTGTCGACCTCCTACGCTGATCTGACCGACGTCCGCCGCTTCCGTACCCCGGAGGGCCAGCTGGATACCCAGTACGCCGATGCGAGCGTCGAGCTGCGCCAGCGCGGGAACGTGGACGAGTTCTACCACCTGCTCGAGGAGCGGGGCCAGGTCCAGATCGGCACCTCCGACGAGGTCATCGACCGCGTGGCAGAGACTGTGGCTCTGGAGAGCATGGCCGGCGAGAAGTCGCTGGCGATCACCGCGACCAACGCCACCGCCCAGCGCGTGAACCAGGCAGTGTTCGATCGTCTGAGCGCAGCTGGTGTCATCGACAGCTCCCGCGTCGTCGAGGGCATGGACGGCGATTCAATCGCTGCTGGTGCTCGCGTAGCAACTCGCAAGAACGATCGCGAGCTGCAGGTTGCCAACCGCCAGAGCTTCACCGTTGACCATGTCACCGACGATGGCCGGATCACGGTGATCGACGATCAGGGCCGCTACCAGGAGCTGAACGCGCAGTACGTCGCTGAGAACGTACAGCTGGCCTACTGCGTGACGGCGCACGGCAGCCAGGGCATGACGGTTGATACCGCCCACACTGTCCTGAGCGACGAGATGGGCGCTGCTGGCGCGTATGTCGGATTGACCCGCGGACGCACGGCCAACGTCTTGCACGCTGTAGCCGCAGACCGGGACGAGGTCCGCGAGCAGTTCGCTTCAGCCATGACCCGCGAAGGTGCCGATCTCGGGTTGGACGACGCGCTGTCGCAGAGCCTGCGCGAGATGGACGGCTTGGACTTGGATGCAGAGCTGAGCCAGCCACAGCAGCCGCAGGTGGTCGAGCCACGGACACGCGTAGTGCGGGATCTGACCGGCCAGGACATGGAGCAGCCTGAACTGATTGCCGTGGTCCGCGAGCAGTTTGCCGATGGCAGCGTGGACGTCGACTTCCAGCTGGCGGCCTATGACGACGCGGCCCAGGGCCAGAAGAGCCTGCGTCTGCAGGCCGAGAAGACCGGGCAGCGCCTGAGCGCCGCCGAGTACGACGATCTGACCATCGCCTCCGGTGCCACGAAGCACGAGTTCGAGGACTCCACGCTAGAGGAGATCGGCCTGCAGCTCGATGCCACGGGCGGCAACTCCACGGTGGTCGAGGGCAAGCACGTCCTGGCTGTGCGCGGCTCGATCGCGCAGGACAGCCAAGGCGGCTACCAGGTCGACCTCACGTCGATGAAGCCATCGGCCCAGCACGAGCTGATCGAGAAGGACGTGCTCAGCCGCCAGCGGGCTGCCGAGGACAAGTCGCACAAGCAGGCTTCCACCGCGGCACCGGCAACGCCGGCCACCGAGACGGCACCGGCCAAGCCGATGACGCCGGCCATGGAAAAGATCAAGGCCATGCGTGCACGGCAGGCCGCACAGAACAAGCGCATCAGGGAGCGCGAACAGAGCCAGTCCCAGTCATACGGCATGGGGTTGTAGAAGAAACCGATGAAAGGAGCCAGTCATGGCTGAAGTGAAGATGGACGAGCGGGAACTGCAGAAGATCAAGACCTCGATGTCGCAGGACGGCACCGGCAAGGCCAAGCAGCGGTTCGACGAGCAGTCCCCCGAGTTCAAGAAGGCAGCCCAGGACCGCCAGAAGCGCATGGAGTACGCCCGCAAGCAGCAGCAGAAGGCGGCAGAAAAGGCCCAGGAGAAGCAGCAGGGCCAGAAGGGCCAGTCCGCTGGCCAGAAGGGGCAGGATCTGCAGCGCACCGCCGCCCAGCAGAAGATCGCCGCGATGAAGGAGCAGCAGGCTCAGCAGAACCAGCGCATCAAGGAGCGCCAGCAGAGCCAGTCCCAGTCGCAGGGCATGGGGATGTAGCCATGGCCTTCTTGAGCAGGGATGGAGATGCCATCCTCGGCCTCGGCGGATTCAGCCTGTGCAATGAGTGCGGCGAGTCCAGCCGGGACGGCGATGGGACTTACGAGCATGCCGAGAACTGTCCGAAGATGGCCCGGCTGAAGGCAAGGGCACTGCAGCGGCAGCCGCTGCCCCGGCGTGATCCGAACGTCTACGTCATGACGAGCAACGGCTTCGAGAAGGCGATCGACGTGGAAAGGCGTCGGAGGTAGGTGCGGCAGGCAGAACAAGACCCCGGTGGAGATTCCACCGGGGTCTTCGCCTGTCCTGGGCTAGATCTGGCTACATGTACTTGAGATCCACCAGCTTGACCCTCGGCCCTGGCATGCCCCGGATCAGCAGCTGGCCTTCACCCGTGTGGCGCGGCAGCAGCTCTGCTGCCTGGGCAGTCTCTGCCCTGTCCTTGGACGAGTTGTTTCGCGCGGCTGAGTCCTTGGACTCGGTCCGGCGTTCAGTGGCCGGGATCGTCCAGGCGGCCCGCTTGAGCAGATCCTCCTCGATGGCACCTACTCCAACGAGGATCGAGGGGAAGATGGCCAACAGTGCGTCAGCCTCTTCCTTGCCGAACCGGGCAGTGAACTGGGTGGAGTGCTGGGCTGCGACCAGGAACGTCAGCCCGTAGGAGCGCAGCAGGCCAACAGCCTCGCGAAGACGCTTCCATGGCGCGATGACCGGCATCTCGTCGAGCACCATCAGCATCTTGGGCATCTTCCGGGCGGCGTTGAGCACCCAGTGGTTCACGACGGAATCGATGACGGAGACAGCTGCCGAAGCGCCTGCACCATTCGAGGGCGAGACCATGTAGAAGGTGGCGTTGTTCTGCTCGAGCATGTCCGGGGTGAAGGGCACCGAGTCGCCAGTTCCGCGGATCGCGCGCTTGGTCCATGCCGAGGTCGCGACCTTCAGGTTGATCTTGACACTGTCGACCTGCTTGGGGTCCAGGTTCTTGGTGGCTTCGACGTCGTCGGCATGGATGGAGTCGACCAGACCCGCACGCAGGGCAGCGGTGTCCCAGCTGGGCGTATCCAGGTCGAACAGGTCGGTGCCGTCCTCGTCGCTGTCCCGGCTGCTGGAGTTCCGTGATGCTGCCAGAACCCAGTTGATCCCGCCGCCATCGACCCATTCGCCCGTCTCGGGGTCGGGGTAGCCTGCCCCGGCCTGCAGGAGGCAGGCCAGCACGCCGAGCGAGAGCGTGGCCCAGAACGCGGAGTCGCCGCTGGAATCCTTGCCTCCGGACAGGCCTGCCGCGCCAACCTGCACCAGCAGGGTTGCGATGTCGTAGGCCGAGTCGTCAGTGGAGCCGGTCGCATCGGGCACGAGCAGTGCGCAGGGGTCGCTCACAACGTGGGTCACGTCGGCAGGAATCTCGCTTGGATCCACCTGGCCAGTCAGATCCATGAGGTAGCAAGGTCCACCGTTACGGTGGGCCGCGGTGAGCTCTGCAAGGTCGCCCTTGGCCGAGACAGCAAAGACCACCCCCTCTTTCCACAGGATGATTGCTGGTGCGAGCACCGTGCGGGACTTGCCGGTGCCCGAACCTGCCAGCATCAGCGCGTGGACGCCGCCTTTGGCCTTCCCGAGGACGTTGCCGTTCTCATCCATTTCGAAGCCGAGGTAGGGCGTGCGCTCGTCACTCACCCAAGCCTTCTGCGGCTCCGCAACAACCTTCTCGGCGACGCTCGTCGCCGTTTCCTTAATCTTGTCGAACATTCCCATTGCCTGGGTCACCTCGTTTGTTTCTAGCCTGCTCTTTGCTCCAACGCGCCTTCATGGCTGCTTTGCCGGCGGCGGATGCTCGTTCAGTCGCAGCCTCAGCCTCAGCCTCGATCTGTGCGACAAGTTGTGGGTCATTTAAAGACTTCAGACCTCTCAGGATGAATGCACGTGCAAGCACCCCTGGACTGACACCCAAATCGGCCGCCTTGCGTCGAAGGCGGGCCTTGTCGCGTGTAGTCATTGGGACTGTCAATCGTGCGTCCAAATTGACCATTGCGTCGACTCCTTTCTTTGGGCGACCAGTTAATAAGATTGTAGCAAAGTCTACGATCTTATGCTATCGTTGAGGCATCCCGAAGCGCTCTAATCGACCGCTTGCAGTACATCAACTTCGGCCCTCAGAGGCCCTACTTGGTGTCCGGGATTTTCTTGTTTCCGGATGCCGCCGCACTTTCGGAAAGGGAAATCAGATGTGGAAGATGATCTTCGGAACTATCGTCGTCCTGTTCGTCCTGGGCTTCGTGTTCTTCGCCGGGTTCATCGTCGGCAGCACCGTCACCCCGTTGAATGTTTCAGCCGTTGCGCTGGCTGACGCACCGCTGGGCGTGGTTGCCCATGGCTGACGCAACGAAGTTCGAGTCCGAGCGAGCCGCGTGGATCCAGGGCCGGCAGTGGCTCGACAAGCACTCGGCCACCCAGCGCGCAGAGCTGCTGGCACGACGTGCCCGCAAGCTGGAGCGCACCAGCATGGGCCTGGGCGACTCGGCACTGCACGAGGCGAAGCTCAAGAGCACGTTCCTCCTGTGGACCGAACGCAGCGAAGATGCCAAGACCTCGGCGCTGGGAGCCATCGCCTACGTCATGTTTGTCGGGTTGAAGCTGTTCTGGTTCGGGATCACCTGGGCACTGAGCTGGGTGTTCTACAAGGCCTGGGAGACGGTCGCCGACAAGCACCGCGTCATGGTGTGGCCGTACTTCGCAGCCGCTGCCGCCGTCGCAGTCCTGTTCATGGTCGGCCGGCCAGCCGGAGGCGACCTCTGGCTGATCAACGCGCTGGCCAGCTGGCTTGAGGTCAGCACCGGCGGCTGGATCGCACCTCGGGTGCTCTCGGGCTGGTACGCCGCAGGGTGGGTCAGCTGGATCGAGATCCAGATCGTGCTCGGGTTTGCCGCCGCAGGATGGCGCGCTTACGCCTGGGGCTGGGCGGCCCCATCGGTACGCAGTGGACACAAGACCCGCGCCGGGGGTACCGCCGACAAGGCGATCAAGATCATCAGCAATCCGGATGCGCCGAAGAACGAAGACAAGGGATCAGCCGACGCCGGCGATCCGGGAATCAAGATCATTTCCGGCCTGAACAAGGCCAGCGAAGACGAGGGGAACAAGAACAATGTCTAGCGACACGAACGAGTCGAAGCAGACTCGCATCGAAAACGTGATCCGCATCGAGGGCGGACGTGGATGGAGCATCCTGGTGACGCTCCTGGTGACCGGCGGACTAATGGCCATCGGCTACCAGCTGTCGCTGGGTCCGTTCGCCGAGAACGTGGCCACCGGCATGACGGTGTTCCTGGTGACGTTGATCGGCTACATGTTCAAGGCAGGCATCCTGCGCATGCCCGAGCGGACAAGCGAGCAGGACGACCTCGAGTTCACCAAGAGCACGCTGCGTCGGATCTACGACGAGATCCAGACGTCGATCGCTAATAGCTCAGCGTTCAAGCTGATCCTGTTCGCGGCCGCGTACACCGTTGGATTCTTGATCCTGCGTGCGGCCATGGGTTTTCTGTTCGGACTGCTGAGCAACATGTGGATGGCTATCGGCGTTGGCCTGCTGATCGGTGGAGCCATCGTCGCGCAGAACGAGATCTTCGCGTGGCTGCGCAAGCTCAACGCCAAGAAGGGTCGTGCGTGATCATGAAGAAGCATCTGATTGCACTGCCGCTGGCAGCACTGGCCGTGATCTCGATGACCGGCTGCAGTTACCCCGGAAGCGACGAGGTTGCCGCCGAGTACCAGAAGCAGGTTCACGAACAGCAGGCGCAGACCCAACCTGCCGCGCCAGCTCCGGCCCAGCCGTCGCAGGACGCAGAGCAGGGCTGGCAGACGCCGGGCAGCGAGGTCGAGTCTTCGGCACCAGCTGAGACCGAGTCGGCGGCTCCGTCGCAGGAGGCCGGCACCACAATCGACCTGGGCAGCGACGAGGTGAAAGGCACGGTCTACCTGGAGGCGGTCCAGTCCTTCAGCCCGTACTTGAGCAAGTTCGTTGTCGACGGCGACACCCTGCACTACTCGCGGTACACGTGCCTCGGCGAGGACGAGGGCTCGCGGGCCACCGGGATGCTGAAGCCATGGAGCGTCAACGAGCAGAAGAAGGAGATCCAGTGGCCAGGCGACTCGGATCTGCAGACCGGCCCTGTGGCCGTCTCTGATCAGTTCCTGGAAACCATGTACGTCACCGGCGACGAGATGGCCACCAGTGATCTCGAGGCCCAGCAGAACGCCTTCAGCTCGATGTGCTTGGACGCTGGTCAGTCCATTGCAGAATTCATCCTCTAAGCACGACACAGCACAACGCACGAGGGCCTCGGTGGAAGCCGGGGCCTTTGTCGCATCAGGGAGCGGACATGAAGAGGTTGATGGCAGCGATGCTGCTGGGGGCGGTGCTGGTCGGTTTGACAGCTTGCACTGAGACGGAGAAGCACGAGGCGGTCGAGCCAGTGGTACAGCACGTCATCGAGTCGTTCCTGGAGCCGATCATCGTCGAGAGCGACGGGTAGGAGCAGTAGACCGGCGAAGAAAAAGAAGACCCCCGTAGCGATAACGCTACGGGGGTCTCTTGCGGGGCGAGCATTGCAGCCGACGGTCACCGCAACGTTCACATCGACAGCTCGGGCCCCGCTGATGGAGGTGGAGTGCTCCAAGTTGTCTCCCGAGAGGGCTGTGCCCTCTTCTTCACCCTTTTGGAGCACTTTCAGCCGGGCAGTAGCCCGGCCGGGGGATGGGTTGAAGGGGAAAGGAACACCCCACCGCAACGGGGCCCTTCACCAGCGCGCTGCCACCCGGCCGGCCGCGAAACCAACTCAACACAGGAGTGCCCAACATGATCACCACCATTACCGCCTCAGGCATCACCGGCACCGAGATCGACGCAGACGCCTTCTTCGCTGGACAGGGCATCGACCGCGAGGGGTTCGATCACCTTGCTACCGGACATCTCGCACGGCTGGCCCTCGGCGACACTGAAGAACTCGGCTTCGACCTTGTCCCCGACGATCAGAGCTCGTATGTGAAGACCAGCCAGCCTTGCATCACCGACGACGGCCACGAGTACTACGCGCACTTCGGCGGGATGCTCGTCGAAGTGCGGCTCGACGCCCTGCTGGCCGCGTAGCCCACCACGGCCAGCCCGCCTCCGACGATGCCGGCGGGGAAGAACAGGACACAAGGAAATAGGAAGAGCAAAACCCCCGAAGCGGCGATGCTTCGGGGGTCTTTTCGTATGTCGGTGATAGCTACACGGCGTCGCTGGGCATGGCTGACAGCGCTTGGATGAACTGCTTGATCTCGTCGTCCACTGTGCGCAAGTTCGACAGCCGCAGGAGTTCATAGCCGTGCTCCGCGGCCCATCTGCTCTTCAGCCGGTCGTTGTGCTGGACCCTGATGAACATGACCTTGGACTGCTTGACGGAGACCTGCTTCGTCCAGCGGACTGGTTCACGGTGCTGCCGACCATCGAACTCGACCAAGGCGTTGAATGCAGGCAGCAGGAAATCGAAGCGCATTCGACCTTTACCACGGCCTCCGAGCGTTGAGTGCTTCCACTCCCGCACGTATGCGACACCAAGCTGGTTCAGCGCCTGGGCGACCAGCTCTTCGCCGCGAGACTTGTTCCGGGGGCAGGAGGGGCATCCGCTACCGTCCTCAACGTGGCCCCGGGGGCTCATCGAGAAAGGGCCATGATTGCGGCAGACGATTGTCACCTGCGTGTTCTGGTTGACGTACTCAGTCTGGCTGTAGTCGTACCGCTCGCCGTGGACGCCCTTGGTCATGTCGACCCATTCGGCTGTTGTCGGCGGGATGTAGCCGCTGCAGCGGGCGCACCCGATGCCTCGGCGATGGTCTTTGGCAATTTGGGTGAACTGGCCATGCTCAGGGCAGATGATGGTTACTTTCGTCGCGGAGTTCACGTACTCGACCAAGGAATAGTCGAATCGGCCGCCGTGGACCTTATCGACGAGCGCGACCCACTCCTCGGTTGTCCAGTTGTAGCGGCCAGCGCATCGAGGACAGCCAGCACCGTTGAGATGGTTGCCGGCGCTTTGTGAGAACGGCCCGTGGCCAGGGCAGACGATGGTTACTGCACCTTCGGTGCTCTTGTAGTCGACTTGCGCGTAGTCGTACTTGAAACCGTGGACGAGGCGAGCCCGCTCGATGAAGCCGTCAAGCCCTAGCCGCCTAGCATCCCCGGCCATAGCGTTGGCGCATTCAGGACACCCGTGGCGACTGAGCAGATGCCGATAGGGCGTAGAGCTGAACGAGCCATGGCTCGGGCAAAGGATGGTGATCCTTGCGTCGGCTCCACGGTAGGTGACTTCTGAGTAGTCAAAGCGACCGCCGAACTTAGCAACCGCTTGAGCGATCCACTCCTCAGTGGTCGGGCTGAAGCGGCCGCTGCACCGTGTGCAGCCAGACGCTCGATCAAGGTGCTTCCGGGGCTGCTTCTGGAACTCGCCATGCTTCGGGCAGATGATGATCAGGCTCGTATTGGCGTTGACATAGACCGCCTTTGAGTAGTCGTAGAGGTCGCCGTGCACGGCACGAGCCTTGGCGATCCATTCTTCGGTGGTCCCCCTGCGGCGACCACTGCATTGCGAGCAGCCAAAGCCGCGCAGATGCACCTCGGCCTGTTGAAGGAACTCACCATGAGCAGGACAGATGATCGCCACTTCAGCGGTGAGCGTCGTGTAGTTGACCTTTGAGTAGTCGAACTTATCGCCGTGGATCTGGCGAGCACGATAGATCCAGTCTTCTCGGGACAAACGACGGACACCTCCGCACTCAGGGCATCCCGCCGAACTATTGGTGTGGTCGCGAGCAATCGGACGCCATGGTCCGTGCAGTTCGCAGATGATCGTGATCTTCGACGTGGCCTTGTCGTACACGCTCTGTGAGTAGTCGTAGAGGTCGCCGTGCACGGCACGAGCCTTGGCGATCCATTCTTCGGTGGTCTGCCGCCGTGCCATTACAGGTCACCGTGACTGAGGCTTGCAGGGAACGTCGAGTATTGCTTCATGATCCACTTCCGAGCTGGGTGCGCCCGGGCAGATCGAAGCGCCGGACACTTGGGGGTGTCTGATAAGCGGTCGCGAGAGCGCTTCGGCGTAGTTCCATCATATCAAACAACTCGTTGAAATGTTTGTTCTCAGGAGTTCAAATATCACGAGTTGAAAGGTAGAATTGTCCTATGACAAATGAACTTGAAGCGACGGGCACCGAGCTCGTCAACTCCCCTTTGACCGAGGAGGAAGTCGAACGGGTCGTTGCGGCGTTGGCTGAGTCGCGATCGCCGGCTACCCGACGTGCCTATGCAAGCAAGTGGAAGGGCTGGGTCAAGTGGTGCAGCATCACCCAGCGCAGCGCACTGCCTGCCAGCCCTGAGAATGTTGCCGCCTACCTGAGTGAGATGGCCGAGGGCGCGTCGCTGTCGACGGTCAATGGCGCAGCCGCGGCGATACGGGCGTACCACGAGGACGCCGGCCTCGATGATCCAACGTCGGCCGCTGGCGTGCGCCGGGTGCGCGCAGGCTTGACTCGCAGGCTGGGCGTGGCGTCGTCCAAGCAGGCACACGCTTTGACCTTGGCCGAGATGCGTCGCCTGGTGGATGCTTGCAACGATGACGGCGTCCGAGGCATGCGCGACAAGGCGGTGTTGCTCATTGGCTACGCGGGAGCTCTACGTCGATCTGAGCTGGCAGCACTCCAGGTCGAGGACATCGGTCGCATGCGCGATGGTCTGGTGATCACCATCAGGCAGTCGAAGGGCGACCAGCTCAAGGCAGGCCAGCAGGTCGGCGTGACGTGGGGTGAGCACAAAGAGACCTGCCCCGTCACCGCGCTCGACGCCTGGCTGGAGCTACTGGGTGTTGACAGCGGTCCGATCTTCGGACGGGTCACCAGGCACAATACGGTGCCCCTGACGATCAAGGGTCTGACTGGAGAGTCGATTGACCAGATCGTGAAGTCCCGCGCCCAGCTGGCTGGCCTTGGCAGCCTGCCGATCTCCGGGCACTCGCTACGCGCAGGTCATGCCACGACAGTTGCAGAGCATGGCGTGGATGCAGCTCGCATCGCTCGAACGACTCGACACGTGCGTCTTGAGACGCTGGCGAAGTACGTGCGACCAGCCCAGGTATTGAAAGACACCACCGCCAAAGAGCTTGGACTGTAGTAGTCGCCGGCTGAGCCAGGAAAGCAAGAACCCCAGTGGAGTCATCCACTGGGGTTTGTCGTGTCTTGGTGCTACTGGGCCAGGCGTGCTGCCGCCGCGTTGAAATCATCGACGCTGATCTCGGTAGCCATACCGCGGCGCTTGAACGAGCCGGCCCACTGCTTGAGGTATTTGCGGCACAGCTGGCGATCTGCGCGGCGATCGGCGTCGGTGTAGGCCGGGGCGAAGTCGAACAGGGTGGGCTGGACTGGTGCAAAGGCAATGGCGCTCATAGGGCTGTCCTGTTCGATGTCGCTGATCTTCTTCTCAGGCGATCTCCCGGCACAGCTTTGCTGGGTTCGATGGCTCAAGCAGGGCTTTCTCCACGGCAGCGCGTCGTAGCCCCCAAGTACAATCAGCGAATGGAGAAGAACCTGGGGGAAGCAAAGGCGGCATCGAGTCCGCGGCCCACCGAGGATGAGTGCTGGGCTGCGTTCTGGGACTCCGTGGCGACCATGTGGCTGTCGCTGCCGCTGGAGATCCAGCAGGAGTATGCAGCGAAGTATCCGAGGGTGCAGTCTGACGCCGTAGAGACGCCATGAAACGGGCTTGACCATGGACTACGACGAGATTGGCGACCTGGACGGCGAAACAACCGTGCCCAAAGACCAGAGCTACAGGACGTGCTCCGAGTGCGGCGGCGACTGCTACCCGGACACCAGTGCCGGCGCGGATGGCATGGGAGTGCGCATCGCTTTCGTCTGCCCCGAGCACGGGGTACACAGCGTCGTGGATCCGTTCGAGGAGGAGAGGAAGCAGTGATCGGCGAGTTCTTCACGATCAACGAGACGAACATCGGCCATGCGGCCATGCGTGCCGCCTGCAGGCCGATGCCGCAGGATGCCCCAGCGGAGATGAAGCTGGTGTTGCGCACCGAGGACTCGGACCGCGAAGACGTCTACATCGAGGTCAGCACCCCCGGCGGCTTCCTCCGCCATATCCGCATCGGCAAAGCCAAGGTCTGGGGGATCCTGCAGATCGAGGACACCGTGGCCATGCGGGCTGCATGCCAGCGCTTCATCGACGACCGGGCTGAGCATGCCCGCCATGCAGTGCTCGATGCCCAGGCGTACGAGGCAACCGCTCGCTGATTGGGTCGCGGCTACTGCTCAGCGAGGATTGCGAGCAATGCCCTGAGCCTTTGGTTCAGGTAGGGCGCGAGTTGACTCGATGAACTCGATCATCGCGTCAAGGCGATGTGCCCAGAACAGCGAAAGGCCGCGAGTTTGCGCATTTTCCAAGTTGTGGATCTTGAACACACCTGACAACACAGCGGTTGGCACAACGGTGGCCGTACCGAATTCGCTGAGCCAGACGCCAGCTTTGACGGCTGCGTCGTTGTTCAAACGCTTCACGCTATTGGTCGAGGAGTTGCTGACCTTGCACTCGATAGGCATGACGCGGCCATCCCACAGACGCACGACAAGATCAGCTTTGCGACCGCCGAAGTCGGATTCCCGGCAGAACTCCCCGACGTCGGGGAAATGGGAGATGTTCAGGATCGGTCGCGTGGCGATCTGCGTGAAGCCGTTCTCGTTCAAGATTGCGGCGACGGCCTCTTCTTGCTCATCCTTGGCCTCATTGCGCCGTGCAGTCTGGACCTTCTGGGTCGCGATCATCGCAGCCGTGGCGATGACTGCGATCTCCCTTTCGGCGTCGGTGGGCTCGCGATCCTCGCTGACCCACGGAAAACGCACACGATCGAGCCCAAGCAAAATCGTGTCAATGACGCGCTGCGCCATCGCGGGATCTGCCCTGAGTCTTCCTGGCGCGAGGCTGACGTCGCCAGCGAGCTCTTTCAAATCGTCAGCGCTGATGGGCGGTCCAGCCAAGTACCTGGCCGAGGTGAGCACATCGGGCTCCGCGAGAAGTTCCGCGGCCTGGTCGCGAAGCTGGGTCAGGTCAACAGTGCCCTCAATGAGCTCCTCCATGGTGCCGCGGAAGCTGTCGAACTGCTCGAGGTACTGCTCCAGCGGCTCATGCATCCGGATCTCGCGGAACCGACGCACAGCTTCCGCGGCGTCCTTGACAAGATCGGGTTCACTCCAACGTGGTGGCGGCACCTGCGACACTGAAATCTCCTCTGCTCAGGGACTCCAGGCTCGGAATAGGCAGACGTTCCATCTCCTTGGGCTCGAACTTGGTGAGCCCGCCCGCGTAAACGCGTCCCTGACTCAGGGTAACGGCTGACCGCAGATGAGTCGCTAGATTGTCGAGTGTCGTCGTGTCGAGCCCCTCGCGGGGATACAAGCCATGGGCGATGTTGATGTGCCGGGCCTTGGCGTCGTTGCGGACAAATGCCGGCGGACGGCGGGCCATGTAGGTAGCCAAGACAGGTGCAGCCTCACGGAGACCAACGCTCCACCATGCCTTCCGGTTGGATGCGACGTAGCCATCCTGGACCTTCTGCTTCTTGGCAACGCGAAGGAATCGATCGACCAGCTTGCGATCGGCCGCATCCAGCACATCGAGATCGACCGGTAAGTCGACAACGATCTTGAGGCTGTCAGCAGCTGAGAGACGGTCGCCTGCGCCGAACAGCTCTCGCGCCTTGGTCACCGATGCGAACAGCACACTTTCGGGAAGGTCGATCTCCTCAGGGCGGTGTACCCACACCTTGTTCGCACCGGTCACAGTCCCGCGATGCACGCGGCACAGTTCACCGAGCTCGATGTAGCCCTCCGGCAACTTCGGCGTGACACGAGTGAGGACAGACCAGCGGTTCGCTTCCGCTAGCCGCTGCCTGGAGATGGAATGGCCGAGATCGAGACGGCCCAGGTCGGCGACCTCTTCAACGCGGCGAACGGTGATCGACTCGGGCTTCTCGCCAAGCTTGAAGCAGGTGATTGCGCCGGTGGTCGTCGCGTCGGCGAAGGGTGCGGCTTTGGGATCGAGTACGTGCAGCGATTCGCCACCGAGGCCATCAAGCAGCAACTCCCTGACCAGACTGCCGTAGTTGACGTCCAGCCATTCCGCGCTGGTGATGAACGCCCCGTAGTCGCCAGGACGTCCGTGTTCTACGGTCGCGAGGAAGAAGTGGACGTGCAGGCCGGCCAGACCGCTTGCCTTCAATCCGCGCTTCTTGGCCGTTGCCGCCAGCCACCCTTTCCATTCAGAGGTGATCTGGTGGTGTCGGACGTAGGGCGGGTTGCCGATGAAAAGCGTACGTCCGGCGATTTTGGGCAGCTTCATCGCCCTGTAGTCGCCGACGACGACCTTTGCCCGTGACGCAAGGTCTGAGGCGGCGATGTTCGCACGAAGCATGAGCGCCGACATCGGATCGATGTCAGCGCCGATGACCTGTGCATCGGGGAACTGCCGGGCTGCGGCCAGGAGGTACCGGCCCGATCCCGCACCGGGGTCGACAATGCGATCCGGTGCGCCCTGGTCGGTAGCCCAGGAGACCATTGACTGGACGATGTCTGCTGGCGTGTAGGTCTGCCCGAGCGGCCGACGCTCTTGGGGCGAAAGGAGCTGGGTGTATGCGTCGCCCAACGGGTCAAGGCCCTGCTTGATCTGATCGGCCAGTGATTGCGTGACCGCTTCCGGAGCCAAGCCTGCGTTCTGGTCCACGAGCTTCTTCTCGCCACGGCTGAGTGAGCCGATGCTCTCTGCGCCAAGAGCGACACAGAGTCGGACGAGGTCAGGAAGAGAAGTGATAGAACGCATGTTCGACATGTTCTCATCCACTGGTGACATCTGGGAATCAACCACGGAGTTTGAACACCCCGCGCTCGACGCGCTCAAAGTAGCGCTCGTCCTGCAGTGCGCTGCGGTATGAGGAGTCGGGCGCTTCGCCAACCACCTCGAGGATGCCGGCTTTGATCTCGCTGATGGATGCTGGTTCACCGTTCTTGTCGGCAAGGAACTCGCGCATCGCGTTCTTGATTTCGTTATGGGGGCGGCGCAGGCGCACCTTCTGCTCGACCATGCTCGCTCCTATCGTCGACCTAATAGCGTCGACACGAGACTAGCACCAGATCGCGCTCGGTGCCCCACCGGCTCGCGTAGATCCTGGTATGTAGGGCTTGTCAGTAGGGACCATCGCCCATCACGGCAGCTACCGTGGCACGCTGGCGCGGATCCAGGGAAGTGCGGTTCAGGCGCTCACCGGCCAGGCGGCCTGCGGCGCGGGCGGCTTCGAGGGCCGCGGCGTGGCGGTCGGGCTTCGAGGTAGGACGGTCGGGCGCGGTGGTGCGGGGAGTGTCGGTAACGACAGGCATTGGAAGTCCTCAGGCATGAGTAAACTTCCGGTTCCCCGCCACTGTCGTTGGGCCCTTTTTTACCGGCTAATCATCCGGGAGCAGTACCGCCAGCTTCTAAGTCTGGCCCCCGGTGGGATCGTGCAGAAATGATCCTGCCATAGCGGTCTGACTAGGACAAAGCCATTTCACTGTGAGCAAAGCCAGATCAGGCGCGACGTGGTTCGATTCGAATGAGGTCGGGGTCGAACTTCACGTGGCCAGGCTTGATCGGATCGATGGTCACGGTCACCAGCTCGTCCACGAGCATGCGGCGGCGATCGACGTCCAGCGCCTCCCATTTCGACTCCACGACAGCGCGTTGCTCTGCAGTGCCCATCGACTCGCCGACTTCTGCCAGTAGCTTTGCAGCGGCCGACACGGATCGATCGAGCAGGTGCGCGTCGATCTCGTCAATGCGGGCTTTGCCCAGCCGGATGGCCGTGGTGATTTCCACGACGGGCTGGTGCACGTCGAGCAGGAGCGGGCTCAGCTCCTTCACGCGCTCGACCAGGGCGTTGCGCTCGGTCAGCAGCTCGTCGCGGTCCGGGCCTTGGTCCTCCTGCGGCATTACCAGGTCGTGGACATCCATGGAGGACAGGCGGGTAAGCACAGCCTCGGTAACCATGACATCGACGAGCTCGCGCTGGCGGGACAGGTGGAAGTGCTCGCCGCACTTGTAGGTCGGCACGCCATGGCCGTTGCGCCCGGCGACCAGCGTCGCACCGCACTTGCCGCACAGGCCAATCGTGGACAGGAGGTACTTCGGCTGGTTGCCCTGCTTCGCAGCACGCCTCACGTTGTCCTCCAGCTTCGCCACTGCGGCCCGCCAGGTCTGTTCTCCGACGATGGGCGGGAACTTGTCGCCCTGCACGGGGTACAGCTCTCCTGAGGAGTAGTGCTTGATGTAGCCAGCGTAGAGCGGGTTGGCCAGCAGGTAGCGCACAGCGTCAACAGAGAACTCGGAGCCGCGAGCGGTCTGGTGGCCAGCCTTGTTCAGATCCTCTCGGATGCGCCGGATCGACAGCGATGGCTCGCCGAGGAACGAGTCGAAAGCCTGTCGGACGGCGGCTGCTTCCTCCGGGATCAATTTGCCATCCCGTGTCCAGCCGAACGCCTTCCAGGTGGATGCAGGGATGCCCTCGGCCCTCCGGCGCTCGTTCGACCGGATCTGTCGCTCGGCCTTGCGCCGTGCTTCGAATCGGGCCAGTGCGGCGAGCATCGTCGCCCTGAACTCGCCGTCGGCGGTGGAGAGGTCGATCTCGCCGTCCACGGTGACGACGCGCAGACCCAGGTCGATCAGGGTGTTCAGGTCCTTGGTGCTGCGCAGGAGGCGGTCGATGTCAACGGCGACCACCATCGAGAACTTGCCGGCCTTGGCATCCTCGAGCATCTGCGCCCACTGCGTGTCAGCACGGCGCTTCTTTGTCGCCGAGACGGCGTTGTCCTCGTAGACGTTGACGACTACCCAGTCCTTGGCTTCGGACAGCGCCCTGATCTTCTTCAGCTGGGTGTCGACAGTCCATCGGTCGCCCTTGCGGTCCATGGAGGCGCGGACGTACGCCGCGATCTCGTTCGTCTTGCGCAGGGATACCAGTTCGACCATGTCAGACAGCATATTGCACGGGTGTCACAACCCCAATATGCGCTACGAAAACCCGCTCTACCTCGCCGAAGAAGCGGCCGCGCTCGACTACATCGCCGACGGACGACTCGCCCTCGGCGTGAGCCGGGGATCCCCCGAAACCGCGCTCCGTGGCTACGAAGCGTTCGGCTACACCGGATCCGAGGATCCGCGCGGCGCCGACATTGCCCGCGACAAGTTCGAGCTGTTCATGCAGGCCGTTGAGGGCGAGGCCCTCGTGGAGTCCGACCCCCAGATGGCCCCGCCGGGACGCCTCGCCATCGAGCCCCAGTCCCCCACGCTTCGCGACCACATCTGGTGGGGTGCCGGATCGCGCGACTCGGCCGAGCAGGTCGGCCGCCAGGGCTTGAACCTGATGAGCTCAACGCTCCTCACCGAGGCCACCGGCGAGCCACTGCACGTGCTCCAGAAGGATCAGATCGACCGCTTTCGCGCCGCATACAAGGCTGCGGGCCACACCGGATCGCCGCGTGTTTCGGTGAGCCGCAGCGTGTTCCCGATCGTGAGCGAGCAGGACGAAATGTACTTCGGGCTGCGCGGGCGGGACGGCCAGGATCAGGTCGGCATCATCGACGGGATGCGCTCCACGTTTGGCAAGACCTACGCGGACACCCCGGACAAGCTCATCGAACAGCTCCTCGCGGACGATGCAGTGATGGCGGCGGACACGCTTATGCTGACGATCCCGAACCAGCTCGGCCCGGAGTACAACCTGCACGTCATGCAGGCCTTCGCGGAGCACGTCGCCCCGGCGCTCGGCTGGAAGCCGAACACGGAGGGACCCGTGGTCGGGGACGCGATCTAAGCGGTCGCCAGGGCGCGGCGGAGGCAACTCCGCCGCGCTTTGCCGTGTGCGCTATACCCCGCCGGCGACGCGGAGCGTGGTGCCTGAGACATAACTCGCGGCGTCCGAGAGCGCGAACGCCACGACCGCAGCCACCTCGCTCGGCGCGCCAGCCCGCCCCATCGGGTGCCGCCCCGCGACCCGAGTCGCGCGATCCGGATCACCCGCGGCTGCGTGGAGCTCCGTGTCGATGGTGCCCGGGGCCACGCCGACCACGCGCACCCGCTGATCCGCCGCCTCGATCGCGAGGCCCTTGGTGAGCGCGTCGACGCCCGCCTTCGCCGCAGCGTAGTGCACGTATTCGCCGGGCGAACCTGTCGTCGCCGCACCGGATGAAATGTTCACCAGGACGCCCCCGGTAGGAAGGATCTGCAGGGCCCGTCGCGCCACCAAAATCGCTGCGGTGAGGTTGAGTTCGACAACCCGCCGCACCGTCTCCGGGGCGGTATCCACGAGCCGGCCGACATGCAGGGTTGCCCCGGCGTTGTTCACGACCCCGTCGATCCGACCGGACCACGCGAGTGCGTTCGCGAACAGTGTTTCGATGCCCGCGTCAGTGGTGAGATCCGCGGCAACGGTGCGGCACCTGCCACCCGCGGCGCGCACCTCGGTTTCGACCCGCGCGGCCGCGGCGGCATCCTGCGCATACCCCAGCACGAGGTCACAGCCCTCGGCGGCGAGCGCGAGGGCGCACGCATGGCCGATGCCGCGGGTGCCGCCGGTGATCAGGATTGTTCGTGTGCTCACCGGTTCAGCGTAACAACGCGGTGCCGTGGCCGGGATCGTCACCTTCTCTGTGCGGAGACGCGTCCGCACAGATCCACAGGGGCCCAGTACCCCTACCGCACGTCCTTCTCCCCCTCGGGCTCAGGCTCGTCCCAGGAGTACACGGCGTCCCGCGGCGAGAGCGCCGCGCACAGCACCCCGTAGAGCATCGCGCACAGCGTGACGAACATCGCCAATCCCACATTCGGAGGTGCGCCCAGCTCGAGCGCATGAGCCAGGGACCACGCACTGAGGAGCACCGTCACGAGTGTCGCGCCGATCGATCCGACAAGTCCCCGCTGCCAACGCCGGTTCACCTTCCACCGTTCTCGGGTCCCCAGGATGCCGACCCAGGCACAGAGCGCCGCCGCGACACGCGCCAGCGGGACGAGCATCAGCCCGAGGCTTACCCATTCTCGGAGTGCAACACCGCGCTGAGGTGCTGACGGACCGTCTCACGGCTGCCTCGCACCACGTCCCTTCACCACGATTTGCCTCCAAGCTGCCCCCATACTGCCAAGTAGGCCCCACATACGCATGCAATCGCCGTGGGCCGGGCTGCTGGAAAAACCGGGGTTGATCGCGATACAGCTCCCCTCTCCTCGCCTTGCCATACTGGAGCCATGAGCGCCGCGGTGAACTGGATGGAGCGGCGGCAGATCGCGCTGTACCTGCTCGCTCTGGCCGCGGGAGCGGCAGCGGGGCTCCTCGCCCCTGGTATTGCCGAACCGGCCGGGTTCGCGGTCACCCCTGCACTGGGCCTGCTGCTGTATGTCACATTCCTCGGGGTGCCGTTCGGCAAGATCGGGATCGCGCTGCGCGATTGGCGCTTCCTCGGTGCCGTACTTGCCCTGAACTTCCTCATTGTGCCGGTTGTTGTGTTCGTGCTGTCGCGCTGGATCGCGCATGATCAGGCGCTGCTCGTCGGCGTACTCTGCGTGCTCCTCACCCCCTGCATCGACTACGTAATCGTCTTCACCGGGCTCGCGGGAGGCGCGCAAGATCGACTCGTTGCCGCCGCACCGATCCTGATGCTCGCGCAAATGCTCGTGCTGCCGCTGTACTTGTGGTTGTTCGTGGGGTCAGAGTTTGTGGACCGGGTAGATCCGGCCCCATTTGTCGAGGCGTTTGTCACGCTGATCCTGATCCCACTCGGTGCGGCCGCGCTCACTCAGTTCGCCGCCGCGCGGGCGCGCTGGGGGCGGCGCCTGTCGGATGTCGCGTCGCGATGCATGGTGCCGGTGATGATGCTCACCCTTGCGGTGCTTGTCGCGTCGCAGATCGGCGGGGTGAGCGGTCGCCTCGGGGCGCTGGCCCCTGCGATCCCGATCTATGTCGCTTTCGCCGTCCTGATGGTTCCGCTGGGCACCGTGGTCTCACGAGCAGCAGGGCTCGATCTGAGCGGGCGGCGAGCGGTCGTGTTCAGCGGGGTGACCCGAAACTCGCTCGTGGTACTGCCCATCGTTTTGGCGCTTCCCAGCGGGTTTGAGATCGCCCCGCTCGCGGTCGTGCTGCAGACACTCATCGAACTCCTCACGATGGTCGTGCTTGTGCGTGGACTCCCCCGGCTCATGTCCCAGCAGCGGGGCCGCGAGCCAGCGTGAGGTGCCCAGGCTATGCACTCAGGCACCCCGATCGCCACTCAGCCTTGCGCACCCTGCTCCGCGGGACGCGGGCACCAGCTACCGTAGAGTGATGGTCGAGAGCGTACTGATGGGCATGGCGTCCGCTGCGGTGCTCCTCGTCGGCAGTTTCGTGGTGCTCTGGTTGGGGCGGGCATCCGCGCGAGGATCGCTCGGGCGCAACCACAGTGTCGGCCTGCGCACCCGCTGGACTCTCGCCTCGGACAAAGCCTGGGACGCCGGTCATCGCGCGGGTGCCCCGCGCGTGCACGTCGCCGGAATCGGCGGCGTGATCGGTGCCGCGGTCGCCGTCACCAGCGGCTTCCTCCCCCTTGCTGGGGCGTCGGAGAACCTCACGAACGGGGTGATCACCGCGGGGATTCTGGGGTCTTGCGTGTGGCTTGTCACCTGGGTGCTTGCTGCCGGGGCCGCAGCGAACCGAGCCGCGCGAGCAGTTTCCGAACAGTCTCTCGGCACGAAACTGGGCGAGTCCGAGTAGGTACCTCTACGCCGCCACCTGCCACGCAAGTGCTCACGCCCTACCGCGGCGTAGTGATGACAAGCACCCCTTCGCCCGGTCCGGCAATGACCCGGTACTTGTGTGCCGCGGCGCTCGACCAACTCGCAGACTCCCCAGCGTGCACCACCGACTCGGCTCCCACCGGTCCGACGCCGAGCGCGCCTTCGATCACCATCAAGTGTTCGAGGACGCCCGGGCCATGTCCTGGCGAGGTGTGCCCACCGGCAGCAGGAAACTCGACCCTGAACACCTCGACCGTGCGATCCGGCAGGTGTCTCACTGACAGGAGGATAGTGCGCACCCCGGCGTCCGTGGCGGCGTCAACCCCAGGAGTTTCCCCGAGGATTGCGGTGATCGGCACGTTCAGGGGTGCGCAGAGCGCGTACAGCGTCTCGATTGTGGGATTCCGCTTCCCCGCTTCGAGCTCTGAGAGCGAGCTTTTACTCACGCCGGCGAGGCGGGCAAGCTCTGAGAGGCTGATCCCTCGCCCGGCACGGATCCCGCGCAGATTCTCACCGATGTCTTGCAGCGTCATGCCCCCATGATACGTTCTGTTTATGAAACGTTCGGTAAAGAGAACGGATGCGACTTCCACTCGCATCCCGATCAGCGCTGGCATCGTCGCCAGCATTGTCGCGTTCAGCGCCGCGTTCTCCATCGTCATCGGCGGCCTCGAAGCCGCGGGCGCAAGCCACACCCAGGCCGTGTCCGGCCTCGTGATCCTTGCGGTGGTCAGCGGTGCAATCTCCGTGTTCATGTCCTGGCGCACCCGGATGCCGCTGACCGCGGCCTGGTCCACCCCCGGTGCCGCGCTGCTCATGGCCACCCCGATTGTCGCCGGCGGCTGGCCGGTCGCGGTCGGGGCCTTCGTGGTCTGCGGGATCCTCCTCGCTGTCACCGGTTTCTTCCCCGTCGTGTCCCGCCTGGTGCAGCGAATTCCCGCAACCCTCATCCAGGCCATGCTCGCAGGGATTCTGTTCCCGCTCGTGGTCGCCCCCGTTTCCGCCGTGGCGAGCAGCCCGTTGACCGTCGCGCCGATCCTCATTGTCTGGCTCATTCTCAATCGCTTCCGTCCCCAGTGGGCGATCCTCGGAGCGCTCGTCACCACACTCACGGTCATCGGTTTCCACATCACGAGCACGGGTATCACATTCGCGCCCGCGGAGTTCATTCCGCGCCTCGAATGGACCACCCCCGAGTTCACGCTCCAGGCGTGCATCAGCCTCGCGCTCCCGCTCTACATCGTCACAATGGCATCGCAAAATATCCCTGGCGTCGCGGTCATGCAGAGCTTCGGCTACACAATCCCGTGGCGTTCCCCGCTCGCGCTCACCGGCGTCGGCTCCGCACTCACCGCGCCGCTTGGCGGGCACGCCATCAACCTCGCTGCCATCAGCGCAGCGCTGATCGCCGGTCCTGAGGCCGGCCCGCACGGCCGGCGCTGGATCGCGGGCATGTCCGCCGGCGGCACTTCCATCATGCTGGGCATCCTTAGCCCGGGCCTTGCAACGCTGATCCTCGCGGGTCCGGCCGGAGTGCTGCCCGCACTCGCCGGCGTCGCTCTCCTCCCCACATTCGTGTCCGCCATCTCGCAGTCGTTCGCGATCGCGGCACAGCGAGTGCCGGCCGCGCTGACCTTCCTCGTCGCGGCATCTGGCATCAGTGTGCTCGGGCTGAGTTCGGCGTTCTGGGCGCTCGCCACAGGCCTCGTCGTGCGCGGGGTCCTCACGATCGGGAGACCTCGCGGCGCGCACGCACCGAAAGCGACACGGGACACCCCATAAACTCGACTTCATGACAAGCGAGTGGGATTCCCGGATCAACGCATTCTGGGACACCGTCGAAGAGATCCCAGCGGACACGGTGCTCCCCGCTATGCACCGGATCGTAGCGGAGCGCCCCGCTGAGGACCCTGCCGCCGTCTACGAGTGGGCCTCGGTCCACGACTATCTGGGGCGGGAGGCCGAGGCGATCCCGCTGTATGAGGCGGCGCTCGCGCACGGGCTCGCGGGCGAGCGCCGGCCACAGGCACTCATCCAGCTCGCGAGTTCACTCCGCAATGTCGGGCGGGCCGACGAGGCTATCCGAATCCTTCAGGACCTGGACGCTGATCCCGTCACTGGGGACGCGGCGCAGGCATTTCTTGCACTGTCTCAGTGGAGTACTGGGCAACCAGCCGCTGCGCTGAGTACCGCACTCACCGCGCTTTCGCGAACACTGCCGCTGTATCGCCGCTCGGTCGAGCAGTACGCACAGGAACTTGGTACAGACGCCACGGTTTCTCCGGCTTCAGCGGGGCACAGCTCGGACCGCGCCGGATCCGGGCCGCTGGTGTTGCGGCCCGTGCACGGCCCAAATGAGTACCCGGCGCTCGTGGCGATTTGGGGCAGCGCCGTGCGCGCGACACACGATTTTCTCGCGGAGGAGGACTTCCACCGGATCGAGGCGCAGCTCGCGCCCGCGTATTTCCCCGCCGTCACACTCACCGTGGCCGAGCGGGACGGGGTGCCCGTGGGCTTTGCGGGCACCGTGGCCGGCGGCCTCGAAATGCTGTTTGTATCGGACGCGGTGCGCGGCGGCGGTGTCGGCTCCGCGCTCCTCGCGGACGCGATCGCGCGCCACGATGTCACCAGGGTCGACGTGAACGAGCAAAACCCCGGGGCTGCCGGGTTCTATCGCAGCCGCGGTTTCGTGCAGACGGGACGGAGCGAGCTCGACGGCGACGGCCGCCCGTACCCGATCCTGCACCTCACGCTTCCCGAATAGGGGCGGCGGGCCGCGCACGCAACATCGGCAGTGCCGGATCCGGCACCCACCACTCACAACGCGCGTGTGGCCCCGGCACAATGCCGGGGCCACACGTGTACACAACGGAGAGTGTTACTTCTTCAGCTCCGCGCGATGCAGGAACGCGGCGGTCGCCTCACGGCTCGTCGCCCCCTTCGGAACAAACTTCACCGTCCCGTTCGGCTGCTTCACACCCGTGGTGATCTTGTTCGACGCCATCCACTTGATCTCCTTCGCGAACTTGTGGTTCGCCGGGATATCCGTGAAGTTCTGTGGAGCCGAACCCACGGGGATCGACTTCGCGTACTGACGGTACATGAACGCCGCCATCGCCTCACGGGTGATCGTCGCCTTCGGGTCGAACTTCCGCTTGCCGTTGCCCAGGTTGATGCCTGTGGTGACCTTGTTCTCGTAGGCCCACATGATCTGCGTGTAGAACTGGTCGCCCTTCTTCACGTCCACAAACGGAGACGCACCCTTGGGCGTGTAGTTCTTCACACCGTTCGCGCGGTACAGGAACGCGATCATCGCCTCACGCGTCACGCTGTCCTTCGGCAGGAACTTGTACGACCCGTTCGCCTGCTTCACACCCGTCGTGATCCCCGAATCGGCAAGCCACCGAATATCCGAGTAGAACGGAGCACCCCGCTTCACATCCGTGAAGGTCGGGGCCGTTGGCTTCGGCTTCGGGGCCGGCTTCAACCACTCATTGATGGACATCTCTTTGAGCCTGATGTTCACGAAGTTTGTGATCGTGAACTTCGTCGCCTGCGCGGCGCTGGTCGTCAGCCCCTGCTTCGCTGACGCCGAATAGTACAGGCGGGTGCCGTTCTCGAGTTGCAGTCGCAGGGTGTACGTTCCACCGGGGACAGCGAACGCATATCCTTGGACCCAGCCTTCGGGTCCGCCGCCACCCCAGCCCCCGAGGTGGTGACTCACATCTGTTTCCGCCCCCCGAGCATCCTGCATGTAGATCTTCCCGGGGAACTGATTGTTCTCGGATTTCCCTTGGATTGATGTCGTGGCACCACCGCGAACTTGGGCGGAAATCGATACCCCGCGCTGGTTCCCTGCACGCAGATCGACCCGAATCATGTCAGCCGCAATCACCGTCCGTTCAACGGCATCCACCGAGTAGTAGAGGTGAAGATTGTAGTCGCAGGCGGGGAGTTCGGTCAGCCGAAATTCTCCGGTTGTCAGGTTCGAGAAAGAGAGTTTCCCAGAGGTGCTCGGGGGCAGGCACTTCTGGTCATAGCCTGTGGTCGGAAACAACGAGTACTGCATCTTTCCGCGGACGTCCGTGGGCACAGCCGCGGGGAACACGACCACGCCGCTCACCTCGCGACTGTGTGCCGGTGCTTCGGCAGCGTTCGGAGCAGGGGCCTCGGTGCCAGGTACCGAACTGCCGGTAGCGGGCGGCGACTCCTCGGGACTCAGCGTTTCGAGCTGAGCGTCTTCGCTAGCAACACCGGGATTCAGCTCTGAGAGTTCGCTGGCGACCTCGGGTAGTGCTGAACCCTCTTCGGCGCCACCCGTCGCATCGAGTTCTGCACTCACCAGCGCGGCCGGCAACTCGGGATCCGCGACCGCAAAGGCGGCCGATCCGCCGAGGGTGAGCGCGGGGATAAGCGCACATGCGAGCGCAAACCCGGCAAGGTTCTTCTTCAAAATGGCGAACTCCTTCGAGTGAGAGAGACCTGAAACGGCACAGTCTCAATCCACCCTAGTATTCGCATAGTTAACACAACAATTTTGCAGGGCGCATACCCCAGAAGTTGCGTATAAATCCTACGCTCACTGAAGGCTTTCCGCCTTACCCCGCTGACAGAGCCGCGCTCACGCCCGGGCCGCGAGGCTCGGCCCCGAGCCGCCCCACGAGTGGGAGGTGGTCCGCGGGGATCCCGAACTTCGAGTGCAAGCCCGCAAATACGGCCAGGGCAATGAAGCTACTCAGGAGTTTGTCCATCACCGACGTCGTGATGTTCGAGAAGAACACCGCGAGCACAAGCGGAACCCCGGCGTCAGTGAAGCGTTGCCATATCTGGTCGCCGGCGTGCCCGTTCCCGCCTCCGAACTGTAACATCAGGATCGGGACCGCGACGAGACTACACATCACGGCGGCCGTCAGGGCGAGGAGGAAGAATCGCGAGAAATCCCGGCCCATATTGAACTTCCGCACCCCGTACCCCCACACCAGAGCCCCGGTGATCGCGACGAGCACCAGCGAGAGCGAATGACCCTGTGCGATCGGGAGCGTTGCAAGGTTCGAGAGCAGCGCGATTCCTACACCCCACCAGGGGCCGAGCACGAGTGCTGCGACCGCGGTTCCGATCATGTCCAGATAGACCGGCACCCCCAGCGCACGCCCGGTGATGTCTCCTGCGAAGTTCAGGATGATGCAGCCCAAGAGGAACGGCACCAGAAAGCCTCGGGGGTACCCGGCGCGCAGGACCGCAAACCGTGTCGATTGCTCCACCTGGATTGCGGGCTTCGGAGTGTGCCCGCCCGGAGCGAGAGCAGGGATGATCGGGCGCTGTGCATCACGGCAGCGCTCTACCCAGCCGTCAGCCTCAACGTCAGTAGCCCCCAGCGCGAGGACAATGTCTCGCACCAGCGCCACGTCAACCCGCACCCGTCCCACCCGAAAGGCGTCATAGATCGTTGAGCGCGCGGGCGCCGCGGTTGCGGGATCCACACCGCGGGCGAGGCGCTGCTCGGTGATCCTGCGCACCAGATCCGCGTAGGACACAGATTCCGCAGTCTTCAGATTCAGCAGCTCTGACGCGATCTCGTCGAAGCGGGTGTAGTGCTCCCGCTCATGAGGTTCCGGTTGCATCGATACCCCGTTTCCCACCTGTTTGGCCCGGTCAACCCCCGGCTTCCCAGAATACCTGCGAGAACTCAGGTATTACGCCAGCCCGGTGCGATCCCGCGCGCCACTGTCCCCTTTCCACGTACACTCGTCCCGTTCCCATCATTGATTCACGCTGTTTGGAGATGCATGCCCCGGAGTTCCGCAGGAGGCACCCACATTGTGGTCGGTGCCGGAATCGTGGGTGCGTCGATCGCCTACCATCTCAGCGCGCTCGGTGAACGCGTCATCCTCATCGATAGCGCGCAGCCCGGCGCGGGCGCTACCGGCAGCTCTTTCGGGTGGGTCGGGCGCCCGCCTGTGGATCCCAGGCCGTCGGACCCCCTGCGACAGATCGCCCAGACCGAGTATCACCGCCTTGATGCTGAGCTCCCTCATTTGGATATCCAATGGACGGGGTCGCTGACGTGGGACGGCTTCGATCCGAATCCGAACCCCCGCTATGCCATCCGTGACGCGCACGCGCGGGAGCCGCGACTGGCCTACCCGCCCACCACGGCGTACTTCAGTCCGGACGACGGGGCGATCAACCCCGGCCACGTGACCAACCGACTCATCACCGCCGCATGCGAACTCGGCGCAGAACTGCGCACCAACACCCCGGTGACCGGCCTCTTCTTGGGCGACGGGCGAGTTGCGGGCGTGTACACGTCTCAGGGCGAAGTCCGTGGCCACAGTGTTGTCCTCGCAGCCGGTGCCGGAGCAGTCCCGCTCTTCCCGCCAGTCGGTCCCGATGCAGTGATCCACAGTTCGCCCGCTGTGCTCGTCAGGCTCCGGGCTGAGCGTGGTTTGGTGCGCGGGATCGTCGGCACCAATGAGTTTGAGGTGCGCCAGCTCCCCGATGGGACGCTCTGGTGTCCCCGGGATTATTCCGGCGAGAAGACTCAGGCAGATCGCGACGCCACCGCGCGTGCGACCATCGCAGACCTCGAAGCGAACTTCACTGACCCCGGGCGGTTGGAGCCGATCTCCGTTGAGATCGGCTGGCGACCGATGACCTCTGACGGTGAACCCCTCATCGGGCCGCATCCAGAGGTTCCGGGCCTCACGTTGGCGGTGATGCATCAAGGTGTGACGCTGGGCGCCGCGGTCGGCCGCCTACTCGCAGAGGAGCTCGTCGCCGGAGTTGACGCCAGCGAACTGGCCGGGTGCAGGCCCGCGCGGTTTACGCTCGGGTGATACGCAGGATCATTCTGCGTCTGCTTCTGCTTCTGCTTCTGCTTCTGCTTCTGGCTCCAGGTCGAGCACGAGTGCCGTGTGTGACATGCTGACTCCCCGCACGACGACTGTGCGTTGTTCTTCGATGCGGAAGCCGTGGGCGAGGAAAAACGGACAGGCGGTGTCGCTCGCGTTGGTCCGCACCCGGGTGAGGCCTCGCGCCCGTGCGGTTGAGAGCGGCCGGGCGAGCAAGGCTGCGGCGATGCCGCGGCGAGCAAAGTCGGGGTCCACGAAGAGCATGTCGATCGTGCCCGAAGCGTCCAGGTCGGCGAACCCGACAACGCGGCCCTCGACCTCGGCCACCCACGTGTCGGCGGCGGAACGAGCCACATGCCAGGTCGGGATCGTGCGACCGGCTCGGTCCGCCCACGCCGCTCGCTGTGCTTTCGAATAGTGTGCCCGCGCGGTGAGCTCGATTGCACGGAAGAACACCTTGAGGGTGGGAGTAGCGTCCGCGTAGGCGTAGGGCCGGATCAGCACGCGTCCGCTCCCCCGCGTTTGGTTGCAAAGAGCGTTCCCACTGGACGGCTCCCCGGCTCGGCCCGAGATTGTATGGAGACCACTTGGAAGCCCGCATCGCTCACGAGTGCCGAAAGTTCGTCGGCCGACCAGGTAAAGGCCGTGGTCACCGCGTGATCAAACGGCACTCCGTGTGGGCCGTCGAAGTAGCCAAGCGCTAGACCGGCACCGGGCCCGAGGGTGCGCGCGAACTCCGCGAGCGGGAGGCTGAGGAGACCGGGATCTGTGTGGATCAGCGAGAACCATGAGAGCACCCCGCCGAGCGCACCGTCGCTGACGGGCAGGGCGGTCGCTTTCCCCTCCGAAAACCTCACACCGGGGTAGCGTCGCCTCGCATCCGTGAGGAACCCGGGCACAGGATCAATTCCGGAGATATCGAATCCCTGGGTGTGCAGCAGCTCTGTCCACTGGCCCGGCCCGCATCCAACATCCAGGATCGGCCCGCTCAGGTCTTGAGCCCAACCCAGAATGTTGTCCCGGTCGACGGATGCGGTTCGATCGATCGTGCCGCACACTTCAATGTATTCCGCCGCACGTGCTTCGTACGCAGCGCTCACTGGATCGTTCGGCCCGTTCATTCCGGTCCTCCTGTCTGCCGCCCATCACCACGTCCCTCCAGGGTATGTGTCCTCGGGGAGCACAAAGCACGGCGAGCCGGAGGCAATGCGGAGTGTGCCGGGCTCGCCCTCGGCAATGATGTAGTTTTCGACGCCATCCTGGGCGACAAGCTGGAGTTCATACTGGCCCACGACATTTAGCCGTGTTCCGATCGTGAACGCTGTTCCTGCGAATCGAGATTCGAGATGGTGCACTGCGTCAGTCGGGTCGACTCCGGCAGAGAGCCCGACTTTCGTCAGTCCGTTCCAAGTCATCTCCGTCGAGCTGCAGTCGAGCAAGAAGCCGTCAGGTACCTGTTCGATTTCCGATACCCACGCCTCGGGTAGTGATGCTGCAATATCAAGTTCCTGAGTTTGCGTCCGTTCCTTGACCTCGGACCATCTCGCGCCTGACTCACTATTCTTCATGTCTGTACCAACTTTTCCGGAGCAGCCCACCAACAAGAGCACGCATAAGATCGCGCCAGCTACAGTGACGCCTGTCGTCCTACTCATTGCGTTACCAACCTTCCCAGGTCCTCCAAGACTTGCCTGTTTGTCGGGCTTTTCGTAGCAATCAGGTCGTGGTTGCGAGTGAGTACCCGAAGTTTCTCCGGGGTGTCTGAAAGTGCCGAGCTCGACAGCACCGCGTCATCGGGACCTGAGTACAGGGGGTATTTCGCGAAGCCGGGATTGTTGCGTGGGGTGTGTCCCTTCCACACGTATCCCTGCTGTTGCGCTCCCTGGAGAATGTCCGGATAGCTCAGGTCGAAGTACCCCGTTGTGGGGCTCGCGGACCACTCTGCGGGCATGCCGGCCCCCGAGAGGGAAATGACCGTGTCATAGCGCGCTCCGACGACCTCAGAGGCGGTGAGATTCGCGAGCCCCCAACTGTGTCCGATGCCGATCTGTGGCAGGGTCGCAAACGACGGATCGCTCCGCACCCCAGTGCCGAAGCGGCGCAATTGTTCGCCAGCCGTGAGCGCGGTCTCCGCGTTGTTTGCTTCCCGAATACGCAACGCCCGTGGCCCCCGACCTGACGGTTCCTCGCCCGGGAACGGGCCATCCTTGTACACAAAAACTATGGTTCCCGGGGTCCCCTGAGTGAGTGCGTGCCCGAGCTGTTGCACCCGCCCTGTGTAGAACGAGTTCATTCCCGTATAGGTACCGGGCACGTAGGTAATGGCACGCTGCGTGCCGGGCCCCGGGGCACCCAGCACCTCCACGATGCGGGAAGCGTGGCGGTCGTAGAGATACAGCTGGGCTTCTCCCTGCCCAACGCGGCGCAGATAGGAGAGCTCGGAGCGAAGTTGTCCTGCCCGGCCAGTTCCGCCGGCAATCTCGCCACGTTCCACGCCGCGGAGCTCAGCCCGGACCGCACGTAGGAGGGCCGGGATGCGCAGGGTGTTCGCCCGGACGCGCGCCGCGACTGGCATACCGTCGAGGTTCCCGAGGACATCCGGCAAGTTCCGCAGAAGTCGCTCCTGTCGTGCGGTGTGGCCCGTGCTGCCTGGTTCTGCCCCTGCCGCCATCTGGGTCCACCAATCCGCGACCGCGCGAGGTTTGAACTGTTGCAACTGCGCCCCGATTCCGGGGATCCCGGCGAGAATTGCTGCAAGCTCCGCGTCGCTTGCCGTCGCAAGAGTTGTCAGCAGTTCGGAGTCGCTCCGAATGCGGGGCCGCACGGTCGCAAGGCCGCGCAACACGCTCGGTCGGAGCGTCCCGCCGCCGGCCGCACGGAACGCATCAGATACCCTGCCGATCCACTGCGCATCCGCCTCATTTTCGGCTAAGTACCCCTGGAACCCCGTGAGAAAGGTGGCCGAGTCCACGCGGAGCCACGGGGAGGAGGCAAGCAATTGTGTCCACGCAGACCAGAGGGTCGAAAGCTCCCGCTCGAGCGCGGCGCTGTTCGTCCGAGAACGTGCCGCAAATCGCCGCAACGAATCTGGGTGTGCGCCGCTGCTGCCCTCCGCGGTGCGGTGCGGTGTCCGTACCCGGCGACGCGGGCTAAACGATGCAGCCAAGACCGGTGAGATCCCGTCTGCCTGTTGCGGTCGCGGATCCCCCGCCAATGCGCTCGGATGCGCGATCCCGCTGGCGTGCAGGAGCGCAGAGACCGGGGTCGCGGCGTCGTGCACCCGGAGTGCCTGCCGTGCTTCCCACTCCGCGACGAGTCGCTCCCGCGTTTTTTCTTCACGGGCCACCCGCCCAGCCTCCGCCACTTGCTCCGCAAGTTTGCTCAGCACTCCAGCGAGGGTGCCGCGGTCTTCTGCTTCGAGTGTGCAGGCTCGTTCCAGGAGACGCGCCACAGGACCAACGCAACCGGAGATGGCCTGCTCTGCGGCAGCCCGTCGCGATCCGCCCTGGGAGTGAAGCTCGCTCGCAGCGTGGCGTGCGGCCCGACGGAACTGTTCGGCAGCCTCTTCATCGAAGCGCACCGGCATTCGGCACCTCCTCAGTGCCGTGTGTCCCAGCGGTCATCGTCTGTACAAGCACGCCGGATCCGCTCACGCACAGGTATCCCCGCCCCGGGGTGATCTGCACAGGAGCGCGACGCGGAAGTCGAACCCCGAATAGTTCGCCGTCCAGGTCGGTGTCCGGTTGCAAGAGGATACCGGTGCGGGCGGCTCTCGCATCAGTGGTCCAATGCAGATAGCGTGACCGGAGCTCAGCTGCACGCCCAGCGAACACCAGGTGGTGGTGCGGGGACACCGCGCGCAGAAATTCCTCGAACGCCGCATCGTGGTCGCTGAGTCGGTCCGCGTCGTCGACAAGAAGCACCACCTGCTCTGTGTTCGGCAAGGGCCCGGCAAGCTGCGCGAGCATTTCTTCGATGTCTGCAGAGCTGCTCGCGAACCGGTCGAGGGGTGCCATGCTCAGCGGCGATCGTCGTGGCGCGATGCCCCAGACCCGAGTACGTCCGGGGTTTGCATGGGAATTCCGGGCGCCAGCATCGTCGCCAGGCTCGGACACGGCCAGAGCCACCAGCTCGGCAATCCCGACGAGCAATGACGAACGCCCCGAGCGGGGTGGGCCGGCGATGAGTGCGTGCTCCCCCTCATACAATTCGAGTACCGCAGGCTCCAGGGTGTCTTCCCGGATCCCGATCGGGATCCGTGTTGGATCTCCTGCGAGGTCCGCAGTATGGGCAAGCTCCCCGGCGGTGAGCACTGTGGGCAGTGAGCCGACCGGGTCACTGAGCGCGGGGTGTTCGGCCCAGCGCTCTGCGATGTGTTGAACACGTACGGAATACGGCTCCGCGGGCGTCGCAACGTGCAGCTGTCTGAGTGTGGCCGAGTCCACACATCTGCCGGGCACCGCGGCGGGGATTGCCGCGCCGCGAATCCCGAGCGCCGCGTACGCAGATACGTTTGGCAACGTAAACACCCAGCGTTGTCCGGTTGTCTCTTCAAGCGCCGTCGGCACCGCACGAGGGCGGGCCGCCGAAACTGCGAACGATACTCCCACCTCCGGGCCGTCAGTGTATGCCCGCAGAAGACCGTCCCAGAGTTCAAGTGACGCTGGCTCTTGGAGTTCGTCACGCAGCGCTGCGAGTCCATCGATGAGCACTACTGTGCGCCGCCAGGGTCCGGCTACGCGCTGTCTCCGACGGACCTCGCCAGTCAGGTAGCGCAGCAGTCGTGCCCGGCGTTCCCCGTCTCCTTCACCGACCCAGGTGCTTGTATGCGGCAGCGCCGCGATGTCGCTCAGCCTGCCGCCACCGGCATCGAGACAGAGGAGTTCCAGGTCTCCTGGCGCGTGCTCCTGTGCAAGCGCCACCCCGATGCTGAGGAGCGCCGTACTCGTGCCACTCCCGGGGAGGCCGAGCAGCAAGAGATTGCCCTGAGTGAGTTCCCAGCCCACTGGAACCTGGCGTTGGAGATCCGGCTCGTCCGCAAGTGCCACGACTGCAACCGGGCCGGCGCCTGTGGTCCCTCCCGGTTGTAGAGACCCTGGCCCGGGGTTGCCAAGGTCAACCCGATCTCCGAGCGGCGGAGGCCACACTGGTCGAGGGTGGCCGAGTCCCAGCTCCCGGTGTGCGTCGATGATCGCATCAATCAGGTGATCCAGCTCGTTTTCTGTCTGAGGTTGCGGAGCGCTCCCGGACTCGCTAGGTGTCGCCGACTCATGGATCGGTTCCCCAAAAACATTCACGGCCCGCACAGTCACGGGAGCGGCGTCCTCCCTCTGGGGGATTCCCGTTCCGAGCGCCGTCTGTATGGGGACGAGGTCGTCTGCGCCGCGGCGGATCAGCGCTCGGCCCGGGAACTGGCGCGGGATCTCAGCAGCCTGCGAGGTGCCGATGACGTTCGATGAATCTTCCCGGCTCTGCACTCTCAGCGCAATACGCAGGTTGGTGTTCGTCAAGATGTCCTCGGTCACCACCCCGGCGGGACGCTGCGTCGCAAGAAGCAGGTGTACACCGAGAGTGCGCCCCACCGCAGCGATACTGACGAGTGAGGCAAGAACATCCGGGAACTCCTGTGCGAGCATCGCAAACTCGTCGATCACGAGCACGATCCGCGGCAGCGGCGACGCAGGACTCGTGGCGAGATAGGCGGGGAGACTCTCGACCTCCGCCCCTGCGAACAGCCGCTGTCGGCGCTGCAGTTCCGCCTCCAGAGCTCGCACCGCACGGGAGGCAAGCCCTGCGTCGAGGTTCGTAATGGTCCCGATCGTGTGCGGCAGCCGTTCGCAGGCGGCAAAGGCGGCGCCTCCTTTGAAATCGATCAGGATGAAGTTGAGTCGACTGGGATCGTGGCTCGCCGCAAGCCCAGCGACGAGCGTCCGGAGAAACTCCGACTTGCCAGATCCGGTAGTCCCGCCGACAAGCCCGTGCGGGCCATCGGCAATAAGGTCCACGGAGACCACGTCATGACTGGAACGCCCGATAGGAACTGCCAGTCCGGACGCACGTGACCATCGATCCTGGATGACGGCCGCGCTGGGCGGGCCATCGCAAAGCAACTCGAGAAGCCGAACCTGGCGTGGAATCGCGCCAGTGGCGTTGGACGAGTCTGGGTCTGTGAACCGCGCAAGCGCACGTGCGGCGGCTTCCGCGTCTGTCTGACCGACGCGGCCGAGCACCACCCCGTCGACTCGAGCCGCAGTGCGGGTGTCAGTAACAGTGGCGCGGCCGTCCGGAGTGAGCGATACCACTGTGGTGCAGCTCGCGGGGAGGTCGGTCTCTCGTGACACGACCACTATTCCGCTGACAGGCGGAGGTGCGGACTCACCAATCGCGGCACCTCGCAATGGGTGGTGCCCCGTTTCGCTGTTTCGTCCCCGCCCCAGCAGCCCACGGGCGGGCGAATCCTGACCGCGCAGCATCGAGTCAGAGTCGATGATGGTCAGGTGCGCCCGTGCCCCACCGGACTGCGGCGCACGGGCAAGGCGACGCAGCATCGCGTTGCCGTCCTCGACGGTGCCCGACAGCCAACGCACACCCCGAGGATCGTCACGCACCCCGGTGTGAGGCAACCACCCGGCCCACCCCCACGCTGCCTCACGACCCGAATCACAGCTCACGCTCACTGAAAGGTCCGCGGGTCCGCAGTGCGACGCCGCCTGAACGGTCAGGCTCCGGGCCACAGCCAACGCGTGGTCGCGATCCCCCACGATCCCCACGACTCCAGCGTTCCCCAGGTCTGCGGCGAGCGCGGTATCTCGCAACACGGTCCGGTCGAGGATGGCTTGTGCACCAGCCTCCACTGAGGAACTCGGCCCGATGTCCAGGTCGGGGGTCCACGGAAGTGTCGCTATCCCGAGGTGAAGGTGCAGGAAGTCCGAAGCGTCTGTGCGTTGCTGCCACAACTGGGGCGACGCGGCCAGCGCTCGCCGCAGCATAACTGCAGGATCCGGCGTCGCTACGGACCGACGTGTCGACTCCGCGCTCGCCGCGGCCTCTACACGCGCCTGGAACGTCCCCAGTTCAGCGCTCCAACGTGTCTCCTCCGTACGCAACAGCTGGCGCCGTCGTCGACGCTGCTCGGCGTGAGTTCCGAGTGCCAGCATCGGGCTGAGCAGGGCAAACAGAGCGAACCGCAGATCTCCAAGCACCATGATGAGTACCCCAGCGGCGAGCAGAGGAAGCAAGGTGGTAACCCAACTAAACGAACTGGCCTCGGGCACCTCTCGTGGCAAAGGAACGGGGATTTTGAGAGTGGCAATGACGTTGCGCACACGCGGCGGTCTATTGAAGGGCACTGTGCCGCAACCGGGGTCACGACTCACAGCGGGGAGCGTGGCCATTGGTGCTGTCCCCACTTCACCAAGCGTGAGCGCAGCGTCTCCCACCCAGAACACTTGAGTGGAGCTTACTGCTACCCCGGCCCGGTCGACGCGTGTTTCCGCGACGTACGTGCCGTTGCGAGATCCGGCATCGCGGATTCGGATCCCCGCTCCCACACGTTCGATTGTGCAGTGCAGCCACGACGCAGTTCGGGAGTTCACCGTGACGTCCGCGCGCGGGGACCGCCCGATCGTCCGCGTCACGCCGTGCGGAAGTTGGATCCCTGCAACGGCGTCGGCACCGCTGATCACGGACACACACCACCCCGGAGTGGGCGACCTCAGCGGCTGCGGGTCGAGTGCCGCGGCGTCGGAATGCCTCCCCTCGAGTGACAGCGTGCTGCCCTCGCGCAGCCCCGCAGCGCTCAGAGACGTGTGTGCTCCGAGTTGCATCGGCACGGACAGGCCCGCATGCCCGTCAACGGTAATCTCGACAAAGTCCATCGGAGCGTAGCCGCGGTCCACGAGGACATCTGCGACCGTCGCAGCCGTGCGCCAACTCACGACTTCACACGTCACGCTCCTTCCGGCGTGCACTATCGAGATTCGCATGTGAGCTCCGATCGTCGTCCGCCCGATCCCAGAAGTGGGTTCGGTGGCCACGAGTGTACGAAGCTCCTCGCAGAGCCGTCTTCGTTATCCACAGACAGCGTACTTTTCCGGCCTATTCGGTCTCTCGATCGGCCTGTGGACGACGCTCTCCCCGTCCACAGGCCCCGTCCAAGACGAGTTCTCCACAGAGTGTGCCAGGGGCCGTCCGAGCGCCTCAGTTGAGACCTATCGTGGTGGCCACGCACTGACACCCCCAAGTGCGCCAGTCACCCAGCAACGGAGGTTCCACTGTGTCCCGTGTACTCACCACCGAAGAAGCCCGCTCCGCGATCCGGCAAATCCAATCAATCATTGGAGGCGGGTTCACCGAGCAGATCAGTCGGCTCGACACCCAAGGCCGGATCCTGTCCGACGCCAACGTGTGGGACGGTCCCCTCGCCGCCCAGTTCCGCGGTTCCGTGTGGCCCGATACGAAGTCCGCCCTGGACACCGCAAAAAATGAGCTTGAACAGTTGCGCACTCAGCTCGATCGAATTTCGCAGGACATCTTCGCCGCGGGAGGAGCCTAGATGCTCCGTCGACTCAGGAGCCACGAGTGGGAGGACCGATACACAACGGCGCGACACCGGTGATCCACCGATGCCGCGCCGTTCAGGAGGAAGCAATTCCCCAGTGAGCTTCCTCTACTCGGGTGTCTGCACCGCCCGGCGGCGCAACGCAACTACGCCAGCTCCGAGGACAATCAGCGAGATCCCGCCGAGAAGCAGAACTACGGAGGGACCAGAGCCCGTCTGCGCAAGCTTCGCCGACGTGCCCTGGCCGCCCGGACTTGCTCCGGTCTGCGGCTGGACCGGCGTCACACCCGTCCCCGGATCCGTCCCCGGTTCCGTGCCCGGATCCGTCCCCGGTTCCGCGCTCGGATCTGTCCCCGGTTCCGTGCTCGGATCGGTCCCGGGCTCAGTGCCCGGCTCCGTCCCGGGATCCGTTCCCGGCTCGGTCCCAGGTTCGGGTTCAGGATCGACGATTTCCACAAGCACCGGATCCGCCACCTCGGACAGGGTATCCATGTCCCGGTTTTCGTAGGTATTGACCCCTCCGGCGTAGTGGCGCAGCAGCGTTCCCACCCCGTACGGTTTGTCTGCAGATAGTGCGCCCGCAGGCACCTGGATCACGGTTTCGAAGCTGCCACCGTAGTAGGCCATATAGGCCTGGTAGTACTGACCGTTGCGCGAATCCTCGGAGAGGCTGACCCACTGCGGCTCGCCTGCGTGGCCGGGAACCCACACGTCCCGATTAAACAACGCGACGTCAAGCGAGTAGCTGCCGCCGGTCTCGGAATTCGGGATCGTGAATCCGGCCCCGGATACGGCAATCGCACCGCCCGCTTCCTCACTGAACCCCGGCAGCTTCCATGCGCTGATCTGAGGCTTTCCTGTCTTCTGAGCGACGACATAGACCACCGGCGTGGTGGTCGCGGTGTATCCCGCTTCAGCAACACCCGGGACCTTCCCCGTCTTCGCGACGCCGCGCAGAACTGTGCCGTGGTCCGCGGCGGTTGCGGGCGGAAGCGTGAGCTGGTCCAGTCGCCCCAGCTGGGCCTTCCGGTAGCTGGTGCCTTCGACAACCTGCCAGGTCTTTCCCCGATCCCGGCTCTGCTCCACCGAGAACGTTGTCGCGGCAGGCGAGCCCTCAGCGGTGAAAGAAAAAACTGGTTTGTTGCCCTCGGTCGTGTGTACCGGAAGCGGCTGCGCGGTGATTGCAAGTTCCTGGAACGGCACGGTGCGGACATACAGCGAGCCCGCGGATACGGTGCCCACCGAGTTTGTTCCCGACATCCGCACAAAGCGGTCGTTGAACTGCTCGGCAGTAACCGAGTCCACCGCCCAGCTCTGCGTCGTTGCCCCCGCGATTGGTGTCCACGGCCCCTCAGGCTCGGGCGCGATCTCCCAGGTCACCGCTTCTGCTCCATCGATCACCGCAGAGAACGTGACCGGGTGGCCGACAATCAGCGGGCGTGGCCGGTCAATCTCAACGTGCTGCACAACCTGCGGAATGACAACCGGTTCGTCCTGTTCGCCCAGCTCGATCACGATCGGCATGCCCGGCTTCTCACCGTCACCGCCGCTGCCCGAAGAATGCCAGTAGCTCTCGAGCCCGGTCTCGTAGTGGAAGTCCACGAAGCTTTCCGGCCAGGAGCCCCACTCGGGATTTCCCTTGTTCACGGTCGACTGTGTCGCCCGTGGGGAGGCTGGATCTGCCGGATCGCTCAGCTTGAAGTAATCAACCCCACCAAAGTCGGGCGTGAGGCTCAGCGAATCGGCCCCAAGCTCCACGTTCGAGAACGTCGCGACCGTGACGGCCCGGGGGCGGAGCGGCGACATCTCCGTGGGGTTCTCCATCGACGAGGCCCAACCGCCGGCGGTCGCAGTCAGCACGGCGGTGCCGTCACCCGAAAATGTCAGCGCCGGATCCTGAATCCACCACGGCACCATGCCGCCGTACCCGTTTGCGGTCACAGCGCCACTCCAGCGCAGCGTTCCGGTTCCGGCGACCGGGTCGATCTGCCCGGAACCGCCGTTGAACTGCATGCGCTGACCGAGCTCAGTGCCGGGCTTTCCCAAGCAAATGCTGTTCTTGGTGACTGGGACGGAGGATCCGTCCTCGGCGCGCTTCACGATCCGCACGTCGCCGGACTCGGCGGCGAACTCAAGCTGCGTGCCCGCGGAGAAGAAGGAGCACCCCGTACCACCCGGGCTGGGCGACTGGTACACACTGTTGATTCCCCATTCCAGACGCACATCCGAATAGCTGCTGGGCGCAGCCTCGCCGTCCGTCGCCACCGCGGCGCTTGGTGCGATGAGCCCCACCACAACCGCTGCACACGCAGCCAACCCCAAACTGGCGCGCAGGCCAGCCCCCACCCTGTGTCGCATGTCCCCTTGCTTTCCCGACGCGTCAGCGTCGGCTCGGTACGCGGGCGATCTTGCGCCGCATCCGGGCATCATCATACCGAGGTAAGGCTCCCCTCAAAACGTGAGGGTGAGCGACACGCGGGGGTTCAGGAAAATACGTGGGTGGGGTATACGTGAACACTGAGACGCAGTCCCCGATTTTGGGGGCAGAGGCGCCCACGCGCGCGACTACTGGCCGGGGCGGAGCGCGAGATATTGTTCGCGCAATGCGGGGTAGTACTGGTCAAACTCGGCGCTCTCGGTACCTTCGGTCGCGGCAACCAGAAGATCCAAGTAATACTCCCAGCCGGGGCCGATGTCCCCGACGTCCGAATCCCCATCGAGGTGGTGCACGAAGCGCAGCAGCGTGTCATCCTCGCCGTCCTCTTCGAGGTGAAGCTCCAACTTCCAGCTGCCGTACTCATCGACAGTGTTCAGTGCCAAATGGTGCGGGGCCTCACAGGCCACGATTTGCGCACGAACGGCCGGGCCGTTCTCTTCAAAGCGCATACGAATTCGTACGCTGCCACCGCGGCGGCCGTCACCCTCCCAGGGGCCGAACCACTGTTCAGTCAGGGCGGGGTCGGTCAGATACGCCCACGCCTCAGAAATTGGGAGTGCGAGCGAGCGAACCAGCACCAGGTCCAGGCCCTGCCGCGAGTTCACGAGCCGTCCGCTTATGTCCGTCATCATGATGGTGTCCCCTCGTGCAGCGTAAAACTCGTGCGGTGTGAATTGAATGGATGGGGTTGCGCGGTCCCGGGGCTCACCCCGTACACTCGAACCTGTGAAGAACTAACACGGCTCCCGTTTCGCGCATGAGGTGCCCGAACGTCGCTCTCCCGGATCAGGCTACCCTGCGGTGCCGCCGGTCGCAGGCTTTTCGTTCTGGCAACGCCCCGCGGAATCTCCGTTCGGTTCGAAAGGCGGCCCCGATGCCCGCATCACCCAATTTCTCCACTCCCAGCTTGAGCGGTGCCACGCGCGCCGCGGCCCACGCAACGTCCCCCGGAACTGACCGCCCTGCTGCGGCGCATCTCTTCGTCGACGGGGTATCCCATTCGTACCCGGACCGCCGAGTCCTCAGCGACATCTCATTCACCGCCCGCCCCGGGGACCGCATCGGCCTCATCGGAGAGAACGGGACCGGAAAGTCCACGTTGCTTCGCATTCTCGCCGGGCAACTCACGCCGAGTCTCGGCACGGTGCAGCTGCCCGGATCTGTCGGGCTCCTCGCACAGGAACTCCCCTACGCAGATGAGGTCACGCTCTCGCGCGTGCTCGACGACGCCCAAGCCAGTGCCCGCAGCGCACTCGCGGAACTGGATCGCCTCGGCGCAGCGCTCGCACACGCTCCGGCGGACCCTGCAGTGGCGGACGCCTACGCGGAGGCGCTCGACGAGGCCGAACGAACGGGAGCCTGGACCGCAGAAGCCCACCGCGGTGACATTCTGGCAGGACTCGGCCTTGGCGGAATCTCTGAAGAGCGCCCGATCGGGCAGCTCTCCGGGGGCCAACGGCTCCGGCTCTCGCTCGCCGCGCTCCTACTCGAGGCCCCGCACACCCTGCTCCTCGACGAACCATCAAACCACCTTGACGACGCCTCTGCCGACTACCTCGAGCGCGTGCTTGGGCAGTGGCCCGGGATCGTGATCGTAGCCAGTCACGACCGCACACTCCTCGACGCCATCACGACTCGGATCCTCGACTTGGATCCCCTCCCGCTCCCGGCAAGCGAGCTCGCAGACGCAGCCGCCACCACGAGTCCGGCACGCCCGCAGGCAGGGATTGACGCCCCCGCTGTGGACGCACCGGAAACCGACGACCCCGGCGCGGGCTTCGGCGCGCGCATGTGGGGCGTGGGGTACTCGGCGGCGCGCGCCGAACGTCGGGCCGAACTCGCCCGATGGCGGGCGCAGTACGCGGCGGAGAGCGCCGAGCTTGAGGCACTGCGACACGAGATTGCGGTTGGATCCCGCGAGGTGAATCGGAAACACGAATCGAAGTCGGAAAGCCGGATCACCAAGAAGTTCTACGCCGACAAGGATGCTCGGGTGACATCCCGGCGTGCACGGAATGCGCGCGTGCGGCTCGAGACGCTCGAGCGGCGGCGCGTGCGCAGACCTCCCGCGCCGCTCAACTTCGCCGGGTTCTCGGGCAGCGGTGCACCCGCGCTTGGGGATTCGGAACACTCGGCGCGTCCCGTTCGGCATGCGCCGGTTATCGAGGCAACAGGCGTCGCCGTGGCGAATCGGCTGGCCCCGGTGTCTCTGGCCCTCCCCGAAAACGGTCGCATCCTCCTCGCCGGACCAAACGGCGCGGGGAAGTCTACGCTCCTCGCAGTCCTCGCTGGTGTCCTTGAACCCGACACCGGCAGCACGAACCGCACCGCGACGCTCGGCTACCTCCCCCAGGAGGTCGTATTCCCGCGCCCTGAGCGCACTGCAACGCAGGCATACGAGGACACCCTGGGTTCGGCCCGAGCCGAACAGTACCCCCTGGTCGAGAGCGGCCTCATCGCTGCACGCGATCTCGATCGGCCGGTCGGGGTGCTGAGTGTGGGGCAGCGGCGACGCCTGGCTCTCGCAACACTTGTGGCTGATCCGCCAGAGATCCTGCTGCTCGATGAGCCCAGCAACCACCTCTCACTCACGCTCGTCGAGGAGTTGGAGCAGGCACTTGCGCAGTTCCCCGGGGCCCTGATCATCGCGACACACGACCGGTGGCTACGCCGCCGGTGGCAGGGTGAGATCCAGACGATCGTTCCGCCACATCGGCGGGAGATCTCCGACACCAGATCAGACGGCTGAGGTGGCGCGGAAGTTCGGTATACCGAACCCAACATGCCCCCGTTCCGAATCACCGAACACGGCTGCGCGAAGCGTGGAGACCCGGCCAGACGAAGCGCAGCAGCGCGCCATTTCGAAGCCGCGAGCGAGGTTCTCCCTCCCCGCGAATGCTTGCTACGGTAGCGGTTTACGCGCGAAATTGCGCGGGTGTTGAGGGGGCTGACTGATGAGCGAGATTAATATCGCACACCCACACGAATACGACCACCGGCACGCGGATATCTCGTCGGGCTGGCTGCGCGCCACGGTGTTCGGGGCGATGGATGGGCTTGTCTCCAACGTCGGGCTCATCGCCGGCATCGCGGCGGCGGGGGCCTCCCCCGGGATGGTCGCCATCACTGGCGTCTCGGGGCTGATCGCGGGTGCCGTATCGATGGCGCTCGGCGAGTTCACCTCGGTGCGCACCGCCAACGAGCAGCTCGACGCGGAGGTCCGCACAGAGCAGGACGCGCACCGCCGCAACCCGCAGGGTGAACAGGCTGAGCTGGCGCTCATGTTCGAAAAGCTCGGCATGCAGGAAGACACGGCCCGGATCGCCGCGGGCGAGGTGCACACGAGCGGGGACCATGCCGTGCGCGTGCACCTCTCTCACGAACTCGGCATGAGCGAGGATGAGCGTCCGTCGCCCTGGATCGCCGCGGTGTCGTCGCTCCTGTCGTTCAGCGTGGGTGCCCTGATCCCGATCCTGCCGTTCCTCTTCGGGTTCGGCACGCTCGGCTGGGGCCTGGCGTTCGGTGGGCTTGGCCTGCTGCTCGCCGGGGCACTCGCCGCACGAATCACCCGCCGCAGCTGGATCGCTGGCGCGATCAGGCAGCTCACGTTCGGCGGGATTGCGGTCGCAGCGACCTTCACGATTGGCAAGCTGCTCGGCGTCTCCGGGGTCGTCTAACCCTGCACACACCGTAGGCTAGTGCTATGCCCAGCCCCGAATTCGTCGACGCGACGCTCGCCGTCGTTGCGCGGATCCCCGCGGGCCGAGTCATGACGTACGGTGACGTGGCGCTCGCAATCGGCTCGAACGCGCCCCGCGCGGTCGGGCAGGTCATGGCCCTCTTTGGGCACGCCGTGCCCTGGTGGCGGGTCGTTCCCGCGAGCGGTCTTCCGCCACAGGGACACACGACACTCGCCCTGCCCCGGTACCGGGAGGAGGGCACCCCGCTCCGACACGCGGATTCGCCCGATTACCGGATCGCGCTGTCAGCCGCCCGTCTCCCCTACACGCACGAAATCTACGCGAAGGTGGCGCTATGAGCGACGTCCCCCCGTCCCCCACCCCGCTGCGCCTCGCATTTGCACGCGGCATGGCCCCCTCCCGGTGGGCGGAGCGCTGGGCTCAGGTTTCGGGCGTCCCTCTCGAACTCGTCCCCGTCAACATTGCGTACGGTCGCAACGACAGGGTCGAGTCCGATGTCACGCTCGAGCGTGTACTTCCGAGTGAGCTGCCGGCGGGGAATGCCGAGCCCGGGCGCACCCGGCACGCAATCCAGCTCTATACCGAGAAACTCAGCCTGGTGGTTGCGCGGGATCACGAGTTCGCCGAGCAGGACGCTGTGTCCCTGGACGATCTTGCGACGGTGGCGCTCCTGGATCACCCCCTGCACCCGGCGGAGTGGCCCGCTCCCCAGCCGTGGGCGGATCCGAGTTGGATGCCGACCACGCTGCGCGCCGCGCTCCAGCTCGTTGCCACCGGTTCGGGCGGGATCATCCTTCCCACGATGCTCGCGCGCCACCTGAGCGATAAGCGCGAGCACGCCCTCCTCACGATCACCGACGCGGATGCCCTCCCCTCGACGACCGTGTGGGCTACTTGGGACGTGGCCCGAGACGCCGCAGACGTGCAGGAGCTCGTGGGCGTACTGCGGGGCCGCACAGCGCGCAGCTCGCGGGCGAACACGGATGTCGAGGCCGCCCCGAAGCCAGCGAAGCGTGTCACCAAGCAGCCGACAAAGAGTGCGAAGTCCGGACCTAAGCCGGGGTCGCGTGGTGCCCAGCTCGCGGCGACCCGTAAGAAACCCCCGCACCGCGGCCGGCGCTAGTTCACGGGGACCGCACGGGGTTACGATGACTCCATGCCCACTCCGGAAACGCTCACCGCGTTCATCCTCGCGTCCGTCGCACTCATCGTAGTCCCTGGTCCCAGCGTGCTGTTCGTGATTGGCCGGTCCCTGAGCTACGGGCGCCGCGGAGGGCTCATGAGTGTGCTCGGGAACAGTCTCGGCGTGCTGCCGCTCGTGGCTGCCGTCGCGCTCGGAATCGGCGCGATTGTTGCACAGTCGATCCTATTGTTCACGATTATCAAGTTCCTCGGAGCCGGGTATCTCGTCTACCTGGGTGTGCAGGCGATCCGACACCGAGCCGAGGGCACCGAGGATGCTGCGAGCCTGGGCGCGCACCAGATATCCCCCGTCGTGATGCTGCGGCAGGGTGTTGTGGTGGGCATCACCAATCCCAAGGCGATCGTGTTTCTCGTCGCCGTACTCCCCCAGTTCGTGACGGTGAGTGCTGGCGCGGTGCCCGCCCAGATCATGCTGCTCGGCACGATCTTTGTGACAATCGGGCTCGTATGCGACGCGGCCTGGGCGCTACTCGCCGGGTCGGCGCAGCACTGGTTCGCGCGCTCCCCACGCCGCATGATCAGGGCCCGTGCCGCGGGCGGCGCGATCATGGTGGGACTGGGCGGCGGACTCGCCCTCACTGGGCATCGCAGCTGAGCCCGCGCCGGCCCGCTAGAGCTGCGCAGCCGGGACGTCGAAGGTGCCGCAGGCCGTGGGACCCTGCTGGTAGCCCACCTGGAACCAGCGCTGGCGCTGCTCCGATGTGCCGTGGGTAAAGCGCTCAGGATTCACTCGAACGCCGGAAGATTCCATGATCCGGTCGTCACCCACCGCCGCTGCCGCACTCATCGCATCCGCGATCTCCTGCTGTGTGACGGGCTTCAGGAACGGCACACCCTGGTCGTCGGTGACCGTCGACGCGTTCTGCACCCACGCTCCCGCGAAGCAGTCCGCCTGCAGTTCGAGCCGCACCGAGCCGGAGGTGGGGCCCGATTCACGTCCCACACTCTGGAGTGTCCCGATCTGGTTCGAGATATGGTGGCCCCACTCGTGCGCGAGGACATACATCTGCGACAGGGAGCCACCGGAGGCACCATAGTCACGGCTGAGGGTGTCGAAGAAAGAGACGTCGACGTAGATTGTCTCGTCGCCCGGGCAGTAGAAGGGGCCGGTCGCCGACGAGGCGGCACCGCATGCCGACTGTGTCTGCCCACTGAATAGCACCACGGGCGCCGGGGCGCGGTAGTTTCCGACCTGCGTCGCCCAGTACCGGTCGAGCGAATCACTCGCCGCCGCCATGCGGCACTCCACGTCACGGTTCGCGTCCGCGCCCGCTGCACACCCCTCAAGAGATCCGGTGCCGGGCTGCGGTTCGGAAATAACGCTGCCGGATCCCAGCGCCTGGTTCAGCGCCGGTGCGAACACATTGAGGTTCACGCCGAACAGTTGCGAGCCCAGAGCGAGGAGGAGGGCGACGCCGATCCCGCCGCCCGCGATCATGCCACCGCGGCGTGCACCGCCGCCACGCTTCGACACCTTGCTGGTGTCGATCCGCACGTTGTCGTTGAAGGTCACCGAGTTTCCCATCTCCCGCTGCCCGGGGCAATTCGCACTGACGTCGTGCGGCGCCTCGGCAGTTCCACTGGTGCTGATTCTAGTTGCTCAGGGGCACTGCCACCCAACATCACGGGGCCCGCCTGGGTTGCTCAGTGGAGCAGCCCAGGCGGGCCCCGTGATGTGCGCCGATACGCCGCAGGCTACGAGGCGCGCTGCGCCGCGGCTTCCCGACGTTTCGCCTCCTGCGCACGCTTGCGGAGTTCCTTCTCGTGTACTGGCCAGGTCCCGGCCGCCTTTTCCGCCTCGACATAGGCGTGCGCCTCATCCTGACGCTCTGCTTCGATACCTGTCGCGATCTCTGCACGGAGCATCTCGGGGCTCAGCCCGAACGCGTCAACGAGATCAAGCGCGTGGTCGCCCAACCGCCCGATCAGGCGGTCAATGTAGGCGGTGACCGCGGTAGCGCGCTGGCCAGAGATCCTTCCCTGCACCAGGTACCAAGCCGCATGACGCTCGATCAGTTCGAAGCCGAACAGATCCCGCAGCCAGGTCATCACCTGGCGCGAACCGGGGTCGGTGATCTGCTCGATCCCGTCGGTGAATGCCTCCCACTGCAGCAGCTCTGCGTGTGCACGAGCTGCCTCAATGAGCTTGTGCTGCTGCGCGTTGAACGCGTCCTCGCTCGCCTGGGCGTACTTCTGTGTGTCTCGCTTCGAGACGTTTTTGGTGCCCTCGCGGAGCGCCTGAGCGATCTCGGAGACCATCGTCTCGACGCGGTCGGCGAGCAGCGCACGCTGCGCCTCTGGTGAGCGCAGGCTCTCGACGGAGCGCGCCATCTGGCCCAGATCCGCGATGCTCTGGCCCATTTGACGGAGCCCGAACCGGCTTACTCGGTCCCCCAGTTGGCTCGCCGCGGCCTTTGCGAGCGCTGCCTTGTCCCCGCCGGCGAACTGCTTCGCGTAGTCCGTGAGGAGACGCTTGCCCACGAGCTGGAGCAGCACGTTGTTGTCGCCCTCGAAGGTGACATAGATGTCGAGGTCTGCACGCAGCCCGACCAGGCGGTTCTTCGCGATGAAACCGGCGCCGCCCGTGGCCTCACGCGCTTCCTGCAGCGTATCGAGCGCAGCCCAGGTCGACAGCGGCTTGAATGCTGCGGCGAGCGTTTCGAGGTCTTCACGGTTCTCATCGGTGTCCTTCGCGCCGGAGAACACCTCGTCGAACACCGTCAGCAGTCGCTCACTCGCAAACGCCATCGCATAGGTCTGTGCCAGGCGCGGGATCAGGCGGCGCTGGTGCAGCCCGTAATCCATGAGCACGGTCTCACGGCCGGAGGCGCCGGGGAACTGACGCCGCTCACTGCCGTAGCGGATCGCAATCGTCAGCGCCGCCATCATCGCCTTCACCGCGGAGCCGTCGAGGGACACGCGTCCCTGGACGAGCGTGCCGATCATCGTGAAGAAGCGGCGACCTGGGCTCTCGATCGGCGAAGAGTAGCTGCCGTCCGGCGCGACATCGCCGTAGCGGTTCAAGAGGTTGGTGCGCGGGATTCGGACGTGCGTGAAATGCAGACGACCGTTGTCGATACCGTTCAGGCCTCCCTTGACGCCATCATCTTCGGATCCCACACCGGGGAGGAGCTTTCCATCCGGGGTGCGAATCGGCACGAAGAATGCGTGCACGCCGTGGTTCACATCCTGCGTGATCAGTTGCGCGAACACGACCGCAGCCTGACCGTGCAGGGCGGCGTTGCCGAGGAACTCCTTCCATGCACCGGTAAAGGGCGTATGGATCTCAAACTCTTCGGTCTCAGGGTCGTAGGTCGCGATGGTGCCCACCGAGGCAACGTCCGAACCGTGGCCGATCTCGGTCATCGCGAAGGCACCGGGAAGCTTCAGGCTCATGACATCCGGTAGCCATGCCTCGTGGTGCGGTCGCGTACCCAGGTGCAGGATCGCGGCACCGAACAGGCCCCACTGTACGCCGCTCTTGATCTGCATTGAGGGATCCGCGAGCACAAGCTCCTGGAATGCAGCGATGTTTCCGCCGTGGTTGTCGCTCCCGCCAAGGTCAGACGGGAATGCACGCTGGATCGCGCCGTGCTCAACAAGGATGCCGAGCTGACCGAGTACCCGTTCCCGGTGATCGTCCATGGACTGGCCGTTGATCGTTTGCAGACGCGGGTCCGCGACCAGGGCGCGCGATTCCAGGCGCTCGCGCTTCCATTTGCCGAGCAACGCGTCGCTGACGACTTCAGTGTTGAGGCGGGGGTT
>NZ_FUID01000103.1 GCF_900163635.1 Leucobacter sp. 7(1) | reverse complement strand
CAATCATGGAATCAGAGTCACATCGGTCGTCCCCGGAGAAACGTGGATCAGCGACCCCGACCGACCACTGGTTGCCGTTTGCGTCCACGGTCCTCACGTCGGAAACCTGAGAGCATCCCGCTAGCAGCACGCCAGTGGCGACAGCACACATTGCCAGAAGGTACCGGCCCCTTCTCGTGACTCGAGTAGCGGCAATCACATCAATAAGACTCGCCCCTGGCCCCGTTCCTTCGTTTGCCGAAATCAGGGCAACGCGAATCCGCCTGTGACCAATCGAGCCTATCAAGGGGCTCGTGGTGCACCTGGCTGGCAAGTCCGCCATTCCCCGGCGCTTGTGAGCTGAAGGAGCATCCTGTGATTGATATTGACCCGAACGGTACCGGGCTTCCCGGTATCGAGCAGTTGCGCATCATCGTCGGCGCGGTCATGACCGTCGGCCTGATCCTGTCCGTCCTCGCCCTGATCATCTCCGCGATCGTGTGGGGTTTCGGCGCGAACAGCAGCAACCCGCACCTCGCGTCGCGCGGGAAGGTCGGCGTGCTCGTGTCCTGTGGGGCGGCGATCATCTGCGGGGCGGCGGTGACGCTCATCAACTTCTTCTGGGGCGTCGGCCAAGCTGTCTAGCCCCACCGCGTACGAGGGAAGGAGGATGCGGTGAGTGTGTGTGATGTGCCGGTGATCTCGGCCGTGTGTGACACCGTCGGGCAGGGCGCGGCGACGTTGATTGCGGCCCCGTTCGACTGGCTCGCTCAGGCGATGGGCGGGGCGGCGGCGTGGCTGTTCGAGGCGGTCTGGGCGGTGTTCGACACCACCACCCTCGTCGACGTCACCGACGAAGGCTACGTCGGGGTCTACAACATCCTGTTCGGGGTGGCGGTGTTCGTGGTGCTGATCTTCTTCTGCCTGCAACTGATCACCGGCCTTATCCACCGCGACCCCACCGCCCTCACCCGCGCCGCTCTCGGAGCGGCGAAGAGCATTCTCGGCTCGTTCGTCGCTATCGGACTCACCGGGCTGTTGTTGGAGATCACTGATCAGCTCGCGGTCGGGATCGTGCAGGCGACGGGGAACACGATGGAATCCATCGGCGACCGGATCACCCTGCTCGCGGCGGGGTTCGCGGGGATCAACATCGCCGCTCCCGGTGTCGGGGCGATCGTCACGATCTTCCTCGCCGGCCTTGCCATCAGCGCGGCTGCGATCGTGTGGTTCTCCCTCCTGATCCGCAAAGCCCTCCTGCTCGTCGCGATCGTGTTCGCACCCATCGCTCTCGCGGGGTTCTCGTGGGATGCGACCAAGGGCTGGTTCGGGAAGTGGGCGACGTTCGTGATCGCGCTGATCTTGTCGAAGCTCGTGCTCGTGGTGATCTTCCTCGTCGCGATCACCCAAGTGAGTGCTCCGATCGAGCTGGATCTCGCGTCGATCAGCGACCCCATCGCCGGTGTCGTGCTGATGTTCATCGCCGCGTTCGCCCCGTACATGACGTACAAGTTCGTCACGTTCATCGGCTTCGATATGTATCACTCGATGAGCGCGGAACAAGAAGCCAAGTCCGCCCTCAACCGCCCCGTCCCTGTGCCGTCAGCGCCGAAGACGGACGGGGCGAAGAAGGTGCTCGATGGCGCCGGCGACACACCCACCGGAGGCGGCGGCAGTGCGGGGCTTTCCGACGGTGGGGCTACACCAACTGCGTCCAGTGCGGCACCCGCCGCGACCGGCGGTGCGGCTGCTTCCGGGAGCGCCGGAGCCGGCGCGAGCGGCGCAGGAGCCGGAGCTGGTGCCGCGGGAGCCGGGGCGGGCGCTGCCGCAGCTGGGCCTGCGGCAGCTGTCGTCGTCGGGGCCCAGGTGGTGGGTGCGGCGGCGACCGCAGGGCCGAAGCTCGGCGGCAAGGTCGGCGGTGCCGCAGAGGGTCACGCGGCAGGGGCCGGTGAACCCGCGAAACCCGCACCGCCACCGCCCGCACCGAGCCACACCCCGACCGCACCACCGGCGCCCTCGACGCCTCCGCCTGCGCCCTCATCGAAGCCGACTGCCGGGAAGGAGTGACCGATGTCGACTCAGCAGAACACGAGCAGTGCAGGGTTTGGGTTGCGGGCGGTGCAGTTCTCCCGCCTCACCCGACGCGGCATCCTCCTCGGCCTCTCCCTCCCACAACTCATCGTCCTCGCCGTCGGCGTGCTCTCCATCGTCGGCGCCCTCTATGCCGGGGGCGGGATGCTGCTGGCGTGGACCGCACCCATCTGGCTCCTCTCCGCAGCCCTCGCCTGGACACCGGTCGGTGGCCGGAAACTGATCGAATGGGTGCCCGTCACCTTCCGGTGGGTGGCCCGCACGCAGGCACGGCAGACGGTGTTCCAGCGGCGGGTCGTGAAGCCCCGTCCTGCGGGCACGCTCGCTCTTCCTGGAGATGCGGCGTCGTTGCGGGAGTGGGAGGACCCGGAGACGGGGGCGGCGATGATCCACGACCCCCACAACCAGACCCTCACCGCGATCATCTCCGTCTCGCATCCTGCGTTCGTGCTCCTCGACCCCGGCGAGCAGGAACGCCGCGTCGCCACCTGGGGCCGCGTCCTCGCCACCACCTGCCGATCCGGCAGGATCGCCCGCCTCCAAGTCTGCGAACGCACCCTCCCCGACGGAGGCTCCGGCCTGGTCGAATGGTGGCACAGGCACGGGCGTGACGACGGGTCCTGGACGTCCACCGTGTACCGGGAACTCATCGACCGGGCAGGCCCCGCCGGGGAACGCCACGCCACCACGATCAGCCTCGCCCTCGACCTCAAAGCCGCGTCCCGGCAGGTCCGCACCAACGGCGGCGGTATCAAAGGCGCAGCGGCTGTCCTCCGCCAGGAGATGGCGACGCTCGTGACGGCGTTGCGGGCAGCGGAACTCACTGTCGGGAACTGGCTGACCCCAGCGGAGGTCGCGGTGATCCTCCGCTCCGCCTACGACCCCGCCACCGCCGCATCCCTCGAACGCCACCCCGAGATCGGCCGATCCCTTGCTACCGCCGGCTCTGTCGCGGTCACCGAGACCTGGGATCGACTGCGGTCGGATTCCGCGCATCATGCGGTGCTGTGGGTGTCGGAGTGGCCGAGGTCGCAGGTGTATCCAGGGTTCCTCGCCCCAGTCTTGCTGTCCTCCGGGATACAGCGCGCATTCTCCCTGGTGTGTACGCCGATCCGGTCGGATCAGGCGGCCAGGGATATCAGGAAGAAGAAGACCGAGCTGATCTCGGATGCCGCGCAGCGGCAGAAGATGGGGCAGATCGAAGACGCCTCCCAAACCGCCGAATACGGTGACGTACTCCAACAGGAAGCCGACCTCACCGCCGGCCACGGCGTCCTCCGCTACACCGGCCTCATCTCCATCTCCGCACCCACCTCGGAAGAACTCGACACCGCGGTCGCGGCGATCGAACAAGCCGCGATCCAAGCCTCCTGCGAGACCCGGCGCCTGGTCGGGCAGCAAGCGCAAGCCTTCACCGTCGCAGCGTTGCCGCTGTGCCGCACCGTCTGAGAAAGAGCAGGAGCCCGTCATGCCGACCTTCCAGAACCCGACCACGGACGCCGCGGAAACGTCCGAAGCGCTCCGTGGGCTCGCGCACGCCTCCCGCGTGTTCGAGGACCCTGCCGACACCTATGCGGTGCTCGGTGATCTCCTTGCCGGGGTGCGATCCCTCCGGCAAGTGCTCGACCAACTCGCCACCGCCCACGCGGGCAATCAGGTGCGCGCATACGACGACGCCGGGAACCAGGGCGCCGGCGCCAGTCACGCCCTCGCCGCGTCCGCCGAACTGCGCCAAGCCGCGGTACTGCTGGACGGGGTGCACGACCGGGTGGATGCCGCCATGGGTGCTTCTGGCCGTATCGCGTGGCGCCCCGCACCCTCAGACTCTGTCCCTGCCCGGTGGGTGGGGATCGTGTTCCTGCAAGGCCAGGACGCCGACGAGGTGCTGGCAATCATCGACCGCGACAGCACAGATGCCGCGATCGAGCACCTGGCCGGATTCGACATGGGCGAGGAGACCACGCAGGCCGCGCTCGTCAACGGATACGTCGACGACACCATCCCCACCGGCCCCCTCGAGCACACCACCACCACAGGCAGTTACGCGCTGACCTACAACCATGACCACGGGCACGTCTCCCTCCTCCGCGCCCACCCGGAGGCTCAGGAACCGACCGTTGAGGCTCCGACACCGAGGCGGGCACCAGCACAGTCGCGGGCGCGTCGGCAGGCCCCACGGGTTGAGGAGGATGATGACTGGTTCGCGCCATCACAGTCATCCTCCGCGCTACGGGGGCGGGCACTGTGAGCGATCAGCAGAAGCTCCATACTGCGGCGTTGGTCGAACCGGCCGGGGAACGCCGCAAGCAGCGAAAGGCACGTAAGCACGCCGCCGCGAAGATCGAGACCAGCGTCCGTCGCGCCGAGCAGTCGGCGGAGCGTGAACGGCTGGCGGCGGAGCGGGCCGAACGCCGCAACACCACCTATCTGCCCGCCGCCGGCGAACCGGGGGCGGCGGCGTTGCGGTCGCCGGGGCGGTTCCGGTTGCCGCGACATCAGGACACCTCGGCGACGCTCGCGGGCGCGTACCCGTTCCTCGCCGAAGGTGGCCTCGGCGCCGACGGCGTGTTTATCGGCCAAGACCTCTACTCCGGCGGCTCCTTCGTCTACGACCCCTGGACCCTCTACGCCCGCGGCCTCATCACTGCACCCAACATCGTCCTCGCCGGGATCGTCGGCTCCGGCAAATCCTCCCTCGCCAAATCTCTCTACACGAGGTCGATCCCGTTTGGTCGCCGCGTGTATGTGCCCGGCGATCCAAAGGGTGAGCATACGGCTGTTGCGGAGGCGGTAGGCGGGCGGGCGATTGTGCTCGGGCATGGGCTCCGTAACCGGCTCAACCCCCTTGATGAGGGCCACCGCCCTTCGGGGGTGAGCGATGCGGAATGGGCGGCGCAAGTTGCGTCCCGCCGCCGGGAACTCATCGGCGCGCTCGCAGAGACCGTGCTGGATCGGGTGCTGTCACCGTTGGAGCACACCGCGATCGACCTCGCCCTCCAAGACACCGTCCGCACCGCTGACGTGCCAATCCTGCCGATGGTCGTCGACCGTATCCTCGCACCTGACCCCGCGACCGACACCGATGGGCGGCTGGCAGAGGACGGCCGGCTCGTCGGCCACGCCCTCCGACGCCTCGTTGCCGGTGATCTTGCGGGGCTGTTCGATGGGCCATCGACGGTCAGGTTTGACCCGTCGCTGCCGATGGTCAGCCTGGACCTGTCGCGGGTGGCGGAGAACAGCACGTTGATCTCGGTGCTGATGACCTGCTCCAGCGCATGGATGGAGTCGGCGCTGATGGACCCCAACGGCGGGCACCGGTGGGTGATCTACGACGAAGCCTGGCGACTCATGGCCTACCCCGCCCTCCTACGCCGCATGGACGCGCAATGGCGACTCGCACGTCACTACGGGATCGCGAACATGCTGATCTTCCACAAACTCACCGACCTCGACAACGTCGGCGACCACGGTTCCGCGATGCGCGCCCTCGCGAACTCGCTGTTGGCGAATGCGGAGACGAGGATCATCTACCGACAAGAACCCGACCAACTCGGAGCCACCGCCGCAGCCCTCGGACTCACCGGCACCGAACAGAAACTCCTCCCAGGACTCGGCACCGGACAAGGACTCTGGCGCATCAAAGAACGCTCCTTCGTCGTCCAGCACCAGCTCCACCCGGCAGAGCTCGCCGCGTTCGACACCACAGCACGAATGAAGGGCTAAACGCTCACGTTTGGGATTTCTGAACCCTGATTCCGCGTCATTCCGCCAGTTTCAGCCGATTTGTGGCGCGTTGTGAGGGTGTAAGTTCCCCGCACGCTGGCCTGCTCTTGGTGACTGTTTCGGCGTGCTGGTTCGCACCTATCCCTCGATTGATTCGCCATGAACGAGGGAGCAGCACTGATGGACACGATCAACGAGCTGGCAGCAGAGGAGCGCACCGCGAGAATCATCCTCGGTATCGCGTCCGAACCAGGCGACGCGGTGACAGGGAGGATGATCCGCACCGTCGGCGCATCCGAAACCGTCTCCCGTCTCCTCGCCGATGAAGTCCCGCCCGGGCCGGATGGTGACACGTGGCAGCGACGCCTCGCACCACGCCTCGACGCCGCACAAATCCAGCGGGCGCTTGCTGAGACGGAGCGGCACGGAATGAGGGTGCTGATCCCCGGCGATGCGCAGTGGCCTGCCGGGGTCGACGCGCTTGGTGATGGTGCACCGGTGGCGCTGTGGACGAAAGGCAACGCAGGGCTGCTGACCGGCCCGCTGTGGGATCGCCTCACCATCACCGGCGCTCGGGCGTCCACCGGGTATGGGGAGCACGTCACCACGGAGCTGGTGCAGTCGGCGGTCGCCGACTCCCGGCTGGTGCTCTCCGGCGGCGCGTATGGGATCGATGGTGCCGCGCACCGTGCCGCACTCACCTCGGACGGTTCAACGGTCGCGGTGCTTGCAGGCGGCCTGGATCGGCCGTACCCGGCAGGGCACACTGATCTGCTGACTCGTGTCGGTAAGGAGGGCTTGTTGTTGTCGGAGTTGCCGCCGGGTGCGGCGCCGACGAGGTGGCGGTTCCTGCAACGAGGCAGGCTTCTCGCCTCGCTCTCCGGGACCGTCCTCATCGCCGAAGCCGGGTACCGTTCCGGCACCCTCCACACCGCCGCCCGCGCCGCAGAACTCGGCCGCCCGGTCGGCGCGGTCCCCGGGCCGATCACGAGCGCCACGTCCACGGGGTGTCATCGGTTGTTGCGTGATGGCCTCGCCGCGGTGGTGACTGGGTATGACGATGTGCGTGAGTTGCTGCATGGGGTTCGTGACCGGGCTCACCGTGCCGTGCGGGAGCGTGCAGGATTCGAGTCCGACCCGCTCGATGCTGGGCCGCCGGCGCAGGGTCGGGATTTGCGGGGGCCGGTGTTGTGAGGCGGGTGGTGCACCTGGTGTGAAGGCGGCCGGCTCGTGTCGCTGATGAACAACACCAGGAGGTATCTCGTGTCAGGATCACTCGCCCACATCACGCAGCCTGAGGCTGCGCCACCCAGAACGGGGGTGCGGCGCTGGCTGTCAGCGCTGCTCGCGCTCCTCGTCATCGCGGGTTCGTTCGCGCTCGGCCCCCAGGCAGCCCATGCTGGCAGTGAAGGGGTCGGGTACTGGTCAGATGGTGCGTTCCTCGGCGCGTACAACACGGATGTGGACGGCCGGCAAGCGTACTGCGCGGACCTGGACGCGGACCCGCCCTACGGCAACACATCAGGGCCGGAGCGGATCACCGCGTTGGATTCGCTGTCGCGGCAGCAGCTTGCCGAGTTGAACTATGTGATGGACCGGTGGGGGCAGTCGGGCGACCCGAACGTCACCGCCGGGGTCGCGCTGCATGTGTGGTCGGTGGCAAGCCCTGGCCGGTATAACTCGCACGGCATGTCCGGTGACGACTACTATGTTGCCCGCGCCCCCGCGTCGGAGCGGGGAACGATCCTCGCGAACCTCGCCGCGATGCGGCAGGAGGCCGCAGCAAACGCGGTCACCGACCCGTCACTGTCGCTATCGCTTGAGATGGCAGATCAGTACGCGGGCACCCTCACCGTCGCCACCCACCCCGCAGCGCTCACCGGGGCTGCGACCTTGTCGGATGCGGTCTTCGCTGACGGTTCCTCCTCACGCACGATCGGCGCCGGGGTGCACCCGATCACCGGCACCCCCGCAGATGGTGTGCCGTCGTACCGGGTCGGCGCGTCGATGAGCATTGATGCGGCCGGGTATGGTGCGGCGCTTGATCTCTACACGACCCCTGGGAAGCAGCGTCTGATCGCCGCCGTCGCCGGGTCATCGACCGGGTTGTCGGCGTCGGCGGAGTCGCCGGTGATCGAGTTGGATTTCCAGCCGGAGATCACCACCCAGGTCGCCTCCCGCTACGTCGCGGAGGGTGATGCGTTCGTGGACGAGCTCACCGTGTCGGTGTCGAAAGGCACCTGGATTCACCTCAATGGTTCACCGATTGAGGTGACCGCAACCGGCACCCTATATGGACCGTTCGATGAGCAGCCCACCGAAGCAGACACTCCACCTGCCGGAGCGCCGGTCGCGGGCGTCGAGACGGTGACGTTGACGGGTGCGGGGTCGTATACGTCGCCGGGCACGATCGTTGCTTCCGAGTCGGGGTTCTACACGTGGGTGTGGAGCATCGACAAGGCCGCGCACGGTGAGCACGCGAAGTACCTCACCGACTCGTTCACCGACCGCTTCGGCCAGGTCACTGAGACGTCGGTGGTGCCGTTCCAGCCCGAAGCTGTTTCGGAAGCAGATCAGCGTCTCGCTGTCCCCGGTGACGCACTCACGGACACGATCACCGTCAGTAGCAGCAATGGTGCGTGGTTGAAGAAGGACGGCGCGCACATTCCGGTGGTGTTCGAGGGCACCGCCTACCAGGTGCCAGGCACACTGCCCCCGACGCAGAACACCGACATCGACCCGAACGCAGTGCCACTCGGCACCGTCACGGTCACCGCCGACGGCCCCGGTGTCTACTCGTCCCCGCAGGTGGTCGCCCCGACCGGCGGATTCGTCACTTGGGTGTGGGAGGTTCGGAAGACTACGCAGCCGGAGTGGGTGCGCGACTACCTCGCCGCCGACTGGGCCGACGAGTACGGGATCAGTGTGGAGACGACGTCGGTGCGGTGGCCGGTCACGGTGACGTCGCTGATGCGGGAGTACAACGTGCACCCCGGCGGACGCGCCTTCGACGTGATCACCGTCACAGGGTTCCCGGCGAACCACGGCGACTTCACCGGCGACGGCTACTGGAACGCCGACGTCGATGAACTGCACCACACCGTCTACGGCCCGTTCGCGTCGGATGCG
>NZ_FUID01000048.1 GCF_900163635.1 Leucobacter sp. 7(1) | reverse complement strand
CGTTCGTGTCTCGGCCCGCGTCCTGCGCACTCCGCCCCGCCCCCCCCCCGCACGCATGATCCCACGATCCATGGGTGAGTTTCCGGGGCTTCACGGCGAGCAAGCCCCAGAAATCCACCCATGGATGTGTACAGCGGGCGATAGGGAAGCGGGGGCGTGTTGGGGGGCGCTCGGGCTGGCTCATCCATCGATGTCTGTGGAGTGCGTGGAGTGCGTGGAGTGCGTGGAGAGCATGGGGCGGGAGGCGGGGCGGAGTGCGCAGGACGCGGGCCGAGACACGAACGCCCGCCGGGCACACGGGGTGACCGGCGGGCGCTTGTCGCAGAGCGCGAAGGGGCTACGCGGTGGCAGCGGCGAAGGCCGCGTCGAGCACGCTCAGCACATCCTCGAGGAGTTCGTCCGTCATCTTCAGCGAGGGCAGGAACCGGATCGCCTGGTTGTGCACGCCCGAGCTGAGCAGCAGCACGCCCTCCTGCGCGGCGAAATCGATCACCTTCGCCACGACCTCAGCGTTCGGGGCCGTGGTGCCGGGCTGCACAACCTCGATCGCGAGCATGGCCCCCTTCCCCCGGACTTCGGCGATGACCGGGTACTTCTCGGCGAGACGCGTGAGGCCCGCGCCGAATACGCGCTCGATACGCTGCGCCTCAGCGAGGAGATCCTGCGCCTCGATCTGCTCGAATACGGCGACGGCCGCCGCGCAGGAGACCGGGTTGCCGCCAAAGGTGCCGCCGAGCCCGCCGGGCTGCGACTGGTCCATGATCTCGGCGCGGCCGGTGATTCCCGCGAGGGGGAGGCCGCCCGCAATGCCCTTCGCGGAGAGCACGATGTCGGGCTGCACGCCGAACTGCTCGATCGAGAACACGGTGCCGGTGCGCGCCATGCCGGCCTGCACCTCGTCCGCAATGAACACGATGCCGTTCTCGCGGCACCATTCGGCGAGCGCCGGGAGGTAGCCCTCGGCGGGGACGATGAAGCCGCCCTCACCCTGGATCGGCTCCACCACCAGGCAGGCAAGGTCCGACGCGCCCGCGCACTTTTCCAGGTAGGCGATTGTCCGGGCCGCAGCCTCGGCACCGCTCAGCCCGTCCTGCAACGGGTATGAGTTCGGAGCCTTGTAGATGTCGCTGGCACGGGGACCATAGCCGAGCGCGTACGGCGCAGCCTTGTGGTTCATGCTCGCGGTAAGCATTGTGCGGCCGTGGTACGCGTGCTCCAGCACTGCGACACCGGGGCGGCCCGTGAACTTGCGTGCGATCTTGACGCCGTTCTCGACGGCCTCGGCCCCCGAGTTCATGAGCAACGTCTTGTACGGCACCTCAGCGGTCGAGCCGGGCACGTGCTTCGCGAGGTGCTCGGCGACCTGCACGTACGGCTCGTACGGGGTCATTGTGAAGAGGGTGTGGGTAACCTTCTGGAGCTGCGCGGTGGCCGCCGCGACAACGGCATCGTCGGTGTGGCCGACGGTCATCACTCCGATTCCGCCGCACATATCGACGATGTGGTTCCCGTCGACATCGACCACGATCGAGTCGTGCGCGCGCTCAATGTAGGCGGGGAGCACGCTGTGTACCCCCGGTGGCACCACGGCCTGGCGTCGGGCGTGGATCGCCTGGGACCGGGGCCCGGGGATGGCGGTCACGACGCGGCGCTGCTGGGGAACGGTGGTCTCCGGCGCGGCCTCGTCTGCACTGACGGGGGACGAAATAGTGCTCACGTTCGATTCGGTCATGAGACCGATCCTAGTCGCGCGCACCGCACCCGGGGGCTGGCCCGGACGGAGCCACCGGGTTTACGCTGGAGCCATGAAGGATCTCCACGAGTACCGCATCGACATCGAGTGGTCGGGCAACCGCGGAACGGGCACGAGCGGCTACCGCGAGTACGGCCGAGAACTCCTGATTCACGCGGACCACAAGTCCCCGCTCGAGGGGTCGGCCGACCCGACATTCCACGGCAACAGGGAGCGCTGGAACCCAGAGGAGCTGCTTGTGGCGGCGCTCGCCCAGTGCCATATGCTCTCCTACCTCCACATGGCCGTGCGCGCGGGGGTCGTGGTGATGGCGTACACGGACGCCGCACGCGGGACGATGCAGCAGCAGGGGGTCGGCGGTGCTTTCACAGAGGTCGTGCTGCGCCCGCGGGTCACGGTCGCTGACGCGAGCATGGTTGACGCGGCACGGCAGGCGCACGTTGCCGCGCGCGAGGCGTGCTTCATCGCGAACTCGGTGAACTTCCCGGTGCACCACGAACCCGAGATCGTCGTTGCGTCCGTGAGTGAGGATGATCCGGCACTGATGTAACACGGACCCGCGGCCCCGCGGGACCGAATAGACTGGAGGGTATGGCCCAGACCTCCTCGTTTTCGCTCTCCACGCCCATCTTCTATGTGAACGACGCCCCGCACATCGGGCACGCGTACACGGAGGTTGCCGCGGATGTGCTCGCCCGGTGGCACCGCCAGGCGGGTGACGAGACATACTTCCTCACGGGGACCGACGAGCACGGGCAGAAAATCCTGCGCACCGCGACAGCGAACGGCGTCGCGCCGAAGGAATGGGCGGATCGCCTCGTCGAGTCGGCGTGGAAGCCGCTGCTCGACACAATCAACATCTCGAACGACGACTTCATCCGCACCACGGATGCGCGCCACGAGGCGGGAGTCGCGACGTTCCTGCAGAAGCTCTACGACGACGGCCACGTGTACGCGGGCGAGTTCGAAGCGCTGTACTGCGTGGGCTGTGAGGAATTCAAGCCGAAGAGCGAGATCGTTGACGGGGTCGGGGCATTCGAGGGTGAAAAGGTCTGCGCGATCCACTCGAAGCCGCTCGAACTGCTGCAGGAGAAGAACTATTTCTTCAAGATGAGCGCGTTCCAGGACCGCCTGCTGGCGCTCTACGAGGAGCGCCCCGACTTTGTGCAGCCTGCGAGCGCGCGCAACGAGGTCATCGCGTTTGTGCAGCAGGGGCTCGAAGACCTCTCGATCTCGCGCACCTCCTTTGACTGGGGGATCCCGATTCCGTGGGACTCCTCCCACGTCACGTACGTGTGGTTTGATGCGCTGCTCAACTACATCACCGCGCGCGGCTACGGTGCGGATGCCGAGAACCCTGCGGCGCAGCTGCAGCACTGGCCGGCCGCGCAGATCGTCGGCAAGGACATTCTGCGCTTCCACGCCGTGATCTGGCCCGCAATGCTGATGGCGGCTGGGCTTGAGGTCCCCACGACCGTGTTTGCGCACGGGTGGCTGCTGGTGGGCGGCGAGAAGATGTCGAAGTCGAAGCTCACGGGCATCGCCCCGAACGAGATCACCGACACATTCGGTGCTGACGCCTTCCGCTACTACTTCATGCGCGCCGTGTCCTTCGGGCACGACGGCTCCTTCAGCTGGGAAGACCTCTCGGCCCGCTACCACGCAGAGCTCGCGAATGGCTTCGGGAACCTCGCCAGCCGAGTACTCGCGATGAACGCAAAGTACTTCGATGCGCGCGTGCCCGAGGCAGGGGAGGAGACTCCCGCCGATGCTGCGATCCGCGAGCTCGCCGCGAGCGTCGCCGCGCGCGCCGACGCCAAGATCGAGGCATACGCCATCCACGAGGCGATCGCCGCCGTGTGGGAGCTTGTTGACGCGCTGAACGGCTACATCACGGAGCAGGAGCCCTGGGCGCTTGCGAAGGATCCGGCGCAGCGTGAGCGCCTCAGCACGGTGCTGTACACAACCTCCGAGGGGCTTCGTGTGCTCGCGGAGCTGCTCGCCCCGGTATTGCCCGAGGCGACCGCGAAGCTGTGGTCGGCGCTGGGTGCCGAAGCGACGCTGGGCGAACTCAGCGCCCGCCCGATCCGCGAGGCTGGCACCTGGGGTGTGCTGCCCGCCGGTGCTGAGCAGCACGCGCTCGCCGTCCTCTTCCCGCGCATCGAGAGCGAACTCCCGACAACCGGTGGTGCAGCACAGTGACAAGTTCTCCCCCCGCACCCGAGCCGGGGTTGCGCAAGCGCATCGGTGCCCCCGGACGGGACATGACCCGGCCAGAGGTGCCTGAGGCGCTTCCGATTCCGCTCTACGACAACCACACGCACCTCGAGTTCGAGGACGGGATCGATCAGCTCGAACCGCTCGAATCGTTGGATCGTGCCGAGGCCGCCGGCGTACGCGGCGTCGTTCAGGTCGGCACAGACTTGGAAACGAGTCGCTGGAGTGCGCAGCTCGCCGCGAGCGACCCGCGCGTGCTTGCCGCCGTCGCGCTGCACCCCAACGAAGCGCCGAAACTGTTCGCGCGCGGGGAACTGAGCGCGCACCTCTCCGAGATTTCGCGCCTCGCGGCCGAACCGCGCGTGCGCGCGGTGGGGGAGACCGGGCTCGACTTCTTCCGCACCGGCGAAGACGGGCGTGAAGCGCAGATCGAGGCGTTCGAGACACACATCGATATCGCGAAGGCCAACGGTATCGCGATGCAGATCCACGACCGCGACGCGCACGACGAGGTCGTGGCAACCCTGCTCCGCGTGGGCGCACCCGAGAAAACCGTGTTCCACTGCTTTTCCGGCGACGCGAAGCTCGCGCGGATCTGCAACGACCGTGGCTGGTTCATGTCCTTCGCCGGCACCATGACGTTCAAGAACGCGCCCGCCCTCCGCGAAGCACTCGCGGTCGCGAAGCCCGAGCTGATCCTCGCGGAAACCGATGCACCCTTCCTCACCCCCGAACCGTTCCGCGGTCGGCCCAACGCACCGTACCTGCTGCCGCACACCGTGCGCCGCATGGCCGAGACGTTGAACATGCCCCTCGACGAGCTGTGCGCGCAGCTCGCCGCCAACACGGAGCGCGTATACGGTTCCTGGGACCCCGAGGAGGCTGCCGCGTGAGCGAAACACCGGTTGCGGATCCCGAATCCGGCAGCGCGGGATCAGGCCCGGCGCTCCTCGGCCCCGCCGAGGTGCGTGAGCTTGCGGACCGCCTCGGCGTCTCGCCGACGAAGAAACTTGGCCAGAACTTCGTGATTGACCCGAACACTGTGCGCAAGATCGTGCGTCTCGCTGGTGTGCAGGAAACGGATCACGTCATTGAGGTCGGGCCTGGGCTCGGCTCGCTGACGCTCGGGATCACGGAGACCGGCGCGGAGGTGACCGCAGTCGAAATCGATCATCGTCTCGCTGCCGAACTTCCCGCCACCATCGCCACAATGCAGCCCGATGCCGCAGAACGGTTCCGTGTGATCCGGAGTGACGCGCTCGAGCTCACCGCGGACATGCTCGCGGAACTCCCGAGCCGACCTCAGCTCCTCGTGGCGAACCTGCCCTACAACGTCTCGGTGCCGATCCTCATGGAGCTGCTCGATCTGATCCCTGAGCTTCGCGGCGGACTCGTGATGGTGCAGGCCGAGGTCGGCTACCGTATCGCAGCACAGCCAGGCAGCAAGGAGTACGGTGCACCGAGCGCGAAGGCGGCCTGGTACGGGCCGTGGCGGATCGCGGGAACCGTGAGCCGTCGCATCTTCTGGCCGGTGCCCGGAGTCGACTCGGTGCTCGTGGGATACGAGCGCCTGGCCGCGCCGCGCGGCACCCTTGAGGAGCGCGATCTCACGTTTGCGCTTGTGAACGCGGCGTTCGCTCAGCGGCGCAAGATGCTGCGGCAGTCACTGCAGCCAGTGCTCGGCCCGCTCGAGGCTGTAGTAACAGTGTTGGCGGCAGCGGGCATCGATCCGACACTGCGTGCTGAACAGCTCAGCATCGAGGACTACCTGGCCATCACGCGCGCCCGGTAATGCGCGAGCGAATGACGCCGTGTGAACGTGCGGGATTTCGGGGCCCTCGGGGACCACTAGTGTGGTACTTATGAGCCCCACTCCGAAGCGCACGGTTACCGTGCGAGCACCGGGGAAGATTAACGTGTTCTTCCGCGTCGGTGCGCTGCAGGACGACGGTTATCACGACGTTGCCTCGCTCTATCAGGCGGTGTCGGTGTTCGAGGAGGTCACAGCGACCCCCGCGGACGGTTTTTCCGTGCAGTTCACCGGCCCGATCGACTGCAGCGGTCTCGCGACCGATGACACGAATCTCGCAATCGCGGCGGCGAAGATGCTTGCCGAGCACACAGGCTACGCGGGCGGCGTCGCGCTCACGATCTTGAAGCGCGTCCCGATTGCGGGCGGCATGGGCGGCGGCTCAGCAGATGCCGCGGCGACCCTCGTTGCCTGTGACGAACTCTGGGGCACGGGCCTCGGCCGCTCCGGCTTGCTCCCGCTCGCAGCAGAACTCGGCGCAGACGTGCCGTTCGCTCTCGAAGGTGGCACCGCCGTCGGCACGGGCCGCGGCGACGAATTGAGCCCCGCCCTCGCGAAGGGTGCGTTCCACTGGGTGCTTGCGCTGTCAGATCTGGGCCTGAGCACACCGCTCGTCTATGGCACCCTCGACACGCACCGCGACGTGTACGCGGGGGACCTGGGGCCCCAGCCCGACCTAGTGAAGGTGGATACCGCGGTACTTCAGGCGGTGCGGATCGGAGACGCCGACTCGCTCGCTGAGGCCATGCACAACGATCTGCAGGTCGCGGCGCTGAAGCTCGCCCCTGAGCTCACGGAACTGCTTGAGCTTGGCGAATCGCGGGGCGCGCTTGCCGGGATCGTGTCCGGATCCGGCCCCACAATCGCCTTCCTCGTTGAGAGCCCGCAGGCTGCCGCCGAGCTGCGCAGTGTGCTGGGGCGACGTGATATTCGCGCGCTGATCGCGACCGGGCCGGTGCCCGGGGCGCGGGTACTCGACGCGCACTGATTCAGCTTTCACTGATCCGGCTTTTACTGATCCAGCTTTCACTGATCTGGCGCCGCGAACGCGCGCAGTTCACTGCGCAAGGTTTCGGGTTTCTCAGGGAATAGGCCACGGGCATGACTGGTTGCACTGTGCGTGAGTGAAACGATCCGCGTAGATATCTGGTCCGACATCGCCTGCCCCTGGTGCTACATCGGCAAGCACCGCTTTGAAGCGGGCATCGCCGCGTTCGCCGCGCAGCACCCGGACGTTACCTTTGAGGTCGAGAGCCACAGCTACGAACTCGCCCCGGATACGCCCTTGGACTTCGCCGGCAGCGAGGTCGACTTCCTCGTGAAGCACAAGGGCATGCCCGCCGCGCAGGTCGAGCAGATGCTGGGCCAGATGACCGAGCTTGCGGCGTCCGAGGGGATCACCTTCGATTTCGCCCGCGTGCGTCACGCGAACACGCAGCGCGCGCACAGGGTGCTGCACCTTGCCAAGGCCGAGGGGGTGCAGCCCGAAGTGCAGGAGCGCCTGTTCCGGGCATACTTCGCTGAGGGCGAGGACATGTCCGACCCGGAGGCGCTTGCGCGGCTCGGGGCTGAGGTTGGGCTTGATCCGGCCGCCGTGCGTGCCGCCCTCGACAGCGAGGAGCTGGGGGAGGCTGTACAGCACGACATCACCCGCGCGAAGATGCTCGGCATCTCCGGAGTGCCGTTCTTCCTGCTCGAGCAGCAGTACGGGGTGTCTGGCGCGCAGACTGCCGAGGCATTCACCGGCGTGTTCGAGCAGGTACTCGAGCTGAAGCAGGCCGCCGCTGCGGCCGAAGCAGCGACGCAGTAGCGTTCCTGTTTCCCTCCCCGTTTTCCCGTCGAAAGGACACCCCATGAGCGAGACCACCAAGACCCCGGCAGCGGCAGACCAGGCCGCACCGCACGCCGAAACTGATCCGGTTGCGGGCCTCGACGGTGCCGCGAGCTTCGCGGACGCGGAGACCCGCGAAATCCTGAACCTTCTGGGCAACACCCCCGCTGGCGGCTCGTGCTGCGGCGGCTCCTGCTGCGCCTAGCCACACCCCAGGCACCCTCACCCCGCAGGCACCTCACCTCGCAGGCACCTCACCTCGCAGGCACCTCACCTCGCAGGCACCTCATCTCGCAGGCACCTCATCCCGCCGAGACCGCAATTACGCACGTCGCGGGCCGGACTCTTGGTGTCAGATTGAGTTCTCGCGAGGGCTCTGTCCGATGAGCGGGCGAGGTGCTGCAAGCAGCCCCTGTCTGTGATCCGGGCAGGTGATCGCGGGTACTTCGCCGAGTGCGCTGAGCACGCAATTGTGTACCTCTGGGCAGGACTCTTGGGGCCAAATTGAGGACTCGCGAGGGGGTGTTCTCTTACGCGAGACCCGGGGCGCCAGTGATCTCCTTGGGGACAGTGCCCCAGGTTCCGCCCGGTGCGCCGAGACCGCAATTGTGCACCTCTCGCCCACAGCCAGGGTGCGAAATTGCGCTCTCGACGGGTGCGGTGCGTGTGTGACCCCTGGTGATGGGAAGGCCGGCTGTATGGTGCCTTCTTGTGAGCGCGGGGGAGATTGCTTCCCCTGGCCCCTGGGCGCCGCGCTAGCCACGCACTCTCAGCCCCGAGGTTCCGCTTGGTCGCCCGGCATTGACCCCGTCGACGCGCACTGAGATCTCACTTGCGTACCTTTCGGCGAGAGAGGTGGTGCCACTTCAGGTTCTCGAGGGAATTGCGTAGGCGCGGGGCGCTGAGCTGGACAGCCCAACACAGCCCGGGCACAGAAGCGAACACTCGTCGCTGCGGGGTCCCGAAACGGGCTGAGCGCGCAAGAATAGTTCCAGTCAACGATGATGGGGGACTCATGGCCGCGAACGCGGATGAATCGGCACGGCAGCACCAGGCAGACAAGGCGTCCGAAAGGTCGGGCCACACCGGTGATTCCAGCAGCGCGGGCAACGCTGCCCCGGGCACACAGTCCACGGGTACCAGCCGCCGCGGGTTCCTCAAGACCGGCGGCCTGATCGCTGCGGGACTCGCCGCCGGCGGGGTGGCGGGGGCCGGTGTCACCGCGGCGCTGCACAGTCCCGATCCGGGCGCTCCGTACCAACCCGAAGCATTCTCCGTGCCGCGCCCCCGGGCAACCCCCGGCTTCGACCACCTTGTCGTCGTGATGGGGGAGAACCGCTCCTTCGACAACCTCCTCGGGCATGTGTACACCCCGGAGGTGCCGCCGAGCGGTGGGCAGAAGTTCGCGGGGCTCGCGTTCGGAGACCACGCGAACACCGCGCTGGACGGCACGCGTGTGCCCGCCCACATCTACACGGGCCCCACCGACACGATCATGGGAAGCCCCGATCCGGATCCCGGTGAGGAATACCCGCACGTCAATACCCAGCTCTTCGGTCGTATTGACGCGCACAACAGGGACAAGGACCTCGCGGATCTCACCGCCCCATTCCACGCACCGCCCGCGGGCACGAAGCCCGACATGTCAGGCTTTGTGCTCGACTACGAGACCGACTTCCGACACCGCACGGGTGAGGTGCCCACCGCTACAGAGCGGGATCAGATCATGGGCGGGTTCTCCCCGGAGATGCTCCCGGTGCTGTCCACCCTGGCGCGTGAGTTCGGCGTCTACGACCACTGGTTTTGTGCGGTGCCGAGTCAGACATTTTGCAATCGGAGCTTCTTTCACGCCTCAACCTCGCACGGCTTCGTCACGAACATGCTCGGTGGCGGCTACGAAAAGTGGTTGCGCGCGGCCCCGACGCCGACTGTGTTCACCCGGCTCGAAGAAGCGGGGCACTCGTGGCGGATCTACTTCGACGAACTTCAGCTCGTGTCGTTCACCGGCGTACTCCACGCCCCCGTGCTCCGGAAATACTGGAAGACGGAGCGCTTCGCCACGATGGCGCAGTTCCATGAAGACGCGGCGAACGGGGACCTCCCCGAGTATGCGTTTATCGAGCCGCGCATGGTGTTCAACCACAACGACTTCCACCCGCCTGTGGGGCGCCCGCGCGGCGGCGAAATCGACGGGCACGAGGTCGTGAACGGCGCGATCTCGGATGTTCGCGCCGGAGACGCGCTCATCCACGAGGTGTATACGGCGATCCGGAACTCGACCTCGGAACGCGGCTCGAACTATCTCAACACCACACTGCTCATCACCTTTGACGAGCACGGCGGCACCTACGACCACGTGCCCCCACCCGCGGCGACCCCGCCGGATGATAGCGGCGCGGGAGAGATGGGTTTCACGTTCGATCGGCTCGGGTGCCGAGTCCCCGCGGTTGTTGTCTCCGCCCATACGGCCCGCGGCAGCGTGTTCTCCGAGCCGATGCACCACGGTGCACTCGCCGCATCACTGAGTGAGCGGTTCGGGATTGAGCCGCTGACTCGGCGCGACGACGGCGCGCGCACGCTGGCGGGAGCGTTCAACCGGCCGGTCCCGCGCCACGCGAGCGACTGGCCGCAGACCTCGCCCGCCTACGTGCCGCCGAATCCCGAGGCGCACCCCGCGGAGCTGGAGGCGGATCGGCCGCTCAGCCCGCCCGCGCGGGGCCTGCTTGGGCTGCTGCTCCAGCAATTTGGGACCGCGGAAGAGCGCGCGCACCCGCCCCGCACATTCAGCGATGCCTACGCAATCCTCACGAAACACGGGAAGGGACTCTTCGGGGTGTAGGCGCGGATTCCCGCACGCGGCCGCGGCCCCACCGCGGCACCGCGAACGCCGTCTACGCGTGCAAATGGCCACGCGCAGGGCAATCTCGGCACACCCCCTCCTCATCGGGTGCCGCACCCCGCGAACCCCGTCGAGACCCCAATTTCGCACCTGATTCTCGCCGCGAAGGTGCGAGAGTGCGTTGTCGGCGGGGTCCGGGGCTGGTGGAAGGGAGCAGGGCAAGGGCAAGGGCAAGGGCAAAGGCAGCGGAGGGGC
>NZ_FUID01000034.1 GCF_900163635.1 Leucobacter sp. 7(1) | reverse complement strand
AGTGGTGCCCCGGAGTCCATCCGGCGGCCGACCGCTTGCTCACGTCCGCTGCGGTCGAGTCGATCCCACTTGTCGAGCAGCATCTCGATGCGTCTCACGACGAAGCCTGTTCCGCCGTCAAGCCAGGCGGGGTTTGCGACGGGTCCTCTCCAGACGACGCCAGCGAAGTCGTCACTCCCTGGTGACATGTTGACGGTGCCGTCGAGCTGACCGAGAAGATTCCGCTGGGTCCGGCCGGGCTTCTCTGAACCATAGGCTCGTCGGAACCCCTGTTGCACCCACCGCAGTGACCCGAAAGTGCGTGTGTCTTTGAGGAGCATGCGCTGGGCATGGGCCACGGTCAGCGGATCATCTGAGGCGATCTGCAGCAGCAGATCACCGTCGTTCCACTCCTCTCTGAGCTGGTCGAGCTTGAACGCCGGGATGCGGTCGAGCCAGTCGGGCCGGGCCGCGGGGTTCACAGTATCTACGAGGCGTCGACCGAATCCGAAGGTGATGGTGAGCCGCGCTGGCCGCAGGGAAAGCTCGGGTTCCGAATCCGCCAACGCGTAGGTGCCCTGCGTGAGCCTGGCTGCATCCTCGGTGAGGATCATGAGCATGCGCTGCACGTCTTCGCGGGTGATGCCCTCCCGCAATGTCACGGACACCAGGGATTGGTGAGCCTGTGGCACCATTTCGATCCCCGCCTGATGGGCACCATAGAACGGGACAGTCTCGCCGCCTCGCAGCTGCTCCGCATCCTCGAGCGCTTCAGCCCGTGCCGCGGCCTCTCGTCCGGCGACAAACCCATCGGCGCCCACGACCGCGACCGCTCCTGCGGCGGCCGCCACTCCACCGAACAAGAGTCGACGCCGCGAGAACCCCGACGCCGGCTCCTCCACGGAATCGTCGCTCACCTCGTCAGTGAGTGCTGTGTCTTTCGGTTTACTCGTCGACATAGGTCTCGTTCGCGCCGGTGTAGTCCTTTGCGGGGGCTTCGAATTCGAACACTGACCCGTCCTCGAGCTCGAGGGCGAATGACACAGTGTTGCCGGCGAGTACGGGATCGAGGATGTCCATGAGCATCAGATGGTTCGCGCCCGGTTGAAGGACGTACTCCGAGTTCGCTGGGATGACGAAGCCACCATCTTTCTCCCGCATCACCATGTTCCCATCCGCATTCTCGACGGTCTCATGTAGCTCCATGATGGGCGAGGCATCAGACGTGGCCGACACCACACGGATATCTTCGCCGCTGTCATTGACAAGAACTCCGAAAGCTGCGGACATGCCCGATTCGGCAGCCTTGACCCACGCATCCTTGATGCTGATCGTCGAGGACTGTTCCTGGGACGCGCTCTCCGACGATGCTGAAGAAGCGCCAGACTCGGTACTCGCGGGGGTCGTGCTGCATCCAACTGCGCCGAATGCGAGCGCACCAGCCAGCGCGAAGCTTGTGGTGACCCTCGAGAAGGGGACGGACTTCATGATGTGGTTCCTTTCGATCGTCGAGAAGACCGGACGAATACGACACGGCCCAAAGCAAACAACACCAGCGCGGCGAGCGCCCCCGCGCTTGCGAGCAACGCAGTCCGCACTGGCCCGGCATCGCCTGAGGTGTCATCGTCGCTTGCGCCGTCGAGCGAGAATTCGCCCTGGTTGGCGTTATCGGCTGCAGACACCGGAGCATCTGCAGATGCAGGCTCCGGGATTGGCGCCGCGCCGGAAACATCGCCGACCGAGAACAAGAAGCTCTCACTAATCGGATGCCCGTCGCTCGAAACGATCCGCCAGCGCACCTGATAGTTACCGTCGGGCAGCGGGCTCTTCAGCTGCTGCGTCGCAGTGAAGCCGGAGAATGTCGGTTCGCCTTCTTCCCACGAATCGCCTTCCGCGTCGACGACCATGATGATCGCGCCGACAGGAAGGGGCTCGGCAGTGAACGTTAATGCGACTTCGTCAGGCGACGTGTCGAAATGCTCTCCTGCGGTAGGTGTCTGGTTCGTCACCTGATCATGCGCATAGGCGGGTACCCCCGGGGCGAGGATCAGCCACGTGATCAAGCTGAGCACCCCAAGGAGTGCGGCGACAGGCCGATGGGCGACGGTTTGGTGAGACATCAAAACTACTCTACAACATGTAGTTCCAAACTAGACTCTCGATTACCCCGACACGATTCCAGCCGAGAGGTCACCGAAACCGGCCCAAGCTCGGCTGCACCCGAACTGCCGACACGAAAACCCGATACTGTCCAAGGCAGTTCCCGTATAGGTGTACAGTCAGCCTCTATCGAGAACGCATTTCATTCGAAGCGAATGTGCGCCGGTACTCGCTCGGCGACGTACCGGTGGCTCGGCGGAAGTGCTGACGGAAGTTGGCGGGTGTTCCCAGCCCGCACAGCTGTCCGATGTCATCGACACACGAGCTGGTGGTTTCAAGGAGCTTGCGTGCGTGCTCAACCCGGGCGGCATTGAGCCATCTCATTGGTGAGCCGCCCGTCGCTGCCGCGAAGCGCCGTTCAAAGGTGCGCAATGGTAACCCAGCGTGGTCGGCCATATCCTTCACGACCAACGGCCGGTCAAGCTGTGCAAGCGCCCAATCTTGGGTTGCCCCGATGCTGCCCGTAGTGGCAGGTGAAGGGCCAGGCCTACGTGCGAACTGGGCCTGCCCTCCGTCGCGGAAGGGTGCGGCAACGATGGTGCTCGCGATCTCGTTGGCAACAGCGGCACCCCGGTCAAGACGGAGGAGGTGGAGGCAAAGATCGATGCCACTCACGACGCCGGCCGAAGTGATGACCTGCCCCTCGTCGACGTAGAGGGGGTCGGGGTCGACGTCGATCTTGGGGAATCTCTGGGCGAGTTCCTGCGCGAACTGCCAATGCGTGGTGGCCCGTCGTCCGTCGAGCAAACCTGCGGCGGCCAGCACGAACGCGCCAGTACAGATGGAGGCGATGCGAGTCCCGCGCTGGTGTGCGAGCTGCAGTGCGGTCAGCACATCGCCGGGCACCTCGTCAAGAAAGTCGCGGAACGCGGTCACGATGACAGTGTCAGCTTCGGTGATCGCATCAAGGCCATGAGTCACCACTATCGACCACCCATGATCAGTCTCGGTCGGCCCTGGAGTTCGCCCGCACAGCGTGAGCTCGTAACCAAGAGAAGGGGCGCCGAATACAAGGAACGGCATGCTGACCTCCACCGGGAGAGCGCGTTCCATGACCAGCACTGCGATCCGATGCGGTTCGGCCCGCGTGATGCTCGACGGATCATGGTTCATGTCGTAAATCTATCGCAAATCGGCATTACCGCCACTTGTTGCGCTATGCCGGTGCAGCGAGGATTGATATATCTCTACATCTTGTAGCGATCATCGCTTTCGTTGTCACATCAGCAAGGAACTCATGGCCCTCAACCGAAAGGCAGTCACCGGTGTGATTGCCGCCTCTCTCATTGCCACACTCGCGGGATGCTCAAGTCCCGAGGCCTCACAGTCCAGCGAAACCCCGTCATCTGCGGCGCAAGGGTATCCCGTCACCGTAGAGAACTGCGATCGCACGTTGACCTTCGACTCGCCTCCCGAGAGGGTGTTGAGCCTATGGCAGGCGCCGACGGAGATGATGCTTGCGTTGGGGCTGGGCGACCGCGTCTTGGCCCGTGCTGGTGACTATGCGACGTATCCTGCTTCGGTGGCGACGGAGGCGGAGGGCATCCCCTCGATCGGGACGGCGATGGGATGGCCTGACAAGGAAACCGTGCTCAGCTATGACGCGGATCTTGTGCTCGGCCAATCGCTGGTCGGCTACGCCTTCGATACCTCAATGGGATACGCCTCGGTCGAACAGATCGAGCAGAGCGGCGCGCAGGTCTATGGGGCGAACGTCTGTGATGCCGATGCCGGCGGTGCCATCGAAATGACGCTCGAGACCCCGCTCGATGCGCTCCGCGACCTCGGCAAGATCTTCGGGGTGAGCGACCGCGCTGAAGAGCTCATCTCCTCCCTCGAAGAGCAGCGTCAGACAGTGATCGACGCGGTCGCTGGAAAGGAAGATGTCACGGTTGCTTTTTACAACGGTGGCGAGGGGCCGCTGATCGTCCTGGCTGGCGGCATCTACGACGACGCCATCTCCACCGCTGGTGGCACGAACCTGTTTCCCCGGGATGCGGTCTATGTCAGCAAGGAAGAGTTCGCTGCGGCCCAGCCGGACGTGATCCTGGTCGGTACGTTCGAGGGGCAGGACTACGAGACCCTCAGCGACTTCCTGCATCAGACGTTCCCAGAACTCACCGCCGTTCAGGAAGGCCGGCTCGTTGAGATCCCGGTCGCTGATACGGATGCGTCGATCTCTGTGATGCGCGGGCTCACGCAGATCGCGAACGGACTGCACGGTCTGGACCTGCCGGTTCCCGCTTCGTGACCAGCGCTCACCCCGTGGTGCGCGGACGTCAACGGCGTCCGCGCACCACGATCCTCGTGCTCGTGACCGCAGCGATCGTCGCGGTGGTTCTGTCTGTCGCGGTCGGGTCGGTTCCGATCCATCCCGGCGTCGTCGTCAGTGTGGTCGCGGATCACCTCTTTCCCTGGGATATCGGAACTTCGTCCACCGCGACCCAGGCGCAGATCGTGTGGGAGTTCCGGCTGCCGCGCGCACTCCTCGGGTTTCTCGTCGGGGCCGCACTAGCCGTTGCCGGCGCGGTCCTCCAAGCGGTCGTACGCAACCCGCTCGCGGACCCGTTCGTGTTCGGGGTGTCCTCCGGCGCCTCAGTCGCTGCTGTTGCGATGCTCACTCTCGCGACCGGCGCGTTGGCCGCAGTCTCGGTGCCGGTCGCCGCGTTCTTCGGCGCGCTCCTCACGACGCTCCTCGTCTTTTTGCTGGCGCAGCGTCGGGGACGGGTAACTCCGAACCGGCTCGTGCTGGCAGGCGTCGCCATGTCTTACCTGTTGAGTTCGGTCACCAGTTACCTCGTTCTCCGTGCGAGCACTCCCGGTGGCGGGGTGAGTGAGGTGCTGTCGTGGCTTGCGGGGAGCCTCGCCGCAGCGAACTGGGGCGACCTCGGCTTCCCCGCGGCGGTGCTGGTTGCTGCGACGGCGCTCCTCATGCTGCTGTCACGGATGCTCAACGCGTTCCTGATGGGCGACGAGACCGCGGTGAGTCTGGGGGTGGACGTGGGGCGGGTGCGTCTCGTGTTCTTCGTCATCACGTCGCTCTTGATTGGTATTGCTGTCGCGGTCAGCGGTGCGATCGGTTTCGTCGGCCTGATCGTTCCCCACGC
>NZ_FUID01000087.1 GCF_900163635.1 Leucobacter sp. 7(1) | reverse complement strand
CCGGATGGACAATCACCCAACACGACGCCGGGGACGTGACCTGGACCGACCCGACAGGACGAAAGTATCTAGACCGGCCACCAAGCCGGGTGAGGTTTGTACCCGTCATCGAACCACCCGAGGACACGTTCAATAATCAGATGCCACCTGGCAAATCTGGGATAGGCAGGAGCTGGTCGGAAACGCCCGTGAATCCGGGAGTGGCCGAGAGTCCCAGATATTCCGAGCCATCTACCTTGTTACAGGACCCACAGGACTTACAAGACCCCGAGGCGCACCCGTTCTAGCAGCCCATGAGAATCGGGCCGGAGGCAACATTTTTCCTGCGGGCCGAACCTAGTGGAATCAGCCGCCTGAGGATGAAGCGCTCTACCCCGGTTAGGCATGAGAGCGTTGGCCCCGGCACAGACATCCCCGTTCTGGAGGATTGAACTGTGCTGGGGTCTCTGCTTGCAGATGTCCGAGCGGTGCCGCGCCAAGCTCGGGTCGCGCTTCGAAAAGTCTGAGTTCACCAAGAACGACTCATCACAAGTTTGGCCCTCTCAGGTGACTGAGATTCCAATGCCTTTGCAGGCTATTCTCGCCGACTCGACAGCTTGGCGTTCCACAGCCGGACCCACCAAAATCTCCCACCCCGGAACCCCTTGCGCGAGAGCGTGGTCCCCCGGAGCGGGCCCCGCAGAGCCGGGCACCCCAGAGCCGGGCACCCCAGAGTCTGCTACTCGCAGACCCTGGAATCTCACACGCCAGGTGCACCTATTCCGGATATCCGCAGTCTCGGCACCCGCCACCTCATACATGCCCGAACTCTGATATCGAAGAAGAGATCGCCCGACGCCCAGGTAGTCGACGCGGAAGCGCTCAGCATTTCTTTCCCGACACCCGAGCCCCCGAGCTTGCGGTATTCAGTATTCCGAATGTCGAAGTGCTGGCAGTGGAACGCTTCCGCGTCATTGCGGTGCGGTGCTGTGCTATGCCGCGCTGCGCTGCGCAGCGCTGTGCTGTGTTGTGCTGCGCTGCGCGATGCCTGGCCTTGCTTGCGCCTTCCAGAGCATTCGCTTGTGTCGTGATGCGCGGCTCCGCGCTACCTATGACTCCATGATCTGATCGAGTTCGTCACGAGAGGCGATCAGTTCCTGGCGGCGCCAAGACACGAGCAGGGCCGGGTCGCCAAGCATGACCGCGGTGGAGCCCGGAAGGAACTCCTCGCCCATGGCGTGAAGCATCGCTTCGGCGCGTTCCAGCGGTGAGGTGCGTGTGGTGAAAGACGCCATCAGGGCCTTGGCGGTTCGCTCTGGATTATCCCGCTCAAACCATTGATTGTTCTTCGCGGCGAGCCAGCACAGCGCTGCGGCGAGGTTCGTGTCCTTGATGCGTCCGCGGAAACTGCCCGGGTCGATGCGTGCGAGACGCTCGAGAATTCGAGAAGCGACCGTGACAAGCTCAGGATTGCGGAAGAGTTTTCCTCCCTCGTCTGTGATCAGTGTGGCCACCGCGCGCACACGGTCGTGCACCTCAGGCTGAATACCCGTCAGGGTGAGCGGCTCGAGCGGGAGCGGTCTTGTGTCAAGGGCCTTGAGTTCCTCCAGCGATCCAACTTCCGCGATGAGGGAACCAGCGAAGTTAGCCACAAAGGAGTCCAAGGGTTGCCCGGTGGCCTCATCGAAGAGGGCACGGAGCTCATCAGGAAGCGCCCCGGATGGTGCCGACTCGGCAATGAGGCTGAGGTAGGCAGGCACAAAATGTACGAGCGCTTGCACGGCCTGTGCTGTGGCCTCTTCCGGGAGTCCAGCCCGCCCATTCGCCCAGGGAATCAACATGATGAGTGCTTCTGGGAGTGAGCCCAGGTGCTCCGGATCCGCCATCACCTTTCGGGGATAGAGATCCATGAGGATCTGCTCCACGACCTGAGGCCCCCAGCGCAGCGGATCTCCGCAACCGTAGTTTGCATTGAACTCCAGCAGGAGTCGTGCGTGATCGTGCAGAGCCTGATCGGCCGTCACCTCAGGCGTTGCCGAGAGGAACTCCGCGAGCAAGGCATCCAGCTCCTCGGGTACCCACTCGCGCCGCTCATAGCCCACTCCGCTTTCAGGGAGCAGTCGCAGTGTCCACTCGAGAAGCGGGCGGTGCAGGGGCCAGTCCGGGTCGTCGATTTCGGGGTTCGGTACTGTGGAGTCGTGCATCGCGAGCGCTTCGCGGGTGCGGGCACCCGCGTCAGCGAGCGACAGGTCCGCGATGCTGGTGGTTTGATCTGCGGCTGCAGCGAGGTCAGCGAGGAGTACGTCGATTGGTGCGTCGAGCGGATATGCCGATTGCAGCGTGGGCAGGCCGAGCAGGCTGATCGGAATGGCAATTGTGAAAACCTGCTCACCCAGGGCCAACTCGACGAACAGCGTTTCTTCTGCCCCATACACGTCACCGGCAACTGAAGCCCGGACGGGGCGCAACTCTGTGAGCCTGCCCAACCACTCGGGTTTGGTGGTGGGAGAAAGGCCGATTCCGCAGCGCCGCCGTAGTACCTCGTCGTTGAGCATCTCCGTCCAGACCCGGAGCACAGCGTCGAATTCAGTGCTTCGGTGCTCGCCGAACATATGGATCAGCTCGAGGAGGGTGGTTCTTGGTTCGGGAATGCCCACCAGATGCCCAAGTGGAACGGGGGTCGCGGATGACGCGAGGACGCTTGCAAGCGTCAGCAGCGGTAGGGGTGACGGCTCAGCCAGTGCGCTGGCAAGGTCGCGGAGCAGAGGCGGCGGTGGGGGTGGGCCGGATGCTGTCATGTGGCCAGGGTACCGGCCGCCGGAGAAAGTGTGCCGAGTTATCCACAGGCACCTACGGCACCCGGCGCAACCACGCTTCCGTGTTGAACTTCTGCTGGACGAGCAACTCGGCGGCATCCCACTCGCCCTCAGTCACCTCGCCATCGGTGCCGCCGTGCCGGCGCTTGAACACCTCGATCATCTTCTCGATGATCGCCTCGCGGGTGAGCCCCGTTTGGCTGCGCAGGGGGTCAACGCGCTTCTGCGCGCTCGTGGTGCCCTTGTCGGAGAGCTTCTCCCGCCCGATGCGCAGTACCTCGGTCATTGCTCCGGCATCCATGTCATAGGCCATTGTGACGTGGTGGAGCACCGCCCCGGACCCGAGGCGTTTCTGCGCGGCCCCACCGATCTTCCCGTGTGGACTCGTGATGTCGTTGAGCGGCTTGTACTGCGCGTTGATCCCGAGCGATTGCAACGCCTCGAGCACCCACTCGTCGAGATACGCGTAGGAATCTGCGAAGCTCATGCCACGCACCAGCTCGCCCGGAACATACAGCGCGTAGGTGATGCTCGCTGCGGGTTCCATATACATCGCCCCGCCGCCCGAGATTCGGCGCACGATCTGGGCACCGTGTGCGGCGGCCTGTTCCTCGTCGACCTCGTTCCGTACTGACTGGAAGCTCCCGATCACGACGGCGGGTTCATTCCACTCCCAGATGCGCAGCGTGGGGCCGCGCAGGCCCTCACCGACCGCGGTCGTGAGCACCTCGTCGAGCGCTGCGTTCATCATGGGGGTGACGGGCGGCTCGTGCAGAATCTGCCAGTCGTAGTCACGCCAGTGCGCGGCGCCAGTGATGGCGCGCCGGATCGCGATGCCCACCGAATCGGGGGTGAACCCGAGCAGGTGAACTTCACTCGGAAGCGCCTGCTGGATCGCCTCCCCGAACTCCTCGATAGTGCCGTTGGGGCTGAGTCCCTCAACGGCCTCATTGATGCAGCCGAGTGCGTCGTCAGGCTCGAGAAAAAAGTCGCCCGAGAGTCGGAAATCACTGATCCGGCCGTCGAGCACGTCGAAGTCGACAACGACGAGCTTGCCGCCGGGTACCTTATATTCGCCGTGCATGGTCATACTCTCAGAGTACGCCCCCGGCGCGGTTTCGGGGAGAGCAGATGGTGGTTTCAACAGGCGTCGGATCTAAGAACTCAAGCAATCGCGGGGTCACACTTGTGGCCGCGATCTCGGCGGGCCAATCGAGCGGCTCGCGGCCCGGGCGGGCGAGCACCACAAACGACTCGCGCTCGATGTCGCTATCGCCGCCGTGACCCCCCGCGTCAACGTGGCCGTGGTCACTCGTCACGGCGAGCAGCCAGTCGTCACCACTCTCCGCGGCGAGGCGCTCGATCTCGGCCGTGAGGCGGGCGAGGTGCGCGTCGAGCCGAGCGAGAGCTGCCGTGTACTCCGGGGAAAGCGGGCCGTGCAGGTGTCCGGATTCATCGGCGTCGCACAGGTACGTGAAGCACACGTCTGGGGTGTCGTAGCGCAGCGCCCAGAGTGAGTGTTCGACGATTTCTGCGTCGAACGGGACGTACCCACGTGTCTCTCCGTCCCGGATTACCACGCGGTGCTGCCCGGCGCGGTGCTGCTCGGCGCGCTCGTGGATGACGGGTCCAAATCCTGCGGGATCGACGAGGGGCGGCCAACTCGCCGCGGCGAAAGTCACGCGGCGCTGATCCGCGTAAAACGCTCGGCTGAGCAGATCCGGGTATCGGCTGAGCTGCGAGCCCATGAACTGGTTATCGGTGACGCCGTGCTCGGCGATCGTGGCACCCGTGAGGATTGTCGCCCAGCTCGGGCCCGAAAGTGTGGGGGTGGCAACGACCATGCGGTGGCGGCTGCCCGCGGCGGCGAGACGCGCCAGCGTCGGCATGAGACCCGCGTCGATCGCGCGGTCCACGCGGAGGCCGTCGAGACCCACGAGCAGGATCCGGCGGCGAGGTCCGGGGCCGGCAGCAGAGGGACCTGAGTGCGCGGAGGGAAATGAGGCGGGAAGTGAGATCACGGGGAACTCCTGCGGTGAGGGGAGGGGAGCGGCGTCGAAGGG
>NZ_FUID01000076.1 GCF_900163635.1 Leucobacter sp. 7(1) | reverse complement strand
AAGAACTGGCCCTCGCGGCCTGACTAGAACTGTCACCTGTTCCTGCATCAGACCCCATCGACACCGAGCTGTGACTAAGCGTGAAGCAACAGAAATGATCACCGCCTACCAAGCTGGCGAATCAACCGGAAGCATCGCGCGACGGCTGGGACGCAGTAGAAATGGGGTTGGCCTAGTACTGAAGCGTCACGGAGTGACAATGCGGACCTTCTCCCCCAGCGAGACAGCAGTGAAGCAGATGGTCGAGATGTATGAACTTGGCCAATCCCTCGCCACGATCGGAAAGCGTTACAGCATCTCACCTACGACGGTGTCGTTGCACCTGCGGAAGCAGGGCGTGAAGATACGAACCCGTTAGTCGCACATCGCCTAGAACGACCCAAACCAAACGTTCTGGAGCAGAATGAGACCATGGAGTCTGCAGAAACGTCCTTGATTTTCCAGCTTCGCCAATGGGATGACATCCGACGAGAACTCGAAGTGGCTTCGAATTTTTCGCCAGATGCAAGTTCACAATTAGTCACTGACAACTCAGCACTGGCAACAGAAACGGCATCTCTTGCGCTCACCAGGTATATCTACGAGCGCGCTTACAATGCAGTGCGCACACTTAAGAAACTCCACCACTTGGTGTTTGATTTTGACCCTTCTCAAATTCACTTTGATCACACAACTATGTACCCGCTAATGCGCTCCGTGATCGAGGATTCTTCAACTATCTCTTGGCTGCTTTCCCCTGAAGACCTCACCGAGCGCCTCACCCGCACGCTAAGAATCTTCTCTACCGAGAACAAATACTTCATCGAGAATCTGAAGCTACTCTCCGAGGTGAATCAAGCATCTTCCGGAGGTCCCGACCTTCTCAAAAACCATCTTGATGAGCAAAAGGCCGAAATGGAGGAACTCCTCATATCAACCGCAGTTCGCCTCAATCTCGAACTTGATCAAGTGTTAAAGATCGTTCCAACCCGCCAACCCATCAAGGACCACTATGGAAGCACCAGTACGACCTTTTTGGCCTGGAAACTTCTAAGCGACCTCTCCCACTTCTCGTTCATGACATTGCGACACATGACCAAAGAGGTTCCAGACTATGCAGGTGCGCCGCTCAATCGAGTCACTATGATCTCACTCGCGGCTGCGGTTGGAAGGTCGGCCTACGACGCCAGCCAGATCCTCACTTCCACTACAGCACCCTCACACCAGCCAACTCCTAAAGGTGGACAGCAACCCAACGAGGGCCGTTAAGTAGACTTCTTGCCTTCCTTAAGCAAGTCAAAATCAATCCCCTTTTCGGAGAGCAGACCGGTCATTTTCGAAGCTTCGGCAGCTGTACAGCCGATTGCAAGCAAGTCCGCGGCCCGACTTGCGCCGACGTACAACACCCGCAGAGATTCATCTGTCTGCCCACTGCGAACGAGGTCCCACAATGGCCTCTTTCCACGCGGCTTCTTGATAGAAAGGAGGACGGCTTGGTATTCATTACCTTTCACAGCATGAATGTGTGAACACGGCAGGCTTGCTTCTTTGGGCGCACCAGTCTCGAGCGATGCAGACCATACGTCCCAATGTTGTGCTTCTAAACTGCGGAGTGCTGAGCTGAGTCGAGGAAGCGTCCTCGGTAGTTTTCCAAAGCATTCCTCCACTCGATTTCGAATCGAAACAGTTGCGTCACTACGGCCAGTCCAACCTTCGCTATCACTCTGAATGCCCAAGAGGCAGGCTGAGATGTGGCTTCGTGAGATCCCCAGAAGTTCAATTTGCGCTTTGGGTGGGAGACCTTTCTCACCATGATTCCAATTGAACAAGTTCAGCACGATCCTCTGCGCACGATCGATTGCAGCTTTGCGAGACAAAGACCCGTCGGCATCACGGATCCCGACCATGCTCCCTAGAAGCCCGAAAGTCTTATGGTCGCTCTTTGCAAATGCAGCGTTTTCCCTTGCTACTCCTGCAACATCGCGCGCCTGCTTCTTTTCATGCGCCAAAACTAGGGCTTTGTCCGCTGGTATCTCACAATCGGCAAGTCGCCCAGCAAACTGAGCACGTTGGAATTCTGAACTACCAGCGAGCACAACTATCTTGTGCTGAATTTCTGGCCTATCCGAGATGACCGTTCCCGTGCCCACCGTACGCAGCATCGCGACCAGCTCACATATTGCTGGCGACGATCGATAGTTTCGCTCAAGTCTGACAATTTCTGCCTCCCCTAGACTCTCGCGGTACTCCCGATATGACTCGGGCGAGGCGTCCCTGAACTCGTAAATTGCTTGGTCGGGGTCGGCGACCACTACAACATTTACACCTAGCATTTTGAGACGCTTAACAATTGCCACTTCCACATCTGAGCAATCTTGAAACTCGTCGATGATGATCTCGCTAAAGCGTGATGCTAACCGCGCGGCAACAGCGCTGCTTCTATCGGACAGTACCTCAAGTGCTTTGATCCGTGCCCCGTCACTATCGAATGTGCCGTTGGCAAGGAAGCCTTTGATGCGCTGCCTCCCAAGTTCTACAAGCTCTTGACGCTTCCCGGCCTTCTCGCATGCACCAAGGTACATCGCGTCCTCTCGGCTCAACGAGCTGCTGATTTCAACTTCTCCGTCTAGCCGCAGCTTAAAGGAGCCTAACCGTACCCCCGCCCCACCTCGTACTCCGCTTAGTCGAGTCATGACCGCTGAATCGGGCAGATCGTTCCAGCTCGTAATGTATTTGGGCGCCGTGCCGTTCTGCAAAGAAGCTCCTGGCGTCACGACAAATTTATGCAAGAACGAGTCCAGAGTGCCTACAAAATTCGGAGCGGCAAGCTGTGCCGAGGTACAACGCCGTCTGGCCTCATCGGCAGCAGTATTTGTAAATGAAACTAATGCGACACCCTTATGTAGCTCGTTCCGGTGACGCCTCATACGCTCCACAATTGTTCGCGTCTTCCCCGCACCAGGCCCGGCTTCGACGAGCTGAATACCATCTGCAAGCGCAGCGAGTTGTGCCTCATCCAGCGCATTAGCTCCCATTTGTGTCCTCTGAAGCCTCCCCGTCGAAAAGCTGCTCAGATACAGGAAGAAAACCGTTCAAGATCGCACACATTGCTTCCTCAAGGTAATCCGGCAGCGAGATCGGTTTGCTATCTGGTAAGACAGTTGCTTCCGCAAGCAATTGAGCAAAGTCGCCCTTGCCGATGTCGATGCCACCCTTCACTTGGCGAATTGCTTTCGCGAATGCACTTGCCCGTTCCGCTGAGTCTGCCCCCAGTCCCTCGATGAAGCTGTCCCATTTCTCCTCGGACCTAGGGTGGAGCTCCAAGAAGGCGGCCTTAAGAAGGGATTCATTACCTGGTGCGCCGAAGAGGTCTGCCTCAAGCGTCGTCTCGCCTCGGTGAACTGACAACACTCCCAAGTCAACGTGCCGTCGGAATCTCTCCTCAAGACGCAACTTTCGCGCCTCTCCTTGTAGCGGACCTTGCTTTGTGGGATCACCATCGGTAATTACGACGATGGAATCAACACGGCGCGCGTCGCCACCCAAAAGGACATCTAAATATGGCTGGAAGTCAACGCCGTCTATAGCAACATACGTCGTAGCGGCAAGGTGCCGTTTTCCTTCCGCAATCCCAGCTTCTGCATCCTTGTTTCCTCGCCATGATTGCTCAAGCTTCTGGGCAGCGAGCACTGGCAGAAGGATGCTCTCGGCAATACCTTCGACAAGGACAATATGCCGGGCAAACAACAGAGCCGATCGGGTCGCACTAAGGTACCGATCCAGTTTTCGAACACTTGGTTCGGTTAAACCCAAACCCTTAAGCGCCGTTGCTTTGGTAGACCAAATTGGAGCTCTATCCTCGTTGTCAGCTTCAGCGTCTCTCGCGATGACAACGACATTCTCCACTGATACCGAGCTCACCAACTGTGGTGAGTGGGTTGTCACCATCACTTGAACCTGCCCGGCAGGCAAGAGTGAGTCGGGTCTGATGCAGGAACAGGTGACAGTTCTAGTCAGGCCGCGAGGGCCAGTTCTT
>NZ_FUID01000039.1 GCF_900163635.1 Leucobacter sp. 7(1) | reverse complement strand
AGCCACAGGTGCGCGCGCCAGAACCAGTCCGCGATGGGCTGGCCGCTCCACGCCGAGTTGCCAGTTTCGCGCGTTCCACGCCTCGGGAACGCCCCTAATTGCGTTCTGGACCCGGGAGGCGTGGCCGGGCACCCCGGAAAAGAGCAAGAGGTGAAGCAACGGCCACGCGAATGGGCGGGCGCACGCAACGGGCTCCCCGGCCAGACCAGGCTCAGGCCCTGACTCCCCAAGATCCCAACCCCAAGCCCTAACCCCAACCCCAAACCCTAACCCCGCCGAGTTGCCAGTTTCGCGCGTTCCACGGCCACCGAATGCACATAAGTGCGTTCTCGGCGCCCAACGCGGGAACTCTGCGCGCGGGCGGGGCAGAGCAGGGCACCCGCACCCGCAGGCAGGGTGCAGGGAAGGGCAGCGCAGCGCAGCGCAGCGCAGCGCAGGACAGGCTCCCGCAGCGCTACAGGAGACGGCGGGACAGCGCCCAGGCAGTGAGTTCGTGCCGGTTGGAGAGCTGGAGCTTGCGCAGAACTTTAGACACGTGAGTCTCCACGGTTTTGACGGAAAGGAACAGTTCGGCGGCGACCTCTTTGTAGGCGTAGCCGCGGGCGATCATGCGCATGACCTCCTGCTCACGTGCGGAAAGCCGGTCCAGCTCGTCATCGGCCGCCGCGATTTCCCCGCCGCCGGTCCCAAACGCGTCCAGCACGAACCCTGCGAGCCGCGGGGAGAACACCGCATCGCCGCCGTGCACGCGCACCACGGCGGCGGTGACGTCGGCCCCGGAGGCTGTCTTCGTCAGGTAGCCTCGCGCACCGGCCCGGATCACACTCACCACGTCGTCCGCCGCATCAGACACGCTCAGGGCCAACACCCGGGTGGCCGTTGCGACAGGTGTGGAGGCGAGCAGTCGCAGCACCTCGGCACCACCGCCGCCGGTCCCGCCGGGGAGGTGCACGTCGAGGAGGACAACATCCGGGCCGGTCGCCGCAATCACGCTGACCGCTTCATCAACGGTGCCGGCCTCCCCCACCACGTCCAGTTCCGTCCCCAGCTCGGCGCGGAGACCCGTGCGGAAAATCTGGTGGTCGTCAACGATCACCACTCGGATCAGCGCTGCGGCGTCGTTCTGCTCGCTACTCATGGGTGAGGGGCTCCTCGCTCGGGGCTGACAGGGGTGCTGGGTCGTGGCGCGGGATCCCGAGCCGCACCGACGTTCCGCCGCCCGGCCCAGGCACGATGCGCGCCGTGCCCCCGGCGCGCTCCATGCGGCCCAGGATCGAATCGCGCACGCCCATGCGTCCGGGTGGGAGCTGCTCGAGGTCGAGCCCCGGCCCCCGGTCCGTGACATCAATCGTGATGCGCGCGTCCGTCGCCTCCGCGTAGACGGTGACCTCCCCGCCCGCGTGTCGTGCGGCGTTCAGCATCGCCTCGCGTGCGGCGGCGATGATGGGTTCCGGAACCTCGCCAAGCGCGCCCACCTCGACGATCTCGAACCGCACGGCGTGCTCCTCCTCGAGCGCCGCGGCGAGGGCGCGCAGTTCCTCCCCGACGGCTTCCCGGGGCGGGCGGGGGATCCCATCGGCGGCACGGAACAGCCACTCTCGCAGCTCTCGTTCCTGGCCGCGGGCGATCCGAGACACCTCGCTCCCGGGTTCGGATCGCTGCTGGATCAGGGCAAGGGTCTGCAGTACGGAGTCGTGGAGGTGGGCGGCGATGTCGGAGCGCTCGGCCTCGCGGGCGCGTGCGGCCCGCTCGGCGATCAGCTCACGGTTGAGTCGCAACAGCCACGGCGCGATCGCGAGGGCGACCCCCGCGAGCACGGCGAAGGCCGCGGCGATCACTGTCCAAACGCTGGGTTCCCGGGAAGTGACGAAGAAGAGCAGGACCCCCACAGCTACGAGCGCCAATGCTCCCAGCACCCGGGGAACCTGATTGCGGTCGGGACGATCGCGATCCGCGATCTGCCACCACGCGAGACCCACACCAACGAGCACTGCCATTGCGGGGAGGATCACGGACAGGTTGAGTTCCGCCCCCAGCCTCACCAGGACAAAGCCGAGGCCGGCCACGAGCAGGCAGGCACCGAGCAGGAGTTCCGCGATCGGCCATCGGCTCCGCTGCGCCCCCTCTTGGGGGGCCGTTTCTCCGCCGGGACTGGCTCGTCGCACTTCGGGGCCGGCTGCCGGATCGGTGTGCGGCAGCCATGAGCCGGGCTCGTCCCCTGCACGGCCCGCGGGAGCCGGACCGGGATGGCCGCCCAAGGCACCGTGCCTCACAGGCCCGCTCGGCGTGGCCGGCCGCGTGAGCGCACGCCGCATCGGCACGATCGGATCCGCGTCACCCGCGCGCGGGATCATCGCCCAGAGCCACAGATAGAGCAGCCCGCCGGCACCCCCGAGGAGGGTAAGCGCCAGCATGATCCCGCGGACCACGGTAGCGGGGATCCCGAGGTGATCCGCCAGACCCCCGCACACACCAGCGAGCAACCGGTCGTCGGTCGTACGCAGCAGCGGGGGGCGGGTCATGATTCCATCCAAGCAGGTGCGCCGCCGCCTCGGGGTGCGAATCGGTGAAAGTCAGGGTCGGATCAGGGGGAACCCGCATAGCCCCGAGACGTGGCCTGCGTCAGAATCGAAGCATGACCCATACACCTGACGTAGATCCCGCGGGGCAGCCGTCCCCGGAGACACCCCCGTCCGGGGCGACGCCGCCGCCCACCGGAAGCGCCTTCTTCTCCTGGCTCCGGAATCTCGGCGTTGTCCGCGGGAACGACCGTTGGTTCGCCGGCGTCGCCGGCGGAATCGCGGCCCGAACCGGGCTCGACCCGATGCTTGTCCGCGGTATTTTCGTGGTGCTCGCGCTGCTCGGCGGGCCGGGTGTGCTCGTGTACCTGCTCGCGTGGCTCCTTCTCCCGGATTACACGGGTCGCATCCACGTGGAGGAGATCTTCCGGGGGCGAGCGAGCGCCGGGGTCCTGACCACCGCGATCATTCTCGCGGTTCTCGTCTTTATCCCGGCGGCACTCTCGATTATCGTCCCAGGTATCGCCACGCCGTTCTCGGTTTGGGGCTGGGGCGCCTGGGGCTTCCTCGGACTCCCCGGCTGGTTGAGCGCTACCCTCAGCTGGATCGCCTGGATCGCAATCCTCGTGTTCGGTGGACTCTGGCTCCGGAAGGTCATGCTGACACGTGGCCGCTCACAGCAGACGGGATCTGCGACGCCGGGCGAACCTGGTGCACCCGGTGCGCCTGGTGCGCCCGACGCACCCGCGTTCACCGCCCCCGCAGCATTCACCGCGCCCGCAGCGGACCCGCAGCCCGCAGCCCCGCACGCCGGTAACGCCCCGCAGGCCGATCCCAGATCCGGATCTGCCGGATCCACCGGATCCACCGGATCCACCGGATCCACCGGATCCACCGGATCCACCGGATCCACCGGATCCACCGGATCCACCGGATCCACCGGATCTGCCGGATCAGCCACGCCGACGCCTGGTACCGCAGGATTCACCGCACAGGCGAACGCGTTCGCCGATCGGAGTGAGGAGTTCGCGCACCGCGTGGGCGAACAGGCCGGTGCCTGGGGACAGCGCGCCGGTGAAACGGCAACGCGCTGGAGTGACGAGGTCGGCAAGCAGGCCGACGCCTGGAGCGCTCGCTACGCCGAGCACCACGACGCGCACAAGCTGGGGGCCGGACACGTCGTGCTCACGCTGGCGCTTGCGCTCTTGGCCGCGGGCGGGGCGGCAGCCTGGGCCTTCAGCGCAGACCCGGTCCTCCCGTTCTCGAGCGGGGTCCACCCCGCCGCGATCGCCGCACTCGCTGCCGCGCTGGGTGTGCTGGCGATCTCGCTCATCATCGCGGGCATTCGGGGACGTCACACCGGCTGGGTCGGCTTCCTCTCGTGTGTCGGGGTGCTCGCGTTGCTCGTCACGGTGGTGCTGCCCTGGGGCACCCGGTTCCTTCCTTTTGGCACCATGCACGTGACCGGCGGCAGTGTCCCCGGCGCGGTGCTCCTCGCGGGAACCTCCGAGGTAGACCTGACCACGCTACGCTCCGGCGACACTGATCTCGTGCTCTGGCAGCTCGCGGGGCGCAGCGAAATTGAGCTCCCCACGAACGCGCCTGCGCTTGTCACCGTGCGAATGCTCGCCGGGCAAATGTCTGACGCTGACGATGAGGGCGAACGGATGGCTGGGCCATTCTTGAACAGAACTATCGCGGTGAATGTGCCGGATCGGGCCTCCACCCGCGGCGTACCTCACGTCACTGTCTATCTGCTCGCCGGGCAGGTCACAATCTCGGGAGCTGACGGTGCCGCGGGTTCAGCTGAGCGCGGCTTCAGCGTCACGGACCTCAGTCGCGAGGCGGAGGAGCGCACCGCGGGTCTCGAGTCTGAGATCGCCCGAGTGGAGTGGCTACTGGAAAATCCCGACATCACCGAGGGAAAACGTGACGGGCTTGAGCGCAAGCGGGACGCGCTCGAATTGAAGCTCGATCGAGAATTGGAGGGGGCACGATGACCACCACACCCCGCGCAGATGAACCGGCAACCCCTGATGTTCCGGGGGCGGATGGCACCGCCTCGCTCCCGGTAGCGGCATCCGTTGACACGGCCCCCGACGGCGACGCCACGGCTGTCCTTCCCCAGGCACCCGCGTCGGGATCGGACGCCCCGACGGCGTCGGTTCCCGCATCAGCCGCACCCTCGGGTGGCCCGTACCAGGCCGCTCACGGCAACCCCTCCCAGGCACCCCAGACTGCACCGCACCCTGCCCAGCCGAGCCCCGCTCCCACACGCCCGCTCCCCCGCACCGGCCCGATCGTGTGGGGCGCACTGATCCTCGTCTTTTGCGGCTATGTGGTGCAGCGCTCCTTCGGCTCCGGGCAGCTTGACGGTGACGCCTGGGTGATCGCGACAATGCTCGGACTGGGGGCGATCCTGCTCGCGGTAGGCACGGCAGTGATTGTCCGAAACCGTCGGCGCTGATCTGGGTGCGGTCCGACAGGTCAGGGCTGGGGCTCGAGCTGCGCTCGGGACTCCATGTCGGAGCCGTCTGGCATATCCCAGCCCGATGCGTAGAGCATCCCCGCGGGACCGTAGACGAGTTGCACCTGCGCGGTGCTCGCGCAGGCGCGGTCCGGGTCGTGCGTGACAGTTTCCGTGATGCGTGCCCGGATCCCGCGGGGGCCCGGCTGCGGCTCCGAGACATCCTCCGCGGCGGGGGCTGCCCAGGTGCCGCTGCACCCGAGCTCCACATAGGTAAAGGTGCCGGTAACGTCACACCCCTCGTCCTGAACCGTGGCCTCGATGCGGTACGTTTTGCCGCCATGCTCCCGGATTGTGCCACCCCAGCGACCGCTCGCGTTGCTGTCGGTAAACCGCATGTCCCGTCGCGTTGAGCCGTCTGCGCAGAGCGCCACCTCGGTGCGTTCAGGCGTGGGTGTTGCCGTTTCGGGCACCCGAGTCACGGGTGTCGGATCCGGCTCAGCCGCCGACTCGGCAGGTACGGAGAGCGAAAGTGTGAACGGGCCGCACCCGGTGAACGCCGTTGCGATCGCGGTCGCGAGGAGCACCGCGATCGGGACGCGTCGAAAGCCTGTCCTGGATCGCCGGCGTTCGCACGGCGCGTGATTCTGACGGCGCATAGGATCTCCTAGCCTTCACATTAACTGTGGGCATCCTATCAATTGCCACTGCACCGTTCCACCGGCGCAATTCGCACGGCCGCGGCCGCGCGGCTACACGCGAACGCGCGGCATCTCACGGGTCTGCGTGGAGATCCAGTGCAACGGGAACTGGATCGCGACTCGCGTCCCACCGCCCGCATCCGGGGCCCACTCAATTGTGCCGCCAAGCTCGCCCTCAATCAGCGTGCGCACGATCTGAGTGCCGAGGCCGTCCCCGACGGTGCCACCGGGAAGTCCAGTGCCCGTGTCCACGACCTCGACGGCGAGGCGCTGCTCGTTCCGGTCCGCCCGGATAAACACCTCACCCTCGCGGCCCGCAAGCCCGTGCTCTACTGCGTTGGTCACGATCTCGGTGAGTGCGAGCGCCAGCGGGGTCGCGTACTCCGAGGGCAGTTCCCCGAACGACCCCTCCTTGTGCGGGTGCACCGTGGTGCCGTGCAGGCTCGCCACCTCGGCCGCAAGCCCAAGCACACGCGCAAAGACCTCGTCAAAGTCGACGATCTGGGACAGCCCGGTCGCAAGCGTGTCGTGGACCACGGCGATGGCGGCGACGCGACGCATCGCCTGCCCCAGCACCTCTTTGGCTTCCTCGCTGCGCGCACGGCGCGCCTGCACGCGCAGAAGGGAGGCCACTGTCTGCAAGTTGTTCTTGACCCTGTGGTGGATCTCGCGGATCGTCGCGTCGCGAGTGATGAGCTCCTGTGCCTGCTGGCGCAGCTCGGTCACATCGCGGGTAAGCACGATTCCTCCGACACGAGCCCCGTCCCGGAACACGGGGATCGACCGCAGAGTGACGGTGCGGCCCCGCGCATCGATCTCCACGCGCTTCGCGATCTTGCCCTGAGCGATCAGCGGGAGCGATTCGTTCGTGTCAAACTGTCCCTTCACGATCTCCGCAATCACTTCAGCGAAGTTCTCGCCCTCGATCTCGTCGCGGTAGCCCAGCGTTGTGAATGTGGTTTGCGTGTTTGGACTGGCAAATGTCGCCTCACCCTCGAGGTTGATACGCACAAGCCCGTCGGAGGCCCGAGGAGACCCCTGTTCCCCGCCACGCGAATTGCTCGGAGTCGGGAACAGCCCATCCTGGATCATGCCAAACAGGTCCTCCGCCACCTCCCGGAAAGCGGCACCGATGCGCGATGCCGGCTGCGTGTCCGCGACGCTCGTGTGCACAGTGAGGACCGCGAATGGGCCCTGGAGTGCGCCTTGCGCGTCAATCCGGTTCACCGAGTACGCGGTGAGGCGCATCGGATGTTCCTCATACCACGCGGGCGAGGTGGAGACCGCGCGCTTGCCGGTCGTCATCGCCTGATCCACAAGCCCACGCCAGTCAGAACGCAGGAAGTCGCCGATCACATCGCGGTAGAACAGCGTGACAGATCCAGCCGGCCGGCTATGCGCCACCGCCAGATACTCATCGTTCTCGGTCGGCACCCACAGCACCACGTCGCTGAGTGCGAGGTCGGCGAGGAGTTGCCAGTCGAGTGCGAGCAGCTCAAGCCACTCGATCTCTTCTTCGCTGATCGAGGAATACTTCGTCGCAAGGTTCCGCAGTGTAGCCACGTCACCAGAGTAGAGCACGCACGGTGTGAACGCGGGAACGGCCCGCGCACCCGGAAGCTCCTGGGTGAAAAAGGTATTTGACCCAGATTGTGTGAATTTTTCTAGGGTGGGCATCACACATCTCGATCCCGGGTCCCCAGGGCGACGTGGGGGATCTCGCGCTATACATTCCGGGACCACCGAAAGGATCCCAGTGTCAGAGTCGACCGCTGTCCGAGCACTGTCAGACATCGTTCCCGGAAGCGATAATCGACGCTCCCGATACGTGCACCGGAGCGCTCACAAGGACGGTGCCGCGCGCCTCGAACTCGTCACCTCGCCGCCAGGAGAACCCGACTCACGAGTCCCGGCGAACCCACCGGTGCCGCTCCCGCCCCCGGAAACCGCCATTCAGCGGCTCGCGCTCTACGCCTTCGAAGCAATCGAAGGGACCCGCTCGATCTCACAGCTGGCGGGCACCGTCACGCCCGAAGTTGTCCGCGAGCTGCAGGCGCGCCGCTCGCTACGCGTCGAGCGCCGGACCCTCATCCACGATCAACGCCGGATCGTCGCGCTTCCGGGGCCAGCCCACACCAGTAGGCCGCACCCCGAGATTGTGGAGGCCGCGGTGGTACTTCATGCACGGGGGCGCACCAGCGTTGTCGCGCTCCGACTTGAACGAAACGCGGAGCGCTGGCGCGCCACAGAGCTCACCGTGCTTTAGCTGGCGTCAGCCGCATCCGCCGCAGCACCACGCAGGCGCGACACCTCGTACAGTGCCACACTCGCCGCAATACCGGCATTCAGCGACTCGGTGACCTCGTGAATCGGGATCGACACGATCGCGTCACAGGTCTCAGTCACGAGGCGGGACAGGCCTTTGCCCTCGCTGCCGATTACGATCATCAGCGGCCGGTCAGCGAGCTCGAGACCGGGCAGCATAACGTCGCCGTCGCCGTCGAGGCCGACGATGAACACGCCCTGCTTTTTGAACTCTTTGATCGTCTGCGTCAGGTTCGAAGCCATCGCGACCGGGATCCGCGCTGCGGCACCCGCGGAGGTCTTCCACGCGGCCGAGTTCAGACCAGCCGAGCGGCGCTGCGGCACAACAACCCCCTGGCCTCCGAACGCGCCGACGGAACGGATGATCGCGCCCAGGTTGCGCGGATCCGTGACCCCGTCGAGGGCCACGATCAGCGGCGTATCGCCGCGTTCGACGATCTGGTCCAGCATCTCCATCGGATGCGCGTAGTCCATCGGCGGCACCTTCAGGACAACGCCCTGGTGCACGGTGTCGCGCTCCGTCATGCGGTCAAGCTCTTGCCGCATGACCTCAAGCACGGGCACGCTGCGGTTCGTGGCCAGGCGCAGGATCTCCCGCATCCGGTCGTCCATCTCAACCTTCGCGGCGATGTACAGCGTTGACGCGGGGATGCGGGCGCGCAGCGCCTCGACGACCGCGTTGCGACCGGTCACAAGCTCAGACTCGTCCTTCTTGCGCGGTCCGCCGGACGAACGCCCACGATCGAGCGGCTGCCCGGTACGCGCGGCGTGACGCTCCTTGGCGGCAACGAAACGCTCGCGCGACTTCTTCGCCTTGTAGGCGGCGTGGTACTCGCGGTCCTCGGCCCGCGGCGTGGGTCCGCGGCCCTCAAGCGCCTGGCGCCCCTGTCCTCCGGAACCGACGCCCTTGCCGAGCCCCTTCTTCCGGATAGCTCCGGTACGGCTCTTTTTGTTACTCATGTCAGGCTCCAGCGTGTTCCGGTTGGGGTGTCTTCAAGCACGACCCCTGCGTCCTGCAGGGAGTCGCGAATCTCGTCGCTCTTCGCGAAATCTCGGTTCGCGCGTGCCTCAGATCGCTGCGCGATAAGCGCCGTGACGAGACTGTCGAGCGCGGTAGTGCGCTCTGCGCCTGCCCAGTGCGGGTCTCTCGGATCGAGACCGAGCACCTCGAGCATGCCAAGAATCTGATAAGTATACGTGGCGATAGCCGCAGAATCCTGCGCGGCCCGATCATCGAGCAGCGAATTCCCCGCGCGCACGGCCTGATGGATCACCGCGAGCGCCTGCGGGATCGCGAAATCGTCGTGCATCGCCGCAACAAACTCGGCGGGGAGCTGTTCAGCCTGCACGGGAGCCTGATGACTCAATTCGACAACGATCCCTGCGTCCACGGCCCGCGCGAGGAACCCCTCGATCCGCGAGAACGCGGCCTCAGCCTCGGCGAGCGAGGTGTCCGAGAAATCAAGCACCGAGCGATAGTGTGCCGATCCCAGGTAGTAGCGCAGCACCACGGGCCGGGCCTGCGCGAGCAGATCCGCTGCGAACAGTGAGTTACCCAGCGACTTCGACATCTTCTGGCCGCCCGTGTTGACGAGCCCGTTGTGGACCCAGTGCCGCGCAAAAGCATGTCCGGCGGCCTGCGACTGGGCCAGTTCGTTTTCGTGATGCGGGAAGCGCAGGTCGAGCCCGCCACCGTGGATATCGAATTCCTCACCCAGGTAGCGGTGAGCCATCGCCGAGCACTCAATGTGCCAGCCGGGGCGGCCGCGCCCCCAGGGCGAAGGCCAGGACGCCGATTCGGGCTCGGTGTCGCGGTACGCCTTCCAGAGCGCGAAATCGCGCGGATCACGCTTCCCGACAGGCTCGGAGTCGGCCGCGTCTTCCATCTGGTCGCGGCGCTGGCGGGTCAACGCACCGTATTCGGGCCAGCTCGCCGTATCGAAATAGACGCTCGCCGAACCGTCCGCTGCCGGATAGGCGTGGCCCCGAGCAATCAACCGCTCGATCAGTGTGATCATCCGGTCCACGTTTGCCGTGGCTCGGGGCTCATACGTGGGCGGGAGGACACCGAGCGCCTCGTACGCGGCCGTAAACTCGCGTTCCACGCGGTAGGCGAGCCCCCACCACTGCTCGCTGCCGCCCGCTTCTTGGCCGAGGCGCGCGTTGTCCAGGACCTTATCGTCGATGTCCGTGACGTTGCGGATCAGCGTGACGTCGTGCCCGGTCGCAGCGAACCACCGCCGCATCTGGTCGTACACGAGCGCACTGCGCAGGTGTCCGATGTGCGGCGAGGACTGCACCGTCGGCCCACACACGTACAGCCCGACCCGGCCCGCCTCGCGGGGCTCGAAGTCGACAACCGACTGGGTGCGGGAATCGTAAATGCGCTGGTTCACACTGCCTAGCCTACTGCCAGAGCCCACCCGCACCAGGGGTGCGGGTGGGCTCTGGGTTACTCAGATCCGCCGATCAGTCCAGCGATCCGCTGAGGAAGAACTGCATCTGCTTGGCGACGCTCACGGCGTGATCGCCGAAGCGCTCGTGATAGCGGCTCGCGAGGGTCGCGTCCACGACCCCGGTCGGGTTGTCGGCGAGCTTGTCGCTGAGCACCTTCTCGAACACTTTCGCGTGCAGCTCGTCCAGATCGTCGTCAAGATCACGAATCTCGTCGATGACCTTTGCGTCCTGCGTGCGCAGCAGTTCCACGAGCTTCGACGCCATTTCGACGTCAAGCGCAGCCATCCGCACGAAGGTCTTACTCAGGCCCTTCGGGATCGCGCTCTCCGGGTAGCGGTAGCGTGCGAGCTGCGCGATGTGCTGGGCCAGATCCGCCATCCGCTCCAGTGACGAGCTCATGCGCAACGCCCCCACAACCAGGCGCAGATCCGATGCGACCGGCTGCTGCCGGGCCAGGATATCGATCGCCTGCTGATCGAGCTCCGCGGCCAGCGTCTCGATCTCCTCGACACTGTCAATCACTCGCTCGGCGACGGCGACGTCCGAGTTGCCGAACGCGCTCGTGGCATCCTCGATCGCAATCTCGACAAGTTCGGCGATCTTGACGAGCCGATCCTGCACCTCGCGTAGCGACTGCTGAAACACTTCACGCATGTCGTTTCCTCTCTTCCGTTTCGCGCCTCCGGGCACCCTCCCCAGTGTGAGCGCCGTCGATGAACCGTGCCGCACCGGCAGGTGAACAACAGTTGAACTCTGCTGGTTCCAGAAATCGTCACTCTACGATGAGAGTCATGGACCCGGCTTTGCTCGTACTCACCTCGATCGCACTCGGCGTGCTGATCGGCGCAGGTACCACGGTAGCAATCGTGGGCGCGCGGCGTGCGGGTGTGCGCCGGGCGGCCGAGATGCGCCCCGAACTCCCCGAGGTGGCGACCTCGATCCTCGATGAGATCGACACGTTTGCGGTGATTCTCGACTCTTCGCTCGCGCCTGTCTACGCAAATCCAACCGCACGCGAGGAACGCCACATCGGCGACGCCGAACTCGCCGATCCGGAACTACTCAGCCGCGTGCGGCGGGTGATGTCGAGCGGGGTGCCAGACACCCACGAGCCGGATCCCAATAACCCCGCGGACACAGTCCGGATTCACATCGTTCGGTTCCAACGCCGCTTTGTGCTGATCCTCGCTGAGGACCTTGGGGAAGAACAGCGGGTGAACGCGATGCGCCGCGACTTCATCGCGAACGTGAGCCACGAACTCAAGACACCGATCGCGGCGATCGGACTCCTTTCCGAGGCGACGCAGCAGGCAGCGGAGGAACCCGAGCTCGTGCGCGAATTCACGAGGAGCCTGGTGAAGGAGTCTCGCCGCTTGGGCGAGCTCTCACGCGACATCATCCAGCTTTCCGAGGCGCAGTCGGCGCTGCGCCCTGAGGACCGCGAGGCGGTGTCCCTGCGAGATCTCGTGCGGGGTGAGGTCGACTCCCACCGCTCCTTCGCCGGGCAGAACGGCGTCGAACTCATCGTGACCGATGAATCGCCGGCCGGGCAGGAAGATACGATTCTTGGCCGCCCGACCGCGCTCGCGTCGGCGGTGGCGAACCTGCTGAGCAACGCGGTGCGCCACTCCCCCGAGGGTGGCCGCGTCGGGATCGGGATGAGCGCGGAGAAAGAACGCTTCACCGTGACGGTGACGGATCAGGGAGACGGCATCGCGCCGGAACACCTGCCCCGCATCTTCGAGCGGTTCTACCGCGTCGATGGTGCCCGCACCCGCGGCGACGGCGGCACCGGCCTGGGCTTGAGTATCGCCCGCCATACGATGCGGGCTCACGGCGGCGACGTCGACGTCTGGTCGCAGCCCGGCGTAGGCTCCAGCTTCACGCTCACCTTTCCGCTCCACGAAACGCAGAAGTCCGCCAAGGGCGCAAAGCGAATCAAGAAAGCGAAGCGGGCCGTCCGCACCGCCGCCGAGCGCACGCAGGCTTCCCGATCCACCCCGGCTGCTCCGGCCGCCCGCCCCCCGAAGGGATCTCACTAGTGGCACAGCACATCTTGCTCGTCGAAGACGAGGAGTCAATTTCTCGCCCGCTCGCGTTTCTGCTGGAGCGCGAGGGCTACCGGGTCACGGTCGCGAACGACGGCACGCAGGCGCTCAGCACCTTCGCTGAGGTCCAGCCCGACCTCATACTGCTCGACCTCATGTTGCCCAGTCTGCCCGGCACCGAGGTGTGCCGCGCGATCCGGCTCACCTCCCAGGTCCCCATCATCATGCTCACCGCGAAGGACAGCGAGATCGATATCGTCGTGGGCCTGGAGCTCGGTGCCGACGACTACATCACCAAGCCCTACTCGACCCGCGAACTGCTCGCGCGCGTGCGTGCTGCGCTACGCCGATCCGGCCCTGTTGAGGAGGAGCGCGAGAACCTCGACGCCTTTGTCCTGGACGAGCTCGGGATCCGGCTCGACTCCGAGCGTCACGCCGTCACCGTGCGTGGGGAGGAGATTGCGATGCCACTGCGGGAGTTCGAACTCCTCGAAATGCTCATGCGGCACTCCGGCCGGGTCCTCACGCGAGGCCAGCTCATCGACCGAGTATGGGGCAGCAACTACTACGGCGACACAAAGACGCTCGACGTCCACGTCAAGCGCATCCGCGCGCGGATTGAGGAAGAGGCGTCACAGCCGAAGCTCATCTCAACGGTTCGCGGCGTCGGCTACCGCTTCGGCTGAGCCCGGTTGCACGGGAAAGCTCCGGTGTCGGTGGCGAGCAGTACGCTGAGCCCGTGCCCACTACCGACACCCTCCCCAGCCATCCCGCGCCACCGCGCTGGTGGCTGATCGGCGTATCAGCGGGCGAGTCCGCGGCTGACGGTGCGTGCCTCGCGGTGCCGATCCCGGCAGTCGGTTCCGTTGGCACCCCGGTCCCCCTCACACAGGCACAACTCCCGCGGTTTGTGGCCGAGCAAGAAGCGCAGGGCGCGGTTCGGTGGGTGTGGAGCGACACCCCCCACTGGGCGCGGCTGCTGATCGACGCCGGTATTCGCGTGGCGCGCTGCCATGATCTGCGGTTGTGTCACGCAATTCTGGCCAGTTCTGAGCACGTAACGGATCCGGCACCGCTTCGTGCCGCGGCAGAGTGGGCGGTGGGCCCGGCGCTCCCTGTCCCGGAGGTGGCACCCGAGGCCACGCTCTTCGATCTGGGGCTCGCCGCTGCCCAGCCCGACAGCGTGCCGCACACCGCCTCAGCCGCGCTCGCCGAGTTCGCGCGCCAGCGGACGGCAAGCGAGGGCAACCCCGGCTTGCAAATCCTCCTCGCGGCGGAGTCCGCGGGCGCACTCATCGCCGCGGAAATGTCCGCGGCGGGCCTCCCCTGGGATGCGATCGAGCACGACCGAATCCTTGCGGCCGAGCTCGGTCCCAGACCCGCGCCGGGCGCGAAGCCCGCCCGCATGATCGCACTCGGCGAGCAGGTTCGCGCGGCCCTGGGAGACCCACAAGCCAGTCTCGATTCCCCACCCAAGCTCGTCCGCTCGCTGCGAAGTGCCGGGATCGGCGTAGCCTCCACCTCAAAATGGGAGCTGATGGAGCACGAGCACCCGGCGATCGCACCGCTCCTCAGCTACAAGAAGTTGGCCCGATTGCTCTCCGCGAACGGCTGGGTCTGGCTCGATGAGTGGGTCAGGGATGGCCGCTATCGGCCCGTGTATGTGCCGGGCGGCGTTGTGACCGGGAGATGGGCGTCCAGCGGGGGCGGCGCGCTCCAGCTTCCCCGACAGCTCCGTCCCGCCCTCCGCGCCGACCCTGGCTGGCGGCTTGTCAGCGCCGACGTGGCGCAACTCGAACCGCGAGTGCTCGCAGCGACCGCGGGCGATCACGCGCTGGCCGCCGCAGCGCGCGGCACCGACCTCTACTCCGGGATCGTCGCCTCGGGTGCCGTGACAACCCGCGAAGAAGCGAAGTTTGCAATGCTCGGGGCGATGTACGGGGCCACCACCGGCGAGGCGGGACGCCTCGCGCCGCGGCTTCGCAGGAGCTATCAGGCAGCGATGGGGATGCTCGATCGCGCCGCTGCCACCGGGGAGCGTGGCGGGCAGGTCTCCACGCGCTTAGGGCGCACCTCACCCCTCCCGTCGCCAGAATGGCGTGCCGAGCAGGCACAGGCAAGCCTCCCCGGAGCAAGCACTGCGGACGAAGCGCGGGCCAGGCGCGCGTCGCGAGAATACGGCAGGTTTACCAGGAACTTTGTGGTGCAGGGCACCGCCGCCGAGTGGGCGCTCGCGTGGCTCGGGGGCTTGCGCGCCCGTCTCGCTGCGCTCCCCGAAATTGGACCCGCTGAGCTCGCGTCTGGAGCCTCGGGACGCACCTTCGCCCGGAGGGCACACCTCGTCTTTTTTCTCCACGACGAAGTGATCGTACACGCCCCAGAAACTCTGGCCGAGGACGTCGCCGCCGCAATCACCGCTGCCGCCGCCGACGCAGGGCAGCTCCTATTCCCCGGGGCCCCCATCGATTTCCCACTCGATCTCCGGATAGCGGAACGATCCGACGCGAAATAGGCAAGCTGTGAAACGACGGAGGCCCCCAACACCACGAGGGTGCTGGGGGCCTCCGTCCGGGCCGCGTGGGCGGAGTGCTTAGTTCTCGGGCTTGTCGACCGTGGACTGCGCTGCCTCAGCGTCCTCGGCCTCAAGCTTCTTCGCATCCTCGGAGACGTCTGCGTCCTGGGAGAAGTTCGCGGGAAGCACGTAGTCGCGGTACTCCTCAAGTGTGCCGTCGAGCACGGGGATCCGGTGGTGCACCTCGTCGCTGCCGGCCTGCTGGAAGTAGGCGTCGACAGTCGCGCCAGGCTTGGCACCCGGGATCGACACGAGCACCGGAGCCTCTGCACCAGCCGGGTTCCCGAACAGCGTGTTGCCGGTCGGCACGGTGAACTCCGCGCGCGCCTGCTGTGTTCCCTCACCCATGAAGTTGATCGCGATGTCCTGCGGAGCCTCAGAGAGATTCACCGCACCGAACACGACGTTGAAGTTCTCGCCGCTCTTGTCCGCAATAAGCATGATGTTGCGCACATCCACGTTCTCAAGGTTGACTTCGACACCGTCGCTCGGTGCGTAGTGCTCGAGCGTGCCCTGCGGCGCAATCAGGCTGCACCCGGTAGCCCCGAGGGCAAGAGCTGCCGCGATCGCAATAGACGAGGCAATCCGAATCTTCAAGGTGGTCCTCCGAGCCGTGGATGTATCGGTGTGTGCCACGCCACGAACCGACGCGCACAGTCATCCTCAATCATAGCCGCCCCCACACGACGCTTGCAGCTTAGGGTTACCTAACACGGGGCAAACGCGGTGTGGTATTCTAATGGTTGGACTGTAAAGGAGCCACTCGATGCAATTTGAGGTCGGAGAGACCGTTGTCTACCCCCACCATGGCGCCGCCAAGATCATCGAGGTGAAGAAGCGCAAGCTGGGTGGCGAAGAAAAGCTTTTCCTGAAGCTGCAGGTCAACCAGGGAGATCTCACAATTGAGGTCCCCGCGGAGAACTGCGATCTCGTCGGTGTACGCGACGTGATTGACCAGGAAGGACTCGAGCGCGTGTTCGAGGTACTTCGCGCCCCCTTCACCGAAGAACCGACAAACTGGTCACGCCGATACAAGGCCAACCTTGAGAAGCTCGCCTCCGGCGACGTGATCAAGGTGTCCGAGGTCGTGCGTGATCTGTGGCGCCGCGATCAGGAAGTCCGCTCGCTGTCAGCGGGCGAGAAGCGCATGCTCGCGAAGGCGCGGCAGATCCTCGTCTCCGAGTTGGCACTCGCTGAGAAGACGGATGAGGAAAAGGCCGGCGCGGTCCTCGATGAGGTCCTCGCGTCCTAACCGCCGCACCATCTGAACGCCCCGTGCCCAGCACGGGGCGTTTTGCGTTTCCGGGCGCGCGGGATTCGTGTCGCGCCGTTATCCTGAGGGCATGAGCGCACTCTCCTCAGACCCCCGGCACTCGCTCGCGTCCCTCGGCGTGATTCTCGTTGGTGCCGGATCCGGCACCCGTCTGGGGGCGGGAATCCCCAAGGCCTTCGTGGAGCTCCACGGGCGCACCCTCATCGAGTTCGGCATCAGCGTCGTGACGTCGCTCCCCCACAGCGGGCACCTCGCGATCGTGGTCCCTGAGTCGCGCGCTGCGCAGACCCTCGCACTCGTAGACGCGATTGTCCCCTCAGGCTCTGCCTGGAGCGTGTCCGTCGTGGGCGGCGGACGCGAGCGGCACGAGTCTGTGCGCTTTGGCCTCGACGCTCTGCCGGACACTGTCGACACCGTGCTCGTGCATGACGCGGCGCGTCCCTTCGCGAGCGCGGCGCTTTTTGAGCGTGTCACGGCCGAGGTGCAGCGCACGGGAGCTTCCGTTGTCCCCGCTCTCCCCGTCGCAGACACGCTGAAGCGAGTGGACGACGCGGGCGTGGTCCACGAGACCGTTGACCGCGCGCCCCTCGTGGCTGTGCAAACGCCGCAGGGCTTCCCCCGCGAACTGCTGGCGACCGCGCACGCCGCCCGGCCGGACGAGCACGCCGCACACCCGCCCACCGACGACGCTGAAGTCGTGCAGCGCGCGGGTGGTCAGGTCCGCACCGTTCCCGGCGAACTGCGGGCGCACAAGCTCACCACCCCGGACGACCTACCGCTCCTCGAGTACTTCCTGGCCGCAAACATCGCAGGCCTGGAGGTGGAGGCGTGATCCGGGTCGGCAGTGGCTTCGACGTGCACGCCTACGATCCCGCGTCACCACTCAGGCTGGCCGGGCTGGACTGGCCGGGCGAGCCCGGGCTCTCGGGACATAGCGACGGCGATGCGGTGTGCCACGCGATCGTTGACGCGCTGCTCTCCGCAGCGGGCCTGGGAGACATCGGCGGCCTCGTCGGCGTCGACGAGCCAGGCACCGAGGGTGCCGCAAGCACGGGCTTTGTGCGGTTGGCACTTGCACGTCTCGCGGAACAGGGCTGGGAGCCCGTCAACGTGACCGTACAGATCGTCGGCAACCGGCCGCGGTTTTCTGCCCGCCGGGACGAGGCACAGCGCGTGATGAGCGAGCTCGTCGGCGCCCCCGTGTCCCTCGCCGCCACCACGACTGACCATTTGGGCTTCACGGGGCGCGGCGAGGGCCTCGCCGCCATCGCGACGGCCCTGATCCAGCGCGCGGCCTAGCCCCGCAAGCCCGAACACGGGTCCCCACGCCCCCGCGTCCCCGCGTCCCCGCGTCCCCGCGTCTCCGCGTCCTCGCCGAGGGGACGCACTTCGGGGTCATTTGTGTGGCGGTCTCAGGTGGTGAGTGCAACACCCCTGAGGTACTCGTCTAGTGTCTCAGCCGGCGTATTAAACCCCAACGTTTTCCGCGGGCGAGCATTCAGCAAGTCCTGCATCTGCCGCAACTCGTCCTCGGACACGTCGTTGAAGTTCGTGCCCTTGGGATAGAAATCACGGATGAGTCCGTTGAGGTTCTCGTTCGATCCCCGCTGCCACGGCGAGTGGGGATCACAAATAAACACCGGGATCCCCGAATCGA
>NZ_FUID01000002.1 GCF_900163635.1 Leucobacter sp. 7(1) | reverse complement strand
CCGCGAGCGCATCGGCGCGAACGACGTCGAGCGTGAGGTCGGCAGCACCCTCGGCAGTCTTGGTGCCCTCGGCAGTCTTGGCGCCCTCCGCAGTCTCGGCACCCGCCCGCGCGTGTGCGGTGATCGTGTGCCGCGCGATGCGAGTCAGCCGATCCTTCACGGCGTGCGCTTCGATGCTGGGCAAGTGGGCGATCAGATCTGACATCCCGTTGGCCTGATCCACCACGCGCACGCTCCGGCACCGCGCGGCGTCACGGTGCCGCTCCTCGGGTGGGATCTCGGCGTAGCGGCTCGCAATCCGCTGCGCGATGGGCCGGAGCCGGTTCGGAGTCTCTGTCCGCGCCTCATGCAGTACCTCGGCCTCGTATGCGCGGCGGCGACGTTCGCTTTGGCTGTCGGTGCCGTGACCGAGTGGTGCACCGGCCTCGGCGAGCACTCTGGCGTGTCCCAGGGCGATGCCTCCGGCGGCGAGTTCGCTCACCGTGTCTGCGAAGGCGTGGGTCAGCCGTTCCGCGACGTTCAGCTCTGCCTCGATCGCCGGCTCGCTGCGGCTCAGTGCGGTCGACAGTTCGGCCCGCAGTGCGCGATACCGGAGCTCCGCGTTGCCAGAGCGCTGCCCGGTCACGGCGAGGTTGAGCGCCCGACTCAGCAACCGGACGTGCTCGGCATCGAGCGCGCGCCGCTGCCGCTCGACCGCTTCGAGCTCTGTCACCACGGCGTCGAGCGCAGCGATCTCCTCGATGCGCTGGGCCGACTCGCGATGCTGCTCCGGATCGCTGGGCTGGATGGGGGACATGCGACTATTCCAGCACGGACCACTGACACTCTGAATTGGCCAGATCTGAGCAAGACAAAACCCCTGGAGAGGGCAAAAAGTGGCGTGAAGTCAAGGAAATTGGGAAACCCTAGAGCTTGAGCGGAATGGCCTTCAGCTGCTGGATTCTGAGCCCCGTGGCGCGGACGAGTTGCGGAAGGTCTGCGGCCGCGTGTCGACGCGCCGCGTCAGACACGATGGCGGCGGCAGCCTCCGCGTCGGCCATCGCATCATGGTGAGCAAACTCTCCATAGCCGGCCGCGGCGGCCGACAGCGGAAGTCGGTGGGACGGGATGTCGTAGGTCTTGCGTGACACCTGCACGCTGCAGAGATACTTCAAGCGCGGTGTGGGGCTGATCGACTCGGCGCAGGCCGCCCGGATCACACCCATGTCAAAGCTCGCGTTGTGCGCCACAGCGATGTCGTCGCCCAGGAACTCCTGGAGCGCCGGGAGCTGCGCGCTCCAGTCGAGAGCATCCGTGACCATGTCGGCGGTAATGCCGTGAATCTTTACGTTGAACGGGAGGAATCGCGCATGCGCGGCGGGCGGTCGGATGAGCCAGTACGCGCGATCCACAACCCGGCCGTCGCGGACGCGGGCCAGTCCGACGGAGCACGCCGAGGACGGATGGTTGTTCGCGGTCTCGAAATCGATCGCGGTGAAATCTACTGGCACCCTCCCAGCCTGACACACCCCGCTGACATCTCACGGCGGATCAGGGCCAGCGCAACCGGTTTCAGGCTGGCACGTCGTGGGTGGCGCAGTGGATCCCGCCCCCGCCCGAAGCGATCTCGTCGATCCGCAGTGGCACGATATCGCGACTCGGATAGTGCTCGGCAAGGATGTCGCGGGCCCGCCGATCCGCCCGCCGATCGCCAAACTCGGGAACGAGCAGGACCTCGTTGCCCACGAAATAGTTCACGTATGAAGCGAGGAAGTCGTCGCCGGTGCCTCGGATCCGGCCGAAGTCGGGCTGTGGAAGTTCCACGATCTCGAAGCCCCGACCGCGGGCGTCGGTCTCTCGCTCGAGCACTTCGCGCGCCTGGGCGGAGGAGCGGGACCACACGTCCTCCGGACTGTCCGGGCCGGGAACGTCGAGCAGGATCACGCCGGGAGCGGCGAATCGCGCGAGCGAGTCCACGTGCGCGTCGGTGATGTCCTCGCCGACCACTCCGTCGAACCAGATCACACGATCCAGCGCGAGCAGTTGCCGGAGCTCCGCATCGATTTGCGCCTCGGAGAGCCCGGGGTTCCGGTTCGGATTCACGATCGAGCTGCGCGTCACAAGGAGCGTGCCCTCGCCGTCGGTCTCGAATGATCCGCCCTCCGCCACGAGCGAGGTGTTGATGCGCGGGATCCGGAGTTCTTGCAGGACCTCGGAGGCTACGGCACCGTCGCGGGTGTGGAGCTGCTTGTCGCCCCAGCCGTTGAAGTTGAAGTCGACACCGGCAACGCCATCCGCGTTCTCGATAAATACGGGCACGGTGTCCCTGGCCCACAGATCATCGACAGGGATCGGCACGACCTCGACGAGGCTGCCGCAGCGCCGGGCGGCGTCTTCGGCCTCGTCGGGTGAGGCCATGAGAAGAACGGGCTCTGACTCGGCCAAAGTGCGCGCGATGTTCGCGATGTCCGCGCGGACATAGGGGGTGTCTTCGGCCCAGATGCGGGACGTCGGCCAGGACATCACCGTGCGGGCGTGTGGTTCCCACTCGGCGGGGAAACGGGGGATTGTGGGCGTGGACGGCATACCGTTGGCCTTCCTGGGGATATCGGAAACTGTGCACCCCGAGGCGAGGAGGCCGGCCGCGGCGAGGCCCGCGCTCGCGAGTACCGTGCGTCGGGTGATCGAGGCCTGAAACATGGGAGAGGCTTTCTCGTAGGAAGGGGCAGCGTGATCCTGCGGACTCATGCCGACAGGCTCATGTCGAGACAAGTTAGGTTGGAAACCAAGAATAACCGGATCGGCATGCGTTCTCGCTGGGAATTTCGCTGGCTGCCCGGCAGCGGGAACCCGGGTAGACTTCATCCTCGTGGCTCTTTCAATTGGTATCGTCGGTCTCCCGAATGTCGGCAAGTCGACCCTGTTCAACGCCCTCACGCACAACGATGCTCTCGCGGCGAACTACCCGTTCGCGACGATTGAGCCGAACGTTGGTGTCGTCAACCTGCCGGATGCTCGGCTGAACAAGCTCGCGGAGATCTTCGGCTCGGAGCGGATCCTGCCCGCGCCGGTTTCGTTTGTTGACATCGCCGGAATCGTGCGCGGTGCCAGTGAGGGTGAGGGGCTGGGCAACCAGTTCCTCGCGAACATTCGCGAGTCGGATGCGATCGCCCAGGTTGTCCGGGGCTTCTCCGACCCCGACGTGATCCACGTTGAGGGCGGCGTGAACCCCTCCAGCGACATGGAGACGATTAACACCGAGCTGATCCTGGCTGATCTGCAGACAATCGAGAAGGCGCTGCCGCGCTTCGAGAAGGAACTGAAGTCGAAGAAGATCGATCCGGCAGTGGTGAGCACCGCTCAGGAAGCGCTCGCCGCATTGAACGCGGGCACGCTGCTTTCCGCCACGAAGATTGATCTCGAGCCGATCCGCGAGCTGGGCCTGCTCACCGCGAAGCCGTTCCTCTACGTATTCAACGTTGACGAGGGCGTGCTGCAGGATCAGGCAAAGCTTGATGAGCTCGCGGCACTCGTCGCCCCCGCGAAGGCGATCTTCCTCGACGCAAAGCTCGAGAGTGAGCTTATCGAGCTCGACGAGGACGACGCGGCCGAGCTGCTCGCCTCGATTGGCCAGGAGGAGAGCGGGCTCGACCAGCTCGCCCGTGTCGGCTTTGACACCCTCGGTCTGCAGACGTACCTCACCGCGGGGCCGAAGGAGGCGCGGGCCTGGACGATCCGCAAGGGGGCGACGGCTCCGCAGGCCGCCGGCGTCATCCACGGTGATTTCGAGAAGGGCTTCATCAAGGGCGAGATCATCTCCTTCGACGATCTCGTCGAGACCGGCTCCGTCGCCGAGGCTCGCGCCAAGGGCAAGGCCCGCATGGAGGGCAAAGAATACGTGATGCAGGACGGCGACGTCTGCGAGTGGCGCTTTAACGTGTAGCTTCGCCACCGTGTGATCGCAGAATGCCCCGGCACCTCTCGGAGGAGCCGGGGCATTCTGCGTGTGGCTCTCTGCTGCTGCTGGACTGGGCGCGTGTCGAGGCCGTACTGTGCGCGAAATGACGCACCTTCCGCCAGCGCGCCGTGTGATTCGACTCTTCCCTGACTACGGGCGTGATTGGCCGCTGTGGGAGGACTCGACGTCGACCTGGGATATCGGGTACACGACCGATCCGGAGACGTACTCCCTCTCGGCAGGTTTGAGCCGGGATATTGCAGACTGGAACGCGCTCTGGGTTCGGAATTTCGATCCGTTCGATGGGTGGGCGTCTGATCTTCTCCGGACGAAATGGGAAGCTGTAGGGCTCGACATTGCGGCCCGACTTCGCAATGAAGTCGCGGCGTTTGCAGATGTGTCGTACGAACCTTGGCCGCTGCAGATGTGAGATCTGGGACTCGGCGTGAGGTCGCGCCCTGACCCGAACAGCGATGTTTGTCACTGTTGTCTGAAGTGCGGTCACCGGGGTATCGCGCTGTCGGTGGTCTGCGCTACGCTGCGAACGCCGTGAATTTCCGCGGCACTGGAGCAGCCACCGTGCTTCACCTGAGCGCTGCGTAATCCGCGCCAAGCAGATCATCCGAGGAAGGGCACCACATGGGCACCTGGGGACACCAGCCGTGGGACAACGACGGCGCGGCGGACTGGTTCACCAGTCTGTTCGACGGGATCGACATTGACGGCCACATCGAGCGCGCTTTCGCCACCGACGACGGGGACGAGATCCGGGCCGCCGCGTACATCCTCACGGCTCTTGGCCGGCCGTACATCTGGCCGGGTGCCTTGGAGCGGTTGGACGGACATTTGGAGCGCGGGATCGAGCTCCTCACCGAGTTCCTCGAAGAGGACTCGGAGTTCCGAGAGCTCTGGGAAGATGACCCCGAAGCGCTCGCTGCGGTCCGAGCTGAGCTCGCGGCCCTCGAAGCGCGCCTCAACGGGGACGACGATGCCGCGGACGAAGACGACGAGGAGTAGCCCCAGTCTTCACCGAGTCTGAGAGCGCGAAGTTCCGCAACAGCGGGGTTCGTGCCAAATCCAGTAGAGCGATCCTCGTGATATCATGGGTGATATCACATTGAAGGGTGGTGCGTATGTCCTCCATTCTTGTTCGCGGCCTGGATGACGGCGTCAAAGCCCAGCTTGTCGCCCAGGCGAAGCGTCATGGGAGATCGATGGAAGCCGAGGTGCGCGACATTCTGACTCGCGCGGCACGGCAGCCGAACATTGGGCTCGCGTTGCTGCGGGCAGGACAGAGCGTCGGTGGAATTGAAGTGCTCCCGGTGCCGCTTCGTACTGATCGTCCCCGTGCGATGGAGTTCGAATGATCGTTCTGGACACGAACGTGATCTCCGAAGTGCTGCGCCCGAATCCGGACGCGCGTGTTGTGGGGTGGCTGCAGACTCTGGGGGCCGAAGTCACGATCACTGCCGTGACGCTGGCTGAGCTGTGTGCTGGCCTGCGTCGCCTTCCGGAAGGCCAACGCAAGACCGACTTGGAGGCTGCCGTGTACGCAGCGGTCGAACCTTTTCGCAGCGCGCAGATGGTGTTTCCCTTTGATGAGGCTTGCGCTGAGGCGTACGCCGATATTTTGTGGGAGCGCGAGCGTGCTGGGCTCCCCATTGCGATCGCTGATGCGCAGATTGCGGCGATTTGCCGCACCCATGACGCGATGTGCGCGACCAGGAACGTCCAAGATTTTCACCACACCGGAATCCCAGTCGTGAACCCCTGGACCGACTGAGGCACCCCAAGCTCTCATGCGCGGCGGGCGGCTGAATGGAGTCAACCGCCGCTGAGCCCGAGGATCCCGCCGAGCCAGTTCGCGCCGAGCACCACGACGAGGGTGCCGCCGAGCAGGAGCGCCCAGGATTTCCACGAGGTCGGGAAGAAATTCGCGCCCCCGTCGAACGACCAGAACAACGGTTTCCAGCCGCCGGGGTCGTCGCTTGGAACCTGCGGTTCGTTGTGGTCCTCGAGCCCGTCACCGGTCCCTGGACTGTGATCGGCGTGCTCGGTCATGATCCCACCCTATCCCCGGGGTGACACCCTGCGGTGGCCTCGGCGAGAGTATCGCGTAGCGTTGAGGCATGCCCCGTTTCGAACTCCACACGCGCATCGCGGCACCGATCGACCGGTGTTTTGCGCTGAATCTGTCGATCGACGCGCACACGGACTCGATGGCCGGATCGAAGGAGCGGGCAGTCGCCGGGGTCACCCATGGGGAGATCGGGCCGGGGGAGAGGGTCACATGGCGGGCCCGGCATTTTGGGATTCCGTTTCGACTCACCTCCGAGATTTCGGCGTTCGAGCGACCCGTGCGTTTTGTGGATGAGCAGGTCTCGGGGCCGTTCGCGCGGTGGTGGCACGAGCACGAGTTCATCGATCAGGGTACCGAAACGCTCATGATCGACCGCATCGAGTTTCGAGCCCCCTTTGGGGTGCTCGGTCGGCTCGCCGAAAAGCTTGTGCTCGAACGGTACATGGAACGACTCATTCGGAGCCGGAACGCCTGGCTGCGCGCCGAGTTGGAGCGGTGATCTCGCCCCTTACCCCCAGCCGGAAACACGTTGCCGGAGTGACTCTGCTGCGAGGTGCGCTGCCGCCGGGCTGCCGAAGTGGTGCTGGAAGCTCGGGTCCGCTTCGTACGAGGCAGCGACCCCACGCACCATCGCCGCGGATCGCGTCACATCACCCGCGTGAGTGGGGGTGCCGGGGATCTCAGCGAACCAGGCGACGTGGGCCGCGGCGTGATCCTGCGCCGCCTGCGACCCCGGCTGAAACCCGGCCTCATGCAGCGCTGCCCACGTGTGCAGTAATGTCTCTGCACGCTGTTGCCATGCGCGCTGCTGAGACAACGACTTCCCGTGCCACCACTGGTTCGAGGCCTCGAACGCCTCCCGCCCCCAGCGTCGCACCACCTCGTCCTCGAAGCGGTCGTTGAATCCGTCGAGCATGGCATCCATGTGGGGCTCGCGGCCCGCGCGCCGCATCTCGAGGGTGTGCTCGACGGCACGTACCCGACGCTCCAGGGCCCGTTGTTCGCCCGCCAATCGTGTGAGGTGCGTCTCCAATGCGGCAATTTCGGTCGCCTCGGAGTCTTCGGCACCCGGGCGGCTTGGATCCGTTGCGAGCGCTTCGGCGATATCGGCGAGCGGCATGCCGGTATCCCGGAGCAGCAGAATGCGCTGGAGCCGGGCCACCGCGACCGCACCGTAGTATCGGTATCCGTTGGACCCCACGCTGTCGGGAAGCAGGAGGCCGATCCGATGGTAGTGACGGATCGTGCGAGCGCTGATGCCGGCGCGTTCAGCGAGCTGCTGCACCGTCCATTCCATACGTGTCGCCCTTCGTCGCCGGGCAGGTGCCGGTGTCTCCGTTGGTGTTTCAGTCTGTCGCAGGCCGGGACGGAACGAGATCCAGAGCCGGGAGCGCAATGCGCAGAATCTCCGCGACGGGCGCGTGCAGGCTGGCGGCCGCGGTGGTTCCCGTGGTCGCCAGGTAGGCCTGCACGATCCGCACCCCCGCAGCGTAGCCCGCCCCGGTGGGAAGACCCACAGGTGCCGTCCCGAATAGGCGGGCGGTCGTGTCGCCCAGTACCCACGCCGCAAAGTCGCCCATCCCCGTGACGTCGAGACCCGTAGCGACCCGTGCAAGCACCGCATCGTCTGCCCGCGTCTCGGCGCTGACAAAATGCGTCAACCCCGCAGCGCCGGTGAGCTCAACGGCAAACAGGTCAGCGAGCCCTTCGGAGACGATGTGCTCCCCGACGGTGACGGTCTGCGGATCCCAACGCACGCCGCCGGGGGAGTAACGCAGGTTGTGGTGGAGTTCGTGCACCGCGATCGCCTCCAATCGATTCAATATCCGCTCGGTGGGCCACACGGTGATCACAATGTAGCCGCTGATCCCGCCGAAGCCAGAGAGCCCTTGCACCTCCTCCATGAAGTGCGGGTTCGACGGGTCGCCGAGAACCAGGAGCACGGTGAGATCCGGAATCGTGAGCCTCGGGTTGGCGGCGCGGAGCGCCGCAATCCCTTGGTGCAGTGCGTGATCGATCCGTTCCCAGGCCCGGGCGTTCGCGAGTGTGTCGCAGGCCTGAAGCACCTCTGGGGTCGAGTGTGCAGTGGGGAAGCCAAAGTTCTGTGCGTGCACGGCACCGAGGTCGACGCCTCCGGGTACAAACGAGTACATCGGTGCGACAGGGGCCCAGAGTTCGCGAAGAAGATCCTGGCGTGCGGATTCGGGCGCCGTCAGAACGGCGCGCATGGTGGTGGCGGTATCGATCACTGAAATGCTCATGGAACGTCACGCTAAACCTTGACGCTACGACAGGGTCAAACGATCACTGCACTGCAACGATCACTGCACTCCAACTATCGCTGCCCTAGACTGAACGGCATGGGGTGTATTGAAACAATTCGCGTGGGGCTATCGGCACGCCGGTAGCCCGAGAGCGGGAACTTCTCCGCGGTGAGCGCAGTTGCGCGCCGGGGAATTGTCGCTGTTGCCGGTGGTGCCGAACGGTTCTGGTTCGTCACCTCACGGAAAGTTTTTCTCATGCCATTTTTGGTATATCTTCTAGCGCTTGCAATTTTTGCGCAAGGAACTTCGGAGTTCATGCTCGCCGGGCTGCTCCCGGGGATGGCAGTTGAGCTCAATGTCTCACTCGGAACGACAGGACTTCTGACCTCTGGATTCGCACTGGGCATGGTCGTGGGTGCCCCTACGATGGCGGTGCTCGTGCGGGATCTCCCTGCGAAGTCTGCGTTGCTCGGGTTTCTGGCCGTGTTCGTGGCCGCACACGTGATCGGCGCGCTCGCGCCAGGTTTTGGCCTGCTGCTCATCAGCCGAGTCATCGCCGCGGTCGCGAACGCCGGGTTTGTCGCAATCGCGATGTCTGTGATCCCACGGATTGTGCCCCCACAGCGGCGGGCCCGTGCGCTCGCGGTGCTGCTCGGTGGGACCACGCTTGCGCTGATCGCCGGAGTGCCGCTGGGCGCGTGGGCGGGAAACCTGTGGGGCTGGCGGGCGGTCCTGTGGGGCGTTGCCGCGATCTGCCTCCCGGCGCTCGGCGCGCTCGGCTGGATGGGACGCATGCGGGACCCGCGGCAGCAGGGTGCCACACCGTCCCTGCGTCGCGAATTGACGGCGCTCAGCTCGCCCGAGTTGCGACGGATGATCGCGCTCGCGGTGCTGGCAAACGCTGCGGTGTTCTGTTCCTACACGTATCTCGCAGTCGTGGCGGAACGCGCTGCCGGGATCTCCTCAGCGCTGATTCCGCTGCTCCTCGCCGGCTTTGGGGTGGGTGCGCTGTGCGGAGTGACGTTGACGGGCCGATTCGCCGACAGGCACTGGTCGGGGATCTTGAGCGTCGGCATGATCGTCGCGATTGTGGGGTGGGTCGGTCTTGCGGTGTGGTCGCAGCACGCGGCGGTGGTGTGGGTGTTGAGCAGCGCTATGGGGATGGTGTCGTTCCTTGTCGGCAGCACGCTGATATCCCGGGTGCTGGCCAGCGCTGGCGCCGCACCGACACTGGGCGGGGCGTTCTCGACCGTCGCACTCAACCTGGGGGCCGTGATCGGCCCAGTCTTGGGGGGAGTCGCGCTGAGTCGGCTCGGCGCACCGGGGCCGCTCTGGGCGAGCGCCGTGTGTATGATCGGGGCGGCCGTACTCTGGTGCCGCTCGCTCAAGGAGCAGGCAGCACCATCGACCCCCGAGAAAGGGACGCACGATGACTGACTCCACCGCCGACACCGCCTCCGCTACGGACCCGGAAGCCGTGCCGCCGTGCCCCGAATGCGCGAGCGAATACGCGTACGAATCAGGGCCGCTGCTTGTGTGTCCGATGTGCGGTCATGAGTGGTCGGGCTCCGCTCCCACGGGTACGGACGACGCGGATCATGCGGGTGATGCAGCGGATGCTGAGATCCGAGATGCCGTGGGTAATGCCTTGGCAGATGGCGACACCGTGACGCTTGTCAAAACCGTGAAGGTATCGGGTGCGGGCGGTGGCAGCATCAAGGTCGGCACGAAGGTGACCGGGATTCGCCTGGTTCCGGGTGCGGCTGACGGTCACGACATCGACGCGCGGGTTCCCGGTTTCGGCAAGATGAAGCTCAAGTCCAGCGTGGTGAAGCGCGCAGGCTAACCCTCGGCAAATTTGGGGGTGACCTGCGGGGTGCCCCGGGTGCATACTGTGTGCACACGGGGCGATGGCGTTCCCGTCTGAGCGTCAAAGGAGTTTCCATGACACACTCACTCGCAAGCTACATTTCGCTGGACGGCACGACCGGTGACGCGATGACCCACTGGCACGAGGTGTTGGGCGGTGAACTCGAGATCCTGCGCTATGGCGATATGCAACTCGAGGGCATGCCGTTTGAGCCGGATCCGCAGGCTGTTGCGCACGCCACGTTGACGCTGCCCGCGGGCATCATCGCGGGCGGGGATTCGATGGATCCCGGCACTGACTATCCTGTGCGCGGCACTGCCTACTCACTGCTCTACACGACCGACACCCCGGATGAGGCACGTGGCTTCATTGAGGCATTTGTCGCCGGAGGGGGCACCGTGGGTATGCCGTTCGAAGAAGCCCCGTGGGGCGACTGGTACGGCCAGGTATTTGACCGCTACGGCGTCATGTGGTCGTTCTCGTGCCCAGTGGCTCGCTAGCGGCCTGCGAGGCCGGCGAGCCGACGATCCCGAACCCGACTGACCAAAGGAACTCACATGACCGAGACCGTCACCGGCCCCAAATCCTACTTCCCGTCGATTGAAGCGAAATACGGCAAATCAATTGACGAGTGGATCGCCGCGTTGCGCCCGCTGGCCGGCCAGAAACACATGGAGCAGGTCGCATTTCTGAAGGAGCACGGAATGGGACACGGCCACGCCAACGCCCTCGTGCACGTGTTCCGGGCTGAGCACGACGGGGCATAGTGTGGTTCGCAGGCTGCGCCGGATCGGAATGCTGGCGCAGCCTGCGATGCCCGGGAAAAGAGTGTCGCGCTACACCGCAGGGACCTCGGCCGTGTAGGAATCGAATGCGCTGATCACGGCGTCTTCTGCGGCGCGCTCGCCGACGGTGACTCGAAGGCCCTCACCCGGGAACGCGCGGATCGAGACGCCGGCGTCTGCGCACGCCTGTTCGAGGGCGAGGGTGGCGTCGCCCGATTCGACCCACACGAAGTTTGCCCCGCTCACGGGGACGCGATGCCCGCGTTCGCGAAGCGCCGCGCTCAGCCTGGATCGTCCCGTGCGCGCGGTATCGACGATCGTGTCGAGATGAGTCTCGTCCGCCCACGCGGCACGCGCGGCGGCCTCCGAGATGCGGCTGAGCCCGAACGGTGGGGAGGCGGCCCGGACTGTGTTCGCGATGTCCTTGGAGGCGAGCATGTACCCGGCCCGCGCTCCGGCCAGGCCATACGCTTTTGAGAACGTCCGAAGCACCACAAGGTTGGGATACTGGGCGAGCAAGGGGACACCGTCGACGCCGGAATCACCAAACTCGCGGTACGCCTCGTCGAGCACGACCAGGACGTGACCGGGGACCCTGTCGAGGAACGCCACGAGTCGCTCGGGTGTCACTTCGGTTCCCGTGGGGTTGTTCGGGTTGCAGACGATGATGGCGGCGGTGTTTGGTGTGATCGCCGCGAGCATCGCGTCGAGGTCGTGGCCCTGCGTGTCATCGAGCGGCACGAGCACCGGATCCCCGCCGGCCACGCCGATCAGGATGGGGTACGCCTCATAGCTACGCCAGGCGAGAATAACCTCTTGACCGGGACTCGTGTAACTCAGCAGCGTGTACTGCAGGATCGGGTTTGACCCCCCGCCCGTGACGACCTGTGCGGGGCTGAGCCCGAGGCGGTCGGCGATGTCCGCCGCGAGGAGATCCCCGGACACCGTGGGGTAGCGGTTCGATTGGGCGGCGGCCTCGGCTACGGCGGCTACGACTCCGGGGGAGGGCGCAACAGGTGACTCGTTTGACGAGGCACGCCACCGCACCTGCCCGGCGACCGCTGATTGGCTGTACTGGGGGAGGTGCCTGATTGCGGCGCGAGCGATCGGCGCGGCGGCAAGCTGGGGTGTGGTCGGGTGCTCCATGGCGGCTCCAAATCGGTCGGGTGCGTCTATCAGTCTGCGGATGTCAGTGACCGCACGTGTGTCGGGGTCTGGTTCAGTCACGGTGTGTGGCCCGTGCGCGCCGTGACGGTGTGCGGGGCCGCGGATCCCGCGCTCCGCTGCACAAGGGATGCGCCGTGCGCGCGGAGTTGTTCGACCGAGGTCACCCCGAGGAGCTGCATCGCGCGGCGCAGCTCTGTGGTGAGGAGCGAGCCCACGCGGGCAACGCCCGCTGCTCCTGCCGCCACGAGACCCCAGAGATACGCTCGACCCACAAACACTGCGTCCGCGCCGAGCGCGAGGGCCACCGCGATGTCGTCTCCGTGACTGAAGCCGGAATCGACGAACACGCTGAACTCCGGCCCAACTGCGGCGCGCACCGGTGCGACGAGGTCGATCGGCGCAACCGTGCGATCCAGTTGCCGGCCCCCGTGATTCGAGAGGTGAACGCCGTCGACGCCGAGTTCCTGGGCTCGCACCGCATCGTCCGGGCCCAGCGGCCCTTTCACAACAAGCTTGCCGTGCCAGCGCTCGCGAATGTCTGCGATGTCGTCCCACGAGACCGCTGGATCAAACTGCTGCGAGATGTTATCGATTGTGAAGCCGCCGGGTTCGTCGGAACCGGCGGTACCACCCGAGACGTTGGCAAATTCGAGGGCGGGGCTGCGGAGCATGCCCATCCAGTAGTTCGGCTTCAGGCCGATATCGAGCACGCTGCCGGGGGTGAGCTGCGGCGGGATTGTGAAGCCGTTGCGGACGTCCCGCACGCGCATTCCCGATACCGCGGTGTCGATCGCGATTTCCAGCACTCGGTATCCGTTGTCGGCGGCGCGCTGGATCAAATCATGAGTGACCCGCCGATCCTTCCAGACGTAGAGCTGGAACCACCGATCTGTCTCGCCGGCACCGGGATCGCGCGCGAGATCTTCGAGCGAGGTGGTGGCCATCGTGGAGAGCACGTAGGGGAGGCCGCATCGAGCCGCGGCGGCCGCGACCGCTGGCTCGCCGAGCGGCGAGATCATCCGGGTGTAGCCGGTCGGCGCAAAGCCGATGGGAGCCGCCGCCGGATGGCCAAGGATCGTGGTTGCGGTGGTGGCATCGGTCACGTCGACGAGCGCCCGGGGATGGAACTGCCAAGCCCGGATCGCGCTCGCATTGCCGCGGAGGCTGTGCTCCTCGTTTGCCCCGCCATCGACGTAGTCGAAGACTGACCGGGGAAGTCGTCGCCGAGCGATGCTGCGGAACTCGGCAATCGTGTGTGCCGCGGCCAGGCGTCGTCGCTCCCCGCTCAGGGGCGGCAGCGTGAGATTCAGCAGCGCGAGGGCTTCACCCGGCCTCATCGAGATGCCCCGGTCGCGCGCGCGGATAGCCACCACTGAACGGGGGGCTGGGTTGCGAAATGAAACGACAGTGTTCCCATGCTTCGATCCCATCGCACCGTGCCGGCTGACGGGGTGCCCAGACGCAGAGTTTCGTCCGGGATCCCAGACTGCGTCAGTCCGCAGGGAGCTCTTCGGGTGGTGCCTCAGATGGTGCCTCTGGCATCGCCGCGGGGATCCCCGCACCGATCCGTCGCCCCAGCTCCTCGGCCGCCGTGCGCGCGAGCGCCGCGTAGGCCTCCTCCTGCGCGGCGTCGATCCGCCAGCTCAGATAGGAAATACCCACGGCAGCCACGGGAGTGCCCAGATGATCAATCACGGGACACGCAACTGTTGCGATGTGCTCTTCGACGAGTTCAATTTCAACTCCGTACCCGCGCGCCCGCGTGCGATCCAACTCCGCGTGCAGCTGCCGCCGGTTTTCCACGGCCTGACGTTCGGTGAGCGAGGGGAAGACGCCTTTGCCGGTGAACAGGGCGTCGACCTGATCCCGCGACATTGCTGCGAGCATCGCCAAACCGCTCGCCGTTGCGTGCGAGGGCAACCGCACACCAACGCGCGCCACGATACTGGGGCGGTGCGGGGCGCGCTCCGTGGCGACGTAGTAAATGTCGCGGCCGTCCATAATGGCGAGCTGGGCATTTTCACGGGTGGTGTCGACCAAGCGCTCAATGATGGGCTTTCCCACACGTGCGAGGGGATCCTGGCGGTTGTACGCGAACGCGAGCTCGGCGGCGCGCACGCCCAGGCCGAACAGCCGTTCCTCCGGGAAGTGCACCACGAAGCCCTCCTCCCGCAGCACCGCGAGCAGCTGGTACACCGAAGAACGCGGAAGCCCGAGTGCGTGGCTGATCGTGGCGGCACCCACGGGACCGCGCCGACTCGCGAGGTGCGAGAGCACCTGCAGCGTGTGACGCGCGGCAGGTGCTCTCGACGACTGGCTGTCCATAGTTCGCCAGGATAGCGGGGGAGGGACTACCGCGCGCTCGCCGCAGCCTCGGGTGACGCTGCAGCGGGGGCCGGCTCCGCGAGCCACCCGGGAACCAGGTGGTTGTGTTCCCCGAGCCGCGGGGCCGGTGACGGGGGCACCGAACCGAGCAGTCGGAGCGGGGATGCGAGGGTCTGGAATCCGTCGGACTCGACCGCGACAACCCCACGATGCCGGGCGTGCTCGCTCGTGAGCGCCTCGCGAACGTTTGCAACCCTGGCGGTCGGCACCCCGTGCTCCTGGAGGCGGCGCACGGCATCGTCCGCGGTGAACGGGGCGAGCGCCGCCTCAATCGCGGCCCGCATCTCGTCACGGTGATCGAAGCGCGCGTCGTAGTCATGGAAGCGCGGATCGGTGAGCCAACCCGGTTGGTCAAGCGCCGCAGCCAGCTTCTCGAACAGGCGGTCGTTTGACACTGCCACTACCACGGGCCCGTCCGCGGCGGCGTACGTGCTGAAGGGCACTGTCAGCGCGTGATCATTGCCGACTGCGGTGGGCACCTCGGGCTCGTGCAGCGCGCGCATCCCCACGGACTCCAGTACGGAGATGAGGCTGTCCAGCATGCTGAGGTCGACGTGCTGGCCGACCCCGGTCAGGTGGCGTTCCTGGAGCGCGGCGAGCGCGCCGATGGCCCCGTACAGGCCGGGGATCAGATCCCCTAGGCTGATCCCGATCCGCGTGCCCTGACCGCCGGGCCACCCCGTGACCGACATCAGCCCGCTCATCGCCTGCGCGACGAGATCATACGCGGGTGCCTGACTGAGGGGTCCATCCTGGCCAAAACCACTGATGGACACTGCCACAAGTTTCGGGTTGGTCTCCCGGAGCGAGGAGATGGAGAGCCCGAGTCGCTCGAGCACCCCCGGCCGGAAGTTCTCGATGAGGACGTCGCTGCGCCGCACGAGTTCGATGAGGGTGTCACGCTGCTCCACCTGCTTCAGATCCAGCGTGATGCCCACCTTTGACCGGTTGAAGAGGCGGTAGTACCCAGAGTCCTCACCGATAGTCGGACCAAAGAAGCGGGAGTCGTCGCCGCCGGGGCTCTCCACCTTGATGACCTCCGCGCCGAGATCGGCAAGGATCATGGCGCAGAATGGGCCCGCGAGGACCCGGGAGAGGTCGAGGACGCGGACTCCCTCGAGCGAGCGGGTGGGCGTGCCCGGAATGGGACTGCCCAGGTTGGGAGTGCTCATAGGAGTGTCCTTTCGCAGCTGAATGCTGTCGGCTTACACAAACGCCGAGATGCCGGTGACTGAGCGCGCGGCAATGAGCATGTTGACCTCATACGTGCCTTCGTAGGAGTAGATTGCCTCCGCATCACCAAACACCTTGCCGATTTCGTAGGAGGTGTCAACGCCGTTGCCGCCGAGGATGGATCGGGCGATCGCGGCACTTTCTCGGCTCAATTTCGTGACGTGTGCCTTGGCGAGTGCGGTGTGTTCGCCGCGGGCCGTGCCGGCATCTTGCAACCGGGCCAGATGCGCCATCATCGAGGTCGACGAGACGAGATTCGCAAGGATTGCCGAGAGCTGTCCCTGAATGAGCTGGAACGCCGCGAGTGGCTTCCCAAACTGCGTGCGCTCCACCGCGTAGGCGCGGGCAATGTCAAACGCGGCGAGCTGGAGGCCAACCGCCTGCCAGCCGACGACCGCACGGGTGTCCTTGAGGACACGGTTCACGTCGCGGAAGCTATTCGCCCCCGCGAGCTTGTGATCGGCGGGGATCCGGACATTGTCGAGGAACACGTTTGCGTTCAGTACCGCACGCAACGCGATCTTGTTCTCGATGAGGGTGGTGGAGAACCCGGGGAGTGAGGTGTCAACGAGGAATCCCTTGACCTCCCCGTCGGCCTCGTCGCGAGCCCAGATGATGACGTAGTCCGAGAAGGTGACGCTGCCGATCCATCGCTTCACACCATTGAGGACCCAGGAGTCACCATCGCGCCGGGCCGTGGTGGTCAGGCCGCCCGCGACGTCAGATCCCGCGTCGGGTTCGGTGATCGCAAACACGCCCTTCTTCTTGATCGCGTAGATGTCGGGCAGCCAAGCGGCTTTCTGCTCCTCCGAAGCCAGCACCTCGATCGACCCGGTGAACAGGCCGTCGTGGCCACTCATGAAGGTGCCGACTGACGCGTCGGCGCGGTGGATCTCTGCGGTCAGGAGGCCCGCGAAGAGGTGTGAATGGCCAAGACGACGAACGGGGCTGACGATGTCGAGCTCCGCGATCTGGGGGATCAGGTGCTGCGGAAACTCCTGCCGGTTCCAGTGATCGACGGCAATCGGCTTCACCTCGGCGGTGAGCCACGCGCGGACCTGCTGCAGCTTGGCCTGCTCGGCGGGGGAGAGTAGCTCTTCAAACCCGAAGAAGTCAGCGGTGGGGTACGGGAGATCAGCCATTGATGCGTCCTTTCGACACTGAGTGGAACGAATGATTCTCATCCCACCACGCGCCAGGACCCCGATTGTCGGGTCAAATCCGGGTGCTGTCCGATATCTCGGACAAGTCGGACGCGGGGGCCCGTGCGCGCCCGAGACGTGCCGTGGGGCTACTCCACGGCGAATACCTTTCCGGGGTTGAGGATTCCTGCAGGATCGAAAACCCGAAGCACCTCGCGCTGTAGATCCCACTGTTCCTCGCCGAGCTCCTCCGCGAGCCAGCGTGCCTTCAATAGGCCAATACCGTGCTCCCCGGAAAGCGTGCCGCCCAGGCGAAGCGCCGAGCGGAACAGGTCCGCCGCCGCGTCCCAGACGACGGGCGGCACCTCTGGCCCCGCGAACACAAACGTGGGGTGGAGATTGCCGTCTCCGGCGTGCGCGATCGTGGGGATCGTGACCCCGTACTGGCGCTCAACGCGAGCCACTTCGTCAAACATGTCCGCGAGCGCGCTTCGAGGCACCGCAACGTCCTCGATGAGCGCGGTCCCGAGCGTCTCCACTGCGGGCAACATTGCACGACGCACCGAGAGCAGGCGTTCCCCTTCCTCGGAGTCGAGCGTGATAGACACGGTTCCGCCCGCCTGGCGCAGGATCTCGGCGATCTGCTCGGCCTCCGCGGGGCCAGCGGGTCCGTCAGTCTGGATCGTGAGTTGGGACGCCCCCGCAGCGGGATCGGCGAGGCCCAGCAGCCGGTGCGCGGAGGCAAGACTGAGGGCATCCATGAGTTCCATGACTGCGGGCTGGATCCCGGATGATGTGACAGCTGAGGCCGCGCGCGCAGCGTCGCGGACCTCGGCGAATGTCGCGGTGAGCGTGCAGGGCGTCTCGGAAACGATCTTGCGGAGCTTCAGAGTGGCCCCAACGATAACTCCGAGCTGCCCCTCCGAACCGATGACAAGCGAGGTGAGATCAAGCCCAGAGACGCCCTTGACCGTGCGGCGGCCTAGGCGCACCAGACGGCCGTCGGCAAGCACGAGGTCGACGCCGAGCACAGCGTCGCGAACGACACCGTATTTCGCGCACAGGAGGCCGCCGGCACCGGTCGCGATATTGCCGCCTACGGTGGCGATGTCGCGGCTTGCGGGATCGGGTGCCCACCACAGCCCGTGCGGTGCCAACTGTTCGTCGAGAGCGAGGTTGAGGATTCCCGGTTCGACAACGGCGAGGAGATCCTCCGGTCGCACCTCGAGGAGCCGGGTCATGCGCGCCGTAGAAAGCACAAGCTGCCCCGGTCCCGCGTTTGCGGCCCCGGCAAGGCCGGTCCCGCCGCCCCGGACAACAACCGGAGTGCGATGCGCGGAGGCGATCCGCATCGTGGCCTGAACGTCTGCGACGCTCTCGGCATGAACCACTGCAATCGGAGGGCCTGACGAGATGTGTCCCGAGCGATCAGCGCGAGCAGTCTCGAGCATCTGCGCCGCGGTGTCGACCCGCGATCCGAGTTCTGCGCGGAGCGCGCTGAGGAGGGCCGCATCGAGATGCAGGGCGTGGGTGTTTGGCTGTGCATCGGAAAGGTCATGAGTCATCGGAATCTCCAGAATGTCAAATGGCGGTCAGGCTGTTCGGGCGGCCCAGAGCGCGGGCTACGGTCATCAGGCCGGGCCGCGATCCGGTATCTTTTTCGATGTCGGGTGGTCCTCAAAATTGGACCGCGGGTGCGCAACGCAAGGGAGCTGGCGCCATGGAAACAGCAGTCACCAGGCAGGGAACGGCGAATCGAACCGAAACGGGGAGCGCCGACAGCTCCTTTGAACGCGGGCTGCGCGTGCTGTCCTCGATCGCGGACAACGGATCGATCCGCGCGGGAAGCATTGCGGAGGAGCTGGGGCTGCCGCTCAGTACCGTCTACCGCTACCTGCGCACGTTGCGCGAGTATGAACTTGTCGAGGAACACGGCGGGTTCTACGTCACCGGTTGGCGGCTCTCTGAGATTTCGCGGCACGACGTGTCCCGGACACGGCTGCTGGAGCTCGGATACGCGTTCATGCAGGAAATCTCGGCGGCCACAGGTGAGACATCGACGCTCACCGTCAGGGTGGGCACGAACGCAGTGTGCCTCCGCCAGGTGGAATCGCCGAATGAGGAGCGCGTTGCGTTCCGCCTTGACCAACTCCTGCCGCTCTATGCGGGTGTGGCGCAGCGCGTCCTCCTCGCCCATGCCCCGCAGAGCGTCATCGACCACGTCCTCGCAGAGCGCGTCCGGACCCTGACTGAGCGGACCCTGCCAGCCTCGACGCTTGCGGGTGAACTTGTACGCATCCGGCAGGAGGGCTGGGGCGTGTCGCGGGGCGAATACATCGCAAACGCACTCGCGGTATCGGTGCCAGTGTTCGCGACCGGCAATGAGGTCGTATGCTCGCTGACCGTCGCGGGGCCGCAGCAGCGGTGTGGGCCGAACTGGATTGCCGAGGCTCGCCGCGTCGTGGTGAGCGCGGCGGATCGTTTTTCCCGGCTGCTGCAGACCGGGGGAGAGTTTCAGACGGGCGCTCCTCCGGCTTGAGTGGCACTGCCCGTGCTCGGGCAGTGCCGTCCGTCCGGAGACTGTCATAGGTCGAGGGTGATCCGGGAACCGCAGGCTCGGGACACGCAGATCATCATGGTTTCGTTTGCGTCCCGTTCCTCCGCGGAGAGGACGCTGTCGCGGTGGTCCGCGGTGCCCTCGAGAATCGGAGTTTCGCAGGTCCCACAGGTGCCCCGCTTGCAGGAGCTCAGTGCCCGAAAGCCCGCCTGGTTGAGGGCGTCAAGGATGCTCTCATCTGCGGCGACATCGATTTCGCTGCCGTCCGCGAGCTCGACCGTGAACGGCAGCGAGGGGCGGCCGTCCGCGCTCACCGCACTGTCGGACCCGGGCAACGGGGCATCGGAGGGGCCAGCGGTGTCTGCAGTGCCGGAGGTGTCCGCGGTTTTCCCCGCGTCGAAGTCTTCAATGACAATGACGTGCCCGGTCGCTGCGGCCGCCTCGCGGAGGGCGTGTTGCAACGACTCTGGCCCGCACGCGTAGATCGTTGTCTCGTGTGGCAGTGCGCGGAGTGCCCCGGCGACGTCTGCACGGCCGCGGGAGGCGCTATCCCAGAGCGTGACTCGGTCGCCGTGGGCGGCGAGCCCCGCGGTGTAGGCCATAAGCTCACGGTGTTTCCCGAGGTAGAGCAGTTGCCAGTCGATGCCCGCGGCGTCTGCCTCGGCAATCATCGTGAGAAACGGTGTGATGCCGATCCCTCCGGCCACGAAATACGCGGGGCCGGAGGCGCGATACGGGAACGTATTGCGGGGACCGCGTACCCGCAACTCTGTGCCTGGGTGGACCGACTCGTGCAGGTGTCGCGAGCCGCCGCGACCGGCTTCCTCACGCAACACCGCGATCGTGATTTCCGGACCATCCGCCGCGCACACCGAATAGTGACGCACCTCATCGCCGGCACCTAGATCAAGCAGAACCTCCACGTGTGATCCAGCGGTCGTGTGAAACGGGATGCCCTGGGTGTCAAGCCGGAGCCGAAACGCAGTCACTTGCGGGGTGAGGGCTTGCCTGTCGAGCACCCGCGCCGACACGAAGCCGGGTGGGAGGGTGCTCGACGGTGAGCGGGAGCTGAGATTCGCGGGCACGGTGCCTCCTGGGCGTTCGGGAGCGGCGGATCGGGGCTGCGCGGCTGCGCCACTGAGTCCCGGTGATTGACGAGTGAATCGCTCGCAGACGCACGGTGCCAACCGTCGTTCTCGCAGGGTGAGACGGGCGCTCGGACGGGTGCTGGAGCCGAGGCTAGCCTCGGGGCAACCACGCACCAGAGAGAGGACATCTCAGCCCATGATTGCTTCGAACATCGCCGTCCCCGAGCTCGCGGACGATCCGTACGCGCGGGAGACACTCGCCGATCCGCACCCGTTCTTTACCCGGCTCCGCGCGGCGGGTCCGACCGCCTGGTTGTCGCAATACGGGGTACCCGCGTTCGGGCGCGACGCGGAGGTGCGGGAGATCCTCGAAGACTGGCGCACATTTATCTCTGGGGCGGGTGTGGGGGAAATTAACATCCATAGGGTGCCTCCGCGTCGACAGCCGGGCATTCTTGAGGTAGATCCGCCCGTGCACACCCGAATGCGCGATGCCATGAACGCGGTGATCAATCCGCGGGAGATGCGGAAACTCCGCGCCGGGTTCCAGGAGTTTGCAGACGAGCTCGTGACGCGTGTGCTGGATCAGGGAACGTTCGACGCGGTGACCGATTTTTCTCAGGTGTACCCCATTCGCGTCTTCGCTGATGCCGTTGGCATCCCACGCGAGGGGCGGGAGGCAAATCTCATCGCTCAAGGGGCCGCGAACTTCGCGACCTTCGGACCGCAGAACGAGGTGGCGCAGGAGCACCTGAGTGCGGGGGAGGGAACGTACGACTGGGTCTTGGAAGCGTGCCGTCGCGAGAACCTCGACCCGGAGGGGATGGGCGCCGGGATCTGGCGCGAAGCCGATGCCGGTAATGTGCCGCCGGAAGAAGCGACGCTGCTCGTTCGTGCGATGCTCTCGGCGGGGCTGGATACGACGATCATCGCCCTGGGCAACACACTCCGGTGGCTCGCGCAGTATCCCGAACAGTACGCTCGCGTGCACGAAAATCCACGCCTCATGAAGTTCGCCATCGACGAGGCATTCCGTTTCGATTCTCCGTTCCAGTCCTTCTATCGCACGACGAGCCGGGATACGGAGATCGGCGGCGTCGAGCTGCCCGCCGAAACGAAGGTGTTGCTGTTCCTCGGGTCCGCGAATCGAGACGAGGAGAAGTGGGGGCCGAACGCGCACGAGTTTGACATCGACCGTGATGCGTCGGGACACCTGACCTTCGGGATGGGGATTCACCAGTGTGTCGGACAACCTATCTCCAGGCTCGAGATGGACGTACTGTTGACAACCTTTGCGAAGCGAGTGAAACGGGTGGAGTTCGTTGGCGAGCCGCGGCCGTTCATCCATACGACGCTGTGCGGCTACGAGAGCCTGCCTGTCGAGGTGCGCGCGGCGTAGCGTCGTCGTGCTGCAGTCTGTGCGGTCGGGCTGGGGTGGAGCACTCCGGGCCCGAATCGACGTCTGGCATCCCAGACTACTGACGCGCAGCCTGGGCATTCTCAGACGTTGAGAATGCCTATTCTGCCCGTGAATGCTCGCCCCTACAGTGGGAGCATTCGCCGGATCAGCGGTCACCCAGGGCAGAGTAGCCCGGCCGTGAAACTCGCGAAGAAACCGGGCCAACAGGTCCGCCACGCACCAGCAAAGGAGCTCCCATGCGTACGTCTTCATCCGTTCGGATTGCGGCCGCGGCCCTGATCGCCCCCGCGCTTTTCTTCACCGCAGCGTGCTCGAGTGGCGGTGGCACCGCGGAGGGTGGTGAATCCACACAGTCCGCCGCTGAGGTCAACACCGACGCACCCCTCTACGACAAGCTCCCCGAAGCCGTACAGCAGGCCGGCGAGCTGAATGCCGCGAGCTACATCGGCTACCCGCCGTTTGAGTACTACGACGAGGACAACGAAACGGTGATCGGCCTGGATCGAGACCTCGCCGACGCCATCGAGGAACAGATCGGTGTCCCCATCGTGTTCAACAACGTGCCCTTCGATTCGATCGTGCCCGGGCTCGCGGCGAAGCGCTACGACCTCGCCATGTCGGCAATGTCTGACACGCTGGAGCGGCAGAAGCAGGTCGACTTCCTCGACTACTTCATGAACGGCGAGGCAATCTTGACGACCAAGGAGAACCCGAAGAGCATCACCACAATCACCGATCTCTGCGGAATCACCGTGGGCGGGGTGAAGGGCACCACCGGTGCTGAGCTCACCGATACTCAGAGCGAGGAGTGCGTCGCGGAGGGCAAGGACGCCGTCGACCACACAGTCTTCCCCGGTCAGAACGAGGCGGTCCTGGCACTGCAGAACGGCCGCGTCGAGGCCGTGGTGCTCGGCTACTCCACGGGTGGCTACATCGCCCAGACGAGCAACGACGCCCTCGCGATCACGCCGCCGTTCCGTATGGATGGCCCGTTCGGCATCGTCTTCCCGAAGGGCTCGGAACAACTCATGGAAGCGTTCACGCAGGCGCTTGAGCAGATCCGGGCCGACGGGAGCTACGACGAGATCCTCGCCGAGTACGGGCAGAGCGACGCTGCGATCGAGAAGTTCGTCACCAACGGGTCGACCCACTAACCGCCTCCTCACACAGGGACACTCACCATGAACGCAGCTGCACCCGCGGCACCGCGCGAGGCGCTCACCGTTGTCGAGAGTCGGCACTCGGGGCGCTGGATCGCCATCATCGTGATCGCGATCATCGCGGTCGCAACGGTCTACACGATTTTCACAAACCCCAGATTCCAGTGGGACGTTGTGGGCAAGTACATGTTCAACCCCTCGATCATGAGTGGCCTGGGACGTACGCTCATGCTGACAGTCATCTCGATGACGATAGGGATCCTGCTCGGCATCGTGCTCGCCGTGGCACGGCTCTCACCGAACAAGATCATCTCGGGGGCCGCGTGGATGTACTCCTGGTTTTTCCGGGGCACGCCACTGCTTGTGCAGCTACTGCTCTGGTTTTTCCTCTCAGCGCTGTTCCCGGTGGTGGCGCTCGGGGTGCCGTTTGGCCCCGAGCTGTTCGCGATCGACACCAACTCACTGATCACCCCGTTTTCCGCGGCGATCTTGGGGCTCGCGCTCAACGAGGCCGCCTATATGAGCGAGATCGTGCGTGCTGGCCTCCTCTCGGTTCCGAAGGGGCAGACGGAGGCGGCCGAGGCAATCGGTATGACCCGGCTCCAGACGATGTCGCGCGTGGTCCTCCCGCAGGCCATGCGGATCATCATCCCCCCGACGGGCAACGAGACGATTGGGATGCTGAAGAACACCGCCCTGGTCTTGGTCATTGGGTACGCGGATCTGCTCACCTCGGCCTCGCTGATCTACGCGCGCACCTTCGAGACGATCCCGCTCTTGATCGTTGCCGCGATCTGGTACCTCTTCATCACCGCGATCCTCTCGGTGATCCAGTACTACATCGAACGGCACTACGGCAAGGGATTCCAGGCTGGTCGTGTCACTCGCGAACGCAAGCCAAAGCTCGACACCGTCACCCGACCTGTCGAGATCGGGGAGCTCATCGTCGACGATGAGGCCGTGCAGCACGTCGGGAGAATGTCATGAATGCGGTACCCCAGGAGCGCCCCATGTTCGAGGCCATCGAAGTACACAAGAAGTTCGGCAAGGTTGAAGTACTCAAGGGGATCTCGCTCGAGGTCGAACGGGGGAAAGTTGCCTGCTTGCTCGGCCCATCCGGATCCGGGAAGAGCACCTTTCTCCGATGCATCAATCACCTCGAAAAGCTCGACGCGGGGGAGATGTGGGTCGACGGCGAACGGGTCGGCTACCGCCGGAGCGGGTCCAAATTACACGAGCTCCGCAGCAGCGAGATCGCGAAGCGTCGCGCCAATATCGGGATGGTATTTCAGTCCTTCAACCTCTTCCCGCACCGAACCGCGCTGCAAAACATCACCGAGGGGCCCATAGTGGTCAAGGGAATGAAACGGGCGCAGGCGGTGGAACTCGGGATGGACCTGCTCGCGAAAGTTGGCCTGCGCGGCCGCGAGGGGCACTACCCGGGGCAGCTGTCGGGAGGCCAACAGCAGCGCGTCGCGATCGCCCGCGCACTCGCGATGGATCCGGCACTCATGCTGTTTGACGAGCCCACCTCAGCGCTCGATCCCGAGCTTGTTGGGGAAGTGCTCGACGTCATGAAAGACCTCGCACACGGCGGCATGACAATGATCGTCGTGACGCACGAGATGGGCTTTGCGCGAGACGTTGCGGATGTGGTCCACTTCATGGCAGACGGGTATCTGGTGGAGAGCGGTGACCCCCGCGAGATCATGGTGGATCCGAAACACGAGCGGACGAAGTCGTTCCTCGCGAAAGTGCTCTGAGCAGGCCGGGAATCCCCGCCACACGAAAGGACTGGACGTGAATGCAATTGAACTCGGCGACAACACGCTGACGCTTGAGGATTTCCTCGCCGCGACCCGCGACCGCGTGCCCGCGCGGCCCTCGGTGGCGGCAACGGGACGGATGCAGGCGAGCGAGGCGTGGGTCTCGGCTATCTCCGACCGCATGCGCTCGGGCGAGAAAGTCGAGCCGATCTACAGCATCAACACGGGCTTTGGGTCGCTGGCCGGCAAACAAGCGTTCGACAGTGTGGAAGACGCTGCGGAGTTGTCGCGTCGCTTGATCATCTCGAACGCGGGTGGGATCGGCCGCTACCTGGACGAGGAAGTTGTGCGCGGGGCGATGTTCATCCGCGCCGCGAGCTTGGCGAGAGGCCACTCCGCCTGCCGGCCCGAGTTGCTGGATCGGCTACTCGAGATGATGGACAAGGGGGTACTCCCGGCGGTTCCCGAGTTCGGATCGCTTGGCGCAAGTGGGGATCTGATTCCGCTGGCGCACCTCGCCATCGTGTTGACGCGCGCCGCGGGGGAGGACCGGGAGGAAGAATCAGGCGAAGCGCACCTGAACGGGCAGATCGTTTCCGGAGTGGTGGCGATGCGTGAGGCCGGGATCGAGCGGATCGTGCTCGGGCCGAAGGAGGGCCTGGCGCTCCTCAACGGGACCTCGTTCTCGACCGCGCAAGCGGCGCTCGCGCTCGCGGACGTCGAGACCGCGTTAGAGGCCGCTCAGATCACCGCGGCGATGTCGATCGAAGCGATGTGTGGGTTCGGCGACGCGTTTCTCCCGCAGCTACACGAGGCGCGCGGACACGCAGGGCAAATCGCGGTGGCAGCGCGGATCCGCGAGCTGCTCGCGGACAGTGAGTTCATCGATGGCAACGAGCACACGGATCCGGTGCGGCAGCCCCCGCAGGATGCGTACTCGCTGCGCTGCACGCCGCAGGTGCTCGGCCCCGTGAAAGACACGCTCTCCTTTGCCCGGGGGATCATTGAAACGGAGATTAATGCGGCGACTGACAACCCGCTTGTCTTCCCTGAGCTGCCCGACACCCGCACCCTGAAGGCAGTCTCCGGTGGCAACTTCCACGCTGAGTACGTGGCATTCGCCTCGGATTTCATCTCCATCGGCGCGACGGAAATCGCAAACATCGCGGAGCGTCGGTTGTTCCGATTGACTGATGGATCGCTCAACCGCGGCCTGCCCGAGATGCTCGTCGATAGTGAGAAGGTCGGGATGGACTGCGGCTACATGCTGCCGCAGTACCTCGCCGCGGCGCTGGTTTCGGACTGCAAAACGCTGGCGCATCCCGATAGTGTCGACTCGATTCCAACGAGCGCGAATCAAGAGGATCACGTGTCGATGGCGAACAACGCAGGCCGGCACGCCCGGCAGGTCGCCGCAAACGTGCAGGCCGTCATCGGGATCGAGCTGTTGCTCGCCGCGCAGGCACTTGAACTGCGCCTGCAGCAGAGCGGGAAATCGCGGGACGCGCTCTCCACGGCGAGCCGCGCGGCGCTGGAGCTCATCCGCGCAACGCCGACCTCCGACGGCGGGCACGTCGACTTCCTCACACAGGACGTTGTCATGTACCCACGCGTGCGCGCCGCGATCGAGCTTGTGCGCACCGGAGCGCTGCAGCGCGCAGTCACGGAGGCAGAAGCCGGGCGCGCCTAGCACCGGCCCGCCGCTGGCATGCCGGTGCCCCCGAACGGACTCGGGGGCACCGGCATGCCAGCGGCGGGATACGATGCTGCACATGGCACACTCAGCGGTACGCACGGGCATGAGGCGTTTGACGCGCCGTATTGGCGGAGCGGCGCTCGCCGCCGTGCTTGTCTGCACCGGGTGCGCGACGGGTACCGGAGGCGGCGGGGGCACCGCTGCCTCCGACTCGCCGGCTGACGTCGCCGCGCAGCAGGCCGCAGCATTTCCGGACGTTTACGCACAGGAGGTGACCTGGCGCGATTGCACCGCGGATGACGGCCTGGACGCGGGCACAGCCGCGGCGCTGAAAGACGCGGACGTCGCGCCGAAGTCGATTCGCTGTGGCACCGTCATTGCCCCGTTCGACTGGGAGGATCCAGCGGACGCGGATCGGATTGAACTCGCGATCGTGCACGTCCCCGCAACGGGGGCACAACCGCTCGGCACCCTGTTTGGGAACCCGGGCGGTCCAGGTGAGCGCGGAGTCGATTACACGATCGGCATGCCACTCTCCCCGGGGTTCGATGAGGTCATGGAACGCTACGATCTGCTCGGTTTTGACCCCCGCGGCGTCGGGGACAGTACGCCGCTTGACTGCGACGGCGCCGGATCCGAGCTGCCGGTCGTGCAGATGGCGAGCTGTATCGCCGACAACCCCATCGCGCACACAATGGGCACAAGCCAGGTGGCGCGCGACATGGAACTGCTGCGGAGCCTCATGGGGGCCGAGCGCCTCGACTACCTCGGGTACTCCTACGGCACCATGCTCGGGGCCACGTACTCCACGCTCTTCCCCGAGCGTGTGGGGCGAATGGTGCTCGACAGCGCGGAAAACGCGCAGTGGGCCAACCTGATCCACACCTTCGATCAGCATGTCGCGATCGCGAACGCGACCGTCGCGCTCGCCACGTCATGCCGCACCGCGTACAAGGACGAGGTCGAGGTCTGCCCGTTCGTGGACGAAGAATCGCTGCTGACAGTGCTGAACCAGCTAGATGAGGATCCCCTCGTGGCCAGCGACGGCATCCAGATAAACGGCTCAGCGCTGAGGGCGATCCTCACGAGTACCCTCTACGCGAGCCATTTCGAGCGGGGGCGGGTGCTCGACCAGATCGCGCTTGCACTGTTCGGCGATCAAGAGGCGGTCGACGAGCTCGGGTCGCCGCTCACAGACTCGGATGGCACGGTGGATCTCGCGATGTCGATCATCTCCTGTCACTCGTTCCCGATCGAGCCAGATGTGCCAGGCCTGCTCGAACACATTCGGAAGACCGGGGTGCCGCGCTTGCTCGGTGGCCCCGAGATCACTGATGACGTGCTGGCCCCGTTTGTCGATATCACCTGCTACACCCTGCCGGAGAGCGGGCTCGACATCACCGACACCTTCAGTTTTGACGCACCGGACGCCGAGCCGATCCTTGTGATCGGGATCACGGGTGACCACGCGACCCCCTACCCCTACGCACAGGCGCTCGTTGAGGAACTTGGCAACGCCCGGCTTCTGACTCTGGACGGTCAAGGACACGCGGCGTCGTATTCGGGGCGCTCCAGCTGTATCGATACTGCGGTGACTCAATTCCTGCTCGACGGTGAGCTGCCCTCGGAAGGGACAGTCTGCCGGGACGACTAACCGTGCAACCCTAGAACTATGGATCTCCAGATCACCCGAGCGCTGACGATTCCGGCAACGGAACTCGAATGGCGATTTTCGCGATCCTCGGGTCCCGGGGGACAGCACGTCAACACGTCAGACAGTCGCGTCGAGCTGTCATGGGACGCGGCTGCGTCGCGAGCGCTCGCCGCCGCGCTGAGTCCGGAGCAGCGGGAGCGCGCGCTCCGGCGGCTCGCGCCACACCTCATCGCTGGGGTGCTGACGGTGACCGCGGCAGAACAGCGTTCCCAGTTGCGGAACCGGGAAACAGCGTTGCGGAAACTTGCGGATCGGATCACGGCGGCCCTGGCACAGGATCCCCCACAACGCCGAGCTACGAAGCCCACGCGGGGTTCGAAGCGCCGACACCTCGCCGCGAAAACCCAGCGGTCGGCAACGAAGCAGCTGCGCCGACGGCCCGGCGTCGAATAATCGACGGCTCTGCACGACCACTGACGTGCGGAGATACTGCAGCGGCCTGGGACGCTCCACCTAAGCCACCGTCGTGGCACTACTGAGTGTCCCCAAATGACGCGGAACGTGACCGGGTTTGGGACGGCACCGTCCCCGAACACGGGGTTGCCCGGTCGGATTCCGGGTGTAATCGTCACATACCGGATTGAGCGGATGAGGTGCTGGTTCCCGTGCAAAGCGCGGCGAGAACTCCCGGCCGTTCTTCCCACCGCCGAACGGTGCGCGCTGCGTCGCTGGGCGCGGCCAACCGCGAAATTGCTGCCATGACCAAGGGAACTGATGAAGACACGTGTACGGAGCCCGCGCCGCCGACTCGCATTTGCGGGATCTTCGGTCCTGGCGCTGACGCTGGTCTTGCTCGTTGCGGTCGGTTCCCTCACGATTCCGACCGTCGCTGCCGAGGCCTTCGCATCTGTGGACACTGTGGAACAGCCCTCCCAGGCTGAACTCGCCGATGTTTCGGAACCTCCCAACGCTACATCGGCTCCCAATGCGGATACCGAGTCGGATACTCCAGAGACTGGCCTCGTGCCCTCAGACAAGGCGCCGGTAACAACAGAGGAGCTTGTTGTGGCGGACCAGAGTGCGCCCACGACGTCGTTGGACTCCCCGCTGCTGGAGACAGGGTTGCCGAAGCCACTGACTGTATCTGATTTCCTGACACGGGCAAGCGGTAGTCCGACCACTCGCATCGAGGGGGCCTTCATCATGCGCGCAGCTCTCAACCAGGCCCCACACTTCCCAGTCCACATCAACGGTCCCGAGTGCGTTGAGAGTCTCGGCGTGTACAACGTCTGCCGGAATATCGGCTACTACGTCCTCGCAGATGCTGTCGCGGCCAGCGACTCAGTGTGGACGTTTCCCGGCGCCGATGGTACAGGGCTCGTGAGTCGCAAGAAGGACGGTGCTTGCCTAGCGCACTCTGCGTATGTCGAGGCGCGGCCGCACCAAACCAACGATCCCACGCGGCTTCTCCCGGGCTCGCACCCGGATTGCAAGCCGGGAAAGGCTCTGGCGGAGTATCAACACACGGCATGGCGACACGACGGCGCGGCCGCAACACTGCAGGCGGTTCACGACGGCCAGCCTGCAGGCCTGTGGTTTGGATTTCAGAACGAGTACAATCCGGAAGTCATTCCGAGCAAAGCGGGACGTCTGACCGCCGGAGGAAACACTGGCACCCCAATGGGAAACGGTTGGGTGCTCTCCACGTCCCATATGACGACGTTGCCCCCGGTCACTCCGCCCGCACCGGTTGTCGACCATCGCGCATCGACGCTCACGGTGACGCGCGACGCGTTCAAATTCACGAAAACAACAGACACGCAGACCGCCTCAGTCGTGGTGAAAGACACTGCAGGCAACACGATGGATGGTGTCTCAGTGACGTTTCAGGTCCTCAATCCGTCAGGAAGTGGCGTCTCGTCGAGCGCGACACCCCAATACGTGACGCGAACGACGGCGAACGGAGGCAAAGCTTCCACCACGATTACGTCGAGCAGCGATGCCGGCGACTTCCCGGTTGTCGCCGCGATTTCAGGTACAGACATCTCAGGATCCCGCACTCAGAAGGCACCGTTCGTTGCGGCGGTGGCGACGCTCACAATCACGCCTGAATCCAGACCCGCGGACAACAGCACGGCGCATACCGCCGAAGTCACGCTGAAGACCGACACCGGTGTCTTGGTCCCGGGCCGGAAAGTTTCGTTCGGCCTGTTCGCCAACAACAGCACCACCGTTGCCGCGGCTACAGGCGACGCACGGCTCGTCGGGGCTACCACTCTCACGACCGGGGTGTCCGGTGCAGGGACCGGGAAGGCGAGCATTCAGATCACGGCGGGCACGGCAGGTTCCTACCCGGTGTCGGCGACCCTGGATGATCTTCCCAAGTACGCCGTTGCGGGATCAAAGACGGTACGGGCAGTGTTCCACAAGGCAACACTCGCGGTTTCCGCGACGCACACAGTCGATAAGACGCAGGTTGCACCCGGTGGGACCTTCACCTACACGCTGACCGCGACAAACACCGGAAACATGGCCGCGGGCAACCCGATGCTGACGTTTGCGGTGCCGAAAGGTCTCAAAGTGTTGAGTCGGACTCCGACCGACGGATTCATGCTCAACAGCACCACCAACGTCGCAACGTGGTATCCGGGGAACCTGACGGGCGGCGCATCGGCGCAGGCCACGATCACCGTGCAGGCGGATACGCCGGGGAGCTACGTGTCCCAGATCACCGGACTCGCGGACACGAACCCCGCGAAAACCTGGTGCACGGTCGCCGACCGCGCGGCGTGTGCCCCCGACCGGACTGTCGTGGTCACGGACCCGAACGCTGTGGGCAGCAGTGAACTCACGGTCACCCCGGGAGTCAAGCTCGCGGATGGCAAGGAGACCCACGTCGTGACCGCGACGGTGCGGAACGCGCAGGGACAAGGTGCGACCGGGCAGACGATCCGCTTCTCCGTGGTGGATCTCGACGGCAAGGCCGTGGATTTCGTCACGCTCGAGCCGACGACAGGAGTGACTCCGAGCACGGGCACGGTTGAGACGAGGGTGAAGACCACGGTTCCTGGCGACTACCGAGTCGTCGCGACCTACGGTGCCGGCCTCCCGGTGGGTGTCGGATCGGTTCCGGTGGAGTTCACCTTGGTGTCCGGAACGTACTCGACTCTGACAGTCAGTGAGGGGATCGTAGACGCAGACGGGACAACACCGCATTTCGCCACGGTGAAGCTGCGTGATACCAAGAACCGGCCGATCCTGAACCAGCCCGTCGAACTGTCCGTCACCACCGCGCAAGGCGCGCCAGCGACGATGGTGACAATCGGCGGGGGCAGCACCCACGTGTCGAGCAGCTCAGCGGACTTCGAGATTCCCCTGACGACAAACGTCGCGGGGAAGTACCCGATGACCGCCAGCGTTGACTTCGGGAAACCCGTGACCCCGGTGGGTAACCAGATCGCGGAGTTTGGGCCAAAGAAGGTATACACCGGTGTCTCGATTACCCATGAGCCGAGCGTGACTGAAGTCGAGGTGGGGGAGACCTTCACCTACACGCTGACGGTCACCAACGACACCGACACGACGACCGACTACATCGAGGCGCGCTTCCTGATCGCGAACTTCCTGACTAAGGGTGTGATTGCCTACGAAAAGGTCGTCTCTGGTGCGGGATACATGAAGAGCGGGTCCTGGTGGATCGACAATCCGGACCTGAAACCCGGTGAATCCCGTACGGTCGTGCTCCAAGTAAAGGCCGTCAAGGCAGGCTCGGTGACGTCCAAGGTGACGCACCTCGGCGAAGTGACTTTGGGCACCAGATGGTGCACCACAGGGGCCGAGCCCGGATGCGGTTCTCCGAAGACCGTGCGCGTGATCGAGAAGCCTGTCCTCGACATCGTGTGCCCCGTGACCCCGTCGGAAAGTGGCATCCTCGCGTTCTCGGGTCAGGGAGTGCCCAGCACGGCGGCCAAGGTGCTGCTCTACGTGAAGACCGGCGATGCGCAGACCCCGAAGTTCTGGGCAGAGGCCACGATCACGGGATCCGGCGCGAACCGGAGCTGGTCCTTCACCAACACCACCCCGCTGGCGCAGGGGAAGTACAGCTTCACGGTTCGCTGGGTTGATGCTCAGGGTAAGGAATCCGAGGATTCCGCGGTGAGCTGTGATGTGGGCGTGGTCAGCCCATTGCAAGTCACCGGCACGAAGGTCGTCGAGAACTTCCCCGGACAGTCGCAGTGGGTGAGCACCGGAGATCCCGCGGACTGGCTCATTACGGCGACCGCGGGTCCCACGACGCAGCCCATCAGCGGTGGCCTGCAGGGCACACTTGTGCCCGGCAAGCCGTACACGATCGGCGAGCAGCTCCGAGTGAGCCCAGCCCCGAATCTCAGCGCGCGCTTGTACGCCCAGAAGGGAACTCCGCGATGTGTTGACGGCGCGGGAACGGCGCTACCGGCGGCGATCTTCGACGCCCAGACCGGCACCATCACGCTGGACGCCACCGGCGGCACGATCGTGCCCGGGCCGCTTGCCTGCAGTATCACCAATCAAACCGCGAACGTGTCATTCGTGACGCGGGGAGCGGGCGGGCAGACGAAGGCGCCGAGCGTCGACTGGAGCTTGCAACTGGCCCACACAGATCCCGCATTCGGACTCACGCTCGATGACGTCACCTTCGTGTCGAAGGCGTTGCCCGCGACCTACAAGGTGGCGGCGAGCGTACCCGCTGGAGCCGGCGTTGTCGGCTACGACAGGCTGAAATCCGGCGTGGCCGGATGCCAGGCTGCTGCCGCGAACGATCCCGCCTCGGCCCCGACAATCTGCTGGGAGCCAGCAGGGTCTGGCACGGTGCTCGCCGCCGCCGCCATCCCTCAGGGACACCACACTGTGTTCCGAGTCAACTGGGTCGCCGGTGGCGACCTCCCGGCCCTCCCGCTCACCGGCGGGCTTGGATCGTGGCAGTTCCTGGTGTCAGGTGCCGCTGTCCTCCTCATAGCTTCCGTCGCATACGCGGTTCGCACCCGGCGCCTCGCCGGGCCGCGGATCCGGCGCGGATCCCCCAGCCTCTAAGCACTTCTCGGCCCCGCTGAAGAGTTCTCTGAGCTCCCCACAAAATACGCATTCATTGAAAGGAATACGTTGTGAGTAAGAAACTGAAACGCACTGTGCGCGCAACCGCGCTCCTCGGCGCCGCAGTCGTGGCCGCCGGCTCGCTGGGCCTCCTCGCGAGCCCCGCGCTCGCCGCCCCCGGTGACGCCGGCCACGGCAGCATCACCGTGTACAAGTTCGAAAAGCCCGTCGGGGCAGAGCTGGGCCCGAACGACGGCTCGAAGCTGCCCGACGCCACCATCGCGGGCGCGCTGCCGCTGATTGCCGACTTCACCGTCTGCGAGATCGACAACATCGATCTCGCAAAGCAGGACGACTGGCTTCGCCTCAGCAAGCTCACCGCCGTGGGGAACCCCGACGTCGCGCCCGGGGTGACCGAAAGTACCCCTCCTGCGAATGCTGCGAAGCTTGGCGCCTGCATTGACACGCAGACCACCGATGCGAGCACCGGCAAGGCTGTGTTCCACAGCCTCCCCGCGGACCGCGCCTACATGGTCTACGAGAGCAAGCTCCCCGCTGGCTCGGCCGGCCCCGTCCAGGCGACAATTCTGACCGTGCCCTACCCGGGCAAGGATGACGGCAACGGCAACGTGCAGTGGAACTACAACCCGCACATCTACCCGAAGAACTCGATCCTGGGTAAGGGCTCGACCAAGAATGGCAAGCTCGTCGGCGACACCGTCAGCTTCGACGTGACGGTGCCGATCGTCTCGCTTCCTGGCGACCAGAAGCACACCCAGTTCGTGATCAAGGACACGCTGTCCAGCTCGATCAAGTTCACGACCGGCAAGGTCGTGCTGACCCCCGTGGCTCCCGCGCCCGAGGTGACCCTCGTGGAGGGCACGCACTACGCGCTGTCGAACTCCGGTGGCACGGTGACGATGAGCCTCCTGCCTGAGGGCCTGAAGCTTGTTGACGGTGCAGTGGGCGGCAAGCTCGTCTTCACGATCAACGCCGACCTGATCGCCACGGGCGACACCACGAACAAGGCTGACGTCACCATCAACGGCAAGGTCGTGACCCCCGAGGTCCCGAACCCCGAGGACTTCTCCGCGGGCTGGATCGCGAAGACCGGCAAGCTGAAGTCGGGTACCACTGAAGCGCTCCAGGGTGCCCAGTTCGAGGTTTTCAACGTGAAGACGACGGACAGCACCTGCCCGACCAATTTCGCTGATGCGCAGGCCAAGGCCGCGGTCCCCGCGAACGGGATCACCCAGGTCAAGGGCGGACCCTACGAGAGCGGCATCGACGGCAAGACGAAGACGATGGCTCTCGCCAACGGTCAGAAGTTCTGCGCCTACGAGACGAAGATCCCCTCTGGCTTCAAGGGCGAGACGTCCGGCTACATGTTCACGGTTGCAGCTCCGGGTGAGTTCCTGAAGGTGGAGAACACGCAGGTGGGCGTCGACAAGGGTGACCTCCCGGCGCTGCCCATCACGGGTGCTGCCGGCCAGGTGCTCCTGCTCGGTAGCGGTGCGGCACTGCTCGCCGCCGCCGGCGTGATGTTTGCGCTGCGTCGTCGCAAGGCCACGCAGAGCCTCTAGTTCCCGGCAACGCTCCCCGAGGGGTGGGGCTCGCACAGAGCCCCACCCCTCGGTGGCGTCCGGCGGGAATGTTCCGCGCCCGCCCCATCCGTACAAGACCACAGAATCACGAGAGGACCCGGGTGAGAATCACGTCAGCACGGCACCGCGCGAGGACCCCTCGACGCCACTCGGCGAAGCGAGTGTGGCGGTTCAGCGTCTTCAACACGGTGTTCGTCGTATTGGTGCTTGGCGGACTCGGCCTTGTCGAGTACCCCACGGTCGCGAGCTGGGTGACCCAGTACAACCAGTCCAGGGTGCTCGAGGACCAGACCCGTGCGACGACCGAACAAGCGGCCGCAGAACTCGCACGCAGCTTTAACGAAGCCGTGGCCTACAACGCCGCCCTCCAATCCGGCGCCCTGGTGGAGGCCGGAGTGAACGTTGCCTCGGGTACTGGGGCGGGTGACACGAAACTCGACTACTGGGGGCTGCTCGTCGCCGATCCCTCACGGATCATGGCGCGTCTGCGCATCCCGGCGATCGATCTTGATCTTCCGACCTATCACGGCACGGCCGACGACACGCTCCTCAAGGGTCTCGGCCACCTCGAAGGGACCTCGCTCCCTGTCGGCGGGAAGGGGACGCGATCCGTCATCACGGGGCACCGAGGCCTAGCTGACGCGACGATGTTCACCAACCTCGACAGGGTGAAGGACGGCGACGTCTTCTCTGTGGAGGTGCTGGGACAGGTCCTGTCGTACCGTGTGTCCGATATCCAGGTTGTCGACCCCGAGGATACTGAGCGGATCCGTGCCGTGCCGGGCAAGGATCTGATGACGCTCATCACGTGTACCCCGCTCGGTATCAACACGCAACGCATTTTGATCACGGGCGAGCGGATCACCCCGACCCCGCAGGGCGAAATAGACGCTATGGGTGATGCGCCCGACGTGCCAGGGTTCCCCTGGTGGGCACCGATCTCCGGCGCGATCCTACTGGGAGTCGGAACTTGGTACTGGCGCGCCGGGTACGCGCCGGCTTCGACACCGCGCACAATCACAGCGGGTTCCGACGCAGCGCCGATACGCTGACGACATGAGCACCACCGCAGCTGACCCCAGTTCGGCGACCGACGAGGGCGACGAAGCGAACGACGAGATTACGATCTCCGCCAGTGCCTTGCGCACCCTCGGCGATCAGATGCAGCGTTTCCTGTTGGAGTACCGCTTCGCGATGCAAGAGGTTGAGACGAAGCTCGCGATCCTGCGCGAAGAGTTTCTCCACATGCACGAGTACAACCCGATCGAGCACGTCTCGAGCCGAGTGAAGTCGGTCGATAGCCTTGTCGCAAAGTTGGAGCGGCGGGGCATCAGCAGTGAGTTCGAGGTGATCCGAGCGGAGATCCACGACATCGCCGGGGTACGGGTTACGTGCGCGTTTATTCATGACGTGTACCGCCTGTTCGATCTCCTCACCCAGCAGGACGACATCACCGTCCTCGAGGTCGAGGACTTCATCGAGACACCGAAGCTGAACGGCTACCAGAGCCTGCACACGATCCTGTCGATCCCGGTGTATCTATCGACGGGACGGGTCGACGTGCCCGTAGAGGTGCAGTTCCGCACAATCGCGATGGACTTCTGGGCGAGCCTTGAGCACAAGATCTATTACAAGTACGCCCGCCAGGTACCAGACACACTCACGCAGGAGCTGAAGCACGCCGCTGACACGGCGGCGGAGCTCGACACGCGGATGGAGCGGCTGCACGCCCAATTGCACGGTGCCCCGGCACCGCACACCGGGCCGATCGGGCTGCGCCATCTCACGACAACCCGAGGCGAACAGCCGACTTCGCCCCCGCGCCGCACGATCCATCGGGCGTAGCCTGCCGCTCCCGAGTGCGATACGGTCGACACGTGGAGAGCGAACACCTGCCGGGCGGATCGGGAGGCGTGTGGCGCATCGTTGACGCCGACGGCGTGATCCGCGTACACAGGCCCACCGGTCCCTGGACCCCCGCCGTGCACGAGCTGCTCGGCTTTCTTGCGGATGCGGGCCTCGACGGGATCCCTGCGGTCCACGGGGTCGACGCTGAGGCACGCGAGGTGCTCGAGTACCTGCCCGGCGACACGCTCGATCCGGAAACCGAGCAGGTTTCTGACTCAGCGCTAGCGGCCGCAGCGGCATGGCTGCGTCGGTTCCATGATGCGGTGCGGGCCTTCCCCGCGGGACCGCGCGAGTGGCGTCAGGGCGTCCAGACGCCGGAGCCCGGCGAAGTGATCTGCCATAACGATCCCGGCCTCTACAACTGGGGGGTCCAGCGCGGTGAGTTTGCCGGCATGATCGATTGGGACCGGGCCGGGCCGGGCCAGCCGATCGAGGATCTCGCCTTTCTCTCCTGGAGCGGGGTGCCGTTGCTGCGCGAGATCCCCGCATCGGACGCCGCGCGCCGGATCGCGCTCGCCGCGCACGCCTACGGGGGGATCGCTCCAGAGACGCTGCTTGACGCGGTCGAGGCCCGGATGGCACTCATCGCCGCACGCTGGCAGGCTGGCCTTGAACGGAACGACCCGGGGACGATCGCGCTGCGGGACGCGGGCATTATGGAGCGACACTTCGCGCGGGTGTCCGGCTTCGCTGCCCGGCGCGACCAGATTCACGACGCACTGCATGCCCATTCGACACACTGAGGGAGCAACACATGACAACCCAGCTCGAGGACACCCTGGCCGCCCCCGCGACGATTTCCGTGACGATTGCCGACGGCGGCATCGAAACGGCCCTGACCGATCGACTCGGGCAGGAACTGCCGGAGTTCGCGGCGTTCGTGCTGCTCGAAACGGCCGCGGGACGTGACGCCCTCCGCGCCTACTATGCACCGTTCATCGAGCTTGCGGCGGAGCAGCGTCTGCCGCTCGTGCTGGACACGCCAACCTGGCGGGCGAATCCCGACTGGGGTGCGCGGGTCGGTGCTGACGCGGGGGCGCTGGATCGTGCCAACGCCGACGCTGTCGCGTTTGTGCGCGAGGTGATCGAGGAATCCGGCACTGAAGGCTCTGGCGGTGTGGACACGCTTGTCAACGGGTGTGTTGGCCCCCGATTCGATGAGTACGTCGCGAATGAGCGCATGACCGAGGCTGAGGCTGAGCACTACCACGCACCGCAGATCACGGCGCTCGCCGAGGCTGGGGCGGATCGTGTGACCGCGGTCACCATGCTTGACGCGGCGGAGGCGGTCGGGATCGTGCGGGCGGCTGGGAACGCGCGGATCCCCGTCGCGGTATCGTTCGCGGTGGGACCCGACGGGCTGCTCGGCGATGGTTCGACAGTGGCGAGCGCGATCGCCACCGTCGATACGGCCACGGACGGTGCCGCCGTCGGCTTCCTTGTCAACTGCGCGCATCCGCGCGAGGTGGCACGGGGCCTGGCCGTCGACCCCGGGTCTGCGGCGCTGGAACGGGTGATCGGCTTCCGTCTGAACGCCGCCGAACACGGTGACGACGGCGCGGGCGATGAGCCGGCGTCGTTCGCTGCGGGGGAGCTCGCACTCCGGGAACACGCGCCGAACGCGGCAGTGTTTGGTGGGTGCTGCGGCACGGATGTGCCCCACATTTCTGCCATCGCGGCAGCGCTCCGATAAACCTGGGGAAATCGTGTGTGGTGCCCGCTGGGCTGGGATCTTGCGCGGGAGTCGTTAGGGTGGGGGTGTGAATAAGGATCCCCTGGAGGAGCTGTTCGGCTCGTTCGACGAAACACCCGAACCCGTTCCTGCCCGCGAGCGACTCGCGCATGAGCAAGCTGAGCGGGTGCGTACAGCGCAGCTTCCCGCCGAGCGGAGCGCGACCCGCAGCACGTCGACCCTGCCCCGCGATGACTCGGATGCGGGCCGGAACCGGAGTTCGTCGGCGAAGCCCTGGATCATTGTGGGGATCGTCGCTGTGGTCGCGATCCTCGCCTCGATCGTGGTGCTGAACCTCGCACGCGGTGGTGGCGACGAACCAACCCCGACGGCGGGGCCCACCACCCAGGCCCCGACAACGACCGAGGCGCCGAAGCCCACCCCGACTCCTTCGGAGAAGCCCGAGACGGACAAGCCCGATGAGGACGAGCCGCCCGCCGTCGATGTGGGGGATACCTACGGCTTCCCCATCACGCAGTGGAATGCCACCTCCCAGTGGCCGGTGCGCCTCGGTGGCGCAACGTACGCGCTTTCGGGAGCGGACAACGCGGAGCTGCGGCTGTCGGGTGAGCTCTTCAACTCGTTCCCCGACGCTTGCGCCGCGATGCGTACGGAGTGGGGCGCGAGTCGTCAGCCTGACGGCTCCTTTGCCGTGGCGAAGCCGGCGAGCAAATGTACTGCCGCACCGGAGCTGTACGACGAAGTCTGGGGCCTGCTCAACGCCTGGGTCGGCACGATGAAGGCCGGCTAACGGGCGTCTCTGCCTGCCGCCCTGCCTGCCTGCCGCCCTGCCCTGCTTGCCTGCCGCCCTGCCCTGCTTGCGTGCCTGCCTGCCCGCGCGCCCTACACGAGCCGTTTTCTCCGGCCCGAGCCAAATTCCGCGGAAAACGGCACCGTCTGGCGAAAACGCCTCGTTCTCGGCGGGGCAGGGCGCGCGGGCGCGGGCGCGGGTGCGGTGCGGGTGCGGTGCGGCCGGTGAGCGCGGTTAGCCCGCGGGAGCGCCGAAGAGGCTCGGCCACAGGGCGAGCGCAAGCGGAAAACCTGCGAAGCTGACAATGTCGAGGATCCAGTGCGCCACGATGAGGGGCAGCACCCGGCCGTAGCGGTGATACGCCCAACCGAAGACGAGCCCCATCACGACGTTCCCGATGAAGCCGCCGAACCCCTGGTACAGGTGGTAGCTGCCGCGCAGCAGCGCGCTCGCGACAATTGTGGCGAGCGGGCCCACCCCGAGGCGGCGCAGCCTGTCAAAGAGATACGCGACAACGATCACTTCTTCGCCGAGCGCGGCGCGCAACGCCTGGAGTACGAGGATCGGTACCGTCCACCAGTAGGTGTCGAGGGCAGTCGGAATGACCGTGAGGTTGATTCCGATCGCCTTTGACACCAGATAGAACGCGATTCCGGGGATCCCGATGAGCGCAGCAAGGCCAAAGCCCCACCCGGTTTCCCCCAGCCACCACCGGCGAGAGGCGCCGGGTGCGCCCGTCTGCACCGGAGTACCGAACCCCAGATGACCGAGGTGCGGGCGGGAGGATCGCCAAAGCAAGAACCCGACGAGTGCGACCGGTGCCAGCCCGAAGCTGAACGACAGCAGCTGGTAGATGAGATCGAATGCCGGGCGCTCTGAGAGCGAACGGTTGATTGTCGTGACCTGTTCAGAGAGAGCCTGGTCACGCGTGAGGTTCTCGATGATCGCGACGATCGCGTAGATGCCGGAGGCGCCGTAGGAGAGCGCGAGAACGATGCCAATTTCCCAGCGCAGCCGGGCCCGGGACGAGGAGCTCTTCATCGCTCCAGCGTAGCGCTGGAGCGGGGCAGGCAAGCTAGTGTGACCTGGCTGATTTCCACAAACATTGACCCGATCAGGCGCATCGTCGTTGCCGGGATCTACAGTTCTCGATTACGAAGCAGTTACAGCCCCGCGATTGTCAGATGTGGTCTTGCCTGATCGATAGGCTTACAGAGTAACCATTAAGTCCCGTTGGGGGATGGGGTCCACCTTGTCGTGTCTCCTCCGCCTGCGGACATGCTCAAGGAGGACACTAGTGAAGCGATCACGGAAGGCTCTGGGCTTTATTGCCCTGGCTGCCGCAAGCGCGCTTGCCCTGTCGGGCTGCACGTCGGGCGGCGGCGAGGCCGCAGGCGGCAGTGGCGATAGCGACAGCATCATCACGGTCAACGCGACCGAGCCCCAGAAGGGCCTGATCCCTGCAGACACCACCGAAGTGGGTGGCGGCAAGGTCGTTGACGCACTCTGGGAAGGCCTCGTCTACTACGACGTCGACGGTGCCACGCAGATGGGTGTTGCCGAGTCGATCGAGTCTGACAACGGCACGACCTGGACCGTGAAGCTCCGCGATGACGCGGTGTTCTCGGACGGCACCCCCGTGCTCGCGAAGAACTTTGTTGACGCGTGGAACTACGCCGCCAACGTGGACAACGCACTGGGTAACCAGTACTTCTTCAGCGCGATCAAGGGCTTCAGCGAGACCGAGCCCGTCGAGGCCATGGAAGGCCTGAAGATCGTCGACGATCACACCTTCACCATCGAGGCCACCCCGGACTTCCCGGACCGTCTCGGCTACTCGGCCTACTACCCGCTCCCCGACGTTGCGTTCGAGGACATGGAGGCCTTTGGCCAGTCGCCGATCGGCAACGGCCTGTACAAGTTCGCGAGCGACGACGCGTGGAAGCACGATGTCGAGATCAAGCTCGTCAAGAACGATGACTACGTAGGCCCCCGCGAGGTCACCAACGGTGGCATCGACTTCAAGGTCTACGCATCGCTCGACGCGGCTTACACCGACCTGCTGGCGAACAACCTCGATGTGCTCGACCAGATCCCGGACACCTCGTTCGCGGTCTTCCAGGACGAGCTCGGCGATCGCGCCATCAACCAGGCTGGCGCGCTCATGACGACGCTCACCATCTCGGAGAACCTTGAGCACTTCTCGGGCGAAGAGGGCAAGCTGCGCCGCCAGGCGCTGTCGATGGCCGTCGACCGCGAAGAGATCATCGACGTGATCTTCGAGGGCACCAACATTCCGGCAAAGGACTTCACCTCGCCGATCGTTGATGGCTTCACCGAGGACCTGACGGGTGTCGAGAACCTCGACTTCAACCTGGACAAGGCCAAGGAGCTGTGGGCAGAGGCTGACAAGATCAGCCCCTACGAGGGCACCCTCGAGGTCGCGACAAACTCCGACGGCCCGCACCAGGTGTGGATCGAAGCAGTGGCAAACCAGTGGGCCAACAACCTCGGCGTGACCGCGGCTCCGAAGCTCTACCCGACCTTCCAGGCATTCCTTGACGACCGTGAGGCTGACACCGTCGGCGGACCGTTCCGTTCGGGCTGGCAGGCAGACTACCCGGGTGCCTACAACTACCTGCAGCCGCTGTACGCGACGGGTGCAAGCTCGAACCACGGCTTCTACAGCAACAAGAAGTTCGACACTCTGCTCGAAGAAGCTGTGCAGGAATCGGATCACGACAAGTCGATCGCGAAGCTGCACGAAGCGCAGGAGATCCTGCTCGACGAAATGCCGTCGATCCCGCTCTGGTACCAGGGCACGACCGGTGGCTTCAGCGAGAACGTCGACAACGTCGCGTTCGGCTGGAACTCGGTCCCGATCTTCAACGAGATCACGAAGAAGTAACCCTTCTCAGGCAGGCCCCGGAGCACTCTCCGGGGCCTGCCGCCGTGTCGCCCCACTACCCGTGCGAGCGACCCGGCCCCGAACTTGCAAAACTGTGACACCGACGTCTCAGGTTTGCTGCGCACAACAACTGCGAGAGAATACCGACATGCATAGCTCCATCGGGCGGAAGGGGATCAGCCAATGCTGAGATACATCCTTTTCCGCGTCCTCCAAGTGATCCCAGTCCTCCTGGGCACCACCTTCCTGATCTACTTCATGGTCTTCGCGATGCCGGGCGATCCGGTCGCCGCGATGTTCGGCGAGAAGGTCCCGAGTCCCGCGGTACTTGAACGCCTGCGCGAGCAGTACAACCTCGATCAGCCGTTCTTCATCCAGTACCTGCTCTACCTCAAGGGCATTCTGGTCGGCGACTTCGGGATGAGCTTCTCGGGCGAGCCCGTCTCCCAGATCCTCGCGCGTGCCTTCCCGGTCACAATCAAACTCGCGATCATGGCAATTGTGCTGTCGCTTGCGCTCGCGATTGTGATCGGCCTGTTCTCGGGTCTGCGCAAGGGCAAGCTGTTCGACAACATCAACCTGATCGTCGGACTCATCTTCATGAGTATCCCGATCTTCGTGATCGCGTTCATCGCGCAGTACGGACTCGGGTTGAAACTCGGCTGGTTTAGTCCGACTGTCGGCGCAGGCGCCCCGATGAAGGATCTACTGCTCCCCGCGATCGTGCTCGGTGTGAGCCTCTACGCGACAAGCATGCGACTGACTCGATCCTCGGTGATCGACACGCTCAACCAAGACTTCGTGCGCACCGCGTACGCGAAGGGCCTCAGCCGGAGTCGCGTGATTCCGGTTCACGTGCTCCGCAACTCGCTGATCCCGACGATCACGAACACCGCGACGGACTTCGGCATCCTGATGGTGGGCGCGACGGTCACCGAGGGTATCTTCAACGTCCCCGGTGTGGGCAACGTGCTCTTCAAAGCGATCTTGAAGGGCGAGAATGCGACCGTGGTCTCGTTTGTCACCGTCATGGTGCTCATCTACCTCGGCGTGAACCTCGTCGTCGACCTTCTGTACGCAGTTCTCGATCCGAGGATCCGTTATGCCTGAGCCCATGAACGCTGAACGTCCCGGCACCGCCGGCGCGCGCCCGATCCCGGAGCACTTCGTCGCTCCGGTCACCGAGACCCCGGTTGCTGCGGTCGATGCGGTCCGCATCTCCGAGAAGAAGTCATCGCTGTGGCGTGACGCGTGGCGTGACATGCGCCGCCGGCCGATGTTCTGGATCTCCGCGGTCATCCTCCTCATCGTCGCCCTGGTGTCGCTGCTGCCGTGGATCTTCACGCAGGCTGATCCGCGCGCCTGCTCGCTGCAGTTCTCGAACGGAAACCCGATCGCGGGCCACCCGCTCGGCTTCAACAAGCAGGGCTGCGACGTCTACTCGCGCATCATCTACGGCACCTCGACCTCGGTGTCGGTGGGTCTGATCGTGATCGCCCTGACCTTCGTGGTGGGCACCGTCATGGGCGCGCTGGCCGGCTTCTTCGGCGGTGCACTGGACGCGGTCCTCTCGCGAATCGGCGACATCTTCTTCTCGATTCCCTACATCCTTGCGGCAGTCGTCGTGATGAGCGTGATGTCGGAGTACCGCAACCCGCTTGTCATCGCTTTCGCGATCGGCGGATTCTCCTGGCCAATCACCGCGCGGATCGTGCGGAGTGAGATTCTCCGGGTGAAAAACGCGGACTTCGTGATGGCGGCCGAGTCTCTCGGCCTGTCACGGATCGGCACCATGATCAAGCACGTGATCCCGAACGCGATCGCCCCCGCGATCGTGGTGACGACGATTTCGCTGTCCTCCGCCATCGTCGCGGAGTCGGTGCTGTCCTTCCTGGGCGTCGGCCTGCCGAGCGGTGAGTTCATCAGCTGGGGCAACGACATCAGCGCGGCCCAGCTGTCGTTGCGCACCGACCCCATGCCGCTCATTTACCCCTCGCTCGCGCTCACCATCACGGTGCTCGGCTTCATCCTGCTGGGTGAGGTTGTTCGCGACGCACTTGACCCGAAGGCGAGGGCACGTCGATGAACGCAACCCACCCCGAACACGCCGCAGCCGCGGCGGAACCCGTGCTCAGCGTCCGTGACCTGCAGGTCGCGTTCAAGGTCGACAAGCAGCTCAAAGAGGTTGTCCACGGCGTCTCCTTCGACGTGTACCCCGGTGAGACCGTGGCAATCGTCGGCGAGTCCGGATCCGGCAAGTCCACCACCATGCACGCGGTGATGAACCTGCTCCCCGGTACCGGCCGCACAACCGGCGGCTCGATCCTGTGGCGCGGGCGCGAGCTTGTCGGCATCGGTCGTAAGGACATGGAGACGATTCGCGGTCGTGAGATCGGTCTCGTCCCGCAGGACCCGATGTCGAACCTGAACCCGGTATGGTCGGTCGGGTTCCAGGTCGAAGAAGCGATTCGCGCCAACGGCATCGCAAAGGGTCGCAAGGAGGTGCGCGAGCGCGCAGTTCAGGTGCTTGAGCAGGCTGGCCTCCAGAACGCCGAGCAGCGCATGAAGCAGTACCCGCACCAGTTCTCGGGCGGGATGAAGCAGCGCGCGCTGATCGGAATCGGCCTTTCGGCTGAGCCCGAGCTGTTGATCGCTGACGAGCCGACCTCGGCGCTCGACGTGACCGTGCAGCGTGTGGTCCTCGACCACCTGGAAACCCTCACCTCCCAGCTGGGCACTGCAGTGGTCTTCATCACGCATGACCTGGGGCTCGCCGCGGAACGCGCGGAGAAGCTGATCGTGATGTACCAGGGCAACATTGTGGAGTCGGGCCCGAGCCGCGAGATCCTGCAGAACCCGCAGCATCCGTACACCAAGCGTCTCGTGTCTGCGGCCCCGAGCCTCGCCTCGCGGCGGATCGGCGCTGACTCGACGATGCCGACCGCGCCCACCGAGACGTTTGACGTCGCGGCACTCGCGGATAGCGCGAACCGGGCGGTGCAGCACGGTGAACCGATGATCGAGGTCAAGGATCTCGGGAAGATGTACAAGATCCGTAAGGGCAACTTCGGATCCGAGGACTTCCACGCGGTGTCCGGGGCCACCTTCACGGTGAAACGCGGTGAAACGATGGCGCTCGTGGGCGAGTCAGGTTCGGGCAAGTCCACGATCGCGAAGATGGTGCTGCAGCTTGAGCCTTCGAGCTCGGGCTCGATTCGGATCGGTGGTCGCGAGACTGCCGGGATGAAGCGATCGGATCTGTTTGCACTACGCCGTACGCTGCAGCCGGTGTTCCAGGACCCGTATGGCTCGCTGGACCCGCTGCACAACATCGGCAACACGATCATGGAGCCGTTGAAGATCCACAACGTGGGCGATGCTGCGAGCCGCAAGGCGCGCGTGTACGAGCTGCTGGATCAGGTAGCGCTGCCGCGCGAGCTTGCCACGCGCTACCCGAACGAGCTGTCGGGCGGTCAGCGCCAGCGCGTCGCTGTGGCTCGCGGGCTCGCGCTCAAGCCCGACATTCTCGTGCTCGACGAGGCTGTGTCCGCGCTCGATGTGCTCGTGCAGGCACAGATCCTGGATCTGCTCGCGGAGCTGCAGCGGGAGCTCGGGCTCACCTACCTGTTCATTACGCACGACCTCGCGGTGGTGCGGTTGATCGCGGACCGGGTCTGCGTCATGCAGCAGGGCAAGATCGTGGAGCAGGCGACCACGGCCGAGGTGTTCGAGAACCCGCAGCAGGAGTACACGAAGAACCTCCTCGCCGCGATCCCCGGCGCAGGGATTGAGCTTGGCGTGAGCTAGCGTCACGGCGACACCCTTCACGACGCAGCCCCCGGTCCATTCGGATCGGGGGCTGCGTCGTAGTGTCGACGATGGTGGTGAATGGGGCCTTCTTGCGATCTAGCGGTGCCGCAGCTACTCTCCTGGTGGGTGCTCATCGAGTCCGGGGATACACGTACTCAGGGTTCCCAGGCGGTTAGTCTGTGATCTCGCGATCTGAATGGACTCCCACCCATGCACCCAGACGTCGTCCCCCCGCGCTCGCGCACGGCCAGAGCCCTGCTCGCAGCCGGCACCCTGCTGGCCCTGTTCCTGCTCACCGGCTGCAGCGCAATGCCCGATACCCCGGCCGCAGCGGACACTGGGCCGCTCGCCGAGTACCTGTCCCCGCTCCTCACGAGCCAGGAGGCCAGCGAGGAAGCTGCCAGGATCGAGCACGAACGCGCGCAGGAGCTCACCGCGGAGTGTATGCGGGCGGAGGGGTTTGACTACACGCCGCGGCCGTTCACGGGCGGGCCGATCACCGGGGCGATGATCGGGGGAGTGCCGACGAGTGAGACGGATGCTGAGGCGGAAGCGTTCGCGCGCAGCTACGGCTACGGGATCGTCGAAGACCCGGATTTTGATGCTGCTATCGCCGCCGCCGACGCAGCGGGCTCGGAACTTGTCGACATCAACGGTGACTACCTCGCCTCGCTGAAGGAGTCCGAGCAAGACGCGTACTGGGAAACGCTGAACGGGTCTCCACTCAGCGATGAGGAGCTGCAAGCTGAGCTCGAGGACGCGAACACGACTGAGATCAAGGGTCGCGGCTGCGCGGGCGAGGCATTGGACATCGCGCGGAGCGAGCAGGCGGGCACCATGGTGGCCCGTGACGACCCTGAATTTGCAGACTTGTTCGAAGCGGAGCGGCGCCTCAACGAACCGCTCGACCCAGAGGCGCCGAGCAACGAGGACCTCGTTGCACTTAATGAGGTCTGGACCCAGTGCATGGTGAAGGTCGGACACTCGACCTACACCTCACCCACGCATGCGCGCAACACTCTGGGCCAGGACTTCGAGCAGATGCAGTCCGACGCCGGCGAACTTGAACAGATTGTGAGTCAGAGCGAGCAGGAACGGTTCCAGGCTCTCGAAATCGAGGTTGCGTCCGCCGATCTTGAGTGTCGGAAGTCTGCCGATTACGACGCGGAGCTGACCCGCATCACGCACGAGCTCGAACAGGAGTTTGTGGACGAGTATCGGACTGAGCTTGAGGCGCTGCTGATTCGATACGGGGAGCCAAGTATGGACTAGTACGGCGCACCCGAGTTCGCACTACCGAGATGAATTCCGTGCATGATGTTCCGAAGTTTGTGGGCTCCGGGTGCCATTTTGCGCTTTTCAGGCGTCCCAGTGAGCAGCTTGTTACAAATTGGTTCCGAGTGGTCAAGCTGTGCTCTGAGTGTGGGTAGGCTCAGAGCTGTTGATATACACACGCAGCGACGTTGCTGGTTTCACTCAGCGTTGAGGCGTGAACACTCACTGGAGGAAGCTCTTGAAGAAGACAATGATGTCTGCGGCCGCACTGCTGGGTGCCGCGGTCCTGTTCACCGGATGCGCGAGCGGGGGCTCGGGCGGTTCAGGCGGCTCGGGCGGCGGTGACGCCGGATCGATCACGATCGGCACGACCGACGTGGTGACGGCCCTCGATCCGGCGGGCTCGTACGACAACGGCTCGTTTGCCGTGATGACAAGTGTGTACCCGTTCCTCTTGAACCACGAGATCGGGTCGAGCGACGTGGCACCGGATATCGCGGAATCTGCGGAATTCACCTCGCCGACCGAGTACACGGTCAAGCTCAAGAGCGGCCTGAAGTTTGCGAACGGCAACGACCTTACGAGCTCCGACGTGAAGCACAGCTTCGACCGACAGGTTGCGATCGCTGATCCGAGCGGACCCTCGAGCCTGCTGGGGAACCTCGCGAGCGTCGAGGCCGTGGACGAGACGACTGTGGTCTTCACGTTGAAGGAAGGGAATGACCAGACCTTCCCGCAGGTGCTGTCAACTCCCGTTGCCCCGATCGTGGACGAGGACGTGTTCCCCGCGGACAAGCTCGCCACCGATGAGGAGATCGTCGCGGGCAAGGCCTTCGCCGGTCAGTACACGCTCGAGAACTTCAAGAAGAACGACCTCGCCTCCTACAAGGCCTACGACGGCTATGACGGCCTGTGGGGTGCGGCGAAGACCCCCGATGTCAACGTGAAGTACTTCGCGGACGAGACGAACCTCAGCCAGGCGATCGAGACGAAGGCGATCGACGTGGCCTTCCGGAGCCTTTCGGCGACCGACACGGAGAAGCTCGGCAAGACCGACGGCCTGAAGCTCGTCGACGGCCCCGGCGGCGCGATCCGCTACATCGTCTTCAACTTCGACACGCAGCCGTTCGGCGCGAAGACCCCCGAGGCCGATCCCGCGAAGGCGCTGGCCGTGCGCCAGGCCGCCGCGGACCTGATCGACCGCGAGAAGATCGCATCGCAGGTCTACAAGGACACCTTCACCCCGCTGTACAGCCCGGTGGCGCAGGGCTTCACCGGTGCTACCGAGGCGTTCAAGGGCCTCTACGGCAACGCTGAGGGCGGCGCGGACACCGCGGCGGCCAAGGCTCGCCTCGACGCAGCAGGCATCACCACGCCGGTCACGCTGCAGCTGCAGTACAACCCGGATCACTACGGCGACGCCTCGGCAGAGGAGTACGCCCTGATCAAGCAGCAGCTTGAGGCCGACGGCCTCTTCACTGTCGATCTGCAGTCGACCGAGTGGGGCCAGTACTCGAAGGACTTCCCGGCAGATGCGTACCCGATGTACCAGCTGGGCTGGTTCCCCGACTTCTCGGACGCGGACAACTTCCTCACCCCGTTCTTCGTGAACGGTGGCTTCTTCAACAACCACTACAACTCTGAGACGACAAACGATCTGATCGCCAAGGAGCGCGTCACCGTTGATCCGGCTGAGCGCACCAAGCTAATCGAGGACGCGCAGGCTGAGGTCGCGAAGGACGTCCCGATGATCCCGCTGCTCCAGGGCACGCAGGTCGCGATCACGACAGACGCGATCGACGGCGTCGTGCTCGACGGGTCCTTCAAGTTCCGCCTCGGAACGATCACCAAGCAGTAACCAATGCATCCTGTGGCGGGCGGGGGCGGTGACGCTTCCGCCCGCCGTCAGGGTATTGCACTATGACTATTCTTGACTCGTCCGCAGCCCCGGTGCCCACAAAGGCACCGACGGTCCGCTCCGGTGGTGGGCTCCTGCGCTATATCCTCTGGCGCGCAGTCCTCATCCTTCCCACCGTCTTTATCCTCGTCACGATGGTGTTCCTGCTCATGCGGAGCATCGGTGACCCGATCACCGCGGCCGTCGGTGGCAAGTTGCCGCCGGATGAGCTCGCGAAGCGCATCCACGACGCCGGCTACGACCGCCCGATCATCACCCAGTATCTCGAGTACCTCGGCCAGGTCTTTACGGGGAACTTCGGCACCACGATCAGTGACCATCGCCCTGTCACCGAAGTGATCACCACGTTCGGCGCTGCCACGCTTGAGCTCGCGTTCTTCACGCTCATCGTCGCTTTCGTTGTCGGTATTCCGCTCGGCATGCTTGCCGCGTACTACCGCGACCGCGGGCCGGACGCCGCGCTGCGTGTGTTTGCGATCTTCACCTACGCGACCCCAGTTTTCTTCTCCGGCCTGCTCATGAAGCTGATCTTTGGTGTCTGGCTCGGCTGGCTCCCGCTCTCGGGGCGCGCCTCCATTGGCACGGAACTCCAACTGCAGATGCTCGACGGCCCGTCTGGGTTCTACCTCATTGATGCGTTCCGCACCGGCAACCTTGCGAACGTGGGCGACGTGCTTGCGCACGCGGTGCTCCCAGCGCTGACCCTCGGCATGATGACCGCGGGAATCTTCCTCAGGCTCGTCCGCACGAACATGATCGGGACGCTGGGCCGTGAGTATATGGACTCCGCACGTTCCCGGGGCGTGCGCGAGTTCCGACTTGTCACGAAGCACGCGTACCGGCCGGCGCTCATCCCGATCATCACCGTGATCGGCCTGCAGATCGCGATGCTGCTCGGCGGCGCGGTGCTGACCGAGACAACGTTCGAGTGGAAGGGGCTGGGCTTTCAGCTGGCCCACTACCTCAGCGCGCGCGACTTCGTCGCTGTACAGGGCATCGTGGCGCTGCTGGCCGTGATTGTCGCGGTCAGCAACTTCGTTGTTGATGTGGTCGCCGCCCTGATCGATCCCCGAGTGAGGTACTGACATGGCCGCCGAAACACACACCGAGGCCATCCTCACCGCACCGCGGACCGACCGGGGCTGGCACAGCTGGCCGCTCATCAAACAGCTCCGTCAGAGTGTCGGGCTCCAGCGCGGCATGCTCGTGACGGGTCTCGTGCTCATTGGCGTGTTTGTTGTGCTTGCGATCTTCGCGCCGCTGATCGCGCCCTACGACTTCAACGCGCTCTCAGGCCCGGACGGGGATTTCGGATCCCGCACTCCGCCAAGCCCGGCGCATCCGTTCGGCACGACAATCGCGGGCTATGACGTGCTCTCGCGAGTTGTCTGGGGATCGCGAACCGCGCTCCTTGTTATCGTGATCGCCGTGCTCGCTTCAATCTTCGCGGGCACCCTGCTGGGACTCGTCTCCGGATACCTGGGCGGTGCTCTCGACCGGGTTCTCGTGATGATCACGGACGCAATCTACGCGTTCCCCTCTCTGCTGCTCGCGATTGTCATGTCGATCGTGATCTCCGGCGGTCAGTCCAGCCTCTGGGGCGGAATCTGGTCGGCGGCTCTGTCGATTACCGTGGTGTTCATCCCGCAGTATTTCCGCGTGGTGCGCTCCGAAGTTGTGCGCGTCAAGTCGGAGGTGTTCGTTGAATCGGCCCGCGTTGTGGGGGCCAGCCGGAGCCGGATCATGTTCCGGCACGTGCTGCGCAACTCGACCCGTTCGTTGCCGCTCGTGTTCACGCTCAACGCTTCTGAGGCGATTCTCACGCTCGCCGGTCTCGGCTTCTTGGGCTTTGGCATCGAGCCAAACTCCGCGGCCGAGTGGGGCTATGACCTGAATAAGGCAATCGCGGACGTCACGAACGGGATCTGGTGGACCAGCCTGTGGCCCGGCCTCGCGATTGTGCTCGTGGTGATGGGCCTCACCCTGACCGGCGAGAGCCTGAACGATCTCGCAGACCCTCGGCTGCGCAGCCGCCGCCGAGTGAAGGCGGGGAGCGGTGCGGTCGCAGCCACCTCAGTGGGGACGACCGCTGTGTCGCCTGTGACGCCGGATCGTGCGGAAGGAAAGAACGAATGAGCCAGACACAGGCGTCAACTGCAGCCGAGGCGCGCACAGCACCGGTCCTTGAACTCCGCGATCTGGAGGTGACGTTCGCCACCGACCACGGTGCCGTGCGCGCCGTTGATGGAGTTTCCCTCGCCGTAGCCCCGGGCCGCGTACTCGCCGTGGTGGGGGAGTCCGGTTCGGGCAAGACAGTCTCAGCCCGTACCGTGTTGGGCCTCCTGCCAGAGACCGCCACGGCCTCCGGCTCCGTGATCCTGTCTTCCCGTGACGGGAAGAGCACCAACGACGTGCTGCACCTCACTGGGGAGCAGCTCCGTCAGGTTCGGGGCCGCGACGTGGCGATGGTGTTCCAGGAGCCATCGACCGCACTCAACCCGGTGTTCACGATCGGCTGGCAGATTGCCGAGGGCCTGCGCGCCCACGGCAAACTGTCCAAGCGGGAGGCACGGGCGCAGGCGATCGAGATGCTCGACCGCGTCGGGATCCCCGATCCGCACGAGCGCGTGGACGCGTACCCGCATCAGCTGTCCGGCGGGCAGAAGCAGCGCGTCATGATTGCGATGGCGCTCGCCTTGCGACCGGGGCTGATCGTGGCGGACGAGCCCACCACCGCCCTTGACGTGACGGTGCAGGCCGAGATCCTCGACTTGCTGCGCACGCTCCAGGCAGACTTTGGGACGGCGATCCTGCTCATCACCCACAACATGGGCGTGGTCGCGGACCTCGCGGATGACGTTGCCGTGATGTACCAGGGCGAGGTGATCGAGCGCGCGCCCGTGGCGGAGCTGTTCGCAGCGCCACGTGAGGAGTACACGAAGCGACTCCTCGCATCGGTGCTGCGACTCGGTGATGGTCGCATGCGCGTCGCGGACCGCCCGAGTGGCGCAGCTGCGGCGCCGGCGGCGCGTGAGGTGTTGGTTTCGGCCCGCGGGCTCGAAATCCAGTACCCGGGACGCCTCGGCAAGCCCGGCTTCCGAGCGGTGCGCGGCGTCGATTTCGAGATCGCGGCCGGGGAGGTCTACGGCCTCGTCGGCGAGTCCGGTTCCGGGAAATCGACAATCGGGCGCGCGATCGCGGGGCTGACGCCCGCCACGGGCGGTTCGCTCCGCGTGCTGGGCCACGAAATGGTTGGGTTCAAGGAACGGCAGTTCCGGGCCGCTCGCAAGGATCTCGGGTTTGTGTTCCAGGACCCCGCAACGAGCTTCAACCCGGTGCTCACGATCGCGGAAAACGTGGCTGAGCCGCTCGTGGTGCACCGCATCGCCCGGACCCCGGCGGCAGCACGTTCCCGAGTCGACGAGCTCCTTGAGGCTGTGCAGCTGCCGCGCACGTACGGGGACCGCTTCCCGCACGAGCTCTCCGGCGGTCAGCGACAGCGCGCCTCTCTGGCGCGCGGCCTCGCCCTGGACCCGAAGCTGTTGATCGCGGACGAGCCAACGTCGGCGCTCGACGTCTCCGTGCAGGCGCGTGTGCTGGAACTCTTCACGGAGCTGCAGGCTGAGCTCGGTTTTGCCACCCTCTTCATCACCCACGACCTCGCGGTCGTGGACGCGCTCGCGGATCGCGTCGGGGTGCTCTACCGGGGGGAGCTCGTCGAGAGCGGCCCGGCGGAGGACGTACTGCTGCGCCCGCGGGAGCGGTACACGCAGCGGCTCCTCGCCTCGCTCCCGGTGCCGGATCCGGCCGAGCAGGCGATCCGCCGCGAGGAGGCCCGCGCGCTCCGCGACGCGTAGCCGCCCGGCTTTGCTTCGCTTGCCCGGCCCCCGCCCGGCCCCAATTGTGCGCGTGTACGTGCACGGGAGAGGTCGCGGGGGCAGGGCAGCGAGGTGCGGGCGTGCCTCCCACGGAGTTCGGGGCTATGCGCGGTGATGACGTGTCGCGATTTCCGCTCCACTCAGACGCCCAAGAGGCTCCCGTCTCCGACGTGATGCCCGGCCCGACCGCGAAGCGTGCGCCCGTTCGCACGTCGCTCGAACTCCAGGAGATTCACGGAATCCTAGGAGATTTTCTGCCAAAAACCGGGCACGGGCGCAGGATCTCTGAGGTTTTGGTTGTCGCGGATGTGCGGATGTGCGGATGTGCGGATGTGCGGATGCGCGGATGTGCGGATGCGCGGCTGGGTGTCTGGGCCGAGGGCGTGTCAGACGCGAACTAGCGGGGCGTGCTGCGGTGCACCAGGGTAGCTCCCACGCAGGCGAGCAGGGCGACCGTGAGCACAAACAACGCCATGGGGAGCGCGGTGTGCTCCCCCCAAGCACCCACGATGGGGGAGGCGAGCCCGCCGACGGCGAATTGCCCGGCACCGAGCAGGGCCGACCCCGAGCCTTTGGCAGCGCGGGCGCGGGCCAGCGCGAGCGCGCTCGCGTTCGACATGATGAACCCCGTGCCGCCGGTGAGCAGGAACGCGCAGAGGATGAACGACGCGGGGTGCAGCGAATCTGTGGCGGCGAGCACGGTCAGGCCCGCCCCAGCGAGCACCGCGAGGAGGGTGCCCAGAAACAGCATGCGCGTCGCGGGGACGCGGCCGGCGAGGCGCGAGTTGATGAAGTTTGCGGTGATCATTGCGAGGGCACCCGCCGCGAAGGCGAGCGAGTACACAAATGGTGACATCCCCAGGATTACCTGGCCCACAAACGGGGACGCAGAAATATACGCCATCATCCCGCCGAAGCCGAGCGAGAACACAATCATCAGGAGCAGGAACGCCGGATCCTGCAGCAGGCTCGCGAAGTGGCCGAGCGCGGAGCGCAGTCCCGCGACGTTGCGCAGCTCGGGGGGCAGCGACTCCGGGATGAACAGGGCGGCAAGCACGAGCATCGCGACGGCCAGACAAGCGAGGGTCGCCAGCACGATCCGCCAGTCGGCCACCGCGGCAATAGCACCGCCGATTGGCGGGGCGATGAGCGGGCCGAGACCGACGAACATCGCGATCAGGCTGATCGCCCGGATCGCCGCGGCACCCTCGGTAAGGTCCACGGCAATGGCACGCGACACGACAACTCCGGCCGCGCCAGCAAGGCCCTGCACAAAGCGGAGCGCGATGAGGACTCCCACCGTGGGGGAGAAGACCATCGCGACGCTTGCAAGCGCGAATACGGTGAGCGCCGCGAGCAGGATCCGGCGACGGCCCCACTGATCTGACAGGGGGCCGAGCACCAGTTGCCCGCCGCCCATGCCGAGCAGAAACGCGGTGAGCGTGAGCTGCACCGAGGACGCCGGGGCACCGAGGTCCGCTGCGATCTGCGTGAACGACGACAGGTACATGTCGGTGGCGAAAGGCCCGGTTGCGGCGAGAAAGGACAGCACCGCCAACAGGCCCGCCGTGAGCTTGGGGCGGACGGTCATGGTCCGATCATATACGATGGGAGTGGCTGGATCGGGCCTCGATCCGCTATACTAGTGCGTCGGCTTCTTCGGCATCGTCAGGGGTTCTTCCGCGATGCCCGGCACCCCGCCGTGTCGACGACCCGTTCGTCACGTTAGGACACCACTTCTATGGCTCTCGCTACTCGCGAAGACCTCCGCAATGTTGCCATTGTCGCGCACGTCGACCACGGCAAGACGACGCTTGTTGACGCCATGCTGCGTCAGACGAACTCGTTCGACGCGCACGCTGACGTCGATGACCGGGTGATGGACTCGAACGATCTCGAGCGCGAAAAGGGCATCACGATCCTCGCGAAGAACACGGCGATCACCTACGAAGGGGAGCACGCGACAAGCGGCCCCATCGTGATTAACGTTGTTGACACCCCGGGTCACGCTGACTTCGGTGGCGAGGTTGAGCGCGCACTCTCGATGGTCGACGGCGTCGTGCTGCTCGTTGACGCGTCCGAGGGCCCGCTGCCTCAGACCCGCTTCGTGCTGCGCAAGGCGCTCGAGGCGAAGCACCCCGTGATTCTCGCGGTGAACAAGACCGACCGCCCCGACGCCCGAATCCCCGAGGTTGTCAGCGAGGCGCAGGATCTGCTGCTCGGCCTGGCGTCCGACCTCGCAGAAGACCACCCGGACCTCGACGTCGACGCAGTGCTCGACGTGCCCGTCGTCTACCTCTCGGGCCGCGCTGGTGCATCCAGCCTGACCGAGCCGGCCAACGGCACCCTGCCCGACGGTGACACCCTCGAAGCGCTCTTCGGTGCGATCCTCGAGCACGTACCCGCCCCGACCTACGATGACGAGCACCCGCTGCAGGCGCACGTCACGAACCTCGACTCCTCGCCGTTCCTGGGCCGTATCGCGCTGCTGCGCGTGCACCACGGCGAGATCCGCAAGGGCGAAACCGTTGCCTGGGTCAAGCACGACGGCACCATTCAGAACGTGCGCATCACGGAAATGATGCTGACCAAGGCGCTCACCCGCTACCCGGCTGAGAAGGCTGGCCCCGGCGATATTGTCGCCATCGCTGGCATCGAGAACATCACCATCGGCGAGACAATTGCCGACGCCGAGGATGTCCGCCCGTTGCCGATGATTGAGATTGACGATCCCGCAATCTCGATGACGATCGGTGCGAACACCTCGCCGCTCGTCGGCAAGGTCAAGGGCCACAAGCTCACCGCGCGCATGATCAAGGACCGCCTGGACCGCGAGCTCGTGGGCAACGTGTCGCTCAAGGTCGTCGACGTGGGGCGTCCGGATGCGTGGGAGGTGCAGGGCCGCGGCGAGCTGGCACTGTCGATCCTCGTGGAGAACATGCGCCGCGAGGGCTTCGAGCTCACCGTGGGCAAGCCGCAGGTTGTCACGAAGCAGGTCGACGGCAAGACGCACGAGCCCTACGAGCACCTGACGATCGATACGCCGGAGGAGCACCTTGGCGCGATCACGCAGCTCCTCGCCGCGCGTAAGGGCCGCATGGAGAACATGGTGAACAACGGCACTGGCTGGGTGCGCATGGAGTTCATCGTCCCCTCGCGTGGCCTGATCGGCTTCCGCTCGGAGTTCATGACCACCACCCGTGGCACCGGTATCGCCAACGCAATCTCGCACGGCTACGGTGAGTGGGCTGGCCCGATCGTGACCCGCAACAACGGCTCGATCGTTGCGGACCGCTCCGGTGTGGTCACCCCGTTCTCGATGATCAACCTGCAGGAGCGGATGACGTTCTTCGTCAACCCCACCGAAGAGGTGTACGAGGGCATGGTCATCGGCGAGAACTCACGCTCCGAGGACATGGACGTGAACATCACGAAGGAAAAGAAGCTCACGAACATGCGTGCTGCGAGCTCCGATTCCTTCGAGTCGATGACGCCCCCGCGTCAGCTGTCGCTTGAGGAGTCGCTCGAGTTCGCTCGTGAGGACGAGTGCGTCGAGGTCACCCCCGAGGCGATCCGCATCCGCAAGGTCCAGCTCGACGCCGTCTCGCGTGCGCGCAACGCGTCGCGTGTGAAGAACCAGAGCAAGTAACACACGGCTCGGCGCCGTGCGCGCCGGTCTGCAGCCCTCGATGCCCCACCCCGGAATTTCCGGGGTGGGGCATCGTGCTGTGTGAGAGGTGTGTCCTCGCGTCGGCGTATGATCGGCGTCATGGCTCTCATCTACGACACGACAATGTCTCCGTCCAAGCACGAGTTGCTCGCCGCCTGGCTCCCGACCCGCCCCTGGTTTCGGGGCGACGTGGCACTCCTGGAACGCGTTGCCGCCTACCGCGTGGATGACCCCGAGGGCGAGGTCGGCATCGAGGGGCACTTCGTCACCGCGGGGGACGACACGATCTTCCACGTGCCGCTCACGTATCGGGGAGCTGCCCTCGCGGACGGCGACGACTTCCTGCTCGACACCACCGCCCACGGTGTGCTTGGGACGCGGTGGATCATCGACGGTACGGGGGATCCGGTATTCCGCACCGTGATCGCTGAGACGATTGTGCACGGCGGCCGGGAGACCGAGGAGTGGGAGGAATCCGCGTCCGGTGTGCGCACGCCGCGCGAACCTGCAACCCGACTGCGCGGCTCAGGGGCACCCGATCACGCGGTTCCCGAGCTCTGGGCCGCCTCAGTGTCAGAACTCGGCGGCGTCACTGTTGCCGAGACAGGCTTCGCGACGCTGCGGATTCCGCACGTGCTCGACGCGGCCGCGCTTGCGGGAGGGCCGATCGCTGGACTGCCAACCGACGCTCAGCAGGCTGGTGTGCCGGGGGCCGACGGCCACTATGCGCTGCGTGCGAGTTGGGCCGGACAGCCGGTTCCCGTGACGATCGCCACGCTCTCCACCGTCGCTCCCGAATGACCCGTGGCGCGACCCGCGCGAGTTTCACGAAATGGCCACACCGATTTCTTGCAAACGTGTCTGACCCGCTAGAGTAGAGCCTGCGTGAAAGCGCAATCGGGATGTGGCGCAGTTTGGTAGCGCACGTCGTTCGGGACGACGGGGTCGCAGGTTCAAATCCTGTCATCCCGACAGTAACCCCCGGAACTTCCGCAGAAACATGCGGAAGTTCCGGGGGTTTTTTGTTGCCCAAGAGCTCCAGCAGGCGGACAGGGCACATTTAGGGCACATGGGAAAATGCGCGGCCTCCGATGTAGCTTCTTCCCGCCTCTTGTTGCCTAGCTCTTGCAGCGCTTCACCGGGTGCGATTGAAGACATCGAGGAGCAACATGGTGGCCTCCTGGCCGTATGGTCTTGCTTTGTTATGCGGGTGCAAGGCGGTCGCGAACCCGCAACGTTTGAGCAAAGGCCGCGTAGGGGAAAAGCTTGACGGCACTGAGTTCTTGAAGGGACTCGGGCAGTTCGCCGATCACTTCGTTGAGAGTTGTCTGCAGATTCGTTCCGATATGGAATGCAAAGACAGTTAGGTGCCCGGGGTCAAGCTCCGCGTCACCTTCCAGGACGTGGATGGCTTCTGGTCCGAACTCACCAAGAGTCGCGGCCCCGTCGACGGAGAACGCAAGCTTGACTCCGTCATAGGCCTGGTAGTTCTTGGCGCGGACGATGTGCGGAAGTTCGAAAGGGAGAGCTGTGTTGAGGTCGTAGAAGGGGGATAGGTAAGACGCGTCGGGTGTATGCGTGAGTGAGTAGTTCTTGGAGTGTCCATCGTTGTGTCCGATGATCCACGAGAAGACGAGGCACTCGGCAAAGCGTTGTTTCGCTTGTTTCGCCGCGGAGGGAGTGAGGTCGCGGTCGAAAACCTCGAAGATGTCGTGATAGTTCGGGCCGCTGTCTCGCTCGTACTTGTTTACGAAAGAAGTTCCGGTAGCTTGCGCGAGGTCTTCTTGGTGAATGCGAATGTATCCGTCCCCGACGGGCAGCCGATCGAATCTCTCGACGATGAGTACATGCTCATCCTTGAAAATCCCGATCTCGGTCGTGGCGACGTTCAACCCCAACCTGCGCGCCACCTGGAGAGTGACGTGTTCGCTGACATCCGATCCGGGGAGCGTGTGGACTCCAGGTTTGAAGATGTGCGTAGAAGGATGTTGGCCCGTGGGTTCGAACCACTGTCCGTTCCGTCGTGCGAGGGCGAACTTTCCTTGGGCTCCGCCGAGAGAAAATCCTTCTTCAAGCGGGTGATGTTCGAGCCAATCTGAATCGTCTGCCCGGATCTGGCGGATTCTCTCTGCGATTGCCTGGTCGCTTACTGGCGTAAGCTTGGCTTCGGTGCGAGGAGTGGTGCCCGCAGGATAGAACTCAAGCGCACCTGCGACGTCGGCTCCGTAGACCGAGAGCAGGTCAAAGGCGCTATCGCTGGTGAGTTTGGCTTCTCTGGCCCACCGGGTTTTGACATCAGGACGGTCAGGGAGAAGGTTCTCCAGGAAACGCTTGGTGGTGTCGCTCGGGGAGACTCCACTGACAACGGGGAGCGTTACCGAGATGGGAACTGGGTGCTCCTCGGCGACGTAGTCGGGAAGATATCGCAGCTGCAGGTTTTCCCCCTGTCGCGTGATGATCGCGATCTGGCGATCGTACAAGTAGACGTCGAGCGCGTCAGTCATTGCTCACCTCACTGGTGTTCTCAGGTGGACGAGCTCTCTGAGTATCCGTCAACGGTTTGAGGTCGGGATCTCCAGCTTCAATCGCTGCGCTCAAAACGGCATGGCGAGCTTGTCTCTCATTGAGTACGGCACCTGTGTGCGCGGCGTTTTCCTGCAACTGAGTGGTGATCCGGTCGAAGGAGCGCCGCCAGTTCGCTAGCAGGGCAGTCGCATCAATACTCCGAGAAGCCGCTGTTGCTACGGCGGCGGTTTGGGAAGCATCCAAATCGCGGATATGCGCTTGGGTGAGCGCCTGGGTGTCGATGTTGCTGAGGTTCTTGGCGAGTGCGGCGACGTCGATGTTCTGGATGATCGCCTGGGCGTCGACTCTCGACGTGGGCATCGAAGCTACAACATCCTTTCTTCGAAGATCGTCAAGATTTCGCGCCCATGCCGGGGACGCGTCAGGAGTCTGAGGTCGCGAGACAGCGTCGAGTTGGATGCCGAGGCGCTCAAAGATGCGGAGCGTCGTGTCAAACGAAACCCCACCGTGCCCACGCTCAACCCGCGCCAACGATTGCCTTGTGATTCCGGCGGCGGCGGCTACGTCCTGTTGGGTGAGTCCCTGCGCTTGCCGTCGGGTTTTGATGAGGCGAGCAAGGTCAGCTGGCTTCTGGATCCGCATGGTGCCTCCTCCATCAAAGTGTCGCAAAAACATAACATCAAATCGATGTCAGATAAGTATAACATGGACAAGATGGCAAGTATGATTAACATCGATGCAGTGTGCGAATAATCTAACATCGATGCAGTGTTCGAAGAACCTAACATCGCGGCAGGTGTTGCGGACTGGAGGCCTCTGGGGCAAGCCTGCGGGTGTTCGGGTAGGCGTGGTGTTCTCGATGTGACGAGGAGGGCCGAGTCGTGGGTGTACGTACTCGGGGGTGAGGCCTTCACGACGGATGCGCTCGGGGGCCGCGGGCGCGCAAATCAACCTCGTTCCGGTCAACGACAGCGTTCTGGGCCCGTCCGCTAGGCTTCCTGGTCGATGCGGGCAAGGCGCCTGCTCGCCATTTGTCACTGGGGGGTAGGTGCTCTTAGCTTTGTCGGGCGCGGAGTTCCTTCCAATCGACGAACTTTCCTGTGACGGATTCAAAGAAACGCATTTGCGGGTTCCATCTGACCGCAGTATTTGGCGGGATCGCTCGGCTCATCAGGTTGGTGATATGCGCGTTCAATCGCCAATCCACGTCATTGCGGTGTTGGAGTACGTGCCGCCATTCATTCGGCTGTGTGATGATGAGTGGCTTGTGTAAGGGGCGCCGCCGTACCGTGGCGATCTGCGCTTCTTCGCTGTGGGTGTCGGAGTCGCGCATGTGGCAGAACCACCCATAGGGAGCGCGTATCGCCCACGGCGAGGTTCATCCGCAGTTGCGCCTTGGAGTATCGTGGCAAGGTCATCGGACGCATCGAGAGTCACGCCTGAGTTTGCCGAGGGTTCCCTGTATAGCGGTGTTGGGGTAGTTGAGAAGTCGAGGAGTTCGGCGTTGGGTGCACGCAGCCGGCGATCCAACGCCCGCATTCCGGGGCGCGATGCGTACCAACTCTTGGCCTCGGGATCCCACCATGCCTCAGCCGCCTTTGCGGTGTCCTTTTGGGTGTAGGGGACATAGAGCCAGATTCGATCCGTCATGCCATGCCTCGCCTCCGGAAATGGCGTCCTGGTCTGAATGGTACGAGAGGCCACTGACTTTAGTCCGCGGGATGAAGTCGCCGTGTGGGAAGGTGCAGCGGAACGCTGCGTGTAAGGCGGGCGTGACGGCCTCCGGTAGCTCTCGTCCCACGGTCGATCTGCGGGGTCGCCCCCGGCTTGGCTGCGGAGGGGGTTCGGTGGAGTTGAATCGACCCCACCGAGCCTTTGCGGGAACGGATCCGTCAAATCGACGGCACCGTTGGTTCCTGCAGTACGATGACGCCGATTCGGCAGGGCCGTCTATCTTGCGCCTCGGGGAGCTGAATCAAGTTCTTACGGTGACTCTGAATGATCACCCTCATCCTTGCTGACTGGCTAGCTCCGAGACAGCTCGGAAGTGCCGACCTTTCTGGCGAACAGGTCGGGCCGGGGGGGGCACGCAAAACCCAGGTAAATCAACCGTGACGACCCCGAACTGGCCGGCTACACTCGGAACGGGCGCAACGCCGCATCCCTAACCAACGCCAGGGAACCGTAGTCATCCGTATCGCCTCGAAAGCAATCTTGATCAGGGCTTTTGACGACGGGGTCGCAGGTTCAAATCCTGTCATCCCGACGAGAAGCCCCGGTCAGAATCAATTCTGACCGGGGCTGTTTCGTTTTCTGCGCGTGGTGGGTGTGTTCATCACCCAATCGCGCTACAGCGCGTCGGGGTGATCGCTCGCGATGTGGTCGGCAAGCTCCGCCCGCCGGTCGATGCCGAGCTTGCGCATGATCCGGTAGAGGTGGCTCTCGACAGTCCGCACCGACAGGATCAGCTCGTCTGCGATCTGCTGGTTTGTGAGGCCTGTGCGTGCGAGCTGCGCGATCCGGAGCTCGCGGTTACTGAGCTCCACGATCGTGTGGCTGCCGCGCCGCGGGTCGTAGCGGCCCGCCGGAACGTGGGCGAGCACAAGGGCCAGACGGGCATCGATGTCGCGCACCTCGCCGGGTTGTCCGTCCGTCCGGGCGATCACCGCGGCGCGGCGGTACGCGGAGATCGCGAGCGACGTTTGCCCCTGCTGCGCGTACTGCTCGGCCAGCCGCACCAGTTCAGTGCGGTCCCGCAGTGCCCAGGCTCGGGCGTTCTGCGTCAGCACTCGAATTGTGTTGCTGTCGACAGCCGCGAGGCGCGCCTCGGCGTGCGCCAGGCGCTCGACGCTCGGGTCGACGTCGAGCGCCGCGAGGTAGGCGTAGGCCGCGGCGAGGGCCCGGCCCCGGCTCCAGTGTTCGTCGCCCGCGGCCAGGGAGAGGTCGGCGGCCTCTCGGCGTTTTCCGACGCTCGTGAGCGCCTGCATACTCGCCCAGCTGCGGCTGGCTCCCGGGAGGTGCACTGCGCCGTTGGTGATGCGGTCGAACTCCGCGAGATGCTGCTCTGCGAGGCCACGATTCCCGCGTCGGGAGGCGAGCACCGACCCGGAAATGGCGAGCGTCAGCGGCACAAACGCCGGTGTGATCGCGGGCATACCGAGCATCGTGGTGCACTCCAGCACCTCGGCGGCCTCCTCATGTCGGCTCTCCAGCAGGAGCAGCGTAGCGCAGAGCGATCCCTGTGCCAGGATCGTCGTGACGTCCCGGCTGCTCAGTGCGCGGGAGAATTCGGCGAGCGCGGTCTCAATGGCCGCAGCGGGATCGCCATCGAGGTAGTCCGCAGCGCCCTGGAAGACGAGGGTAGCCGCCCGGATCGAGGGGTCCGGGGCGAGAACGTGTGCGGGCAGGGCGGCGATCCGGTCCCAGAGCTCTCGGCACTCGGAAAGTCTGCCTTCGATGAGCGCGAGGATGGCCTGCCCCACCCAGACTGCTGCGCGGGATCGCGGCGGTGCATCTGCCGGTGCATCTTGGAGTGCGCGTGCGGGTTCCAGGGAGTCCGCATAGACGAGGGCAATGTAGGCTTCTCGCGCCACGAGCACATCGGTGTAGGCGCCGCAGCGGGGGGCTGCCTCCCGGAGCAGCTCAATGGCACGCTCGGTGTCCATGTCGAATGCGATGAGCGCATCGGTCCGGGCAAGGACCCACTCGAGTTCTTCGAGCTCGGTGCGTGGCAGGTGTTCAGCCTCGGCCACGATGCTCTCGAGATCCGCGGGAGCCGCCGCCGTGGCAAGCATCCCGGCGCGCATCGCCCGCGTTGCGGTGGCAATTGACGGCCGAACGCGCCAGGCCTGCTGCGCGGCAAGCTGCTCTTCGCGGGCCCGCTCATGTACCAACCTGACAAGGCGGGCATCTCGGGTTTCCCCGCGCGGTGCCGCGCGGACGGCCTCCATCATTCCGTCGGCGGTGCCGAGCCCCGATGCGACCGCGGTCGCCAAGCGGTATCGACGCGCGTACGCGGTTTCGTGGCGGAAGTACTCGACGAGCAGGGGCGGCTCGACGGTCACAAACGTCGCGCTGTCGGAGGGGAATAGGGCGATGAACCCCTCGGTTTCGAGCTGCTCAATGTCCTCCAGATCGGAGTGCTGGGCCACCGTGTCGAGGTTCACTGTGCCCACCGTTGCGAGCACCTCGAGCAGGTCGCGCTGGCGAGGGGTGAGCCGATCGAGGAGCACGCGGGCTGCGGCACCCAGCGTATTGGTCCAGAGATCCTGCGCACCGCACCACAGACCATCTTGCAACACGAGTTTCCCGCCCGAGACCGCGGCGTCGACGAGCGCGAGGGCGAGTCCGGGGTTGCCCCCGCTTTTCGCGTAGATCCTGCTCAGTGTGTTCTGGCTGAGGGGTGCGTCCAGGCGCGACTGCAGGATCTGCGCGAGCTCGGAGAACGAGAGCGGCTGGATCCGAAGCTCGTGTGCGGTGCCGTAACTTGTCTGGGCGGAGCGCGTGGTGAGCTCGCTTCCGGGGCGCGGTGGGTGCCGCGCGGTGATGACGGGGACGCCGGTTCGGGCCCGGACCGCGGAGATCACGCCCCAGCTCGCATCATCGAGGTCGTCCCAGTCGTCAACAAGAATCGCGGAGCGATCGGGCACAAGCTTGGTCACGAGCTCGTCGATGGCGGTGGTGAGGGAGGCGATGAATGCTTGCTGCCGGGTGTCTTTTCCCGGGCCAACGCCCGCGAGGGCGAGGGCGGCCAGTGGGGTGTTTCGGAACGTTGCGTGGCCCAGGATCCGGACCACTGTCCAGTCACGGCCAACGAGCGAGTCATCCAGCCCGCGGAGCAGTGTGGAGCGCCCGCTTCCGGGGTCTCCGATGACGTTCACACTTGTGCCTCGCCGCACACTGTGGCTGAGGCGGGGGAGGTCTCGCGAGGGATGACGACGCAATGTGCAGCCTTTCAGTGGGTGAGGGGCCTGGTGTTGAGGGGTGTCTGTCAGGTCAGGGCGGCTCCGCGGAGCCTGTGAAAAGTGTGCAGTGTGCGGACCCGGCGTTACTGCTGGAGGGGGCCCTTGCAGTGCTCGGTATGGCAGATACCGCAGCCATCACGGACGGGCACGACAAAAAGCAGTAGTCCGCGCGCGGGACTCAGCAGTGCGTGGCAGCAGCGTGGGGGAACGCCCGCACACGCTGTCGAGCGGCCATCCGCGCAAAACTCCCGCCCACACGCGCGAAACCTGCCTGATCAGGAGTACTGTCGTGGCACAGGTTTCCTCCCACACGAGAACGGCAGTGCAGCATGGAGAATCGAGCGAGGGCACTGAGCCGGACTGCGAGCGTAGTGGCTGCGGGCGGGTCCGTCGAAGTGATCGGCGTGCACGGGTCGGGGAAAACGCACTTCATCACGCAGGTCGTGACCCATTTTCGGAACCTCACGTGGCACGTCATTGAGGTTCGGGGGTTGTACGCATACCGGAACACCCCGTTCGCGAGCCTCGCCCTCGCCGGCCTGAGCTCTGTCGCGCAGGGTCGCCCGGGGTCCCCGCGGGTTGTGGTGAGCGAGCTGGAGGAGTTGCTTGCCTCGCCGCGTTCTCTGCTTGTGCTTGAGGACGCCGAGTTTATCGACGACGCGAGCTGGGGGGCGCTGTCTGCCGTCTGTAGTGTGCTGCACACTCCAACCGTTCTGAGTCGACTCCCGGGCTCGTCGCGCAACCGAATCGGGAACCAACTTGAGGGGATGAGTATCGCGCCGGGCTTCGGGGTACATCTCGGACCGCTGGGCTTCGACGACCTCAGCGAGGCGCTCACGCAGGCGACCGGCACCCCACTGCACTCGAGCGCGATGAGTCACGTGTTTGCGAGTTCGGGCGGGAACGTGGGCCTCGCGATCACCATGGTGCGCGCCGCCATCTACGAGGATCGGCTGCAGCTTGAACATGGTCGTTGGGCTACCTCCGACTCGTTTTGGAGTAACGCCCTGATTCCGTATATCGATGCGCTCCTCGCTGAATTGAGCGACGAGCAGTGGGATGCCCTGGAGATCCTGTCGCTACTCGGAGTTGTTGACATCGACACCCTGATGGAGTTCACGGGTCCGGAGGTTCCGACGCAACTCGAGGAGCTCTCCCTGATCGGGTTTTTTCCCTCGGCCGGGCGCCTGCTGGTGACCGTGCAGCCGCCACTGCTCGTCGATTTCTTCAGGCACCGCCCGGCGGCTGCGCGGCGACACCGCCTGAGCGCGAAGCTCGAGGCGCACCTGCGCTCGGGCACTGAGGCAAGCGTGCAGTTCCGGCTTCCGGCAATGTCGCAGAGCCCGGATGCGCCGTTTGTGCGTCTGGTGCATGAGCACCTCCGGAACCGGCTGCTTGTCGCCCAGACCGAGTGGAGCCGGTCCCCGTCGCGCGAAACTCTGGCGAATCTCATTGAGGTTTCGGTGGCCTCCGGAGCGACGGCTGAGGAACTTGAAGCGCTGTTCGCTGATGTGGCGTTGCTCTCCGAGCACGAGTCCGAGCAGATGCTCGTACGGTGGGAGTTCCTGCGGGCGGATCACTGGCTGTTCATCACGGGTGAGTTCCAGCGGGCCATTGACAGTCTGCGCGCGGCAGCCGGTCGTTTCCCGCGGCTCGGTGCACTGTTCGGTGTCCGGATTTTCGAGATCGAGCGGGCGGTCTTCCCAGCGGCTGACTCGTCGCTGTTGCCGGATCCGGAGGACCCAGCACTCGACGCGCAGGTGCGCGCCGCGACGCACATGGCCATCGGCAGCGAACTGCTGCGCGGGGGGCGCGTTGTTGAAGCGAAGGCGCACTACGACGACGCGAACAAGCTGGAGCCGTTCACCGGGGAGATTGATCGGATGGGCTTCCTGATCGTCACGGACTACTTCGCGGGGTACTGCGAGCGGGCCAGGCGCAGCGCGGAGCAGGGGCTCGCCGAAGCGAAGGACTCCTTCGATAATGTCGCGATCCGCGGGTACTGCTATCTTCTCGCGCTGCTCGATCTGCACGACGGACGGGTACGCCGGGCCGAGGAATCGATCCAGCTGGCGTTTTCGCTGGGGGAGCCGATCCGGCAGCCGCCGTTTGTGCACCTGTCCTTCCTCGTGATGGGGACTGTCCTCGCGGTGGGGCAGGGAAACCTGGACGCGGCTCGTGCGTTGCAAGCGGTGTACGAGCACTCAGCGGTGCCGGACAGCCTGCTGCCCGGCGGCTCCCGAAGCTGGGCGACGGCGCGCGTCATCGCCGCCGAGCAGAGCCCGGGTGCCGGGGCGGATCATGCAGAGCAGGGCGGCACGGAACTCTGGGAGCGCGGGGCACACCTGAATGCGGCACTTGTGTATCTGACCGCACTTGAGTTTGATCTCTCGGAGGAGCGGCTGGAGCGGCTGCGACCGCGACTCGCGGCCGTGCACTCACCGTACGTCACTGATCGGGTGCGCTATGTCACCGCGGTGCTCAGAGAAGACCTGGGTGACATGGAGCAGATGGCTGCGGTGTTCACGGAGCTGGGACAGTTCGGGGACGCGCTGGGGGCGTACCGGGAGTGCATCCGGCTGGCAAAGTTGCGGGAGGACTCAGCGGCGACGGATCGCGGCGAATCACGGCTCAGGGAACTGCGCGAATCGCTGGCCCCGGGGGAGTACGGTGAGCGCCGACTGCGCTCGGGGGGCGTGCAGTTCAGCGCGCGCGAGATCCAGATCGCCGGGCTCGCCATCGCCGGGAAGTCCAATCAGGGAATCGCTGATGAACTTGTGCTTTCCGTACGCACTGTCGAGAGCCACATGCATCGGATCATGAAAAAAGCGCAGGTGGAGCGACGGCAGGATCTGGGCTTCGTTGAGGAGTTGTCCGGGGCGCGCTCGCCCCGCCTCGGGTAGTCAGACCGCGCACAGCGGCGTCCTCTGCTACTGAACATCGGCACTGGAGGGAGCTGCGGTGCCCGCGCACTACTGCACTCGCTCGGTTGCGGGTACCGAATCGTGCCTCGGGAGGGGCTCGTGGCCGGGATCTCGGCTTGAATCGGTTCTGAGGCCGCACCCCAGCGGCCCGAAGAATTGAGACAGGTCAGTAATCCCCCCCCGGTGCTCCCCAGCACCACCGCTGATCTGCACTCAAGTGCACAGGAGCGACAATCGCGTCATCGCCTCAGACGATCCGCGCGCTGCTGTGGCCCCGTGATGGAGCTGGGACGCCTACCCCCCCTGGTGTCTCAGCTCCATCTCCTTTTTTCGGATGTCGGATCGGATTCCGGCGCGGGTGCCGGATCGAGTACCGGCGCGGGCGGCGGCCCGGCTGTCACTTCCGGGTGGTTCAGATCGAAGGCGGGGGATTCGGAGCGGATGCGCGGGATCGACACGAAGTTGTGACGCGGGGGCGGGCACGTTGTGGCCCACTCGAGGGAGCGGCCGAAGCCCCAGGGGTCGTTGTGCGTGACGCGAGGCGCGCGCCGGGCAGTGATGTAGACGTTCAGGAAGAACGGCAGCATTGACGCAGCCAGGATCATTGAGCCCACTGTGGAGAGCTGGTTCATCCAGGTGACGTCGTCTGACGGGAGGTAGCTGTAGTAGCGCCGCGGCATCGCCTTCACGCCGAGCCAGTGCTGGATCAGGAACGTCATATGGAAGCCGATGAACAGCACCCAGAAATGGATCTTGCCGAGCCGCTCGTTCAAACGCTTCCCCGTCCACTTTGGCCACCAGAAGTAGAAGCCGGCAAACATTGCGAAGACCACGGTGCCGAACACGACGTAGTGGAAGTGAGCGACGACAAAGTAGGTATCGGTGATGTGGAAGTCCAGGGGTGGGGACGCCAGGATCACGCCGGTGAGGCCGCCAAAGACGAAGGTCACGAGGAAGCCGAGCGACCAGAGCATGGGCGTTTCGAACGTGATGGACCCGCGCCACATGGTGCCGATCCAGTTGTAGATTTTCACCCCGGTGGGGACGGCGATCAGCATGCTCATCAGCGAGAAGAACGGCAGCAGCACGGAACCGGTGACGTACATGTGGTGCGCCCACACCGTAAGTGACAGGGCGGCGATCGCAATTGTCGCGTAGATCAGGGTCTTGTACCCAAAGATCGGTTTCCGGCTGAAGACCGGGAAGATTTCCGAGACGATCCCGAAAAATGGCAAGGCGATGATGTACACCTCGGGGTGTCCGAAGAACCAGAAGAGGTGCTGCCACAGGATCGCACCGCCCTCCCCGGAGAACACCTGAGCTCCGAGGATCCGGTCGGCCGCCAGACCGAGCAGCGCCGCGGCGAGCACCGGGAACGCAACAAGGACGAGGATCGAGGTCACCATGATGTTCCAGGAGAACACTGGCATCCGCCACATTGTCATTCCCGGGGCGCGCATGCAGATGAGCGTGGTGATGAAGTTCACCGAACCCAAGATCGTCGCGAAGCCGCTGAGCGCGAGTCCGAGCACCCACAGGTTGCCGCCGACCCCGGGCGAGTACACCTCTGAGGAGAGTGGCGCGTAGGCGAACCAGCCGAACGACGCCGAGCCCTGCGGGGTAACGAAGCCGCCGACTGTGATGAGTGATCCGAAGGTATACACCCAAAACGAGAAGGCGTTTAAGCGCGGGAAGGCGACGTCGGGAGCACCAATTTGGAGTGGCAACATGACGTTCGCGAAGCCCGTGAAGAGCGGGGTCGCGAACAACAGCAGCATGATAGTGCCGTGCATCGTAAAGAGCTGGTTGTACTGCTCCTTGGTCGCCACAACTTCGAGTCCGGGCGCGAAGAGTTGCAGCCTGATGATGAGGGCGAGGACGCCGCCCACGAGGAACCACACAAACGAGCTCACGAGGTAGAAGTACCCGATCACCTTGTGGTCGGTTGAGGTGAGCCACGACACGATTCGCCCCCGTGGTGGCGCGCTGGGCGTCTGCTTAGCACGCATATTCAACAAGCCTCGGGAATACTTCATCGATGCAGGTCAGGAGGCGGGCGACCTCGTCGGGCTCGACCGACACGTAGGTGGCCACGCGGAGCTGATTGGTCCCGATTCCGCTGTACGCATCGATATCGACGATGCCGTTGGCGCGCAGCGTGCGTGAGAGGTCGCGCACGCTCACGCGCGGGGAGATTTCAATTGTCGCGGTGACGGGCGAGCGGTGCGCCGGTCGGGCCACAAACGGTGCGGCGATGGGGCTGGCTTCCGCCCAGTCGTAGATGAGCTGTGAGCTCCTGCGGGTGCGCTCCGCCGCCCACGAGAGTCCGCCCTGTCCGAGCAGCCACTCGAGTTGCGCCTCGAGGAGGAGGAGCGTAGCGAGGGCTGGGGTGTTTGTTGTCTGGTGTTTGCGTGAGTTCGTGATGGCGGCGCCAAGGCTCAGGAACTCGGGGATGTAGCGGCCGCTCGCGGCAATACGCTCCGCGCGCTCGATCGCAGCCGGAGAGAGCAGAGCCAGCCAGAGTCCGCCGTCCGAGCCGAGGCTCTTTTGTGGGGCAAAGTAATAGACGTCAACCTGTTCGGCATCGAACTCCATGCCGCCGGCAGAACTCGTCGCATCGATCACGGTGAGCGCATCGATCGAGGGGGCGACGCGGTGGACGGGGGCCGCGACACCCGTCGAGGTCTCGTTCTCGGGCCAGGCATAGAGATCGATGCCGGAGACGCGCTCGGGGGCAATGAGCTCACCGTGTCGCGCAGTGCGGACATCGGGGGCGGTGAGCCAGGGGGCCGCAGCGGCACGGGCGAGGCGGCCGCCGAACACGCCAAAGTCGAGGCACTGGGCGCGGTGCTCGATCAGACCATACGTGATGATGTCCCAGAACGCCGTGGCCCCGCCATTGCCGAGCACAACTTCGTAGCCCGCCGGGGCTCGGAAGAGGGTCAGAAGTTGCTCTTGAATCCGCGCGACGAGGGAACGAACCGGGGCTTGGCGATGAGACGTGCCGAGGATTCCGGGGTCCGCCTGGCGCAGATAGTGCAATTGTGACGGGCGTAGCCGCGAGGGCCCGCTGCCGAAGCGGCCGTCCGCGGGGAGGAGGTGACGCGGAATTGTGATTGTCATGCGGGTCTCCTAGCTGAGCGGGTAGGGGTGGGCGGTGGCACGCCGGACAGTCTCAGCAGCGACATCCACGGCGGCGGCGAGGTGGGAAAGGTCTGGAAACACCGCGGGCATCATTGCGCTGAGTTCGACCGCGAGGGCGGCGGTGAAGGTGTCGCCGAGCCCCTTCGCGCTGGTCCGGAGTGGTGCGTGCCAGTGCGCACAGTGCTCGGTTGCGGTGACGATCACCTCTCCGACGCTTGTCGTGACGGGGGAGCGCACACCTGTCACGACAACCCACTGGGTGCGGGCGGTGATGAGCGAACGTGCGGCCCGGGCGATGGGGGTGGGTGAGGTGAGCGAGTCGAGCGGGGCGCCGCTGAGATGCGCCAGTTCGAACAGGTTGGGGGTGAGCCCTGTGGCGAGCGGGACGAGTTCACTGCGGAGCGCTCCAACGAGTGCGGGATCGGTGTAGAACCCAAGCTCGGTGTCCCCGAGCGTGGGGTCGAGCAGCAACGGGATCTCCGAATCGGCGGAGCGAACGGCGGCCGCAACTGCCGCGGTCTGTGCGGGGGACGCGAGGTAGCCCGAGGTGACAAGCCGGAGTTCCCTGAGCGCGCCGGCTCCGTCGAGATCCCGCAGGGCTCGTGCGATCCACTCGGCCGGGACGTCGAGGTGGTGCACCGCGTCAAAATGCGGGATCACGCTGAGCAGAACCGTGGGAATGTCGATCGTGCGCACGCCAGCGGCCTCGGTCACGCGGCGGCTCGCGGGGAGGCCCACCGTGCCGTGAAGGAGCTGCGATCCGAAGTTCAGGATCTGAGCGGGACGTGGATCGAGTTCCAGCGCGGACGCCTCGGCAACGCGCAGCGCGATCCTCCCCGGCGGCGTCTGGGGCGGCGCTGCGGAGCTCTGTCCGAACACGCGATCAAGCTGACCAGTCTTTGACATAGGACAAACGCTATCATGGCTGTGACAAAGTTTGCGATCGACTCGAACACACGCGGAGGCACCACAATGACACCCCCAACTACGACCCCCATAGCGGATCCCGCAGCGGCTCCCGCACCCACACTGATCCCCGCGGCCAAGCCCCTGATCGGTCACGAAGAACGACTCGCGGTGCACAACGTGCTGCTCTCGGGCATGCTCGCGCAGGGGCCGGAGGTCGCTGCATTCGAGCGTGAGTTTTCGGAACACTTCGTTGCGGGGCGGCCGACAGTCGCACTGAACTCCGGCACGAGCGGGCAACACCTCGGCCTCCTCGCAAGCGGGATTGGCCCCGGCGACGAGGTGATCGTTCCCTCTTTCACCTTCGCCGCCGTCGCGAACTCAGTCGCATTGACCGGGGCTACACCGGTGTTCGCGGACATCGAGCCCACACACTTCACGCTCGACCCGGCCGCGGTGCGCGCGGCGATTACCGAGCGCACCGCGGGGGTGATGCCGGTGCACCTGTACGGCCACCCGTTCCAGGTCGACGCGATGCACGCCATCGCCACGGAACACGGCATCGCCCTCTTTGAGGACGCCGCGCAGGCGCACGGTGCGCGCTGGAACGGGCAGCCCGTGGGAAGCTTCGGCGAGTTCGCGATGTTCAGCCTCTACCCGACGAAAAACATGACCGCGATCGAGGGCGGCATGGTGTCGTGCCGCACGCAGGAGACCGCGCGGCGGCTTCGGCTGCTCCGTAACCAGGGGATGGAGACCCAGTATGCCAATGAGGTCATCGGCTTCAACGCCCGGATGAGTGATGTGCACGCCGCCGTGGGACGCGTGCAACTGCGCAAGGTTGACGACTGGACACACACCCGGCGAAGCCACGCCGCGTTTTTTGACAGGGAACTGGCCACGCTGCCGGGACTGACAGTGCCGCGCATCGCCCCGGAGGCCACGCACGTGTATCACCAGTACACGGTCCGCGTTCCGGCCGCGGAACGTGACAACATACGGGCGGCGCTCCGCGACGAACACGGGGTGGCGACAGGCGTGTACTATCCGATCCCCAACCACCGACTGCCATCGCTGGGGCAATTCGCGCCCGCGCACGAGCTTCCAGAGTCCGATCGCGCCGCCGCCGAGGTGCTTTCGCTCCCCGTGCATCCCTCGCTCACGGCGGGTGACCTCGACCGTATCGTCGCGGGGGTCAGCGCGGTCATGGCGGCGGGGGCATGATGCTGCACGTCCAGCTCAGCACCGAGGCGCTCCTCACGGAACTCCGCACGGTCGCGACGCAGTTGCGGCAGACGCAGCGCGCGCTTCGTGTCGACTGGGCCGCGGCCGGCGGCGTCCCCGAAGAGCTCGCGCGGCTGCTCGCGCACCCCGGGGGCGGCGACACTGAGCGCGCGGGATTCACTCACGCGATCAGGTTGGGGATTTCCGCCACCCGCGAGCTTCGCGCACGATTGACCGCGCTCGCCGCCGATCCCGCGCTCGTGGCGGGGGCGCTTCCCCGAGCGCTCACTGAGCGTGCGCGGATCCTGCGCGCGGCGGTTGCTGAGCACCGGCGCGAAATGCACGCCGAGGAAGCGCGGGATGCCGCCGCGGCCCTCGTCGCGCACGCTGCCGCGGCCGGACGCACGCTGACGCCCGCGGAACAGCGTGCGGTGCTCGGCGCCGAGGCGGGTGACACCCATGACGGCACGTCGCGACGGCTGCCCGCTGGGGTGGCCAGCGCGCTCGCTGCGCTTCGTGTGCGGGAAGCGCAGCGGCAGCTGCGCAGCGGGCTGCTCCTCAGCGATCAGATGCGCCGGGTGATTCGCGGCGCCCTCCCCGCCCTCTATTCGGGGGCACCACTGCTTCTCATCGGGGAGACGGGAGGGGCGAAGACCGCGCTCGCGGAGGCGCTCGCGACGCGCACTGGCCGTCCGCCTGAGTTTGTGTCCGGCTATGGCGATATCTCCGCCGCCCAGCTCATTGGCACGCACGAGTTGCGCGGTGAGCGTGGGGCCACGTTGACGGTGTTTGAACCCGGCCCGCTGCTGCGCGCCATGCGGGAGGGGCGGCCGCTGATCCTCGACGAAGTGAACGCGATGCCCGCGGAGTTTCTGAAGCGTCTCAATCGGATCCTGCAGCTCAGACCGGGTGCCGAATTTGCGGTGCAGGAGGGCTCGGGCGAGCGCGTCCGGATTGCCCCGGGCTTCACCATCATCGCCACAGCCAATGAGCACGCTCCGCACCGGTACCGGGGGATCGAACCGCTGAGCGCGGAACTCGTGAACCGCTTCGGCGCGAACACGTTCCGGGTGCGCTACCCGGACGCGGACCGGGGCTACACGGAGTTCCCGCGAGACAACGCCCTGCTCGCCACGGCGGCAATCGCGACGGATCTCGGCGAGCTCCCGACTGGCCTGTCCGCAGAGCACATTGAGCTCGTTGCCCGTGCCGCGTTTGTGAGCCAGCAGGTGTTTTCGGGTCACCACGGGGAGGGGTTTGAGCGCTATCTCACGACGGAGCAGCGCGCCGATCAGGAGCCGGGGCTTGCCGAGACGGTGATCGCGCCGCGCACCCTCGTGGCGCTCCTGCAGCGGGTCGCACTCGAGGGCACGGCAGACGCGCTGCACACGACGCTCACCCGCTTTGCGGACGGGGTGATGCACCCCGAAGACCGGCGTACCCTCGCCCTGATCCTTGAGGGGCAGGGCGTGCGGTGGACCCGATGAGGCCGCAGTCTTCCCTCGAAGCGCAGCTCCGGAGCGCGGGCCGGCTCCTGGGGCTCGACGTGGTGGTGACGGAATCCGAGACCTGGGAGCTGACGGCCACCCGCGTCACCGTGGGGCTCGGGTACTTCCGCGTGCGGGGCATCACCGATGCGGATGCGGCGGTGCTTGCCCTCCGCGATTTCTGGGCCGGGATCCGGTCGCCGCGCCTGGCCCCCGGCCGCGCGCATCGACGCGCCGTGCTGTCTGAGCGCTGTCCGGAGCTTGACCCCCTGCTCACGGTGATTGAACGGGCGCAGGCCGGCGCCGAACTGTGTGCGGCGATGCCGGGGTTTCGGGGTCGCCTCCGCGACGCCACGCTGCGCGGTGTGCCCGAGGATCTGCGTGACCGCCCGATCGAGCAGCAGTGGAACGGCGCGCTGCTGCGCCTGAGCGCCGGTGCCGAGTCTGTGCGCGTCGACGATCCGGTGACTGCCGAACTTACGCGACTTCTCGGCGGCCACCCCACTCGGGAGTCTGAAGTTCCTGCGGATGTGGTGCGCCGAGTCCTGGGGGGCGAGCCTGATCGCTCTCCAGTCGAGCATCTCGATCGTGCACTCGCCGTGCTCGTGCCGCCGCTGCAGCGGCTCCGTGCGCAGTTGGGGCGAGGGCTCTCCGATCGTGGCGACAGCGCAGCGCTCGGGCCGGAAGCACCGCCCGCGGACGGGGCCGAGCTCGGGCTCGGAGACAGTTCCGGTGCCGGCGCCTCTGAGCTGGGTGCCGGTGAGCTGAATTCGGGCGACGCCGGGAACATGACGAACGCGGAGGTGCCATCTCCCGACGAGGCGCCGGCTGCGGGGGCGCAGCGCACCACCGCGCAATTCGATCCCGCCGCGCTCACCGAGATCCAGTCCGAGGTGCCGCCGACAACCCTCATCGAGCTGCCACTTCCGGCCCGCAACGCGATCGGCGGCGGAGAGTTGCCCGAAGGGATTACCGCGACAGCAGGGGACATCGCGCCCGGGGCGGCCGGATCTGGCCTCGGCCGCGAGCGCGGCGTGGAGGACGCGAGCCTCAGCGAGTATCGTGCCCGAGCCGAGCGCCTGCGCCCCGAAATCGCCCGGGTCCGAGAGGTGTGGCGTGCGGTGCTGGCGCACGGCCTGCGGCACCGACGAGTGTTCTCACGGTTGCCCGCAACCGAGGGGGGTGCCATATTCCCGGAGCGCCTCGCGACGACAGTGACCGAGGTGCGTGCGGGCATTGCCCGGCCCGCGGCCTTTCGCACTCGCGCGCTGCGTGCCCGCGATGGTGACGCTTGGGGCAGCGTCGATGCCCTGCTCGTGCTCGACCGGTCTGCCTCGATGCGGGGCCCCGTGTCCGAGGCGTGTGCCGACGCGGGGCTCGTGATGCTGGAGTCGCTCGGTGCTGTGGCGCGAGATATTGCGCGCCTCGAACAGCAGCACGCGATCACGGTGGGAGCATCGGTGCGCGCCGGGGTGATTGTGTTCGACGAGGCGCCGCGGGTGATCGCCCCGCTGCGCCGCTCCGTTGATGAGGGCACACGGGCTGTGCTGCACACCGCGGTGCGGGGTGCGAGTGGGCGGACGGACACCGCCGCGGCGCTTCGGGCCGCGGCGGTCGAGCTGGGCGCCCCACTGGGGAGAGCCGCTGAGCACGCGCGGTCACGGCGTCGCCTGCCGCGGCGGCTTGTGATCCTCATTGGAGATGGGGACTGCGATGATCCGGCCGAGCTGCAGCGGGTCGTTGGAGAGATGCGGGCGCGCGGTCTTGAGCTCGTGGGCATCGGGATCGGATCCGCGCCGGGTATGGCTGCGCTCGGCGATGGCGTGCGCAGGGTCACGGGGGTCTCCGAGCTGCCCGGGGCGCTTGCCGAGGCGCTCGCCGGGGTGCCGCGGGGGCGGGCGGATGCCCGGTCCTAGTGTGCGAGGCGCGTTCCGATGTGCGGCCCCTGATCGGTGCGCTCGCGGGTGCCGATACGCACGGTGTAGTTGGCGATGTCGCTTCCGTGTCGCGCCGCGAACCGCGTATCGGGCAGCTCGCCTGCGAGCCAGGTGAAGGAGTGTTTGTCAAGTGGTGCGGCTCCACAGCGGGCGCGCGCGATCTGGAGCAGCAGCATCTCGGGGAGTGTCGGATAGTTCGTTGACATCGCAGTGCTGTGGGCGTGACCGAGCAGCGGTGCCGCGGGTGCTGCGGGGACCCAGCGCAGGGTCCAGTGCACGGGGCCGAGCGGCGTTGCTCGGGTAAGGCGCGGGGTGTGGCGCGACGCGGGTGCGTCAAGCGCCGCGAACCAACGCACAACCTCCGAGGACATACTCAGGGCCAAATCATCGGCGAGCGAGCCGTCGGCGAACGCCCGCTGCCACGCGTGGGCCCCGAGCCCGTGGGGTGCTGGGACGGGGAGGAAGCGTGTTCCCAGTTCGAGGTCCCGGGTGGCGCCCGAAGGCGCAGGGAAGCGCGGCGGTGCGCCCGCCGCCCAGAACTCATCGGGGTCGGGGACGGGGATCCCGCACCGCGCCGCGAGCGCAGCGGCGGCCGCGAAGCCCGCGTCGAGCGCCGCCCGGTTTTCAGGATCGGGGTGGCTCGCGAGCCGGGCACCGAAATCTCCTGCGCGCAGACGCAGGGTCTGTGTGGTGATCCACAATTCGGCCGGATCGGCCGCGGCGGCGCTCCGCTCCGTGAGGTCCGGGAAGAGGGCTTCGCCGAGCTCGGATTCGCGCCCCCGCCATGCTCGCATTGTCATAGGACAAAAGCTATCATGGCGGTGGGGGCTGAGCGTACGCGGGACAGGAGGGGACATGGCCGAGGGGTACGGAGTGCCAGCGCGGCGCATTCGTGAGGCGGGACTCCGGGTCACGGCAGCCCGCGTCCGGGTGTGGGAGGCGCTGCACGCCACCCCGCACAGTTCGGTCTCCGAGCTTGCGCTCTGCCTGGGTGCTTCGGGCCCGCAGGCATCGCTGCAAACGCTGCACAACGCCGTGAATGATCTCACCCGGGCCGGCCTCCTGCGCCGGGTCGAACTCCCCGGCTCGGCCGTCGCACGGTACGAGACACGCGTGGGGGATGCGCACCATCACCTCCAGTGCACCCGCTGTGGTCATGTTGTCGATGTTGACTGCGCGCACGTCACGGGTGCGTGCCTCGACGGCGACATCGCCGGGCTCGGGGTCGTGAGTTCCGTCGAAGTTGTGTTCCGCGGCCTGTGTGCGGAGTGCGCCGAGGAGCTGGCGTAGCGTCGCGATGGCGCGCTGCGCGGCTATGGTTCGATGGCGCGCTGCGCGGCTATGGTCCGATGGTGCGCCGCTGCACGCGAGGACCGATGCGTGCGACGATCTCGTAGTTGATCGTGCCGAGTTGCTCGGACCACTCCTCGACGGCTGGGTGCCCGACGGCGGGGTCGCCGAAGAGCACCACCCGGTCGCCGGGGGTCGCCGCCGCAGCGCCTCCCGTGAGAGCCACGGCGCACTCATCCATGCCGATCTGGCCGATGATCGGGACGCGCTCTCCCCGTACCCTGACCGTGATGCCGCGATCTCCCAATGCTCGGGGGAGACCGTCCGCGTATCCGAGTGGCACGATCCCGAGCGGCGGCTGCCGCTCGCGCCGCACTGCCACGAGCTCGGTGGCTAGGGTCATGACCGGGCGCAGCATGATCCCGCCTGGACTCCGCTCGGGACCCGGTTCGAGACCGTAGGCCGCGAGCCCCACGCGAACCGCGTCGTAGCGCAGGTGGGGGGAGGAGAGTGCCGCAGCCGACGCGGCGAGGTGGCGCAGAGGCGGCCGCACTCCGAGTGCAGCAAGCTCGGCGAGGCCGTGCTCAAATCGGGCGGCCTGGGCAAGATCGGCCTCGGCGCTCGCGTTTGCGAGGTGACTGAATACCCCGGTGATGCGCACGAGGCCCGCGTGGCTTGCGTGCTGTGCCGCGGTAGCGAGCTCGCGCCACGATTCCGGGCTCGCGCCGTTCCGGCTGAGTCCGGTGTCGAGTTTCAGCTGCGCAGTGGCCGGCCGGCCACTACTGAGCGCGGCTGCGGCGATTCGGCGCAGTTGATCCGGGCTACTGACCCCGAGTTCGATGCGGTGCTCGATCGCTGCCGCGGCGTCGAAGGTGGGTTCGTGAAGCCAGCAGAGGATCGGAGCTGTACTTCCGTGTTGCCTCAGCGCGAGGGCCTCGTCCAGGCTCGCGACGGCTACCATCTCGGCTCCGGCGGCGATGACCTCGGGTGCGACGAGGTGTGCACCGTGGCCGTAGGCGTTTGCCTTGACGACAACGATCACGCGGGCCCCGCTGTGTCGGAGTGCGCGCACGTTGTGCCGCAGTGCGGCGAGCGAGATTTCGGCGACACGCAGTGGCGTGGTTGCTGGCGACGCGCCGCGAATTTGCATTGTCATAGGACAAAGAATAACATGGCATATGTCAGGAAAAACTGCTCGTGTACACTCGGGGAGGGCGTGAGACCGCGCCTTGCAGAAAGGAGATTCGCATGTCGGATCACGCAATCGGCCGTGACGCACCGCTCGGAATCTCCGGCGCGAGCGTCGAGGAAATCGTCGGCAGCATCCGCGAGTTGATCGACCACGGGATGCTGCGCCCGGGTGACTCGCTGCCCCCGATGCGTGCCCTCGCGGAAACGCTGGGGGTGAACCGAAACACAGCTTCTGCGGCGTACCGGGCACTTGTGCAGGCGAATCTCGCCGAGACCCGTGGGCGCGCCGGCACCGTCATCGTTGATCCGTTCGCGGAGCTCGACGAGGAGGGGTTTGCGCAGGACACTGTGCTCCGCGATGTGGGGGACGGGAACCCCGCACCCGCTTTCCTGCCCGACCCGACGAGCGTGCGCCTGAGCGCCACCGTGCCGCACCTGTATGGTGAGGCCACAGTGGATCCCGACCTTGCCGAGTGGGCGACCCGCTGGCTTGCCGAAGATCAGCCGCGGCCCTTCGCGCTCACCGTGACCGCCGGTGCGGTCGACGCGATCGAGCGTTTGCTTGCACAGGCACTCGCGTCAGGTGACGCGGTCGCGCTCGAAGATCCTTGCTTCCTCACGAGTATCAGCACGATCCGGCAGAACGGGTACCGCGCTGTGCCCGTCCAGATTGACGCAGCGGGTATGCGGCCCGAGAGCCTACGTGACGCGCTCGAGAGCGGCGTTCGGGCGGTTGTCTGCACCCCTCGTGCGCACAACCCGACCGGCGCGAGCCTCACGGCGGCGCGCGCCGCCGAACTTCGCGAGGTGCTGGCGGCCTACCCGCAGGTTCTCGTGATCGAGGACGACCACTTTGCGCTCCTGGCCCGTGCCCCGTACGCGACAATCATCGGCGCGCAGCAGCAGCGCTGGGCGCTGGTGCGGTCAATGTCGAAGGCGCTCGGACCAGATATGCGGATCGCCCTGCTCGCGAGCGACCCCGAAACCGCGGAGCGCCTCGCGACTCGGATTAGCGGCGGCATCACCTGGGTGAGTCATCTGATCCAGCGCATCACTCACGCGCTCCTCGCAGATCCGGCGACACAGCAGCGGATCCAGGACGCGAGTGCGTTCTATGCCGAGCGCAACACAGTGTTCCAGGAGTGCCTGGGCGCGGTGGGCCTGAGCTCCACGAGCCGTGACGGCTTGAACGTCTGGGTTGATACGCAGCGCAATGCGGGGGACGTGCTCACCCAGCTGATGCGCCGCGGCTGGATTGCGCGCGACGGCGCAAGCTTCGGGCTGCAGGGCGAGCACCACCGTGCCCTGCGCTTGACTGTGCATGACCTCGCTCCCGAGGACATGCGACGGCTCGCCGACGATCTCGCGGCGGCCTGCGAAACGGCGGCGCAGCCGATCCCGGTTCGACACGGCCACACTGCGCCCTAGCCCGACGTGAGCCGATCAGGCTGGACCTGATCGGATCCTGATTTCTCGCACCACCCACCACTCGAAAGGACCCCTGATGACACTCATCGCTGAAGATCTGGCAGCGCTGCAGCGCCCCGAACTCGTGACGGAACTCCCGGGTCCGAAGAGCCGTGAGATTCACGCGCGGCGCGAGCAGGCGGTACCGCGGGGAGTCGGCTGCGCCCTCCCGATCTACATTGAGCACGCCGACGGCGCGTGGCTCACCGACGTTGACGGCAACCGTCTGCTGGATCTCGGATCCGGGATCGGCGTGACAACCCTGGGACACACACAGCCGACAGTCGTTGCTGCCGCGAAGGCGCAGCTTGACCGCGTAAGTCACACCCTGTTCACCGTCACCCCGTATGAGAACTACGTGCGGCTTGCGGAACGGCTTGCCGAGCACACCCCGGGCGCCCACGCAAAGAAGACATTCTTTGTGAACTCCGGCGCTGAAGCCGTCGAGAACGCGGTCAAGATTGCTCGCGCCCACACCGGGAAACGAGTGATCGCGGCGCTGGATCATGCCTTCCACGGTCGGACAAGCCTCACGATGGCAATGAACCACAGGGTGGCACCCTACGGCACGGGATTCGGCCCGTTCGCGCCTGACGTACAGCGGGTTCCCAACTCCTATCCCTTGCGTGACGGTCTGTCCGGGGCCGAAGCCGCAGCGCGCACGATCGAGTACCTGGAGCAGCGTATCGGGGCTGCGGACCTCGCCGCGATCATTGCCGAGCCGATCCAGGGCGAGGGCGGTTTTGTCGTCCCGGCCGAGGGCTACTTGCCGGCGCTCCAGGAGTGGGCCACGGCGAATGACGTCGTGTTTATTGCTGACGAGATCCAAGCGGGCCTGGGCCGCACGGGGACCTGGTTCGCGAGTGAGCTGTTCGGCCTCGTGCCGGACCTCGTGCTCACCGCGAAGGGAATCGCGGACGGGCTACCGCTGGCAGGCGTCACGGGGCGCGCCGAAATCATGGACGCCGCCGGGCCTGGCGGACTCGGGGGGACTTTCGGCGGAAACCCCGTGTCGATCGCTGCCGCACACGCGGTGCTTGACCTGCTCGAGACCGGTGCCCCGTTCGCAGAGGCCGCCAGAATCGAGGATGCGCTCGTATCGGGGCTGGCGGAGCTCGCCAGCACCCACGAGGTGATAGGGGACATTCGCGGGCACGGCGCGATGATCGCCTTCGAGCTTGTCGCCCCGGGCTCCACGACGCCGCTCGCGGGTCTGGCAACGGAGATCGCGGCGTATGCGGCGACGCAGGGCGTGCTCCTCCTCACCGCGGGAAGCTACGGCAACGTTGTGCGCTTCCTGCCGTCGCTGACAGTGACAAACGAGCAGATCTCCGTTGCGCTCGGCGTGATCGGAGATGCGCTGGCGCAGTAACCGCGGGAAACCGCAGGGCCGTCGATTCCGGCGGCCCACCCGGTGGGGTGACCGAATGGCTAGGTTGCAACTCGCAAAGTTGTGTATGCAGGTTCGACTCCTGCCCCCACCTCGAACGCCGGGCGACGCGATCGCCAGGCACGTCCGAGTCCCGAGGAGCTGAGCTGTGCGCGCACTCCTTGCTGCGGTGCCACTCCTGGTTGTCGTATGCGCCTTGCTGGCGCGCCGCTCGTCCCGCGTTTCAGCTTTTCTTGGGCTGGCTGCCCTCTGGCCCGTGCTCATCTGGGGGTTTCCGGTGACGGTCGCTGATCTTGCGGGCGTGGGTCGAGACTGGGGCCCGGTAGCGCTTGAAGTGCTGCTCGTCATCGGGGGCGGGATTGCGTTTGCTGAAGCAGGCAGGGCGACGGGACAGCAGGCGGTGCTGACCCGCTGGATTACGCAAGCGCTCGGGACGGGGATCATGCCGGTGCTCGCGATCGTGCACGGCTTCACTCCTCTGACCGAATCACTGACCGGGTATGGGATCGGGGCGGCGCTCGCCGTGCCACTCCTGCTCGGGATTGGGCTCTCGGGGCGCGTCGCCGCAACCGTGGGGCTCCTGGGCCTGTGCGCCGTCCCGTGGGGGTCGCTGGGGCCAGGCACACTGATCGCGGCCCACCTCACCGCCGTCGACGTCGATCAGCTGGGGGCAGCGACCGCGGTATTCAACGGTACTGTGTTTCTGGGTGCCGGGGTAGCCGCAGCGCTTCTCGTGTGCCCCGCGGGCCGGCGAGTGGGCGGTGTCGCGGCGGGCGTCGCGTCCGGGACTGCGCTGTGGGCTGCCGTGTGGGGCGTCAACACGATCCTCGGCACCGCGCCGGCCGGAGCGCTCGGGGGTCTCCTTGTGCTTGCCGCACACCTCGGACTCCGCGCGGCGCGTGGGCGCCGTGTCCGCGTCAGCCGTCTCGTGCTGCGCGCCGCGCTCCCGTATGCCGTTGTTCTGGGTGGGGTCCTCGCGACGACGCTGGGATTTCAGGCCACCGGCACGGAAGAAGCGATTCTGGCGCGCGTGATCGCCTCGCCGGCGTTCTGGTTGTTCGCAGCGACCGGGACTGTGCTCGGCTCACGGCTGGAGGTGCTGTCCGGGGTGTGGCGCACGGGGGCGGGTACCTGGGTGCGCGTGGCACCCGCGACCGTGATGTTCATCCTGCTCGGGGCGCTCATGGGGGCGAGTGGCATGTCGGAGGCGCTCGCGGAGCAGCTCGCATTGCTTGGCGTGAGCTATCTGTTCTTCTTGCCGTTCTGCGCCGCGCTCATTGGCTTCCTGACCGGGTCAAACTCGGGGGCGAACGCGCTCGGTGCGGGCGCGCAGGCCGACGTCGTCCGCGCGCTGGGTGCAGACGTGACGCTCGCCGTTGGCGCCCACAACGCGGCGGGGGCGGCGGCCATGATGGCATCCCCTGCGCGTGTGGAGTTGGCGAGTCGCTTGGCCCGCGTGCCCGGGGAAGCCCCCGCGGTGCAGCGCACGATGGTGTGTGTGCTTGTCGGCATGATCGTGCCGATGGCACTCCTTAGCTACGGAGTGTTGTCGGGCTGAGTGCTGCGAGTCGACGCACACCTTCCGCAATTTGCGGTTCGGTTGCGGCACCGAAGGAGAGTCTGAGGAACGGGCTTGGCGGCTCGTCCACGAAGAAGTGTCGCCCATCGCCGACAAGTACGCCGGCGGAGTGCGCGGCCGCGCTGAACTCCCGGGTGTCGGTGCCGTGGGGGAGCTGAGCCCAGAGGTGGAGGCCGCCGCGCGGCACGTGTGGCACCCGCGCGGCCGGGAGCGAACTCGCGATGGCAAAAGCAAGCGCATCACGGCGGTGTGCCAGTGCAGAACGCAGGCGTTTGAGGTGCCGTGGCCAGACCGGGGAGGTGAGGAGCTCCAGGGCGATCTCCTGCACGATCGGGGAGACTCCGAGGTCGTCGGCCGTGCGTGAGGCGCGGAGCCTGTCGCCGGCAGGCCCACGTGCGATGACGGCTCCGAGCCGAATGCCTGGTGAGGCAGGCTTTGACAGCGTGAGTACGGACACAACATGACCGTGCGGATCCTGCGTGAACAGCGGTGCGGGTGCGGAACTCTCGATCCCGAGATGCCGTGCCCAATCGTCCTCAACGATGAACGCACCCGCCCGTGCCGCGAGTTCCAGTACCTGTGTCCGGCGTTCGGGGCTGAGCACAGCCCCCGTCGGGTTCGCATAGTTCGGTTGGAGATAGATCGACCGCGCGCGGGTCCGCTCAAGTTCGTCCCGAAGTCGGTCCACGAGGATCCCATCGCCGTCGCTGGGGACAGCTTTGATCGCGAGTCCGGCGCTCTGCGCGGCAATGATCGCGCCCGGATAGGTGGGGCTTTCCATGATGATCGTGTCACCCGGCTCCGCCAGCGTCCGCATCGCAAACACGAGCCCCTGCTGGCCGCCGGCCACGACGAGCACATCGCTCGGTTCGGCCTGATAATCGGCGGAAAGCAATCGTCGCAGCTCGGCTGATCCCGTCGGCGGCGTCATCACCCAGGCGCGGGAACTGCGCGCGGCTCGGGCACCGATTTGCCGGAGCTCCTCCGTGGGGAGAAGTTCAGCGGACAGATAGCCCCACGACAGCGGGATGTGATCGGACCCGGCGTAGGCGCCGACCCGGGACGCCCGTTCAGGGTCGACGCGGGTGCGTCCGAGCACGGGGGTTTGCCAGGTGAAATCGGGTTCGGCGAGCACGGCACGGCTCGCGACAAAGGTGCCCCGGCCAGGCTCGGTGAGGATCAGTCCGAGCGCGGTGAGCGTCGCGAGCGCCGAGGATATCGTTCCTGCGCTCGCGCGAAACTCTGTGGCGAGCTGCCGGGCCCCGGGCAGCCGCTCCCCGGTGCGCATCCCGGAGATGCGCTGCTGGAGTTCGGCGGCAATCTGAGCGGCCCTGTTATTGTGACTCACCCCGCTATTCAATAGCGTTATCGCGTGATTCGGCAAGCTCACGCGCACACCACCGGGTGGGTTCTGCTCGCGGACCTGTGCTACCCCTCGATTGCGCGGGCGAGCACAGACAGTGCGGCGGTCCGTGCCGCCTGTCCGCGCGTACCGCGCCGCTCCACAAAGAGCTCGACAAGTTCTTCGGTGAAGAGCATCAGGGCGGCGCGGGAGGTGTGGACAAGCTCGTCGCTGAAACCGTCGCTCACCGGGGGCACTACGAGTGCCACCTCTGCCTGTTCGACAACCGCGGAACGGGCAAAAGAGGTGATCGCGAGCACGCGCGCACCCCCGTCTTGGGCGGCGGCGAGGGCATCGAGCGTGGGCCTGCTCGCGCCGGATCCGGAGAACACCAGGCAGGCAGAGCCGGGGCCGAGTTGCCGCGCCGCGATCTGCTGGGCGAAGGGATCGGTGAAGTGTTCCACCGAACGACCAGCTGCGGTGAGGCGCATTGCGAGGGCGAGCCCCAGCGGCCCGGACAAACCGTTCGCGACGATGAGGAGCCGATCTGCAGTGTCGAGCGCGTCGAGAAACGCGTCGAGTGTCTCCGGGGTGAGCGCGGCGACAGTGTCACCGAGCCTGGCCCCGACGTGCGCGATCCGGGCACGAAGCGTTCCGAGGGCGCTCTGGTCCCCGCCGGGATCGTTCCTCGTGAGCGGTGCGGCGGCCGCGCTTTCGCGCGCGAGTTCTTGGACAAGCGCCACGCGCAACTGCGGATAGCCCTCGTACCCGAGTGTCTGTGCGGTGCGAATCACGGTGGTCCGGCCCACACCGACCCAGTCAGCGAGGCCCTGCGCAGTCAGTTCGACAGCGTGTGCACGATCCCGGGCGATCGCCTCAACCGCGCGGCGCTCAGTGCGTTGGAGCGCGGGCGCGAGCGCGGCGATTCGCACGCTCGGCGGTGCCTCGGGTGATCCGGTCCAGCGGGCGCTGCCGGGGCGTGCGGCTAAGGGTTCGGGGGGCGGCGCAGACATTTAGAATCCTCCGCGCATCAGGCGGCGACGGATCGCCCCGGACACGGTATCGATGAGCATTGTGGCGAGGATCACGACGATGAGCAGCATGCCGACTGTGTCCCACTCGCGGTAGTTTGTGTAGTTCGAGAGCATGCTGCCGATCCCTCCCGCGCCGACGAGTCCGAGCACGGCCGAGGTCCGAATGTTGATCTCGAAACGATAGAGCGCAAACGAGCACAGGGCTGGCGCAATCGCTGGCCAGATCGCCCAGCGGGTCACTTCCGCCGTGGACCCTCCCGCGGCGCGTACGGCCTCCGACGCCCCATCCTGTGCGGACTCCACGGTCTCGTAGACCCACTTCCCCTGTGTGCCAATCCCGGCGATGCCCAGGGCGAGCGCTCCGGTCAGCGGCGTGAGCCCCGTGACGGTGAGGAGGACAAGGGCGATGATGACCTCCGGCACCGCCCGGATGACGGCAAACAGGCCACGCAGGATCCCGCGCAACCAGAGTGGGCCTACGCCGTTCGCGGCGAGCATGCCGAGCGGGATCGACACCACAACGCACAGGAGTGCGCCGATCCAGGCCATCGAGATTGACCGCCACGTCTCGAAGAGCGCGCGCGGAAGTTTCTCCCAGTTCGGGGATTCGAACATGAGCCAGAGATACTGTGCGATGCGGCCGGGCAGGCTCGGGAGGTCTGCCCAGGTGATCTGCAGCCCGCTGGCGGCCGCGAGTACCAGGAGCGCCGCGAGCACTGCCCAGACCGTGGCCCCGAGGCGCGACGGTCGGCGCGGTGGCACCGGCGTAGCGGCGTGTTGGGAGCGGGCGGGGCGAGCGTCGAGCAGTGTCATACGAGCCTCCGGCGGAGCACGTTGGAGAGCACCTCAATGGCAATGACCACGACGAGGATTTCGAGGATGATGACGGACACGTCGGAGTAGGCATAGAATCCGCGCCGCTCGTCAAGGAGGCGGCCGATTCCGCCCGCGCCAACGATGCCGAGGATCGCGGAGATCCGCACGTTGAGCTCAAGCGTGTACAGCCACTGGTTGGCGAACAGTGGCCAGACCTGGGGGAGCGCGGTGGCGCGGTTGATCTGGAACTGCGTGCCGCCCGCGGCCCGGCCCGCCTCCATGTAGCGGTGATCGGAGGCATCAATGGCCTCGGAGACGAGCTTCGCAACGATGCCAATGTTGAACAGAATGAGCGTCGTCACGCCGGGCAGCGCCCCGACACCGAGCATCGCGACAAGAACGGTTGCGTACACGAGATCCGGCACCGCGCGGATCATGTTGACGACGGTGCGCACGGCCCCGCGCGTCCACGGGTTCGGGTTCGTCGGAGCGGCGGCCCACAGCGTGACGGGCACGGAGATCGCGGCGGAAATTACCGCGCCAACGAGTGCCATCTGCAACGTTTCCAACATCGGTCCCCAGGTGCGCGGCAGGAACGCGAGGTTCGGTTGGAGGAGCTGCATGAGTTTCTCGGCACCGTTCCGCCAGTTCCGGGCGATTGCGCCGAGATCCAGCTCGATGCCGCCGATCGCGGGCAGACACGTTGCCGCGGTGAAGACTGCCACGGCCGACACAATGAGGGTGATGCGGAGCCTGTGCGTTGGTCTGGGTGGGAGCGAAAACTCGCGAGGGCCCTGGCGGCGGGCTGGCATCACTGCAGGATCGTGCATCAGGTGCTCGTCCCCAGTCGGTCACGTGGCTGGATGGGGCGCCCGTAGATCTGCTCGAAATCAGCGTCGCTCGCGCCGCTTGCCGGTCCGTCATAGACAAGCTGGCCGTCACGAAGCCCGATCATGCGCGTCGTGTACTGCCGCGCGAGATCCATCAGGTGAATGTTAATCAGCACGGTGAGACCGCGCTCCTCGTTGATACGCTGCAGATCGCGCATCACCGCATGAGCGGTGGGCGGGTCGAGGCTGGCAACCGGTTCGTCGGCGAGCATCACTCCGGGCTGTTGGGTCAGGGCGCGGGCGATCGCGACGCGCTGCTTCTGGCCGCCGGAAAGCGATCCGGCGCGGGTCCACACCTTATCGAGAATGCCGACGGATTCGAGTGCGGTGAGGGCGATCTCGCGGTCCTGCTGGCTCGGAAGCCCGAGGAGCGTGCGAATTGACGGCGAATGCGCGAAGCGGCCGACGAGGGTGTTCCGGTATACGCTGGCGCGCTCGGCAAGGTTAAACGCCTGGAAGATCATGCCGATATGCCCCCGAGCTTCGCGGAGCGCGCGACCCCGGAGTTCTGAGACGTGATGCGGGCCGACGGTGACCGTACCAGCGGTTGTCGGGACGAGGCCGTTGATTGTGCGGATCAGGGTGGACTTGCCAGAGCCGGACAAGCCGACAACGGACACAATCTCGCCGGGCTCGATCCGGAGGGAAACGTTGTCCAAGGCGCGAGTGCCGTTCGGGTAGGTGACGGAGACCCGGTCAAGGGCGATGCGCCACGAGGCGGCGGCCGAGGCGGCTCGCTCGCTCGCCACGTGGCGCAGATCGGTGGGATGGGACATTGTGGGGGCGACTACTTCGCGAACTCGCTGAGGATCTCGCCGTAGCGCGCGATCTCCTCGGAGGCGGTCTTGTCCGTCCAGCCCGAGAGCCCGACGAGATCGAACATCACGGTCTTGGCCTCCTCGGAGGAGTCGGCGTACCCCGCCATCAGCTCGGTGAGCTCCGCAACAAGATCGGCGGGCAGCGTCGGGGCAACCGCAACGCCGCCGTTCGGGATCATCTCGGTATAGGCGAACGCGACGACCTTCTCCGCAATATCGGGGGCCTCGGCGGTGACAGTGGTGCGTGCATCCCAGTAGCCAAAGCTCACCTCGGCGTCGCCATTTGCGACCGCGAGTACCGCGTTGTTGTTCCCCTCGACAGGAACCTGGGTGATGCCGGTGTCGGTGTTGATCCGGGCGTCCCGCATGGCGACAATCGGGTACTGATAGCCCGCCGGCGATGTCGCGGCCTGCAATGCAACCTTCGTGCCCGCGTCGATCTTCTTTAGGGATTCGAGCCCAGCCGGGCCCGCACCACTCGCATCGACGCCGGCCTGCTCGGTCCCGTTGCAGTAGGAGAGCTCGATGTCGCTCGCCGCGTACTTCGCCATCACCGGAGTATCGGCACAGTACTTGTCCGGGTTGTTCGTGTATCCGACGGCGGCGTAGGAGGTTGCTCCGAAGCGCACGTCACGCAGCACGAGCTCCGCATCGTACTGCTCCATCGCCTGATACAACGACCCGGCGTCCGAAATAATGACCTGTGCCTGGTCGGCGCCGAGCGCCTCCACGGTGGCGGCGTAGTCATTGGCGACGACGCCCTCAACCTCGATACCGAGCTGTTCGGACAGGTATGTCGTGAGCGGATCGAGCGCCTCGGCCAGGTCTTCGCCTTCGACCGAGGGCACCAGCGAGAGGGTGATCGATTCGGGCCACGCTGAGGACTCCTCCGCGGGAGCGTCGCCCGGAGTGCCGGCGCTGCACCCGACAAGACCGAGCGCGAGGGTCGCGAGCGCGCCTACTGCGAGAACGGAAGTACGCATGTGGGGATTACCTTTCGATACCGGTTCCCGAGCCGGTCGGCTCGGGGGTGCTGGATGCCGCGGTCGCGGCCCAGGTTTCAATCTCGGTGCGCAGCGCGTCGAGCGAGGGCCCGCGCAGCGTCACCGGAGCAGGGGAGCTCGCCGCGGTAGCACCCACGAGCGCGGTGTCCGCGCCCAGGGCCCAGGCGGGAGCCAAGTCGAATTCGGCGATGTCGCCGATCGCCAGGACGGGCCCAGCCTCGCGCAGCACCGTGATCAGGTGATGCAGTCCGTCCGGCTTCCCGACGGAGACGTGCACCTCGTCAAAGCGACCGCTCACGCCCCAGGACTCGAGTACCTGCTCGATCCCGGCTGCGGGCGCGTTTGTCGCGAGCACAAGGCGGGCAGAACGGCCGAGGGTGGCGAGGAACTCAGGCAGGCGCGGGATCGTCGCGACGGGCGCCTGTGCGGTGCCGAGGGCTTCACGGCTCCGCGCGTACGCGGCTTGGAGCGCGGCGGGCGTCACACCGTCCGCTGCGGCGAGCGCGCCCACGACGTGGTAGCCGTCGCGGTAGCCGCTGTCGCCCGTGTCGTAGTGCACCAGGGCCCGCGCCACACGATCGATGAAGCCGGTTCCTGCGGCCTCGGCGACGGCGTGCGCGTAGGCGAGCACTGGGCCGTGGCCGAGGGCGAGGGTGCCGTCGAAGTCGAAGACGATACTCGGTGCCATGTGCGCTCCTTGAGGTTGTGGACGAACAATCCAAAACTAGGAGCGCTGATGGACGGGATGACTATGGGACGGTGAACGGCGGCTTACGAGTTGCTGACGGCATTCCAACGCGGTGCCGGGCGAGCGAGAAAGTCCGCGAGGAGCGGTGCCGGGTCACCGTGCACGGGAAACGCGGTGAGAAGCTGGAGCGGTGCAGTTGCGGGGGCATCCGGTGCCGCGATTGCGTAGCTGAGCGCCCACGGGAGCCGGGAGTGGGGACGCTGCAGGACCACCCGGCTGCGGCGAAGTGACACCTCGGGCGGTGTGCCGGATCCCGCGCTGCCTATCGTCGGGATGTCGACGTCCGCGACGCGAGTGCCATGCGGCGGATCGTCAAGCGCTCGCCGCATGGCGGCGGCTACGCGCTGGAGCGGGGTTGTGGCGCCCTGTTTTGTGAGATGGAACGCGTGGCGCGGGAGCCCGAACGCGGCGGCGAGCTCTCCGTCGGCCCAGCGGTCGCGTTTCAACCCGAACGGTGTCGGGACGTCGGAGAACCAGTACCCATAGACGTGGATGAGTCCCGCGTTGCCAATGGGGAACACCGCCTCGATGCCGGCGGCCGTGTGCAGGGCGTCAAAGACGTCACGTCCGATCGAAGCGACCCCGGTGTGCTCGTCGATTAGTGTGGACAGCCCCCACTGATCGAAACGCTGTGCGGCGGCGTCGTCGTGGACGAGCGCGAGAACGGTGGCGAGGGGAGTGGCTGGCGTGTGCGATGACGGGGGTTGCGTGGTCACGCCGCGACTCTGGCATACGCGGGTGAATTGTGGGTGTCCTGCGTCGTGCTCGTGCTCGTGCCAGTGCTTGTGCTTGTGCCAGTGCCAGTGCCAGTGCCAGTGCCAGTGCCAGTGCCAGTGTCAGTGCCGGTGTCAGTGCCGGTGCTCGTGCCGCTGCCGGCGCTACGCGATCGGGCGGGCGAGCACCGCACTGCTCAAGTTCTGCCCGTTCAGATCGACGTAGAGCTGGCCCTCGGTGAGGGAGACCGTCATCGTGTTCCGGCGATCCACCGCGGCGGCGAGTGCCTCGATGAAGCGTGGTTCGAACGCGCGGACCACGATCTGATCGGCGGCGTGGATCGTTTTGCCCTCCCACGAGGCAAAGAGTTTCTCCGGGTCGCGGTGCGTGTACACGGCGGTGCGATCCGCGAGCTTGCTCCCGAAGTGGAGGCGCTGCGCATCGGGGGCACCGATCTCGATCCACGCGGTGATCGCCCCGGTGAGATCGCGCACGAGCACTGCGGGTTCGTCGGTTGTCGAGACCCCGGCACTGAAGGTGATTCCATCTTCGTATTCGAGGCAGTACGCGAGGATCCGGGTCACCATGAAGAGATCCGTCTCCGAGGGGTGACGGGCGACGCGGAGGGTCAGGTCCTCGTAGACGCCGCGGTCCACGTCCGCTACCTGAATCTCGAACGTGTGAATCGTTGCGCCAATAGCCATAGTGCCCGAGTTTACTGGGGTGGGTTGGCCCACTCGGCACCGGTGACGTCGATCTCGGCGGCCATGTCGTGCAGGAAGCGGGTGACGATGCCGCGCTCTGTGCTCGACAGGCGGGCCGCCGCGGTGAAGCGCTTGGCCTGCTGCGCGCCAACTGTGCGGTAGGCGGCCTCGCGTGTTTCCGGGGTGATTTCGATGGCGAAGGCACGCCGGTCTGTGGGGTGAATCGTGCGGGTAATGTGTCCACCTCGCTCGAGCCTGTCGAGCAGCTTCGTTGTTGAGGGGGTGGTGATTCGCAGCTGGGACGCAATGGCACCGGGGGTCGCGATGCGCCCCTCGTTTGCGGTCACGATGAGGAAGTGCAGCGCACGCATGTCGGTGCGACCTAGCTGCATATAGGCGAGGGAAGCCTCGGAGAGTTTTTCTTCCGAGTCTCGCAGTGCTCCGAGGGCCCCCATGAGCGCGCCAATCTCGGCGAGATCCTCGGGCGTGGTCTTCGAGCGGTCGATGAGTCGGCTGTCGGGATCGTTGCTTTCGACGCCGTAGACCTCGGCCGATGTTGCCGATGGGTCTGCGGGAGGCGTGTGCATGGTGTTATATTAGCCCCCAAGAGATGTAAACCAAAGGGTATTATTTGCCTAGGCTAGATAAAGGGGTGGGTGTGATGAGCGCACAACACGGGAATCCGAGGCGGCGGTGGCTGCGCATCCTGCTGCCGGCGATCCTCATCTTGGGGTGGCTCACGGTTAGCGGGATTGGTGGTCCGTATTTCGGCAAGGTCAGCGAGGTGTCCTCGAACGACCAAACGACCTACCTCCCCACATCGGCAGATGCCACGCAGGTCCAGCAACGCGCCGGTGAGTTCCGGGATTCTGAGGACATCCCCGCTGTTGTCGTGATGACGAGCGACACGGCGCTGACCCCAGATCAGCTCGAGTCTCTGACGCGCGCCGTCGCTGAACTCCCGGACGCCGTGCCCGGCGTTTCGGACGAGTTGTCGCCGCTCATCCCGTCCGAGGATGGACTCGCGGCGCAGGCCTTCGTGCCGCTCGACAGCGGGGAAGGGTTGCGAGACACCGTCGCCGCTGTGGGGGATGAGCTGCGTGCCGCGGCACCGGATGGCGTCGAAGTCTTCGTGACCGGACCCGCCGGGTTTACGGCGGACCTTGTCAACGGTTTCGCCGGAATCGATGGGATTCTGCTGGGCGTTGCCCTGCTTGCCGTGTTCATCATCCTTGTGGTGGTGTACCGGTCGCTGCTCCTCCCTGTCGCGGTCCTGGGAACGAGCGTCATGGCGCTCACCGCCGCCCTGCTCACGAACTGGTGGCTCGCGAAGTGGGGGCTGCTCATGCTCTCCGGGCAGACCCAGGGAATTCTGTTTATCCTGGTCATCGGCGCCGCCACGGACTACTCGTTGCTCTACGTCTCGCGCTATCGCGAAGAGCTGCGCGTGCAACAGGATCGCGGGGCTGCGACGCGCTCGGCGCTCAGAGGATCGCTTGAGCCCATTCTTGCGTCTGGCGGCACCGTGATCGCTGGTCTCCTCTGCCTGCTGCTCTCGGACCTGAAATCGAATAGCTCGCTCGGGCCCATTGCGGCGATCGGCATCGTGTTCGCCATGCTGGCCGCGCTCACCCTGCTCCCCGCGATTCTCTTCGCCTTTGGCCGCGCCGCGTTTTGGCCAAAGCGCCCGCGCTTCGAGCCCGAGGTTGTCGCCGCAGAACACGGTGTGCACGGTGGCGTCTGGGCCAAGCTTGCCGGCTGGATCAAGCGCCGCCACCGCCCCATCTGGATTGTCACCGCGCTCGTGCTCGCCGTCGGAGTTGTCGGGGCCAGCCAGCTGGACGCCACAGGTGTGCCGCAGTCGGACCTCGTACTGGGCGCCTCTGAGGCTCGCGATGGCCAGCAGGCACTCGGGGAGTACTTCCCCGGCGGGTCGGGAAGCCCGGTCACCGTGATCGTGTCCGAGGGGCAGCTCCAAGACGCAGCCGACGTGCTCCTCGCGAACGACGCGATCGACGGCGTGACCGTCGCGGCGACGGACGCGCCCGCCGGGACCTTGCCGGTCACCGCAGACGGAGTGGGCACCGGTTCCTTCGGTCCGCCCGGTCAGGCGGCCATGCCCGGTGCCGCGTCCTTCAGCCCCACTGTCTCCGACGGTGACGTGCTGTTGCAGGGCACCCTCACCTCGGCTGCGGACTCCGATGCTGCGGCGGACACTGTGCGCGAGCTCCGAGCGGACCTCGCTGAAGCAGCACCGAGCGCACTTGTGGGCGGTGTTACCGCGACTGCGATCGACACGAACGATGCGTCGATTCACGACCGCACGCTCATCATCCCCATCGTGCTCCTCGTGATCACGCTGATCCTGATGCTGCTGCTACGCTCGATCCTCGCACCGCTGCTGCTCGTCGCAACAACGGTGCTGTCCTTCGGGACCGCCCTGGGTGTCGCCGGGTGGCTGTTCACGCACGTGTTTGAGTTCCCCGGCGTCGATCCGGCAGTCCCGCTCTACAGCTTCGTGTTCCTCGTTGCCCTCGGGATTGACTACAACATCTTCCTGATGACCCGCGTGCGCGAGGAGAGCCTCAGCCACGGCACTCGCGAGGGGATCCTGCGCGGCCTCTCGATTACGGGCGGCGTGATCACCTCGGCGGGACTCGTGCTCGCGGCGACGTTCGCGGCGCTGTCGGTCATCCCGATCCTGTTCCTCGTGCAGATCGCGTTTATCGTCGCGTTCGGCGTACTGCTTGACACCTTCATCGTGCGCTCGCTGCTGGTGCCTGCGCTCACGTATGACATTGGCCGAGCAATCTGGTGGCCGTCGAAGCTCGCGAAGCGGGTCAATGCGCCGCAGCGCTGATCAGCTCGCGGGTGAAGGGGTGCTGCGGAGCGGTGAAGATTCGCTCCGTGGCTCCCTCCTCGACGACACGACCGTCCTGCATGATGAGCGTGCGGTCACACACAGTGCGCACCGCCGCGAGGTCGTGGGAGACAAACAACAGGGCAAGGCCTTCTCGCTCCTGGAGGTCGCGCAGCAGTTCCAGGATGCCGGCCTGCGTGGCCATGTCGAGCGCTGAGACTGGCTCGTCGCACACGAGCACATCGGGTCGGGCCGCGAGGGCGCGCGCAATTGCGACGCGCTGTCGCTGACCGCCGGAGAGCGTCGCGGGCCGGCGGCCGAGGAATTCGGACCCGAGCCCCACACGCATGAGGAATTCAGCGGGGGTCTGCGCCTCGGCGCCGCGGATCGATGCGCGCAGGATCCGCTCCACGCGCCATCGCGGATCGAAGGTCGCGAAGGGATCTTGTGGGATCAGCCGGACCCGGGCACCCGCGTCCGCGCGCGTGAGCGTGCCAGAGTCGAGCCGCTCCGCGCCCGCTACGATGCGCGCGAGCGTCGTTTTCCCAGCGCCCGATTCGCCAACGACACCCACGGCCTCGCCCCGGCGGAGCGAGAGCTCCACACCGCGGAGGCCAGTGATGCCGCCGCCGGGGGCCGCGAACTCGCGCATCCCGGCGGTGAGCCGAAGCAGCTCAGGGGCCGCAACTGATTGGACTCCGGAGTGGGCCCCGGCGCGGCCCGCCTGCGGTTTCGGGCCGCGCGGGATCGCCGCGACGAGGGCTCGGGTGGCCGCGTGCTCAGGTGTCGCGAGCAACCGGATCGCGGGCCCCGTTTCGACGATCCGACCCTCGTGCAGCACCGCGATGCGGTCGGCGACGCGCGCCACAGCCCCGAGATCGTGGCTGATGAGGACGAGCGCGGTGCCGCGGTCCCGGATGTCACGGAACGTGCCGAGCACGTGTGCGGCTGTCGCCGAGTCGAGGGCGGTCGTGGGCTCGTCTGCGATGATGAGTGCCGGATCGGCGGCGAGCGCGGACGCGATGAGTGCCCGCTGGCGCATCCCACCGGAAAGCTCGCCCGAGCGCTGTGCGAGCCGTGCCTCAGGATCGGGCAGGCCCGCTGCGGTGAGGGCGTCCAGCACCGACCGCCGGCGTGCCGCACCTCGCACGCCGCTCACTGTGAGGGCTTCGCCGACCTCGGCACCGATAGTGCGGAGCGGATCCAGCGACTGCAGCGCATCCTGAAGCACCAGGCCGATAGAACGCCCACGGACGCCGCGCCACTGGCGCTGACTCGCGGAGCGCAGCTCGCGCCCGCCCACGATGAGGTGTTCCGCGGCCACGTTCCAGCGCCGCTCAGCCTGTGTGAGCCCCAGCAGCGTGCGGGCGAGCACAGACTTGCCCGCCCCAGAGGCTCCCACGATCGCGAGGCACTCGCCGGGCGCGACGCGGAGGTCCGCGCCCGCGAGAATCGCGCCGCCGTGCTGGTGCGACACGGTGAGACCCCGCACATCGAGCGCGGGGCCGACAGGTGCGGCCGTGGTTGGCGTCATCGTCTGCGCGGTCACGTCAGGTCCTCTCCGTTGGCAAGCCGCCGGCCAAGCACGGTGAGCGCGGCCGCGGTGAGCACAATTGCGAGGCCTGGCCCCACCGTCATCCACCAGGCCGAGGTCAGATAGACGCGGCCCGCGTTCAGCATCGCCCCCCACTCGGGCTCGGGCGGCGCGGCCCCCAGCCCCAAGAATCCGAGCGCTGACACCCACACGATCGCCTGCCCGACGCCGAGGGTCGCCGCAGACACGAGCGGCCACAGCGCGTTCGGCGCAATATGCCTCACAAAGATGCGCGCGGGAGGCACCTCGTCGAGGCGTGCCCACTCCACATACCCGCTGCGGGAGACGCCGCGGACTCGAGCGCGCAGCATCCGCGCGTAGCCGGGGATCGTCGCGAGGCCAATTGCGAGGATCGACGACGTCGGGCCGCCGCCGAGCACCGCGATGAACAGCAGCGCCAGCACCAGCGTTGGCAGCGCGAACAACACCTCAAACAGGCGGCCCAGTGCGGAGTCCACAAGCCGAGGCCCGAGCCCGGCGGTAAAGCCGAGCAGTGCGCCGAACCCGATACCGATGCCGGTCGCCGCGAGACCGATCCCCACCGAGGCCCCCGCCCCGTGCACCACTCGCGTCAGCACATCGCGGCCGGACTCGTCGGTGCCGAAGGGGTGCGCGAGCGAGGGTGCCTGGAACGCATCCACCGGGTGGATCGCGAGCGGATCCCCCGGGGCAATGATCTGGGGGAGTGTGACGGCGGCCGCGACGAGCACAAGGAACGCAATGCTGAGTGTCTCAGGCAGCCCAATCCGGCGGCGGGTCACGGGGTCACCTCGGCACGCTCACGCGGGCGCAGCCGGGGGTCCACGACCCACTCGAGCAGGTCCGTCAGGAACATGACCGCGACGTAGAGCAGTGCGATGACGGCGACCGCGCCAACAACCACGGGCACGTCGCGGACCAGGGTCGCCTCGAGCAGCAGGCGGCCGAGTCCCGGACGCGCAAAGAGCGCCTCCACAACAACGGCACCGCTGAGCAGCGAGCCATAGGCCCAGCCCGATAGCGCGAGCGCGGGCAGGGCCGCGTGGCGGAGCGTGTGTGTCAGGAGCACGCGCGCTTCGGAGCCACCGCGAGACCGCGCTGTGGTGGCGAACGGGGCGGCGTCCGCCTCCGCCAATGAGCCGCGCATCACGTGAGCGAGGTAGCCCGCGAGCGGCACCGCCAGAGTGATCACGGGCAGCACCAGGCCTGCCGGCGCCGAACCTGAGCTCGTCGCCGGGAACCAGCCGAGCCCGCTCGCGAACACGAGGATCAGGATGGCGCCGAGGAAAAAGTGTGGGGTGACCGAGACGATCGTCTCGATCCCGGCGAGCACCGCACGCGTGACGCGGCCGACCCACCCCCGCTGAGCGGTGCTGGCGAGTGCCCCCGCGAGCGCGAGCACCCAGGCGAGGAGGAGCGCGAGCGAGGCGAGCAGCACGGTCGGGGGGACGTGTGCGGCGAGCAGATCCGCCACCGGTTGCTTGCGTGCGTAGGAATCCCCGAACTGCAACGTCGCGGTGCGCCACAACTGCGACAGGTACTGCACCCAGACGGGCTGATCGAGGCCGTAGGCAGCCCGCGCCTCAGCAACGGCTTCGGGGCCGGCCTGCGATCCCGGCCCGCCGAGGATCGCCTCCAGCGGGTCACCGGTAGCGCGCAGCGCCACGAACACGATCGTGGCCGTGACCCACACCACAAGCAGCGCGGCACCGATCCGGCCGAGCACAGTGCGCAGGATCTGGCCCATGTCTGTCGTGGCCCTTTCTCTGGGTGCTTGTGCTTGTGCTTGTGCTTGTGCTTGTGCTCGTGCTCGTCGTGGGATTGTTGTTGTTGTTGTTGTTGTTGTTGTTGTTGTTGTTCGGCGCGCGTTCGGCGGTCCGGGCCGCGAACTCTCGGCCCGGACCGCCTCGTGCGACAGCCGCCGCGGCCTACTCGGTGAGCTGCGCGTTCACAAAGGTCGGTGTCGCCACGGTCCCGAGGGTCGTCACGCCCGCAACGTCCTTCGTGAGGAAGTGGTTCTGCTGATCATAGAGCGGCAGCACCGTGAAGCTCTCGAGGATGCGCTGCTGCGCGTCGGCGTACAATTTCGTGCGCGCGTCCTCATCCAGTGTGTCCGAGGCCTTGTCGAGCAGGGCGTCGAGTTCAGGATCCGCGAGCTGAGCGTGGTTCGCGAAGTAGCCGGACGGGGCCGGGACGATCCCGTCCGAGTGGTACAGGATGCGCAGCACGTCCGGACCCACCTTGGTGTACGGGGCACTCACGGCTTCGTACTCGTTCGCGCCGAGCGCCGCGTACCAGCTGGAGAGGTCAACGGGCTCCAGCTGCACATCGAAGCCGACCGCAGTGGTGTTCGCCTGAATCTGTTCGAACAGCGACTGCTCTGCGGCCACCGACTGGTTCGTGCTCACGGGGAAGCGCACGGTCAGGGCCTTCCCGTCCTTCGTGCGAACGCCGTCACTGTTCTTCTCGGTCCAGCCGGCCTCGTCGAGCAGCTTCGCAGCCGCGTCCGCGTCCGTGGCGAACAGCTGCTCGGCGCTTGTCGCGGCGGGCTCGGTGCTCGCGAGCGGGGAGAACGAGCGGGTCGCGGTACCGCGGTACAGGGACTCGATGCCGGGGCTCGGATCGGCGGCACGGATGAAGGCCTCGCGCACCCGGACGTCGTCGAACGGTGTCTGCGCGGAATTCAGCTCGATGCGGTTGACGGAGCCCGGGCGCGGGGCGTCGATGTGCGCAATGCCCGCGGCCTCGGCCCCAGCGATGTCGTTGGGCAACGGGTTGTCGATGACCTGCACCTCGCCGGACGCGAGCGCCGCGTAGCGGGTGGCGGCATCGGGAATGAAGCGCCACTCGATCCCGTCGAGGTGGGCTGCGCCCTCGTGATCGGCCTCGGGTCCGGGCGTGCGGTAGTCCTCGTTGCGGACCAGGGAGACGCTCTGCTGCGGCGTCCACTCCTCGACGATGAACGGGCCGGTGCCGATGGGGGACTGGCAGTTGGCCTCCATGCCGCGGGCAATGCCGGTGGGGGACTGGATCGCCGTCCATTGCTGGCTCAGGGACTCAAGCAATGCCGCGTCAGGAGCGGAGAGATGGAAGCGGGCGTGCGTGTCGTCCACGACCTCGACCTCTGCGACCTTTGCCATCGCCAAGTACCCTGTGGAGGACTGCGTCTCGGGATCCTGCAGGTGTTCGACGTTTGTCTTGATCGCTGCAGCGTCGAGCGGCGTGCCGTCGGTAAAGGTGACGCCCTCCTGCAGAGTGAAGTCCCAGGTCAGGCCGTCCTCGCTCGTGGTCCACTTGCTGGCAAGCCAGGGCGTGATCTTGCCCGCTGCGTCGCGGCCGACAAGCGGCTCAAGGTACTGCGTGGACAGCAGGGCCTGCGGGTAGTTGCCGCCGACGTGCGGGTCCAGGCATGTCGGCTCCGCGTCGCCGGTCGCGTACACCAGCGTGCCGCCGTCTTGGGGCGTGCCCGTGGTGCCGGCTTCGCCCGCGCCCGGTGTTGCGCACGCCGTGAGCGTGAGCGCCGCGGCACCGGCGAGTGCCGCGAGGCCGCTGAGCGTGAGTGCGCGGGCGCGTGTGCGGGGCGTGCTCGCGTTGATCGGCGGGACCGGAGCTTCGGAGGCGTCAGGTGTGACACCGGGGGTGTGGGGCATGATGCGGCGACTCCCGTGAATGAGGCCGGCGAGTAAGCGCGGCGAGTATGCGCGCGGATCACCCGCGCTTGAATTGTTTCTAGATTGAGTGCAACAAAGAAGAGCTTACGCTATTCCCGGGGTCCCGCGGCGCGCAGGGATAGAGTGAACAGGTGAGCACTCCGACCCGCGGGCGCCCTCGCGCCTCCTCCCATGAGACGATCGCCGACGCCGCGATCGAACTGTTTCTTGAACAGGGGTATGAGGCGACCTCGGTGACCGAGATCACGCGCCGTGCTGGGGTCAGTCGCTCGAGCTTCTTCAACTACTTCTCCGGCAAGTCCGACATCCTGTGGTTCGTGTTCGACCAGCACCTTGCGGCCGTGCTCGCTGCCCTCGCCGAACCTGCAATCCCGCTCGCGGAGGCGCTCGACGGCTTCGCGGCAGGGCCGCCGCCCGAGACGTTGGCGCTCGCAATTGTCGACGCCCGCACGATGGGCGTCGAAGCTGAGCTCACCACGGGGCGCGCCGAGCGGCAGCTCCGCCTGGCCGAGGCTGTCGCCGCCCGCATCGCCGCTGGGTCCGGGTTAGGTACGGCTTCGGGGTCTGCGCCGGGGTCTGCGCCGGGGTCCGCACCGGGGTCTGCACCGGGGTCCGGGGCCGGCTTTCAGGCTGACGTGATCGGCGCGGGCTACGCTGCGGCACTCGTGGCCGCGGTGTGGCACTGGGCGCAGCTCGGTGCCGGGCGACACCGCCTCGCGGACACCGTTACTGCGGCGCTGGCTCAGGCCCGCGAGATCCTCGCCTAGCCCGCACCCGCACCCGCAGGCCTGGACCCGCAAGCCAGCACCTGCGGGCCTGCACCGGCAGGCCCGCAAGCCCGCACCCGCAAGCCCGCACCCGCAGGCCCGCACCCGCAGGCCTGGACCCGCAAATCCCTCCGAGGTGCCAATTTCGCACCGTGTTCGCGTGGCGAAGGTGCGAGAGTGGCTTTTGGTGGGCGCGACCCGACCTACAGGCTTGCGGCGAGGCGGGTGCCCTGGTCGATGGCGCGCTTTGCGTCCAGCTCGCTCGCGACGTCGGCCCCGCCGATGAGGTGGGCCGTAACACCGAGCGTGGCGAGCTCCGCGTGGAGTTCCCGGGCCGGGTCCTGCCCCGTGCAGAGCACGATCGTGTCGGCAGGGATAGTCTGTTCTGCCCCCGCAACGACGACCCGCAGTCCGTCCGCGTCAACGCCCCGGTACTCGACTCCGGGCACCATCTGCACGCCCCGTCGTGCGAGTTCGGTGCGGTGGATCCAGCCTGTCGTCTTCCCCAGTCCGGCCCCGAGTTTGCCCTCTTTGCGCTGCAGCATGACGACGCTGCGCGGCGAGGCGACCGCGGAGGGCCGTGCGCCGGGGTCCGGGTTGGCGAGCCCACCGGGCGTGGTGGCGTCGGGGTCGACACCCCAGTGGGAGAGGAAGCCGGGTACGTCGGCGGGGTCCTCCGTGCCGTGCTCCGTGAGGAACTCGGCAACATCGAAGCCGATGCCTCCGGCACCGAGCACGGCAACTCGTTTCCCTACAGGCACGCGGTCGCGGAGCACGTCAAGATAGGTGACGACGCGCGGGTCATCAAGGCCGGGGAAGTCGGGAAGGCGGGGGTGCACCCCCGTGGCAAGGATGATCTCATCGAAGCCGCCAGCGATGAGGTCGGTCGCGGTGGCGGTGGTGTTGAGCTCGAGTGTGACGCCGGTTTCGGCGAGACGCACCCCGAAATAGCGGAGCGTCTCGGTGAACTCGCTCTTCCCGGGGACCTGGAGCGCGACATTGAGCTGACCGCCGATGCGGGAGTCGCGCTCAAAGAGGGTCACCTGGTGTCCGCGTTCGGCGGCAGTCGTGGCACAGGCGAGGCCGGCGGGCCCGGACCCGATCACCGCGATCCGGCGGCGACGTCGGGTGGGGGAAATGACGAGCTCGGTCTCGTGTCCGGCACGCGGGTTCACGAGACAGGAGGCAAGTTTTCCGGCAAAGGTGTGGTCGAGGCACGCCTGGTTGCAGCCGATGCAGGTGTTGATGCGCTCTGGTGTTCCCGCTGCGGCTTTCCGTACGAAGTCCGGGTCTGCGAGGAAGGGGCGCGCGAGCGAGACAAGATCGGCCGCGCCGTCGGCGAGCACCTGCTCGGCGGCTTCGGGCGTATTGATCCGGTTCGTCGTGATGAGGGGCACGGAGACCTGACCCATGAGTCGCTTGGTCACCCACGCGAAGGCACCCCGCGGCACGGAACTCGCGATCGTGGGAATGCGTGCCTCGTGCCAGCCGATCCCGGTGTTGATCATGCTTGCCCCCGCCGCTTCGACAAGCTGAGCGAGCTGCACGACTTCTTCCGGAGTGGATCCGTTCGGCACGAGATCAAGCATGGAGATGCGCGTGATGACGATGAAATCGGGGCCGAGGGCCTCACGGACGCGGCGCACGATCTCCACGGGGAAGCAGGAGCGACCGGCGAATGATCCGCCCCACTTGTCCGTGCGGTGGTTTGTGTGGGGTGCGGTGAACTCGTTGATCAGGTACCCCTCGGAGCCCATGATCTCGACGCCGTCGTAGCCGGCTTCCCGGGCGAGCTGTGCGGTGCGCACGTAGTCGTCGATCGTGCGTTCGATGTCGCCTTCGCTGAGCTCTCGCGGAGTGAATCGGTTGATGGGCGCCTGGATCGCGCTGGGGGCGACGAGTTCGGGATGCGCGGCGTATCGCCCGGCGTGCAGGATCTGGAGGGCGATCCGGCCGCCCTCCTCGTGCACCGCGCTCGTGAGGAGTCGGTGCTCAGCAACCTCGTCGAGGCTGCGAAGCAACGCCGAGCCCTGCGTCAAGCGCCCTTCCTCGTTCGGGGCGATCCCGCCGGTCACGATCAGGGCAGCACCGCCGCGGGCGCGCTCGCGGTAGAACGCAGCCAGACGCGGGAAACCGCCGGGTACCTCTTCGAGGCCGAGGTGCATGGACCCCATGATCACGCGGTTGGGGAGCGTGTGGCTCCCCACCTCGAGTGGAGCAAGCAGATGCGGATACGTCGACGATGACATGCGGCCCTCTCAGGGTGAGCGTGCCTCCCCGCGCCCGATGTGGTGGGGCGAGGCGTCCACCACGGAGTGGACCGGCTGCTCCGAACTGTAACGGCCCGGGCCTGCGAGTGTCGAACGGGGTGTCGTACCTCTACAAAAGAGTCGCGCAAAGCATCGGGGGAGGCCAGCCGATTGGCTGACCTCCCCCGAGTGGTGAGTACTCACCGCGCAGTTCAAAAACTGTAGATGCTCAGAGCGCAAAGGCTCCAGTCATCGACGTGAGGAACTTAGATAGCGCGGATGTTGCTCGCCTGCAGGCCCTTGGGGCCCTGCTCGATGTCGAACTCGACGCGCTGCTCTTCGAAGAGGTCGCGACGGCCGTTGCCCTGGATCGCGCTGAAGTGTGCGAAGACGTCGGAAGCCCCGTCGTCAGGGGTGATGAAGCCGAAGCCCTTTTCGGAGTTGAACCATTTTACGGTGCCGGTGGCCATACTGTATTTCCTTTGTGTTGCTGGCCGCGAAAAGCGGCCGGGGTGCCACGGCGACGGCGCCGACGTGGAGACTGGTAGCTGTGCCGCGTGTTTGCGACGGACAAAACTTGCTGGTGAATCCCAACGTTCGGCATTACTGGTCTTGCGACTGAGCATATCTCACTCTGACCCCCATGTTGCGGAATCGTGATCTTCCTGTGTCTTTTCTTGTCATGTTCATGTTCCCCGAAGAGGGGAATACAGGCTAAAAATGGACACAAGAGTTGTGACTCGGAGAATGGAAAATCCTCACTTTTGCTTCAGGAAATCTGAATAGTCGAGTGACTCCCATAGCTGCTCGCAGGCTGGGCCTCCTGCGTAGGTGAGGGCTCGCTCGATCGGCTGCAAAAGCACGGTGGCGAGTGTCTTCCACCGACTCTCGGGCGGTGCGGTTGGATCCGGGTGGCAGCAGATCGAGTTGGGATACCCCGTATGATCGGCGAGCGCGATCTTGAGGTCTCCCTGCTCCAACGGTGCCGAGGGCCGTTGTATCGAGCGGGTGATGCGTCCGAGCCGAACGAAACTGTCTGGCATAGCGGCGGGGGCGAGATCGTGGCCGCCAGCGATCGGAGCGAGGAAGTGATTCGTATGTACTACGGCCCCATTGTGGCTGGGCTGCGGTGTTAGGCCACGTGCGTCGCCCGGCGAAGTCTCCACATTGAGGACAGAGCCGTCCGCGCTCGCGAAGAGATAGTTGCCGGAGGACGCACGGGGCAGCTTTGCCAAGATTTCCAGTGCCCCGGAGACGTGGTCCGCATCCGCGAGCGCACGGAGTAGGAAGTGGAAGGGAATTCCGCGCGCTTCACCGTCTAGCGAGCACACCAGCGTGTTGACTCCGATGGCGAGTCCGGAAGCGGTGAGCGTTATTTTCGCGAGGAGCCCCGCCTCCACGAGCGTGACGTAGTTCTGGCCGTCTGCGCGTTCGACTTCCAGCACAATGATGCCGGATTGGAGACACTCCAGCCAGTCCCAGTTCTGACCGATCACGGGGGTTCTTACAGCTGTTCGATCACCTTCGAGCGCAAAGGAAGTGCATTCACCGGAGTGGACGGTGCGCCCCCGGGCGGCCGTCGCCCCGTTGAGGATCTCAGTCCGGCAGTTGATAGTGAGGATTTCATCGAAGGTGAGGCCACATCCGGTCGCGATTCCGCGGATTTCTTCGAGGAGGTGCGGCAGGTGATGTGTGAGCGCGGGAAGGTACGATCGGGCCGTCGCAACTGCGGATGCCCAGGAGATCCCTTGTGCCGCAAACGCGCGCTCGTAACCCGCGCGAATGATTCGAATCATGGGAGCCGCGGCGCTTCCGTACCGCCGAGAACGTTCCTGGGACGTCCCGCTCACACGAATCCGTGGATAGTGCGGTGAGATTGCTGCGGACGCTGCGGGCTCATTGATCATCGATTGTCTCCAATGGTGAGGCTGAGTGGGCCGTTCTCACGCTCGTAGTCAGCGACCTCCCGAGTTGTCGCGATCCATGCCCCCGTGTCCGCGAGATGGCCGATGACCGTCTCTAGCATTGCGAGGCGTGAAGGACGGCCCGAAATCATCGGGTGCGCTGTCAGCATCACGTGTCCACCAAGTGCGGCGATCCCGTCGATTTCCGGGAGCCAGACCTCAAGCACTTCGCGGGTGGATCGGATGGTCTTTTCCCAAGTGTCGTTTGCAAACCAGAAGTGGGGTGCGTCGTCGAGGAGCCACGAGACGGGCACCTCAACCAGATCATGGGATGCATGTCGGTAGGGGAGAATATGGTCCAGGAGATTTGAGCTGTACTCGAACCCCGCGGCGACCAGCAGGTCGAGAGTGTGTTCAGTAAATTCCCAAGACGGAGAGCGGTAACCCACGACCTCAGCGCCGAGGGACCGGAGCGTTTCGAGCCCCAGGGACAGTTCGAGCTCCTCCTCGGTGCGACGCAGCGCGGTGGGAGACGTATGGGAGTGTCCGTGATGGGCGACCTCGTGTCCGGCAGCGATGATGTTGCGAACCGAATCAGGGTGTCTAATCGCATCTTTCCCAGACACATAGAATGTCCCGCGAATCCCGGTACGCTCGAGGAGATTCAAGATGAGAGGCACGCCGACGCGGGGACCATAGGCTCCCTGAGAGAGGATTCCAGGCGCGGACGCGTGTGCGGGGTTCTCGCCGATCCACACTTCTTCCGCGTCGAAGTCGAAGCTCAGTGTTGCTGCGTATCGGTGCCCCCCGGGCCACTCGGTCATCGGATGGCCCCGGCCGCGGAGCTGCCAAGACGATCGTCGCGCAGGTCTCGTTCACAAAGCGCGGTGCTCCGACGCTCCGGGTCGCCGTATCCGCCGCCACCAGATGTCTCGACGCGCACCACGGATCCCACCGGGAGTACGCGGGAAGTCTTCATAGGACGATCCACGATTTCCCCGTGAGGACCAAACACCGTGATCTGTGTGGGGAGTGCGCGACCACCTCCGTTGGCCCCCTCTGGCGCGAACCGAGAGTCAGTCTGCTCCGCGTAGAACGTCGCGTGCTGGGGGTGACCCAGGATCTCGTATTCACGAATCAGGCCCAAGCCCCCGTGATACTCGCCCACGCCTTGTGAGCCGGGTCGGAATTCGGTTCGCTTGACGCGAATGCGATAGTTCGTTTCCACAACTTCTGTGGGCATCACGCCCACATTCGACATGTAGGTGTCGACGCCGTCGATACCGTCGCTGAATGGCGTCGCTCCGGTTCCCCCACCCACCACATCGGCCATGACCGAGGGCCGACCCGTCCTGGGGTGGGTGGATCCAACGTTGAAGCAGAAGAAGGTGACCGTGCTGGAGGCTACGGCGCGATCCGGCCAGATCTCCTGCATTGCGCGAATGAGGGTATCTGCAAGCCGCTGACATGAATTATGCCGGATGGAGACAGCGGCGGGAGGGCGTGGGTTGACAACAGTTCCCTCGGGGGCAACGATGTCGAGCGCGCGGAGTAGGCCGTCGTTGGAGTTGAGCCCGGGGGCCACGACGCATCGGACCGCGTACACGAGTCCGGCACGTGCGCTCGCCCACGGAATGTTCATTGCGCCGGCGGTCTGCGGATCGGAACCGGAGAGGTCGATACTGAGCCGGTCTCCGTGCTTTTCGATTCGTGCATGGATGCGGGTAGGGGGTCCGCCGAGCCCGTCATCGTCGAGCGCTCCCTCCGCCTCTCCCACGCCGTCAGGGAGCTGCGCGAGGAGTCGCGAGACCGTTGTCTCGACGGTGTCGAGCATTCGGTCCATCACCGCGAGGAGTTCAGCTCGGCCGTACAGGCGGACAAGTTCATGAACGCGTTCCTCCCCGAGCCTGCACGAGGCGCGTTGAGCTCGCAAATCGCTGAGCGTGGAGAGGGGGTCGCGGAAATTCTCGGTGAGGAGTGCGACCAGGTCCTCGTTCTCGGAGCCGGCGATCGACAATCGGATCGGAGGTAGGACGACCCCCTCACCGTACAGTTCTGTGAGCTCTGGGCCTTCGCTGCCGGGGTTCACCCCGCCCACATCGATGTGGTGTGCGGCTGTTCCTGCCCAAGCGATGAGTTCTCCTTCAGAAAAGATCGGGATCACAATGTTCACATCGGGCAAGTGCATCGCGCCCATATAGGGGTGGTTGCAGATGTAGGCGTCATCCTCTTGGATTCTGCCCTCCCACCGCGAACGGATGGACTTCACTACGAGCGACATCGCCCCCAGCTGCGCGGGAATGTAGTCTGCCTGGGCAACAAGCTCGCCGGTCGCGGAGAAGAGCGCGCATGAGAAGTCGTCCATGTCGCGAATGATCGGACTGTAGCTCGAGCGTTTGAGTACGCTGCCCATTTCTTCTGCTGCGGACTGCAGCGCTGCTGAGGCGACCTCAAACGTGACCGCATCGAGTGGTGGTGTAATCATCGTGATTCCTTCGTTCCGGGGGCTGTGACGACGATGTCGAGAGTGCTGGCCACGCGGCAGTGCTGGCCGGGAAGAATGATTGTGGTTGCGTCCATCTGCTGAACGATCGCGGGGCCCATGAACTCAGTGCCGGGGAGGAGTTGAGCGCGATCGATGATGGGCGTGTTTGTCGCCCCAAAACCGGGGAGAAGGACGCTCCGAGACGTGACGACTGCTGCGGAGGGGAGTTCCGCGCTGCGTACCGGAATGGCCCGATCTCGAGTACGGTTGACGGTGCCAGTTGAGGACAGGCGAACGGTCACGATCTCCACCGGCTCCGCAGTGTTTGCGTGTCCGTACCGCTCCTCGTGTGCCGCATGGAATCGCTCGGGGATGCTCGCAATGGTGGCCTGTTCCCAATCTGGCAACGCAATATTGAGTTCGAAACCCTGACCCCGGTACCGGCAATCGGCGCTGGCTGTCGTGATGACAGCGTCCGAGTCGATACCGTCCTCCGAGAACTGCACGAGTGCTTCGGCCGCGGCCTCGTCGAACCACGTGCGCAGCTCTGGTGCACCCGCCACGTTTGCGTCGCGAAGCACGGTCTGAGAGCGGTCGAGGCGGAGGCCCGCGACCAGAAGGCCGTCTGCTGCGAACAATCCGGGCCGAAGAGGAACGATGACGCTCTTGAGTGACAGGTGTTGCAGCATCATGCCTGCGTGGAGCGGCCCTGCTCCGCCAAACGGTACGAGCGAAAACTCTCGGGTGTCGAGCCCGCGTTCGACGCTCACCTTTCGGACCGCACGGATCATGTGAGCGAGCCCGATCGCGAGGATCGCCTCAGCTCCTTCTTCCGCAGTCAGACCGAGAGGGGTGGCGACACGCTCGACCGCGGCCACCGCAAGATCACGATCGATGACCAACCCACCAGCGAGTTCGCCCGCGCCGAGCGTTCCGAGCACCACGTGGGCGTCGCTGATGGTGGGCTCAACCCCGCCTCGTCCGTAACATGCAGGTCCAGGAACCGCCTTCGCGGACGCGGGTCCGACTTTCAGGCTCCCGCTGGCATCGAGCCACGCAATGCTGCCCCCACCCGCACCGATCGTATGAATATCGACTGTCGGAGCGAGCAAGGTGTGGTCTTGCACCTCCTGGATCGTGGTGAAAGGGATGGTGCCGTTGCGAAGGAGACACACATCTGTCGACGTTCCTCCCATGTCCAAACTAATGAGATTGTGCTCATCGAGTGTTTCCGCAAGAGCCGCGAGACCGGCCACGCCTCCGGCCGGTCCTGAGAGCACGAGCCGGTGAGCCTCCGCACCCGCGCGGGCCGCAGGGACGCTGCCGCCATTGGACTGCATGACGAGGAGTGGGGATTCCACTCCAGCTGTGTGTAGAGCGGTGCTGGCACGGTTGAGGTATTGCTCGACGAGAGGACGCAGAGCCGCATTGATCGCTGTGGTCGCTGTGCGAGGATACTCACGAAATTCGCGTGCCACTTCGGAAGAAAGGGTCACCGGGCGGTCGGGGAACGCCGCGCGCAGCGCTGTACCGACCTGTTGCTCGTGCGCATCGTTGAGGTAGCTGAACAGGAACGAGACCGCGATCGATTCGGGATCGGCAGCGCGCAGCTGCGCGATCACGCGCTCAAGGGCCGTCGCATCGACGGGCAGGAGGACGTTGCCGGCGGAATCAAGTCGCTCTGGAACCTCAAATCTGAGCGCCCGCGGGACCAACTCAGCGGGGGGCGTCGGATTCAAACTGTAGACATCTGGGCGGTTCTGCTGTCGATAGCCGAGGACATCGCGAAACCCTGCGGTTGTTACGAGGGCGGCCCTGCCGAGATTTCCGGTCAGGGTGGCATTCGTTGCGACCGTGGTGCCGTGGCACAACAAAGCGGTTTCCGAGAGGGGGACTCCCAGCGCTTCGAGCGCGGCTGCCGCGTTGCGGAGACCCTGCGAGGGATCGTCCGGAGTGGATGCCACTTTGGCTTCCCTGATCTCCCCGTCTGCGCGGCGCGCGATCGCATCGGTAAATGTGCCGCCTGCGTCGATACTGAGCGTCCACTGGAGCGTGTTCATCGTTGATTCCTCACTCATCGCAGTTCCCGGGCCAGTTTGCCCGGGGCAGTCCCCATTGTGCGGCGGCGGTCAGACCCGATGCATGCGTCATTCGACGTACGCGCGGGATGTGTGGCGTGATCTCGCATACGTCATTTGACCGATGTCCCAGCGGGTGGCTGCGCGCGAAAGTAGGGACCAGTACCCACCCACTGAGGAGGATCTCCGTCCATGCCAGCCGTCGCCCCGTCCCGATCCTCCATTTCCGCGCCCGTTGCCGTGATCACAGGCGCCGCATCCGGTATCGGTCTTGCGTGTGCCAGGCGGCTCCTCGAGGACGGGTTCAAGGTGGCGCTGTGTGACCTGTCTGCAAGCTTGGAGGGGCTCTTTGCCGCAGAAATTGCCGAGGGGCGCGCTATCGCAGTAGTGGGGAGTACGGCAGATTCCGCGATCCGGGCTCAGCTTCGGGAATGCGTGATGGCTTCATTTGGACGCTTGGACGTCCTCGTGAACAATGCCGCAACTGGGGGCGAATCAGCCACAGTTGCCCAACTGAATATCGCCGACCTTCGCCACACGCTCGAGGTAAACGTGGTGGCCGTCATCGCGCTGATTCAGGAGTGCGCGCCGCTATTACAGCAGTCCCCGAGCGGTCGGGTCATCAATCTTGGCTCATTGTTTGGTGACGAGCCTGTGGCTGGCGGGGCGCCCTACTGCGTGAGCAAGGGTGCCATCCATACGCTGACGCGCGTGCTCGCGCTTGAGCTCGGGGCTGTCGGGATCACCAGCAACACTGTCGCCCCCGGGTATATTCTGACGCCAATGCACGCTGACGAGGTCCAATTTCAAGCACGTGAGCGAGGAATTACCACGGCAGAACGGTACGCCGAGCTTCGTGCAGAGGTACCGCTCGGTCGCCACGGGACACCCGATGACGTGGCCGCGACGATTTCCTGGTTGGCAGGGCGGGATAGTGCATACGTGTCAGGTCAAAAGGTCTCCGTGAGCGGAGGGGTGACGTTCGCGTGAGTGAGTGTGAAGACAGTCCTGGTCTCGTGCTGTCAGGGTATGCCAGCCCGGTACTTGTCGCTCTCGCGCGCCTCGCGATCGAGAAGGGCTGGCGCGTTGCATTCATTGGAGCAACTCCACTGCAGGAGTTCGGGGCGCTCCCGGTGCAGTGTCACGAGCTCAGTCCCAGTGATCCGGACGGCGTGGAATCCGTGCTGTCTCAGCTCACGTCGCAGTGGCGACGCCCTCCAGCTGCACTTGTGTACGCGACTCACATTGACCATGCCGTCTCGGCAGTGACGGAGTCGGTGGCTGGGTGGCGAGACGTGCAGCGGCAGCTGGGTGCTGCGTTCGTGTTCGCGCAAGCAGGGGTCCGCGAGATGCTGCGTCTTCGCGGCGGTGCGCCGGTTGACGATGGCGCGGTCGTGTTCCTCGGAGATGCGTCAGCGAGTCGCGGGATCGCAGGACTACCGCGGGTCTCTCCGGGCGCGGCCGCGGCGGGGCTCGCCGGGATGACTCGACAGCTTGCTGTCGAGTGGGGTCCATTCGGGGTGCGGGTGAACCTGCTGAATGTGGGGCTTGTTGTGGGGACCGACGTTCCCATCGGAGACCTCACACAACGGTTGCCCCTGGGGCGCGCCGGAACACCGGATGAGATCGCGGAGACTTGCTACTATCTCATCAGCCGGTCCTCCTCATACGTGACGGGTGTCGCATTGGCCGCTGACGGAGGATTCCTCGCCACCTGACGGTGCAGGTCAGTGAGGGGTTGCGGAAAACCAGGAGAACGCACATGGCGGATCAGGCGCTTGAACGCACAATTACGGCGGATACCCCAGAAGAAGTCTTGCCGCAGCAGGTTCCGCAGGAGATTTGGGCCTATGCGAAGGCATTCCTGTTGATTGGTCGGCCGTCACTGAGGTTCCTATGGCGCGATGGTGAGCACTGGTTAGACGTGCAGCTCGCACGGGAGGGCGCTCACGGCCCATTCAGCGCGGCGGCGGATCGAGTCAGCGCGCGCATCGAGCGCGTGGAAATGCCCCGCGGGATCACGGTCCGAGAGCTGGACGTGCTGACTCTTGTTGCGCTTGGACTCACGAACGGGGGCGTTGCTGAGCGCCTGGGAACCTCCGCACGCACGGTCTCCAGCCAACTGGAGCGCCTGCTCGAAAAGCTCGGACAGAGCTCCCGCGGCGGTCTAGCGGCGCTCGCTGTTGACCTCGGCCTGCTGCGGTTGCCTCTCCCCGGGGGCGTGCCCAACGAGGGGGGCATTGGCGTCGCGGAGCTCGAACTCGCTGTTCACCGGCGGCTGGATCGTGGGCACCTCCCGATTCGTACGCATGTCATGACCAGACTTCCTATTCGCCTGGGAATCGTCGTCCCTGACCATGCCTCATCCGACGGCGAGCAGACGCTGAATGGTGCATTGCTCGCGGTGGACGAGATCAACCAACAGGGCGGGATTGGTGGGCGTTTGATTGAGCCCATCCATGAAATCGTCCGCACGTTCGATTGGCCTGATATTCGTTCCGCGTTACATCGATTGTTCGCAGCCGACGTTGACGCAATTATCTCGAGCTACGTGAGCGCGGAGCATCCTCAGTTTATGGAGGAGATCGCCGGATACGGGAAGCCGTTCCTGCACACGGCGACCTTTGAAGCCGACGTTCGGCGTGCGGAGCAGGAGCCCTGGAAATTCGGCATGATTTTTCAGACCTGTGCGTCAGAAACCTATTACGGAGCTGGGATGCTGAGGCTCCTTGAGAAACTTGAGCGGGCCGGGAGCTGGTCCGCGCGAAGCCGTGTCATCGTGCCGCTAGAAATGCCGTCGCAGAGTATGAACGTGGCGACGCCGCTGTTTAGAGAACAGGCGAACGCTGCGGGATGGAACGTGACGGAGTCTATTGCGACACCTGTCGGGGACACCGATTGGGATGCGGTCCTGGACACCGTAGCTGCCGTAGACCCCGACGTGATTCTGATCGCGAACTACGTTGACAGTGAGCTTGTCGCGTTCCACGAGGCTTTTCTTCGCCGCGAGGTACCCGCGCTCGTGTACGGGATCTACTCGCCATCGAATCCGGGCTTCGTGCGCGAGCTCGGCGAGCGTGCCGACGGTGTGATTTGGTCCACGACCACCGGTACCTACGATGACGAACTCGGCGGACGGTTTCGCGCCCAATATCGCGCCAAATTCCGGCAGGATCCGGGGTGGTCGATCGCGGGAGCCGTGTATGACCAAGTACGGATGCTGGCGGCCGCGTGGTCGTCAGTTGACGCCCGAAACACGTCTGATGTGGTGCGCTATTTGCGACGCTGGCCGTACCGCGGGGTCAACGGTGTGTATTACTTCGGCGAGACGGGGCAGGCCCCCAAATTGTACCCGGACACCACTCCGGACGCGGCGCTGAGTCAAGCCCACCTCGTGTATCAGATCCAATCGGGGGAACACACACTGCTCGATCCCGCGCCGTTTGGTGACATCGCTGCGTTCACGCTGCCTGGATGGCTCGACCCTGGTGCCGTGAATCCGTCAAATGACGCATGACCCGTGTTCTGGGCTCCCTTAGCGTGAGTGTTTGACAGCACTGCGGCCCAGCACCATCTCGTTGGCGCCGGCAAACCTGCACGAAGGAGTGTATATGAGTGAGGCAACACCGAACCCCACGCCTCAGCGGAAGCGTGTGACCCGGCGCGATCTCGTCCGGGGAATCGGGATCGCGGGAGCAGCTGGTCTCCTCGCAGGCGGAGCCGGCGGCTTTTTCATGTCCCCTCGACGCGCGGGAACCGCTGCCGCCGCTGGGGGAGGCGAAACCATCAAGTTTGGCATCGTAGCCCCCGTGACCGGCCCCTACTCGGGCGACGGACAGGAGATGGTTCGTGGAGCTGAACTCGCAGTGGAAGACATCAATGCCGCTGGTGGGGTGCTGGGTCGTCCTGTCGAACTCGTGGTCGGAGACATCGCGGATCAAGCCCCTGAAAACTTCATTCAAGTGGCAGAGAGACTGGTCTCCCGGGAAAAGATTGCCGCGGCATCGGGTGGCTACACCACAGCCACATCGGTGGAATTCAACACGTATGCGCAGGCAGGTGTTCCGCTCTTCCACACGAATACGTTGCAGGAGAACACAGACTATGTCGTGAAGCATGGAATGACGAATATTTTCCAGTGTTGCCCAACGGAGCCGTGGTACGCAAGTGGTTTCCTGCAGCTCATGCAGGAATGGATTGACAAGGGTATCTGGGTGCCTTCCGCACAGAGCGCTGCCGTGATCTCGAGCAACGATTCGTACTCGATTTCGATCGCCACGGTGATGCAGCAGGGGCTGCGCGACATGGGTTGGGATATCACGATGTACGAGGAGGTGTCGGTTCCCAACGCTGATTGGGGGCCTCAGCTTTCCAAGATCCGCAACAACCCACCCGGACTCATCTTTGTAACCGACTATCTCGCGGGTGACCTTGCGAGCTTCGCGAAGCAGTTTGCGACAGCTCCCACCCCCTCGTTGCTATATCAGCAGTACGGTCCGAGCGTGCCTGAGTACATCGATCTTGCGGGAGATGCCGCAAACGGCGTGGTCTGGTCGACAACGATCGGGACCTTGCCTGATGAGATGGGGCTCGCATTCCGTGAGCGATATTTGCAAACCTATGGGACTGAAGCCGGACTGAGCCAGTCTGGTGCGCAATACGACATCGTGCGACTGTGGGCCCAGGCAGCCTCGCGAGCCGGAGACCCCTACGATTTTGACGCTGTTTCGCAGGCCGTCTCCGCGCTCACGTTCCGTGGCGTGGTCGGGACCTATCGCTTCGGCGTTGAGGACCGTACCGCAATTCCTTATCCGGACGCCACCGATGATCCGAGTCTCGGCATGCCGCACCTCACGTACCAGATCCAAGACGGCGAACAGGTTTTGTTCTCCCCGGCCCCCTATGGCAAGGGCAGTTTTGTTCTGCCGAAGTGGCTGTGAGTACGCGCATGAGTGACGTGCAGCTTGAGGTCCGCGCAGCGACCAAGCGATACGGCGGTTTGACAGCGGTTGATCGGGTGAGTTTTGAAGTGCGACGCGGTGAGATCTTCGGGATCGCCGGGCCCAACGGCGCAGGAAAAACTACTCTGTTCGATGTGATTACCGGTATGGTCCGGGCCACGAGCGGCGAAGTCCTGTTCGAGGGCACACCGATAGCGCGATCCTCGATTCACGAGATCTGTCACCTCGGGATCACTCGGACCTTTCAGAAACCCTCAGTGTTCGATAGCGAGACGGTGATGGGGAACGCGATCGTCGGCGCACACTTTGGATCGGGGAAGCCCTGGTGGAAAAGCCTGAGCCGGGATCCCGAAGTCTGGGACCGCGCGGAGGCAGCGCTCGAATTTGTGGGCCTGAGCGATCGCGCCGCGGAGATCTCGGGGCCACTGCCTGTCTACGACAAGAAACGGCTCATGATCGCCTCGGCTCTTGCGAGTTCTCCGACGATGCTGTTCCTGGATGAACCGTTTGGCGGCCTCACCGATGAGGAAATCGAAGCATTGTTGCGGCTGTTGGAACGAATCAATAGCTCGGGCATCACAATTGTGCTGATTGAACACGTAATGCGGGCGCTGATGGCTCTGGCTGATCGAGTGCTCATCATGGACCAGGGCCGCACGCTCCGCCAGGGCGAACCCGGTGAAGTTATGAGTGACCCTGAAGTGGTCAGGGTGTACCTCGGTTCTTCCGCGGAGGAAGCCACAACGACGGCGGCTCACCGCATCGCACGAAAGGAGCAAGCATAATGCTAGAACTCACTGATGTGGTCGCAGGATACGGCTCAACGGTGATCGTGCAGGGAATCAGTCTCACAGTTGGGCGAGGGGAATGTGCCGCACTCGTTGGTCCGAACGGCCATGGCAAGACTACGCTTTTGCGGGCTATCAGCGGGTTGCTGAAGGTTCGGTCCGGAACGATCGCGTTTGATGGCACCGACATCACGCGCGTGAAGGCGGAAAAAATCGTGGAGCACGGCCTGATCCACATGCCCCAGGGTGATCTCGTGTTCCCCGATATGACCGTCGAGGAAAACCTTATTCTTGGTGCGTTCACCCGCAGCGCGGCGAAGCGCGCGCGCGAGCGTATTGATGAAGTGTACGAAATCTTTCCGCGGCTACATGAGCGTCGTACTCAGCGCGCGCGGACCCTTTCTGGCGGTGAGCGACGGATGCTCGCGATCGGTCGTGGGCTCATGGGCGATGCGCGACTCATCATGATTGACGAACCGAGCCTGGGGCTCGCACCGGTCATCGTGGATGAGGTGTACCACCAGATCCAGCGCATCGTTAAGAGCGGAATGACCGTGCTGTTGGTAGAGGAGAACATCCATCGAGCACAGAGCCTTGCGCACGATATTCACCTCATTGAAAACGGTGTCATCGTGCGTTCGGGGAGCGGGAGCGACCTGCTCGACGAGCGCGCGATCCGCGAGACGTATTTGGGGGTGGCAGAATGAATCTTCTCCTCCAAACCCTGGTGAGCGCCCTGGTACAGGGATCAATGCTCGCCTTGATTACGATCGGGATGAGTCTCGTCTACGGCACGCTCCGTGTGCTGAACATGGCGCAGGGTGTGATGGTGATGGTGGGCGGCGTGGCCGCGTGGGCGCTGGTCAACGGCACTGGGGTGTCCCCGTGGATCGCCATGGTGTTTGCCGTGCTCGTGACCTTTGTGCTCGGGATGCTGAGCTATGGGGTCGGCATTAGTCGGCTCGTGGGGCGTGCAGGCGTGGACTTTGAAATGACCGCGTTTATCTCGACGTTTGCGATCGCCTCGATTGTGCAGAGCGGGGTGCAACTCCTCTACGGGCCGCGACAAAAGGACTTCCCAGCCCTGCTCCCCGGGCGGTTGGAACTTGCAGCTGGCGTCTCGATCACCTGGCATCAAATTCTGACCGCGGGCATCGCTATCGGAACTCTGGTGGCGCTCGGGCTCTTCTTGAGTCGATCTCGCTACGGCCTAGCGATCGTTGCGGTTGCCCAGAACTTGGACGCGGCGCGTCTGATGGGTATCCCCGCACGACGCGCATACGTGCTGACCATGGGGCTCGCAGCGGGGCTCGCTGGGCTGGCTGGTGTGCTACTCGCACCGGTGTACTTTGTGTCACCAACCATGGGAGAACTCCCCATGCTGCAGGCACTCATCGTAGCGATCTTCGCGGGTCTCGGGAGCACCCGAGGCACGATTATCGCCGCGTACATTATCGGTTTCGTGCAGGCCGCAGTCTCCATCTTCTGGAGCTCGACCTACGCGATGCCGGTGCTCTACGCACTGATCGTAGTGGTGTTGATTGTGCGCCCCTACGGAATTGCAGGAAAGCCGCAGGAGGCGAGGCTATGACCGACAGCACGCGAGTTCACAGCCGAACGGCGATGGGCATTCCCCGCTGGGACGCACGCACGATGGGTTGGCCGCGCCCGCGACCGCTCCTGGTTGTCGTTGCGCTCCTTGTGGGGGCATTGTTCCCACTCATTGCGCCCGACCGAAGCTGGGTGAGCGCGGCCACCCTCGCGATGATCACGCTGACGCTGGCGCAGAGCTGGAACCTGGTGCTGGGCTACGGCGGAGTCTGGAATTTTGGCCAATTGGGGTTCTATGCCTTGGGAGCCTACTCGGCAGCCCTGATCACGATCTATTTACCGGTGCCCGCGTGGGCATCGCTCGTGATCGCCGGCTGCGTATCCGGGGGAATTGCACTGCTGCTCTCCATCCCGGTACTGCGGCTCCGCGGCATCTATGTCTCCTTACTGACATTCGGGTTCGCAGAGGTGGTCCGGCTTCTGATCGTTGCGGATCAGTCAGGGGTTACCGGGGGCAGCTATGGCCTGTCCGGTTTCCAAGGCTTCGGGTTCACGGGCGACGGGGCACTGCGCTTAAACTACTGGGTCGCGTGTGCGGTCGCGGTCGTGACCACACTGATCGTGCTGGTGCTCGTCCGATCCCCGCTGGGAAACGGAATGATTGCGATGCGCGACAATCCAGCGCTTGCCTCCGCGCGTGGGATCGGGCAGAAAACGTACCAGATGCTTGTATTCGCGATCTCCGGTTTTCTTGCTGGGGTCGCTGGGGCGCTCTATGCCAACGTGTTCACTGTTGCCTCACCGACTCTCATGGGGCTGAGCCCCATGACGCTCGTAGTTACCATGCTCGTCGTCGGGGGACTGGGAACCGTTGTGGGACCGATCATCGGCACTCTGCTCTTGTCCTTCGTGCAGATGCAGCTCCAAGACCTACCGGAGGTTCGACTCGCAGCACTCGGGATCGTGTTGCTCGTGGTGGTACTCACGATGCCCCGCGGTCTGATGCCGTTCGTGAGCGGGCTCTGGGCCAAGCCTGAGGCCTGGATGGACGAGGATGATGAGGACGACGAGGACGACGAGGTCGCTGACGAGGGCGATTTGAGGGCAGCGACGTCGGTACACCGTACCGAGGTCGTAGGCCCCTAGCGTCCGCGCCCTCTGGCCGCCCGGTGGTGGAGTCCCTCTGGTATCCACCACCGGGCGGCCGGACGCGTTGCGTGCCCGACTCCGGAGCCCTGACTACGCGACGAGGTAGCCACCATCTACGGGGAGGGTCGCGCCCGTGATGTATCCGGCTGACCCGCTTGCGAGGAACAAGCACGCGGCAGCGACGTCCTGAGCTGTTCCCAGACGGCGCGCGGGCAGGCGATGAGTGAGAGCCGAAACCGCGGTGGGGTCGTTATTGAGGGTGAGCATTGGAGTGTCGATCATTCCCGGTGCCACGGCGTTGACACGGATGTCCCGCGCCCCCAGCTCGACGGCGAGCTGCTGCGTCAAGCTCACGATCGCCCCTTTGCTCGCGGAATAGGCGGCGCCGGGTTCGCCCTCGTCTCCGCGCCCGTAAGCCACGGACGAGAGGAGAACAATGACGCCACGTGGCATAGCAGCCGCTGCCGCCTTGGCAATGATGAACGCTCCCGTTGCGTTGACCCGGAGGACCCGATCCCATTCGGCGACCGTTGTATCCCCGAGCGGGGCCCAACGATAGATGCCTGCGCAATGGATCACTGCGTCCGGCGGCCCGAGAAGTGTCTCGGGGGCGTCTGCAAATGCGGCGTCGACATCCGACTCCGTGGAGACGTCGACACGGCGAGCAACCATTCGCGGGTGCGACCATTCTGTGATGTCGAGGTCGAGGCTCAGAACTCGGCCGCCCGCTGCGAGTACACCCTCGGCAACGGCGCGACCTATTCCCGACATGGCCCCGGTGACTACGACGCGCCGGGGGAGAGTGGTTGTGAGATCCATGTGGGTCCTTCACTGAAACAGGCCCTCGAGAGGAGGGATGGTTTGAATATGATGCGCATTGATCGCACCATAGGAGGGTGCGTCTGCGCTTCCGTGAAATGACGGAGGATCGGAAGCCGTCTGGGATTGTGTGGAGTTGGAAACGCCCGCATCGTGAGTTATAGTCATCTTGACCATAACTCGATGCGAGGGGCAAACTGTGCGATATACGGGGGCCAGTGCAAGCGAGCGGCAGTATCTGCCGCCCGCCGTCGCCGTCTCCGTTGTCGCCTTCGCGCTCCAGCCGCCAGCAGATGCTGAGCTTGGTGATCCCGGCGCTGGTGCTGGTGACACCACGATCTGGATACCGCTGGTGCGCCGCACCCGGGCACCGTTCTTGGGGCAGTGGGCCCTCCCCGGCGGCCCGACCCAATGGGACGAGACCCTCGCGGACACGGCGCTGCGGAGCCTCCATGCGGCAACGCAGCGGACCCCGGGCTATCTTGAGCAGCTCTACTCCTTTGGCGGGGTCGAGCGCTCGGCCGAGGCGCAACGCCTGGTGACAATCGCCTACTGGGCGCTGTACGGGGAACACGAGTTAGAACCAGAAGTGTCAGTGCGCGGGGCGCATGGCGTGTCTCCAGTCCAGGTGCCGTCCGGCCCGCGCCGCTGGGACGACCCGATACCCGCATCCGGGCTCACCGGTGAGGATGCGGCGGCCGGTACTCCCGCAGGGAGCGTCTCAGTGGCGAATGTCGCCTGGTTTTCGGCTGATCGGCTCCCCGAGCTGGCCTTCGACCACCGGGAAATTATTGACCACGCACTCGGCCGGCTTCGCGCGAAGACCGAGTATGCCTCCGTTGCACACCGCTTCCTTGGCCCGGTCTTCACGCTCGGTCGGTTACGCACGGTGACCGAGGCAGTGCTCGGCCAGCCGGTGGACCCCGCAAACTTTCGACGCCAGGCGCTTGCTCAAGGCAGCCTCGTCGACACCGGCGAACTCGAGAGCGGAGCGCGGCACCGCCCGGCGCGGCTCTACCGATTCGCCGAGCCGCCCGGAGCAGCCAATCAGCCGATCACCTCAGGATCCACCTCAGCGAGGAGCAGAGAATGACAAGCGTGCACGAACTCATCCGCGGCGCGGCCGAACGCGAGGCCGCAACCCTGGCTGTGGGGGAGACAGAACTTTCCGAGCGCGCCGCGCCCACGCACCGGCGACCCATCATTCTCCGTGCAACCGGGATCTCGAGCTGCGACACCGAGCTTGCCGACGATCCATGGACGATCGACCGGGCCCCGGGCTACGGGCCCGGCGCATCATCCGGCGACGGCATCCCTGGAGATGCCCCGCGGCAGGGGCCGCTCCCCGCGAGCTACACGGATGCGAGCGACGCGGAACTCACTGAGCGGATCGTGGCGGCGAAGGCCACGCTCGGTGACCGCGTCCGCATTCTCGGTCACTTCTACCAGCGCGACGAGGTTGTGCAGCACGCCGATTTTGTGGGTGACTCATTCATGTTGGCGCAGGCCGCGAAGCAGCACCCGGAAGCTGAGGCGTTTGTGTTCTGCGGCGTGCACTTTATGGCGGAAACCGCGGATATCCTGTCAGGCCCCGATCAGGCAGTGATCCTGCCGAATCTTGCAGCGGGCTGCTCCATGGCCGACATGGCGACGATTACGCAGGTCGAGGCGTGCTGGCAGGAGCTTACCGCCGCCCTCGGGCCCGTCGCCGAGGGGGAGCCGCAGCCGGTGATTCCGGTCACCTACATGAACTCTTCCGCCGACATCAAGGCGTTTTGTGGGCGCAACGGCGGAATTGTCTGCACCTCCTCGAACGCACGCACGGTGCTTGAATGGGCATTTGCTCGCGGGCAGCGCGTCGTGTTCTTCCCGGACCAACACCTGGGCCGAAACACAGCGAAGGCGATGGGGATTACCGAAGCGGAGATGCCGCTGTGGCGCCCGCATCTCGCGCTTGGCGGCAACACGGCCGAGCAGTTGCAGGATGCGCGTGTGATCCTCTGGAACGGCTTCTGCTCGGTCCACAAACGCTTCACGGTGGCTCAGATTGAGCAGGCCCGGGTCGATTACCCGGGTGTCCGAGTGATTGTGCACCCGGAATGCCCCGCAGCGGTGGTGGACGCGGCAGACGGTGCCGGATCCACGGAGTACATCCGAAAGGAGATCGAGGCGGCAGCTCCCGGCAGCGTCATTGCGGTCGGCACGGAGATCAATCTGGTGAACCGCCTGCAGCAGCAGCGTCCTGACCTGACGATCTTCTGTCTCGACCCCGTGGTGTGCCCGTGCTCCACGATGTACCGGATCCATCCGGCATACCTCGCGTGGACGCTCGAATCGCTCGTCGCCGGCGAGACCCCGAACCAGATTCGGGTGCCCGAATCGGTCGCGGTCGACTCACGTGTGGCGCTCGAACGGATGCTCGCGGCCCGGCCATGATCCTCGTCGTCGGCGCGGGCGTTGCGGGACTCACCTGCGCGTTGGAAGCCGTTGCTTCTGGTGCCGAGGTTGAGCTCGTCACAGTCGGGCAACTCAGCCCGAGCGTTGACGCGCTCGGCGGCGGAAACACAGCTTTGGCGCAGGGTGGCGTGGCCGCGGCGGTCGGTGCGGGCGACGATCCTGCAGCACACGCTGCGGACACGCTCACCGCGGGGGCCGGGCTGAGCGATCCGGAAGCTGTTGCGGAACTCACGGTGAGGGGTGCGGAGAGTGTCCGTGCGCTCATCGAGCATGGTTTCCCGGCCGACCGCAGCGCAGATGGCGGTATCGCTCTGGGCCTTGAAGGCGCGCACGGCCGGGCCAGGATCGTGCACTCTGGCGGGGACCGAACCGGTGCCGCGCTGCACGCCTTCCTCGCTGCGCGCGTGACTGAGGCTCGAGTTGCGGGGCGGCTCCGCGTCACCGAACACACGGTGGTGGAGCAGCTGCTTCGAAACGGGGATCGTCCGGAGGACACTGTGTTCGGTGCGGTGCTCAGAACGGACGGAGGGATCGCGGTGCCGCGCAGTGTGGACGCCGTGGTCCTCGCAACGGGTGGGTACGCGGGGCTTTTCCCGGGTTCCTCTAATCATCTGGGGGCCCAAGGCTCGGGCGTTGTGCTTGCGGCGCGTGCGGGAGCGGTGCTCTCGGACCTCGAATTCGTGCAATTTCACCCCACAGTGTTGCCAGCAATAGCAGGGTCCGGGGAACTCGTCTCGGAGGCGGTGCGTGGGGCTGGTGCCGTGCTGCGCGATGGGTCCGGAGCTCGGTTTATGCTGGGGCGGCATCCGCAGGCGGAGCTTGCACCGCGCGATGTGGTGTCCCGCGAGATCCACCGCGTGTTGCGGGAGCGCGGAGAACGTACAGTGTGGTTGGACGCGACGGGTATCGAACGCCACGGCGGCCCAGGCACACTGGCCCGTCGCTTCCCCGGTGTGACTCGTGCAGTCACCGAGCGGGGCCTGGACTGGGCGCGAGATCCGATTCCTGTAGCGCCCGCGGCCCACTACACGATGGGTGGGGTGGCGAGTGATCTTGACGGCCGCACGAGCGTGCCAGGCTTGTTCGTTGCGGGGGAAGTCGCAGCTACCGGAGTGCACGGTGCGAACAGACTGGCGTCAAACTCTCTCCTGGAGGGCCTCGTCTTTGGGAATGCGGCCGGGCGGGCGGCGGCTGACTGGGCAAGCTCGGCCAGTGGTGCCCGGGCTGAGTGGCGCGGCCGTGGTGTCGGCTTCCAGGGACTCCTTGCGGATCCGGGGCTGCTCTCAGTCGCTGCACCCGACAGCGGCGTGGGGCTCCCCAGCGCGGCTGCGGTCGGCCGGCAGGATTCGCCCACGACGCTCAACGACGTGCGTGAGGCGATCGCCACAGGTCTGGGGATTGAGCGTGACGCCGCGGGACTGCAGGCGACCGCGGAGGTGTGTGCGCAGAGCACCTTGGATGCCGCGCTGCTCGGATCCATGATCTGCGCGGCGGCTGAGGCCCGCGAGGAGTCTCGCGGGGCGCACCAGCGCTCTGACTTTCCAGATGCTGACCCCGGGGTACCCCGGCGGTCGGGCCTCGTCCTCGAACGCGCGCACCCCGGCGGTGCCGCACTATCCCTGAACGGAATGCCCCTGGTGGGCACCCCAGACACCCCGGCAAGGAGCCTCTCATCATGCTGACCCCACACCTGGTCACAGACACCGTGCAGCGCGCACTCGCCGAGGACGCCCCGTGGGGGGATCTCACCGGCGAACTCGTAATCCCCGCCGCGGCCACGGTGCGCACTGTACTGACCGCGCGCGAGGATGGGATTTTCGCGGGTGGTCCGCTGATTGTGGCGGCCTTTCGACAGGTCGACCCCGAGATTTCGGTGACCGATTTGGTCACCGAGGGCACTCCGTTCCGCGCCGGGGATGTGCTCGCGCGCATCGCGGGCCCCGCACGGGGCGTGCTCACGGGAGAACGTGTCGCCCTGAACTTTGCGCAGCGCATGAGCGGCGTTGCGACGCTGACCGCGCAGTTCGTTGCCGTGGTCGCGCACACTCGCGCCCGGATCGCTGACACTCGGAAGACCACCCCTGGCTTGCGTGCGCTGGAGAAGCATGCGGTTCGTGCCGGTGGTGGATCGAACCACCGCTTCAGCCTGTCGGATGCGGTCATGATCAAGGACAACCACCTCGCCGCGCTGGGAGCGGTGGACGCGGCTACGACGACGGCGGCGCTCGCGGGGCTGCGAGATCGTGCCGGCCATACGACCTCGATCATTGTGGAGGTGGACCGGGTGGATCAAATTGCCCCGGTGCTTGCGGCGCGGCCAACCGGGATCCTGCTCGACAATTTTTCTCTGGCGGATCTCCGTACCGGGGTTGAACTGATCGCGGGGCAGGCGATTGTGGAGGCGAGCGGCGGTGTGACTCTCGACACCGTTGCCGGGATCGCGGAGACCGGCGTGGACGTCATTTCCGTGGGGCTCCTGACACACGGCGCGCGCGCTCGACCTGGGTCTTGACGCCGCATGACGGGGCGCGGGGGTGCCTGGTGACCGCGGCATATCTTGACGCAGCTGCGACCGCACCGCTGCGCCCCGAAGCGCGTGCGGCGATGCTCGCCGTATGGGACGCGGGCCAGGCCAATGCGTCGAGCGTGCACTCGGCAGGTTTTCGCGCTCGCGCCGAAGTGGATGCGGCACGGGATCGCATCGCACAGGCGCTGGGGGCTCGTCCTGGTGAGGTTGTGTTCACGTCGGGTGGGACCGAGGCAAACACCCTTGCGATCGTTGGGCTCGCACTTGCGAGGCCGCGCGGACGGCACCTCGTCACCTCCGCGATTGAGCATTCCTCGGTACTGGAATCTTGCCGATATCTCGAGCGTGTGTTCGGCTTTGAGCTCACGGTTGTGCCGGTCGATGCGTGGGGGCGGGTCGCCCCGGAGGCCGTCGCGGCTGCGCTACGACCGGACACGACCCTCCTCTCTGTCGGCCTGGCCAACGCAGAGGTGGGGACCGTGCAGTCGATCAACGCCCTCGCGGAGCTCGCCGCCGTATTCGGCATCCCGGTGCACACCGACGCCGTGCAGGCGGCGGCGAGCCTCCCCGTGTCGTTTGGCTCGCGCCCGGAATCAGCCGGCATCGCCGCCTGGCCTGGTCGCGGCATCACTGCGATGACCGTGGCCTCACACAAGTTCGGTGGTCCCCAGGGCGTCGGTGCGCTGCTGCTTCGGGCTGGGACGCCCGTCGAAGCTGTGCTCCACGGCGGTGGCCAGGAGGGCGGCGTGCGCTCCGGCACCGAGAACGTCGCGGGAATCGCGGGGTTCGCGGCGGCGGTGTCCGCCGCGACGTCAACAGTTGGTGCGACGGCCTGGGAACTCATGGCGAGCCGAGAGGCGCTCGTCCGGGGAGTCCTCGCCGCGGTCCCCGGGACCGCGCTGACTGGGGATCCGGAGGAACGCTTGCCCGGGCACGCCTCGTTCACCGTGGCGGGGGTGAGTGGGGAGTCCCTGCTCGTCGCGCTCGACGCGGCAGGGCTCGCGGTGTCTTCTGGGTCTGCGTGCGCGGCCGGACAGTCGGACCCTTCGCCGGTGTTACTCGCGATGGGGGTGGCCCCTGAACTGGCACAAACCGCGCTGCGGTGCACGCTCCCGGCTCCGATTTCTGAACGGACGCGGGAACGGTTCGTCGACGTGCTCCGCGCTGAGGTGAGCAGGGCCACCGGCACGCGGGTGTAGCGCAGGATCGCCGCGGCGCGCCCTGCGCCTGGGCTATTCGGCATCGCGAACCTCCGCGGCCTCGCCGAGCTCGCTCCAGGTGCGCGCGGCTGCCGCCGGGGCAAACCGTGAGACGTGGCTCGGCACAACGATGAGCTCCGCGATGGTTCGCAGCAGGGCGTTGTCCGGAGCGAGTTCGAGGCCGGCGTCGACGTGTTGTTGCGCAACGCTTTGTATGCCGGACAGCCACCACGCCCAGGCGCTCAGCGCGTACAACGGTGCGCGGATCGGGGGTGGGCATTCCGCGAGCATTTCGCGCAGCCGCTCTCTCACTGTGACCAGGCATGCACGTTCGGTGAATGCAATTCCGACGTCGGCCAAGAGCGCGAGCAATCGCGGGAGGGGGATGTCCACGGCAGCGGGCTCGGGCTGCAGAATGGTCCGGAATTGCGCGCCGGTGTCCGCCTCGCGCAGCATGACTCCGGCGCGCACTGGGCGGAGCATGATTCCGAACACCACGCCAAGCCACCGGCCAGGGTCGGAAAGTGTTCGAATGACGCATGCTGCCTCGTCGAGGCTGAGGGCGCGTGATGTGCGCAGGGCCGTTGCGGTGGTGAGGACCTGCGGGATCACGTCTCTCGGTACAGCGCCTCTGCTTGCCGCACCGGGATCGCGCTCTGCGCGGGCCGTGAGGGCGTTTGGAGCGCTGCCCGCCGCGAGTTCCGGGGCGAACACTGCGGCTACGCGTGCCGCGCGCCGTGCGTCTGGCTCAGGAATCATTCCATATTCACTCTGGGAAGGGGACACCTCGCCACGCACCGCGGCATCGAGTGCGATCGGGGTGGCGGAGAGCTCGCGGCGCGGGCGGCCGCCGACCGGTCCCGGGTTCGGTTCCAAATAGTCGCCCCAGCCGTCGGCCGCGCGACAACACAGCGCGGTGATCTCGATCTCCGCATCGCGACAGTCCCGCGTGATGTGCCGCGCAAGCTCCGCCCAAGGCGGCTCTAAGGAGTTCCCGAATTGTGCACTTGTCAGGATTGCCAGGCCAAGGCCTGTGATGGGCTGAGACGCCTGCGCGAGCCTGCCCGGGGTCATGTCCGAGAGGGAAGTGAGCACGGTGCGGAGCATCGTCAGTGCGTGCACGATCCCCTCCGGGCTGGGCTCTGCAGGGAGGTCAATTCGGGCAGCCTCCACGGAACGAGTACCCGAGAATCGCAAGACGACGAGACTGTCCTCTGGGTCGAAGCCGAAGAGCCGGGGGAGCGCGGCGAGAAAGTCGGCCGGGGTGCGACAGCTCAGAACCTGCGCGGGTTCCCTGGGGGCGGTGTTCATCGCGGCCAGCGCGGTCGAGTAAGGCGTGGGGGGACTGGGAGTGTCGGGAGTCATGCAGCGATTCTGCGTTGCTCGGGAAGGAGACGAAACCGGCTATCCACAGGCATCGCGCAAAAACGTCGTCCCCAGGTGCCAAGGGTGCACCTGGGGACGACGCGCGGCGATCGCAGCGCAGCTCGGCTACTCGACCAGTTTGCCCACGACCGAGTCATCCAGGCCGGCCATCGCGAGCGCGCGGAACGACTCGGGGGCTTCGGCAAGCGGCTCGAACTGTGCCCCGCCCTGCGGAGTCCACACGAAGTTTCCCTGCAGCTCCGCGCTCTGCTCGGGGAAGTCCGAGCGGTTGTGGCAGCCGCGCGTCTCGCGGCGCTCGAGAGCGCACTCAAGGGTTGCCCGTGCTGCGAGCAGCGAACCATAGAGATCGAAGGCGTGCGCGAGATCGTCGAAGCCTGCAATATCGGGGTGCGCGGTCACGTTTTTCACCCGCTCTTCGAGCACTGCCAGCTTTTCGAGGCCGGCCGTGAGGCTCTCTTCGGAGCGGACCACGCCGGCGTGCTCGGTCATCAGGTCACGCAGGGCCCGCTGCAGGCGGCGTGGGCTCTCACTCACGGAGCCCCGCTCGGTGAGGAGCCCCGTCATCTCGTCACGCGCCTCGGCAACAGCCGCGGGATCACGGCGGACCTCGGTGATGCCGGCGACGTAGCTCGCGGCGTCCGCACCCGTGATCCGGCCGTACACAAGCAGCTCGATCAGCGAGTTTCCGCCGAGGCGGTTTGCGCCGTGCAGGCCGCTGGACGCCTCGCCGATGGCGTAGAGGCCGTCCACGCCGGTGCCGTGGTCCTCCGGACGGACCCACACGCCGCCCATTGAGTAGTGTGCGGTCGGCGCGATCTCGATGGGCTGCTCAGTGATGTCGAGCATCTGCAGGTCAATGAGGTTGCGGTAGACACGGGGCAGCTTCGCGAGGATCTGCTCGCGCGGGAGATGCGACACGTCGAGGAAGACTCCACCGTTGGTGGTGCCGCGGCCCTCGACAATCTCGGTGTAGCTGGCGAGCGCGACGCGGTCGCGGGTAGAGAGCTCCATCCGCTCGGGATCGTACTTCTCCATGTACCGCTCGCCGAGCGCGTTGCGCAGGATCCCGCCCTCGCCGCGTGCGGCCTCGGATACGAGGAGCCCGGCGGCCTCCGCAGGCTCCAGGATGCCCGACGGGTGGAACTGCACAAGCTCGGCATCGCGGATCTTGCCGCCCGCGAGCGCGGCGAGCCGGAACGAGTCGCCGGTGTTTTCGTCGCGCCGGGAGGAGGTGTTGCGCCAGATCCGGGTGTGGCCGCCGGCGGCGAGGATCACGGCGTCGGCGTTGATCTGGACGGGGGAGCCGTCGACGATGTCGAAGCCGTAGGCCCCGAAGACGCGACCCTCGCTCGTGAGGAGACGGGTGATGTAGATCGTGTCGATGATCGGGACCTGGAGCTCGGCGGCGCGGCGCATCAGCGTGCGCTGGATCTCGAGGCCGGTGTAGTCGCCCGCGTAAGCGGTGCGGCGGTACTTGTGTGCGCCGAAGAAACGCTGGCTGATCCGGCCGTCTTCCTCGCGTGCGAACGGCATACCCCAGCGCTCGAGATCTTCGATGCCCTGCTTCGCGCCCTTCGTCACGACCTCGACGATCGCGGGATCCGCGAGGAAGTAGGACTCGCGCAGCGTGTCGGCAGCGTGCTGTTCCCAGCTGTCTTCGGGGTCCATGGTGCCGAGCGCGGCGTTGATGCCGCCCGCGGCCAGAGTGGTGTGGGCGTCATGTGCGCGGCGCTTGCCGACCGCGAGAACCTGGACGCCGCGCTCGGCGAGTTCGATCGAGGCCCGAAGGCCGGCACCGCCGGTGCCGATGACGAGGACGGAAGTGGAGAGAAGACGTTCGGTGCGCTCTGACGCGGGTGTGCTGTGCATGCGGACCACGCTAGGCAGTCCAATTCAATTACTCCAATGAATAGAACTGATCAGGACGATGCACGTAAGCTATCAACATGAATCTCGATCAGCTCCGCAGCTTCGTGGAAGTTGCCCAGACCGGCCATTTCACGCGGGCGGCTGAGCACCTGCACCTGGCACAACCCTCGCTGAGCCGGCAGATTTCGACCCTGGAACGCGAGCTCGGTGTCGAGCTATTTCACAGGGTGCGCGGCAATGTTGCGCTCACAAGCGCAGGTGAGCGGCTGCTCCCGCTGGCGCGGCGGATGCTCGCGGACGCCGACACAGCCCGAAACGAAATGGCTGAACTCGCGGGGCTGCGGCGGGGCCGGATCCGGCTCGGGGCCACGCCGACCCTGTGCACAAGCCTCGTTGCCGAGGTGATCGCGGAGTTTCACGAGCGCTACCCCGGGGTCGACATCGAGATCCTCGAACGCGGATCGCGGACACTGCTGAGTGCGCTCATGGAGGGGGCCTTGGACCTCGCATTGATCGTTACGAGCGTCTCGTCTGGTGAAGCGCGTGCCGTACTGGATCGGGAGCCGATCTTGAGCGAACGCTTGGTTGTCGTCTCCGCTGCATCACGTCCAGACCCGTTTGGCACTGCGAGCCCGGACCACGGTCGGGGGCTCGAACTCTCCGAACTTGCCGCTGTGCCGCAGATCGCGTTCCCGGTGAACTACGACCTGCGCGTCGCGATGGATGCCGCGTACGGTGCGGCGGGACTCACACCGGTTGTGGCTGTGGAAGGGGTGGAGATGGACGCTGCGCTGCGCTTCGCGGAGCGCGGGATCGGTGTTGCCGTGGTGCCCGCGATGGTGGCGGTGGATCGCCCGGCGCTGCGCGCGACGCCGCTCGCCGGGAACGCGCTCACCCGCACCGTGAGCTTGGCACGTCGGTCCGATATGGCCCCCACACACGCGAGTGCGGCGTTGCAGGCCCTCGTACGTGAGATCGCGGATCGACTCACCTCAGCAGACAGTGCGACGGGCGCGCTCCTCAGCCGTGTGAGCTAAGCCGCTGGATCCGGCAACCCCGCCCGTCCGGGAGGAGATTCTCGTCCCACGTGCCAGATCCGTGCCCGAATCTCCTGCGCTTTCGAGAATCTCCTGCGCTTTCGCGAATCTCCGGAGCGAGGGTGAAGGGGATGCGCGCGGGATCCGCAGAAGTGCCGCGCACCGCGCGCTGGGCTACTACTGCTGTCGCGCGACTATCTCGGTGATCCAGATTGGCGCGAACGGTGAGGTGCAGCCCGGAGGCGTTGGGTAATCCGCGAGCACCTGCAAGCGCTCGCCGATGTCGAGCGCACGCGCCCGCAGTTCGGGGTGATGGATCCCGATCTGGGCGAGGCACTCGTTCATTGCCCACTGCAGGGACTCCGGCGCGTCCTGCATTTCGGCCTCGATCTGATCGAGCAGGGCGGAAAGCTCAAGCCCCTCGGGGCGTTTGATAACCCGCTCGGAGGTCAGCGCCCAGCCAGAGCCAGCAAGCTCCGGATCCGCGAACCAGGCCACGCGCAGTTCTTCCGCGTGCGGGCTTTTCTTCACGATGTAATTCACGAGCCAGTCGCGCACCTTCGGGATCCGCGCGTCGCGGAGCATCGCGTCGAGGTCCGCCGCGGAATAGTCCTTCGGTCCGCTGATGAGCAGGGCCACGAGGCGCTCCGGCGAGCCACCCGTTGCCCACAGTTCGCGCGCGAGTTCCGGGTTGCGCTTCAGCAGCTTTGCGACCGCGCGCAGCTTTGTGAGGTTCACGCCGTGATCGTCGCCGTGCCGCTCATTGATCGCACGAGCTTTCGGGTCCTCAAGTGCGGCGAGGGCCGCGGAGACTTCCGCAGCCGTGCTCTCCGGGTGCAGCGTCGGCGCGGCCACGGTTACGCCCCGGCCTGCTGCGCGGCGACCTTCTTGAGGTCCGCCTCGAGCGCCACCCAACCCAGCATCGCGCACTTCACGCGCATCACAAACTTTGCGACGCCCTGCAGTGCGACCGCGTCGCCCAGCAGTTCCTCGTCGGGCTCTTCTGCCCCGCGGGCCTGGATCATCTGCCGAAACGCGGCGATGCGCTCTTCGGCACCGTCGACTGTCAGCTTGTCGTCGCGCACAAGCTGCGACAGGATCGACGCGGACGCCATCGAGATTGAGCAGCCCTGGCCCTCCCAGGCGAGGTTCGTGATGCGCCCGGTCGCCGGATCCACCGCGATCGCGAGGTCGATCTCGTCGCCGCAGCTCGGGTTAAACTCGTGGTGGGTGGCCGTCAGTGTTCCCGCCGCGGCCTCCAACTCGCCCTTGCCGATGGGGCGCTTGGAGTGGTCGAGAATAACTTCCTGATACAGCCCGTCAAGCGCGCTCACGCCGACACCTCCGCTCCAAAGTACCGCTGTGCGCCGCGGAGCGCGTCGAGGAATCGATCGACCTCGTCTTCTGTGGTGGTCAGGTGCACGCTCGCGCGGGTGCTTGAGGTGATCCCGAGTGCCCGGTGCAGGGGCTGTGCGCAGTGGTGCCCCACGCGTACGAGCACACCCTGCTCGTCGAGGAACTGGCCCACGTCATGCGCGTGGATCCCCGCAACCGAGACTGCCGTCAACGCAACGCGCTGCGCGGGATCCGCGGGACCGAGAAGCCGGAGTCCGGGGTTTTCTGCGATCCCGGCGACGAGGCGTTCCACGAGCTCGTGCTCGCGCGCCGCGGTCCGCGCCATGTCGGCCTGCGTGAGGAACGCGACGGCGGCGCCGAGGCCGACAACCTGCGACACAGGTTGTGTGCCCGGCTCGAAGCGCAGTGGCGGCGGCATGTACTCGGCAGCTTCCATTGTGACCCGGGTGATCGCGGAGCCACCCGTGCGGGCCGGCGGCAGAGCGTCGAGCGCTTCCGGCCGACCGTAGAGCACACCGATGCCGTTGGGGCCGAGCATCTTGTGCCCGGAGAACGCCGCGAAGTCGACGCCGAGCGCCGTGAAGTCAACGGGCATGTGCGGCACCGACTGGCAGGCGTCGAGCACCGTGATCGCGCCGACCGCGCGTGCGAGTTCAACGAGCTCAGCGACGGGCGCGACATAGCCGGTGGCGTTCGAGACGTGTGCGAAGGCGAAGATGCGGGTGCGCGGGTTGAGCGCGGACCGCGCATCATCGAGCGTCCATGTCCCGTCCTCGCGAACCGGGATGAAGCGGAGCGTGGCCCCGGTCTTGGCGGCAAGGCGCTGCCAGGGGAGGAGGTTCGCGTGGTGTTCCGCCTCGGTGATGAGAATCTCGTCGCCCGCGGAGAGGGTGTAGCGCTCGCTCCCCGCGACGCCGAGCCCGGCGTTGGCCTCACCGATGCCAAGCGCCACGATGTTCAGCGCGTCGGTGGCGTTCTCGGCCCACACGATCTGTTCGGGTGCGCTGGCTCCCACAAACGCAGCGACGGCGGCACGCGCACCCTCGAAGGCCTCGGTCGCGGCACCGACGGCACCGCTGGTGCCGCGGTGCACCGCAGCGTTGGCGGTCTCGAGGAACTGACGCTCCGCATCGAGCACCGCAGACGGGCGTTGCGAGGTGGCCGCGGAATCGAGGTACGCCGGAGCACCCTCGCTTCGGTCGTGTGCGGCGAAGTAGGGGAATGCGGCGCGCAGGTCAGCGACCTCGGCCGGGGTAAACGCACGGGCAGACATGGTCTCCATTCTTCCACCGGTTCGCGGTTCCGGGGCTCGATTGCTGCAACAGTCTCAGGCGGGCGCTTATTCCGTGTCGGATCCCGCCGGCTGTGCCCGCCCAGGGGAGCTTTTCCCGGTGAGCGCCCAATTCATACCGCCGGAGAGCACAGCGAGTGCCGCGGCACCGAGCGGCACGACGAGCGCGGCTTCGGTACTGAGGTTTTCGGCAAGGATCCCGGTGACTGCGGCGGCACCGGCCTGACCCACCATCAGGCTGGACCCGAGCATTGTCATGACCGTGGCGGATCGGCCCTCCGGGCTGCGTTCGGCACCGAAGCTGTACAGCGTGACGAGGAGCGGCCCCACGCCAATGCCCATCACCGCGAGGCTCACCAGCATCGACGGCAGATCGTGTGCCCACTGCAGTTGCACGGTGCCCACGAGGATGAGGACGGCGAAGATCGGCCAGCGATACCGCAGGGTGAACTTCGGGGACAGGAACGCAACGCCGATCGCGAAGACGGCGGATCCGACGCCCATAATCCCGTAGATGAGGCCCGCCTGCTCGGGAGCTCCGCGGTCCTGCATAAACGCGGTCAACGAGGTCAGCATGGACCCGAAGAACATGCCGACGGAGGCGATGCCGAGCACCGTGACGAGGAGGCGCGGCCGCAGCAGCTCCGAGGCGGGGGCGAGGGTGGCGGCACGCTCTGCGGCGCTCTGCGCGGGTGCGCTTGTGTGATGCAGTGCAAACGCGGTCACGAACACGAGAGTGAGAACCGCGGCTCCGGCAATGGGCGCCCACGCCCCGAGTGTCGTCGCCAGGGCCCCGACGGCGACCGGGCCGAACACGAAGATGACCTCGTCGGCGGCGGATTCGTAGGCGAGGAACGAGGAGAGCGCCCGGGGGCGGCGGGCGGGTGGCAGGTCGTGCTTGATGATCGTGACAAGCCGCGACCGCGACATCGGAGAGGTCTGCGGCACCGAGGCGCCGGTGAGGAAGGACCCGAGGAACAGCACCCAGATCGGGAGATCGCTGAACGCCACCCAGGCGAGCCCGCCCAGCACCACACTGTTCACGACGCCCATGATCAGGAGCGTGGAGCGTTGCCCGAAGCGGTCGGCCGCGGCCCCGATGAGTGGCCCAAAGCAGGCAACGCCGAGCCCCACCATCGCGGAGTTCAGCCCACCCAGTTCGACTGAGCCTCGCGCCGACACGACGAGTGTCAAGACGCCAATCACGACCATTGCATACGGCAGTCGGGCCACGAGCGCGATCGGGAAGTAGAGGGCGCCGGTGCGGGAGAGCACCGTGGGCTCCTGGGGTGTGGGTGTCGGCTCCTGCATAACCGATCCAGGCTATCAGCCGGGCGGAAGGGGGTACGGCGGTTCTGCTTCAGTTATGTGAGCATGACGCCCTGCTGCGCGAGGAAGGCTCGGAACGCGCGGGCGTCCGCTGGGTCTCCTGGATACGGGACGCCATTGACAACCACGAGCGGGGTCCCGCTGACACCGAGTCCCGGATCTTTCGCGTGCGGGACCGGGTGAGCAAATACCCACTCCGTGAGTGCCGCCGCAAACGGAACATACGATTCCTGCGCAATGCAGGATCGCGTGGTCTCGGGGAGTGGGCCAGTGGCGTCCTCGATCGTCGCGACGAGGGCGGGAGTATCGGGCCCCGGGCCTCCCTCGGCCGGCTGGAAGGCCGGATCCAGAAGTGCGGTGTTTGCGTCCCACGCTGCGGCGGGGTGTGTGTCGGCAATGCAAGCGAGAGCGCCCGCGGCTCGGGATGAGTAGTAGGAGCCGGCGGAGACTCGATCTAGGAAAGTGAGTGCGTGGATCTCGACTGCCGCGGCCTCCTGATCCAGCACCGCCTCGAGGGTGTCGCCGCTGGCCTGCGCGAAGTGTGCGCAGTACGGGCAGCGATAGTCCTGGTAGACCTGGATGAGTGCGGGAGCGCCGAGCTCGCGCGCGGGCAGCGGCGATGGGGCCGCGCCTTCTCGCGGAGCGTCGGAGGGCCGCACTGTGCGCTCCGGCCCGGTGAACACGACCCCGCCCGTCGCGTGATTCTGAGGCCAGGTCAGACTGCCAGCCTCGGGCGGATTCGGCGCAGACGGTCCCGGGAGGGACGGATCCGGCGAGGCGTTCGCGCCGGGGCCGTTCGCGCCGGTGTGGCCGAGCGACGTGAGATACGAGCCCACGCTCACCGCACCGAGCACAAGCGCCAGCACCACGGCGAGCGCGCCGCCCGCCAGCCCCGCGATTGCGGGGACACGAGGTTGGCGCAGCACAAGTGCGAGTACCCCGACGATGACCGCCGCGATCCCGAGCATCGCACCGCCCACCGCGAATCCCAGCGAGGTCAGCGGCGCGACGGCCACGGTCATGAGCGCAGCAAGCCCCACCGCCATCCCTGTGATCGCGAGTGCTCGCCCCGGCCGTCGCACCTCGGCGGTTCCCGGCGTGGGCGGCCCCTCCGGTGCTGGCGGGACAGGCGAGAACTGCGGATCACTCATGCCAGCCATTCTGGCAGGGACCTCCTGGGGGCACCGGGGCAGGTGCCGCGCGGCGTAGCATGGGAGCATGATCCTGCTCGCGGCCACGCCCATCGGCAACCTGGGAGACGCGTCCGTGCGACTCCGTGAGACCTTCGAGCAGGCGACAGTGATCGCTGCCGAGGATACGCGTCACACCGCGCAGTTACTGCGGCTGCTCGAGATCGAGAATCGACCCGAGCTCATCGCGCTGCACGATCACAACGAGCACGATCGCGCCGCGGCCCTGGTGGAGCGCGCCCGCGACGAGGACGTTGTACTTGTGAGCGATGCCGGGATGCCAACGGTCTCGGACCCCGGGTTCCGCGTGGTGCAGCTCGCCGCCGAGCAGGGAGTCACTGTCAGCGCGATTCCCGGCCCGAGCGCGGTGATCACGGCGCTCGCCGTCGCGGGGCTTCCCACTGACCGTTTTGCGTTCGAGGGGTTCCTGCCCCGCAAGGCGGGGGAGCGGAGCCGCGCACTTGCGGCGCTCGCCACCGAGCGCCGCACGCTTGTGTTCTTCGAGGCCCCGAGTCGCCTCGCCGTGTCCCTCGCGGATCTCGCGACAGCGTTCGGTGAATCACGGCCCGCAGCCGTGTGCAGGGAACTCACCAAGCTCCATGAGGAGGTGCGACGCGGGCCGCTCGGTGAGCTCGCGGCCTGGGCCGAGGACGGCGTGCGTGGCGAGATCGTTGTGGTCGTCGGGGGCGCGCCGGACACCGAGGTGTCTCCCGAGTCCGCCCTCACCGAAGTGCTCCAGCGCGTTGCCGAGGGTGAACGCTTGAAGGACGCGAGCCGTGCCGTCGCCGAAGCGACCGGGCTCTCCTCCCGCGAACTCTACGCTGCGGCGCTCGCCGTCCGCGCCACAGCACCGAAGGACACGAAATGACCGCCCCCCGAATTTCGCAGCGCCCGCACGTCGGAATCGAGCTCTGGCGGATCGCCCTGCCCGTACTCTGGTTCGGCATGATCGCCGCAATCTCCTTCATCGAGGCACCGCTCAAATTCCAGGCACCGGGCATCACAATCCCGCTCGGCCTCGGGATCGGACGGCTTGTGTTCGCCGCGCTGAACGTAGCGGAGGGGCTGGTCCTCCTCGCACTCACACTGATCTCGTTCTGGCCGCTCGCTGCGCGCATCAGTGGGGCGCGGATGTGGATTTGGCTGGCGCTCGCCGCCGTGTACGTGGGCAAGATCACGCTTGTGCGGCCGCCGCTCAACGCACGCACTGATCAGGTACTCGAGGGTGCGGATCCGGGGCAATCGATCTGGCACTACGTTTACATCGGCTGCGACGTGGCGACAATGATCCTGCTCGCGTTTGCCGCGGCTGGCGCCGCCGGCGCGCTCCTGCCTCGACGGGAGCCGTCCGCGAAGGGTGGGGCACGTCGCCGATAACACGCACACCCGTTTCGCCCCGCACTCTCAGCCTGCGGGCAGCGGGATACGGAATACTCGAATCCGATCCACGGCCGCATCGGCCCCGTCGCGTGTAAGGACCCAGACTTCGTGAAACTCTCCCGCACCCTGCTTCCGGCCGCCCTCGCGGGTGCCCTGCTCCTGACCGGCTGCTCCGCCGGCGGCTCACCAACCAAGGACGAGGCGGGTGCGGACTGTGTCGCCCCCGGCGCCGCGAGTGAGGCCGTGAAGGTCACCGGCTCAACCGGTGTGGACCTGAAGCTCGATGCAAAGACCCCGCTGAAGGCCACCGAGTTCGAGCGCTCGGTCCTCACGGAGGGGGAGGGTGACGTCGTCAAGGAAGGCGACGCGATCTCGGTGAGCATGACCACGTTCAACGGCACGACCGGTGACGAGATGGATCAGCTCCCCGAGAGCCCCGTGCCGTTCGAAAAGGACAAGCTCGTGTCCTGGGCATACGAGGGCATCCGCTGCGCCGTTCCCGGACAGCAGATCGCGCTGATCGCACCGTACGCAGAGATGTTCCAGACGACCGATCCGGAGCAGACAGGCTACGAGGGGATGACGAAGGACAGCCCCATCGTTATCGTGATGGAGTTCGGCGACATCAGCGAGGTACCGAAGGAACCCGGCACGATCGAGCCCGACAAGCTTCTGAAGAAGGCAGAGGGCAAAGCCCAGGAAGCGCCCGCGGGCTTCCCGACCGTCAAGCTCGATAAGGACGGTGCCCCGACGATCACGATGCCCGAGGGGGAGAAAGCACCCGCAGAGCTTGAGGTCGCAACGCTGATCGAGGGCGACGGCGAGACCGTTGAGCCCGGCGACCGTGTCTACGTGAACTACCGTGGCGTGATCTGGCGCACCGGCGAGGAGTTCGACTCGAGCTGGAGCCGTGGCGAGGCCGCGGCGTTCAAAACGAACGAGGTGATCCCCGGCTTCACGAAGGCGCTCGAGGGCCAGAAGGTCGGCTCGCAGGTCATCTCGGTGGTGCCGCCGAAGGATGGCTACGGCGACAACCTGGAGAGCCAGCTCAAGATGTCGAACCCTGATTTCGACGTGAAGAACGACGACACGCTTGTGTTCGTGCTCGACATTGTCGGTACGGCCCACGCGGAGTAACAATGTCGCGCTGCAGACACCCCGTCGCCCCTCCCGGGCGGCGGGGTGTCTGCGTTCCGGAGGAGTGGAGTGCGGCACAATGGTGATCATGAAGCGCATCGTCATCCTCGGGTCCACCGGTTCGATCGGCGAGCAGGCGCTCGATGTGGTGCGCAAGCACCCGGATAAGTTCCAGGTTGTGGGTCTGGTCGCGGGCTCGAACGCCGCGCAGCTTGCGCACCACGCCGAGGAATTCAACGTCGAGCACACGGCGCTCGGGGCCGACGACGCGGTGCGACTGATCCGTGAGGTCCCCGCCGACGTTGTGCTGAACGGGATCACGGGCTCCGTGGGCCTCGGCCCCACAATCGCCGCGCTGGAGGCGGGCCGCACGCTCGCGCTCGCCAACAAGGAATCCTTGATTGTGGGCGGCGACCTGGTGACCGGCCTCGCCTCGCCCGGCCAGATCGTACCTGTCGACTCCGAGCACTCCGCGATCGCACAGGCGCTGCGCTCTGGTCGCTCCGCAGAGGTGCGCCGACTCGTGCTCACCGCTTCGGGGGGGCCGTTCCGTGGTCGCAGCCGGGACGAGCTCCGGGACGTGACTCCGGGGGAGGCGTTGGCTCACCCGACCTGGAACATGGGGCCGATGGTCACGACGAACTCGGCGACCCTCATGAACAAGGGCCTCGAAGTGATCGAAGCGCACCTGTTGTTCGGGGTGGCATACAGCGACATCGAGGTCGTGGTGCATCCCCAGTCGATCGTGCACTCGATGGTCGAGTTCTGCGACGGCTCGACGATCGCGCAGGCATCGCCGCCCGACATGCGCCTGCCGATTGCGCTCGGACTGACCTGGCCGGAGCGGCTGCCCAACATTGGCGCACCTCTCGACTGGCGCACGGCGAGCAGTTGGGACTTTGCGCCGTTGGATCACGCAGCGTTCCCCGCGGTCGAGCTCGCGAAGGAGGTAGGCCGCGCGCGCCTCACCTATCCGGCCGTCTACAACGCAGCGAATGAGGAAGCGGTTCTCGCGTTCCACGCGGGGCGCATCGGCTTCCTTGACATTGTCGACACCGTGCGTGACGTGCTCGAAGCGCACACTGCGCCTGCGCAGCTCACCCTCCCCGCGCTCGCCGAGGCGGAACGCTGGGCGCGCGAGCGCGCCGAGAAGGTAATCGCGGGGCGATCCCGCTAGCGCCCGGAGGGATTCCTCGGCAATCCCACAGCGGCCCCGCGGGCAAAGCGACTAGCCTGAACCCGTGATTGACGTGCTGCTCTACGTGTTCGGGATCCTCATTATCCTTGTCGGCCTCGCCGTGTCTATCGGGCTGCACGAGATCGGGCACCTGCTTCCTGCGAAGCTCTTCGGCGTCAAGGTCACGCAGTACATGATCGGCTTCGGGAAGACGATCTGGTCCCGGAAAAAGGGTGAGACCGAGTACGGGGTCAAGATGCTGCCGCTCGGCGGCTACGTCGCGATGACGGGCATGTACCCACCGAAGCAGCCGGGGGAGGCTCCCCGCGCGTCAACGACAGGGTTCCTCAACTCGGTGGTGGAGGAGGGGCCGATCCACTCACGCGCGAAAGACGGCGGCACCGCGGAACTCGTGTTGGATGCCGATCCTGCGACCGGTGACGAGCCCCGCCGCGGAGTTGCTGGGCTCGTCGATGAGGCCCGCCTCGCGAGCGCCGAGACGATCGAGCCCGGAGAAGATCACCGCGCGTTCTACCAGCTTGCCTGGTGGAAGCGGGTCATCGTAATGCTCGGTGGTCCTGTGATGAATCTCGTGCTCGCGTTTGTGTTCTTTGCGATCATGCTCGTGGGTTTCGGCATGCCGCAGTCGAGCACCACCCTCGGTCAGGTCAGTGAGTGCCTGCAGCCCGCCGGCAGCACGGCCACGCAGTGCGCAGCCGACGATCCGGCGGCACCGGCGGCCGCTGCTGGCCTGCTCCCGGGGGATGAGATTGTCTCCGTGAACGGCAATGCGATTGAGGGCTGGGACGATTTTCGCGCGCTTGTCGCCACGAGCCCGGGCATCACCATGCAGCTCGGAATTCTGCGCGACGGTAGTGAGCAGTTTGTATCGCTGACCCCCGAGCCGAACGCGCGCGCTGTGCTTGACGAGCAGGGCCGCGTGGTCACGGACGCCGCGGGCAAGACAGTCACCGAGGTTGTTGGCATGGTGGGGGCAACCCCAGCGAGTGAGACTGTGCCGCAGCCGATCACCGCTGTGCCCGCGTTTGTCGGCGATAACGTCGCCCAGGTGGCTCGGGTGATCAGCCAACTTCCGCAGCGCATGGTCGCGACCTGGAACGCGGCGTTCGGGGCGGAAGAGCGCGATCCGAACGGCCCCATGAGCGTCGTTGGGGTAGGCCGGCTCGCCGGCGAGATCGTGAGCCTTGACGAGGCTCCGGTAGCGGCGCGCGCGCAGACGGTGATTGGGCTCCTGGGATCGCTCAACGTTGCGCTGTTTGTATTCAACCTGTTGCCGCTGATGCCGCTCGACGGCGGCCACGTGCTCGGCGCGTTCTACGAAGCGATCAAACGCGGCATCGCGAAGCTGCGCGGCAAGCCTGACCCGGGGCCGGTTGACTCCGCGAAGATGGTGCCGATCACCTTTGTCGTGGTGATCGTGTTCGGGGCAATGACGGCGCTGCTCGTCTACGCCGATCTGGTCAAGCCGGTGAACTTCTTTGGGTAAGGGCCCGGTGCGCGAGATACTGCGGATCCCTGCCCGGGCGCGTTCGCAGGATCCGCGAGTAGACTGATCGCTGTGGCAGCAGTCAATCTGGGTATTCCCAAGGTCCCCGTAACCCTCGCACCCCGGCGCAAGACCCGTGAAATCAAGGTCGGTTCCGTTACTGTAGGCGGGAAGTCGCAGATCTCCGTCCAGTCGATGACCACGACGCCGACGACAAACATCAACGCGACTCTGCAGCAGATCGCAGAACTCACGGCCTCCGGTTGCGACATCGTGCGTGTCGCGTGCCCGAGTCGCGACGATGCCGAGGCGCTCCCGATCATCGCGAAGAAGAGCCAGATCCCCGTGATCGCGGACATCCACTTCCAGCCCAACTACGTGTACGCCGCGATCGACGCGGGCTGCGCAGCGGTCCGCGTGAACCCGGGCAACATCCGGAAGTTCGACGACCAGGTGGGCGAAATCGCCAAGCGTGCGAAAGCGGCGGGCGTTTCGCTCCGCATCGGCGTCAACGCGGGATCGCTGGATCCGCGCCTCCTGCAGAAGTACGGCAAGGCGACCCCTGAGGCGCTCGTGGAGAGCGCGGTGTGGGAGGCCTCGCTGTTCGAAGAGCACGACTTCCACGACTTCAAGATTTCGGTGAAGCACAACGATCCGATCGTGATGGTGCAGGCCTACCGTCAGCTCGCCGAGCGTGGCGACTGGCCGCTGCACCTCGGTGTGACCGAGGCGGGCCCCGCGTTCCAGGGCACAATCAAGAGCGCGACCGCGTTCGGGATCCTGCTGTCCGAGGGCATCGGCGACACGATCCGCGTCTCGCTCTCCGCGCCCCCCGTCGAAGAGGTCAAGGTTGGCCTGCAGATCCTGCAGTCCCTGAACCTGCGCGAGCGCAAGCTCGAGATCGTGTCCTGCCCGTCCTGCGGCCGTGCACAGGTCGACGTCTACACGCTCGCCGAGCAGGTCACCAAGGGCCTCGAAGGCATGAGCGTGCCGCTGCGCGTCGCCGTGATGGGCTGCGTCGTGAACGGCCCGGGCGAGGCCCGCGAGGCCGACCTCGGCGTCGCCTCCGGCAACGGCAAGGGGCAGATCTTCGTGAAGGGCGAGGTCATCAAGACAGTCCCCGAGAGCGAGATCGTCGCGACGCTGATCGAGGAAGCGAACCGTATCGCCGCCGAGATGCCGAACTCCGAGACGGGCACCCCCGAGGTCATCACCGCATAGCGAGGAAGTGTCTCCACACTGGACGTGTGAGCGACGGGTCGGAGTCTGTGGACTGCGGCCCGTTTCTCGTCCCGGCACCTGCGATCAGGTCTTAATCCGCGACGAGTTCGACAGTGCCCGTCGCGATCGTCGCACCCACGACGCGCACGGTTGTCATCGTTCCCACTGTCAGGCCGTCAGCGGGGCATTGCGTGGTCACCGGTGGCTCCACAACCTGGACCCGAGCGCGCGCACCGCGGACCTCGATCACCACGGCCTCCAGGCGCTCGCCGACCCGGTCGCGGAGGAGCGCGGCCTCCACCCTGTCGATTGCTGCCGAGCCGAGTTGTGAGGCGCGCTGATTCGAGGCCTGCATGAGCTTCGGAAGTTCAGGCAGACTGGCTCGTGTCCACTCTGGCACCGCGGCTCCGGAGCTGAGAGCCGTGCAGACGACAAGCCCCCACCGGTCCACGAGGCGTCGCAGCGGCGCGGTCACGTGGGCGTATGGGGCCGCGATGGCGGCCTGCTGGGTCTCCGCGGGCGGGGCGCCCTCGAAGGCCGCGTAGTCGGCACCCCGGAACAGTGCGGCCGCAGCCTGGAATACCGCGGGCGTGTGTGGTGCCTGGGGAGAGAGCCGATGCAGATACTCGCCGTACCCAAGCTCGGGGGCCCAGGGTTCGCCCAGAGCCGCCACGCGGCCCCGGAATTCGTTGAGCGCGCCCGGGGCCGGAGCTGGCATTGTGCGCAAGATCCCGATCCCGCCCGCGAGCATCATCTCGCCCGCCACGATCCCAGTCAGGAGCGACAGCTGCGCGTTCCACTCTTCGACGGGCAGCGGAAAGCGCCGCTCGATGCGGTACCCGGCCGGAGTCTCAAGAATGCGTTCCTCCGGCATGTTCAGGCTCGCGCCGCCGCGCAGGCGCTCCTGCTCGCCGCGCAGCCGGCCCACGTCTGGGAGGAGCGACAGGGGTTCCGTCGCAGATCCGTCATCAAGCGCACGCTGCGCGCTGGGATAGTCGAGCTGGGCGCGGGACCGGATGAGCGCTCGCTCCACCCGGGTATCCACTGCCGCCCCGGCCGAGTCGAGCCGGATCGTCCACACGCAGGCCGACCGGTCTTCGCCCGGCAACAGCGACGCGCGCCCCTCGCTGAGGACGCGAGGATGCAGGGGGACCGTGCCGTCCGGGAGGTACAGCGTCTGTCCGCGATCACGCGCCGCCGTGTCAAGTGGGCCGTCGGGGGCGACGTACCCGGGAACGTCAGCGATCGCGTAGCGGACAAGCCAGCCAGAGCCCGCGCGTGCGAGGTGGAACGCCTGGTCAAGGTCGCGGGATCCCGGCGGATCGAGCGTCACGAATGGCACGTCCCGAAGGTCGAGCTCAGGCACCAGCGGAGTTGTTGCCGTAGCTTCTTCGACCGCGGCCTCGGGGAACCCGTTCGGGACGGAGAATTCGGTGCGGAGCGCAGCAAGCGCCACCGCGAGCTCCCCGTGGGTGGACTGCGGTGCGAACTGGGTGCGCCGTGCCGGCATGGCATCACCCTATCGGGTGGAGCGGGAAGCACGCCTAGACTGAAGGCGTGAATTCTCCGCAGCTTTCCGGTTCCGACGCGGCCCAGGCCGCGCTCCGCGCAACGCTCACCGAGCTCCTTGCCGAGCACGGGATCACCGCGCACCGCACTCTCGTGCGTCGCATTCTTGAAACGGGTGTGGGCCTGGGGCAGGACGGCACGGCCCGGCGGGATCTGAAGATCACGGCGGCTGCCGTCGAGGAGATGCGGGCCGCGTTCCGTCTCTTCGCCCCTTACGAGGGGATCCCGAAGGTTTCGATCTTTGGATCAGCGCGCACGCAATCTCACGACCCCCTCTGGGAGCTCGCCGCGGGAACCGCGCGGGCGCTCGCGGAACAGGGCTGGCTCGTGGTCACGGGCGCGGGGCCGGGCATTATGGAAGCCGCGGCAACCGGGGCCGGGGCAGAACGCTCACTCGGGGTCTCGATCCGGCTCCCGTTCGAAGAAGAACCGAACGCGCTTGTCGCCGTCGATGGGCGACAGGTCGCCATGAAGTACTTCTTCACGCGCAAGCTCATGCTTGTGAAAGAGTCGCTCGGATTCGTGTGCCTTCCCGGCGGCTTCGGAACGATGGACGAGACGTTTGAGCTGCTCACTCTGCAGCAGACTGGCAAGATGGATCCAGTTCCGATCGTGTTGCTGGATCGCCCTGGCGGCACGTTCTGGCGCGGCTTCGCGGCGTTTGTCACGGAGCAGCTCGCGGCGAGTGGCCTCGTTTCGGTGGACGATCTGGACCGGGTGCTCATCACGACTTCGGAGGCCGCCGCGGTCACGGAGATCACTGGCTTCTGGCGCAATTACGATTCGTTGCGCTGGTTCGGTGCCGAACTTGTGCTGCGGCTGCGCGCCGAGCCGAGCGACGCGGAGCTCGCGGACCTGAACGTACGCTTCTCGGGCCTCTGCGAAACCGGCCGGATCGAGCGCGCCACCACGCGACCCGAGGAATCCTCGGATCGCGACGTGCCGGATCTCCCTCGGATTGTCTTCACCCCGCGGCGGCGGGCAGTCGGCGAGCTGCACCGATTGATTCGGGCGCTGAACGAGCTGGACTCCGCGCCAGCCCATGCCTGAACCGCAAGATCGCCGTCCGCTCACGCGGGCGGAGCGCCGGGCCTGGAGTGGGCGGCCGCGCCGTGATGCGGCAGCAAACGCAGCTGAATCCCCGGCACCCCAGCGGCGGCCCAGATCCCGCACCCTTCGGTGGATCGGGTGGGCGCTCGGGGCCGTGGCGCTTCTCGTCCTGGCGGTGCCCATGCTCCTCGCTGTGCCCGTCGTGAACGAGGCGTTTCCTGAGCGCACCGCGGTCGAGTGCCGGGTCGGAGACCCTCGGGAGGTGCGCACGATCGGACGGGCGCGATTCTCCCGGGCGAAGTTCGTGCCCACCGACTGCGGGGTCTTCCGGGTCACGAAGCAGCGGCAGGCAGTGTGTGCGAGCGACCCGACCCGTGATGTACAGCTCGTTCAGGGCACCCGCTACGACCTCGTGGTGCGGGGCCCCGACATCCCGATCCTGACCGCACCTCACGTGGTGTCGGCGGTGATCTCAGCAGATCAGGGGCCGCCCGGACAATCTCGGTTTGCGGAACTTGATGCAATGGCCGATGCGCTCCTGGAAGCGCTTGATCCGGACGACCGCGCCAAGATCGAGGCGCAGAGTGCTGAAAATCTCGCCGGTCTGGAAGCGTACGAGCAACAGTTCGCGCCGGAGACGCTCCGCGCGTTCGACTACGCCCAGCCGCCGTTTGACCCGCAGTGCGATGCATCGCGGCGCGTGATGACCACGATCGGGGTGCAGATCATGGGACCGCAGCGCGCAGCCGAGTTGCTCATTGTGCCTGAGGGTGAGACCCCTCGCGCCCCACTGCTCCCGTGCGACGGCCCCTACTGCACGCTGGAGCCGACGCCGCAGCGACGTTAGCTCGCGATGTAGGCGGCCAGGTGCCGTCCGGTCAGCGTGGGAGAAGCCGATTCCACGAGGTCCCGCGGCGTGCCCTCGAACACAACGGTGCCGCCTTGGAGCCCTGCCCCGGGCCCGAGATCAATGATCCAGTCCGCGTGTGCCATGACAGCCTGGTGGTGCTCGATCACGATCACACTCTTGCCGGCGTCCACAAGCCGATCCAGCAGTCCGAGCAACTGCTCAACATCCGCGAGGTGGAGTCCCGTTGTGGGTTCATCGAGCACGTAGATGTCCGCATCATCGAGCATGTGGATCGCGAGCTTGAGTCGCTGCCGCTCGCCGCCGGAGAGCGTCGAGAGTGGCTGCCCGAGCGTGAGGTACCCGAGCCCCACGTCCACGAGGTGGCCGAGGATTTTCGCGGCCTTCGGGATGCGGGCATCGCCCGCGGCAAAGAATTGGTGCGCCTCGGCCATGCTGAGCTCCAGCACCTCGGCGATGTTCTTGCCGCCGAGTGTGTACTCGAGCACGTCCGCGTTGAAACGACGGCCCTCACACACCTCGCAGGGGCTCTCCATCGTTGCCATCATGCCGAGGTCCGTGAAAATGATCCCGGCACCCTTGCACTCGGGGCAGGCTCCCTCGGAATTGGCGCTAAACAGCGCCGGTTTTACCCCGTTCGCCTTCGCGAAGGCCGTGCGCACCGGATCAAGCAGGCCCGTGTAGGTCGCAGGGTTCGAACGGCGGGAGCCTTTGATCGCTCCCTGATCGACGGCAACAACCCCGTCACGGTTCGACACCGAGCCGTGGATCAGCGAGCTCTTTCCCGATCCGGCGACGCCCGTCACCACGCACAGCACTCCGAGCGGCACGTCGACATCAACGTCCTGCAGGTTGTGAGTGTGGGCACCGCGCACCTCGATCGCGCCGTTCGCGCTCCGCACGGAGTCCTTCAGCCGAGACCGGTCATCGAGGTGGCGGCCCGTGAGCGTTCCCGAGGCGCGCAGCCCCTCCACAGTCCCCTCGAAGCAGATCTCGCCGCCGTGCACGCCGGCGCGCGGGCCCAGGTCCACCACATGATCCGCGACCCTGATCATCTCGGGCTTGTGCTCCACGACGAGCACGGTGTTTCCCTTGTCACGCAGCTTCAAGAGCAGCTCGTTCATGCGCTCCATGTCGTGCGGATGCAGGCCGATCGACGGTTCGTCGAACACATACGTCGCGTCCGTGATGGGGGAGCCGAGGTGGCGGATCATCTTGGTGCGCTGCGATTCGCCGCCGGAAAGCGTGCCGGTGGGGCGGTCGAGGCTCAGGTAGCCGAGTCCGATCTGCACGAAGGAATCGAGGGTGTCGCTGAGTTTTGCAATCAGCGGAGCCAGACCGGGGTCCTGGATTCCGCGCACCCACTCGGCGAGGTCGCTGATCTGCATCGAGCACGCGTCCGCGATCGAGTTTCCATCGATCTTCGACGAGCGTGCCGACTCGTTCAACCGGGTCCCGCCGCACGCTGGGCAGGCGGTGAACACGATCGCGCGATCCACGAATGCCCGGATGTGGGACTGCATCGCCTCCCGATCCTTCGACAGCATCGACTTCTGGATGCGCGGGATCAGGCCCTCATACGTCAGGTTGGTGCCGTCCACCTTGATCTTCACGGGCTCCTTGTAGAGCAGATCGTTCAGCTGCTCCGGCGTGAAATCTTTGATCGGGGTGTTCATCGGCAGCAGGGCCCCGAACAGCCGGCCGTACCAGCCATCCATGCTGTAGCCGGGAACGGTGAGCGCACCCTCTGACAGTGACTTCTCCGCATCGTAGAGCTGATCAAGCGCGAAGTCGCTGACACTTCCGCGGCCCTCGCAGGTGGGGCACATGCCGCCCAACACCTCAAATGACCGCCGCTCCTTCACCTGCTTGCCACCTTTCTCAAACGTCACCGCGCCCGCGCCACTGACCGAGGCCACGTTGAAGGAAAAGGCGTTGGGGGAGCCGATGCGCGGTTCGCCGAGTCGGGAGAACACGATCCGGAGCATCGCGTTCACGTCGGTCGCCGTGCCGACCGTGGAACGTGGGTTGGCCCCCATGCGTTCCTGATCCACGATGATCGCGGTCGTGAGCCCCTCGAGTACGTCGACGTCAGGGCGGCTCTGCGACGGCATGAAGCCCTGCACAAACGCGCTGTAGGTCTCGTTGATGAGCCGCTGCGACTCCGCGGCGATCGTGGCGAACACGAGCGAGCTTTTGCCCGAGCCCGACACTCCGGTGACAGCCGTGAGTCGCCGCTTGGGAAGGTCCACGCTGACGTTTTTCAGATTGTGCTCGCGGGCACCCTGGACGCGGATGCGGTCGTGCGAATCGGCGGGGTGGATGACGGAGTCGGCTGCGCTCATGGAGGTAGCGTAGCGCGCACCTCGGACGTTGCGTAGCGTGCCGCACGAACCTTGGGTGTGAGATTTCTGAACGGGGGTTTCTCCCCGATTGTCACGGTGATCGTCTAGGCTCGCGGCATGCCCCCGAGTGCCACGCCTTCGAGCTGGGACCACGCCCGCGCGGCGGGCCGGCCGCGGCCGATCGCGTGTGCAGCGGCGCTCGCCGTGTGCGCGATCGCGCCCGCCTGGTTCGTCGCGGAACAGCTCTGGCTCGGCGCGGTCCTCGCACTCCTGGGGCTCGCACTCGCCGTATGGGCCGGGCGGGGCAGCGGGCGCATTCCGCGGACTGCTTTGGCGCGGGGTGCTGATCCGGCGGTGGGTTGTGATCGGGACGCGGGTCCCGATTCACAGACATCGGCTGACCCGGGGCTGCGCATGGGCACCTCGATTCGGCGGCCCCCGTCGCTCCTGCGCGACCTCTCGCTAATCGTGATCGGTCTCGCGATTGTTCGTATGATCCCGCTCGCGGCGCAGCTCGACACCGCGGCGATGGTGCGCTTTACGCTGGCCCTCGGCGGAGCCGTCCTGGTGCCGTACCTGGTCTCGCGGTTCGTGTACCGGGACCGGGCGACCGGGTTCCCGTGGCGGGCCGGGCGGCGTTGGGGCCGCTTCCACTGGGGCTGGCTCGGGGCGGTGCTCGTGCTCGGCTGGTTGATCCTGCCCTGGTATTTTCTGAGCTCTGGGGTCTACCTGAACTGGCCGCGCGTGGACACGCCTGACCTCATTGCCCGATTGTTCCTGGGAGTCGGGGCGGTGGGGATCTGGGACGAGTTGTTCTTCATATGCACAGTGTTCGCGCTGCTGCTGCGGCACTTCCCGTTTTGGGTGGCCAACGCCCTGCAAACGATCGTGTTCGTGTCGTTCCTCTGGGAGCTCGGCTACCGGGCCTGGGGGCCGATCCTCACGATCCCGTTTGCGCTCATGCAGGGACTCATCTTTCTGCGCACACGCTCGCTCGGGTACGTGGTGACTGTGCACCTGCTCTTTGACGCGGTTGTGTTCGCGGTGCTCGTGCACGCGCATAACCCCGAGCTGTTCCGGGTGTTCCTGACGGTGCCGTAGGGCGTTGCCGGGAGCGCGCCCGCGCCCGCGCCCCGCAGAAACGACCCTGTACTACAAAACCGACCCGCTACTCGCGCTCCAGCGCGTGACGTTCGGGTCACTTTTGTAGTCAGGGGGCGTTTTTGTGTTCCTGCACGGCGGCGGGATTGCACCGCGGGGTGCCGGCGAGCGTGCGCTACTGGGCGATCAGGGTCGCGATCCGGCGCACCGCGAGCTCATAGCCCTGCACACCGCAGCCCACGATCACGCAGGCGGCAACCGCCGAGATGAAGGAGTGGTGCCGGAACTCCTCGCGCGTGTGCACATTGGAAATATGAACCTCGGCTGTGGGAAGCGCCACCGCGCTGATCGCATCGCGCAGTGCGACCGAGGTGTGGGTGAACGCCCCCGGGTTGATGACGATCCCCGCGCAGTCCGTGCGCGCTTCGTGGATTGCGTCGAGCAGTACACCCTCGTGGTTGCTCTGCACCGCGCGCACCTCAAGGCCGAAGTCAGCGGCGACGCGGGTGACCAGGGCCTCCACGTCCTCGAGCGTCTCCTCGCCGTACACGTCGGGCTCGCGCGTGCCCAGCAAGTTGAGGTTCGGTCCGTTCACGAGCAAGATTCGCCGGGTCATTGTGTGCCTCCTGGTCCGCGCCGTACGCACATGGTACCGCGCCCAGCTTGGCGTCGCGGGCTTGCGCGACTACCGTGGTGGGGTGACCGAGCCAGATAGTCCTTCGTTCAAAAACTTTGACCCCACCACATTCCGGGATAAGCCGGTCTCGTTTGTACGCCGCAGCGGCCGGATGACAAGCGGCCAGTTGCGCGGCTGGGATGAGCTCTCACCGCGCTACCTCATCAATGTGCCGCCCGGGCCTGCGGTCTCCAGCATCGCCGAGGGCGCGACTGGGAATCCCGAGGAGCTGTTCGGTCGACGCGCGCCGCTCGTGATCGAGGTGGGCTCTGGTCAGGGTCACGCTATCGTGCACGCGGCGTCGAATCACCCGGACACGAACTTCCTCGCGCTTGAGGTGTTCCGTGCCGGGCTGGCCCGCACCATGACCGCGGCAGAAGAGGCGGATCTCGACAACCTCCGCCTGGCTGAAGTCAACGCACCCGAGATGCTGGAGCGCTACCTGCCGGCTGGCTCGGCGGACGAGCTGTGGGTCTTCTTCCCGGACCCCTGGAAGAAGGCCCGCCACCACAAGCGACGCCTGATCGCGCCCGACTTCATGGCCATTGCGGCGCGGGTGCTCCGCCCGGGCGGCGTGATCCGGCTCGCCACCGACTGGGAGCACTACGCCGAGCAGATGCGCGAAGTCCTCGATGCGGCCGGAGAGTTCGAGCGAGACTTCACGGGGGAGTGGGCCGAGCGCTTTGACGGCCGCGTGCGCACCGCCTTCGAGCGCAAGGGCACCGAAAAGGGCCGTGCGATCCGCGACCTGACGTACCGCCGGGTGTAGTTCGGCCGGCTTCTTGCGCTGAGATGCCAGTTTCGCACCTTCCTTCGCGGGGGAAGGTACGAAATTGGCATCTCAGCGGAGAGCTCGGATGTCGGACAGGGGCCGAGCCCGGGACCACGGGGGAGTGCGCCACGGCGACCTCGGTGCTGCTAAGCTAGGGGCACTCATGAATATCGGCCAATACGCCGTGGCGGGAGAGCTCGAGAACCGTGTACACGGGGTCTCGGCGCCGTAGGAGCAAACCCTCCCCGGGAATCTCTCAGGCATCCGTACCGCTGCAGCGTGGCAACTCTGGAAAGTAGCTGGTCTATCCGGCTCACCGACGGTGCAAGGGCGCCCCGATCTCGCGATCGGTTCGCCTGAATCTCTCAGGTTCCGTAACAGATCGGGGAGGATCCCATCCGGTGCGCTTCGGCGTACACCCACTTACGGAGATCCTCTTGAGCTTTACGCAGCCCTCTTCCTTCGCCGATCGCCACATCGGGGTTACGACCCCGGACGACATCGCCACGATGCTCGACACGCTCGGCTACACGGACCTCGACGCGCTCGTGGATACCGCTGTGCCCGCGGGAATCCGCATGTCCGGTGCCCTCGACCTGCCCGCCGCCCGCAGCGAAGAAGAGATCCTTGCGGATTTGCGTGCGCTCGCGAGCAAAAACGTGCTCAAGACCCAGATGATCGGCCAGGGTTTCTCCGACACCCACACGCCCCCCGTGATCCGGCGCAACGTGCTCGAGAGCCCGGCCTGGTACACGGCATACACCCCGTACCAGCCGGAAATCTCGCAGGGCCGACTCGAAGCGCTTTTGAACTTCCAGACAATGGTGGCCGATCTCACCGGTCTGCACGTCGCAAACGCGTCAATGCTCGACGAATCCTCGTCCGCCGCGGAAGCCGTGCTGCTGATGCGCCGCGCCGGGAAGGCCCCCGCAACGGCACGTGTAGTGGTGGACGCGAACGTCTTCCCGCAGACAATCGCCGTGATCCAGGGCCGCGCTGAGGCGCTCGACTTCGCGGTTGAGGTGGCGGATCTCAGTGCGGGGCTCCCCGAAGGCGAGATCTTTGGTGTGGTGCTGCAGCAACCCGGCAACGACGGCACTGTGCGTGAGCAGTCCGAGCTGATCGCCGCGGCGCACGAGCGCGGCGCGATGGTCACGGTGATCGCGGATCTGCTCTCGCTGACGCTCATCACGCCCCCCGGAGATCAGGGCGCGGACGTTGCCGTGGGCAACACGCAGCGCTTTGGTGTCCCCCTGTTCTTCGGCGGTCCGCACGCCGCGTACCTCGCGATCCGCGCAGGCCTGGAGCGCTCGCTGCCCGGCCGCCTCGTGGGTGTCTCCAAGGATTCCGCGGGCGACCAGGCCTACCGCCTCACGCTGCAGACCCGTGAACAGCACATTCGCCGCGAAAAGGCGACGAGCAACATCTGCACCGCGCAGGCGCTGCTCGCGATCACGGCCTCGATGTACGCCGTCTACCACGGCCCCACAGGCCTCCGGGCGATCGCCGAGCGCGCCCACGCTCACGCCCGCAGCATCGCCAACGGCCTGTCGGCGGCCGGGATCGCGCTTGCAGGCTCCGCGTTCTTCGACACCGTCGTCGCCACAGTGCCGGGCCGCGCGGCCGAGATCGTCGACGCGGCGTGCGCGGCGGGCGTGAACCTGCGCCTCATCGACGCAGACACGGTGGGCGTCTCCACCGATGAGACCACGACCCAGGCACACGTCGACACCGTGCTCACGGCGTTCGGTGCCGGTGCCGGATCCGCGCCGGTCACTCCGGGGGAGTACGCCTTCGAAGGCGGCCTGGTCCGCACGAGCGAGTACCTCACCCACCCGATCTTCAACTCGATGCGCTCCGAGACGCAGATGTTGCGCTACCTGCGCCGCCTCGCAGATCGCGACCTCGCGCTGGATCGCACAATGATCCCGCTCGGCTCGTGCACGATGAAGCTGAACTCCACGGCCGAAATGGAGTCGATCTCCTGGCCCGAGTTCGCGGGGATCCACCCCTACGTCCCGGAAAACCAGAGCCAGGGCTGGCGCGAACTGATCGCCGATCTGGAGCGTCGACTCGTTGAGATCACGGGCTATGCCGGTCTCTCGCTGCAGCCGAACTCCGGCGCACAGGGGGAGTACGCGGGTCTGCTTGCGATCCGCGGCTACCACCGCGCGAACGGTGACGAGCAGCGCACAGTTTGCCTGATTCCCGCCTCGGCGCACGGCACAAACGCGGCCTCAGCCGTACTCGCGGGCATGCGCGTCATCGTGGTCAAGAACACCGAGACCGGCACGATCGACCTCGACGACCTCCGCGCCAAGATCGACGCGAACCGCGACGAGCTTGCCGCGATCATGATCACCTACCCCTCCACCTACGGGGTGTACGACGCCGATGTGCGCGAGGTGTGCGAGCTCGTGCACGCCGCGGGCGGCCAGGTCTATATCGACGGGGCGAACATGAACGCCCTCGTCGGCCTCGCCCAGCCGGGCAAGTTCGGCGGCGACGTCTCCCACCTGAACCTGCACAAGACCTTCGCGATCCCGCACGGTGGTGGCGGTCCCGGCGTCGGCCCGATCGGTGTCGCCGAGCACCTCCTGCCGTTCCTCCCGAACGACCCGACCGGCACCTACTCGGTGAGCGAGGGTGTTCCGGTCGTCGCGACGCTATTCGGCTCGGCCGGCGTACTCCCCATCTCCTACGCGTACATTGCCATGATGGGGGCCGACGGTCTCACCCGGGCGACCCGCACTGCCCTGCTCAGTGCAAACTTCATCGCGGCGCGCCTCACCGAGCATTTCCCGGTGCTGTTCACGGGGGCCGCGGGTCTCGTCGCCCACGAGTGCATCCTTGATCTGCGCGAGCTGACGGCACAGTCCGGCGTGACCGCGGAGGACGTCGCGAAGCGTCTCATCGACTTCGGGTTCCACGCGCCGACCCTCGCGTTCCCCGTCGCTGGCACGCTGATGGTCGAACCGACGGAGTCCGAGGATCTCGGCGAGATCGAGCGCTTCATCGAGGCAATGATCACGATCCGCGGCGAGATCGACGCGATCATCGCGGGCCGGATCGCGCTCGACGCTTCGCCGCTGCGCAACGCACCGCACACCGCCCGCGCGGTCGTGAGCGACAGCTGGGACCGGGAGTACACCCGCGAGCAGGCCGCCTACGCAGTGCCCGCGCTGCGCAGCGACAAGTACTTTCCGCCGGTGGGCCGGATCGACGGTGCCTTCGGCGACCGCAACCTTGTGTGCTCCTGCCCGGCACCCGAGGCCTTCGAGAACTGACGATCACAGAACCAAGGACGGACGATCATGACTGACGCAACGCAGGCACCGGCCCCCGCCCAGGCGGCCCCAGCCCACACCGCCCTCCACGCCGAGCACGCCGCGCTCGGTGCCGCCTTCACCGATTTCGGGGGCTGGGATATGCCGCTGAAATACGGATCCGAACTGGCCGAGCACCGCGCCGTGCGCGAGGTCGCGGGCCTCTTCGACCTGTCCCACATGGGCGAGATCCGGGTGACCGGCCCCGACGCTGTCGCGTTCCTCAACACCGCGCTCGTCGGCAACTTCGCCGTGGTGGCCGTGGGCCGCGCCAAGTACTCGCTGATCTGCGACGCCGACGGCGGGATCATCGACGACCTCATCACGTACAGGCTCGGCGACACCGAGTTCCTTGTCGTGCCGAACGCGGGCAACGCCCCTGTGGTTGCCGCCGCGTTCGCGGAGCGCGCCGCCGGTTTCGACGTGACTGTGCGCGACGAGTCTGCTGCGACGAGTCTCGTCGCCGTGCAGGGCCCCGCCTCGGTCGCCATCCTGCACGAGCTCGTGCCGGAGGAGCAGCGCGCCCTGGTGAGCGACATGAAGTACTACGCCGCGGCCCCCGCGACGGTGGCGGGCATCGACGTGCTGCTCGCCCGCACTGGCTACACCGGTGAAGACGGCTTCGAGCTCTACGTCCCGAACGCACAAGCGTCCGAACTGTGGCGCGCCGTGCTCGCCGCGGGCGAAACCCACGGACTGATCCCGGCAGGGCTCGCGTCCCGCGACTCGCTGCGCCTGGAAGCGGGCATGCCGCTCTACGGCAACGAGCTGAGCCGTGAGATCACCCCGTTCGAGGCCGGGCTCGGCCCGGTTGTCTCGTTCACGAAGACCGAGCGCTTCGTGGGGCGCGACGCCCTGGAAGCGCGTCGTGAGGCGACGCCCACCCGCGTGCTCGTCGGGCTGCAGGGGGCCGGCCGCCGCGCGGGCCGCGCCGGATACGCCGTGCTTGCCGACGGCGTGCAGATCGGCGAGGTCACGAGCGGTCAGCCGTCACCGACCCTCGGCTTCCCGATCGCGCTCGCCTCGATCGACCCCGCCTTCGCCGAGCTCGGCACGGAACTGACCGTCGACCTCCGCGGCAAGCCGGAGGCGTTCACAGTTGTGGCGCTCCCGTTCTACCGCCGCGCCCAGTAGCGCACACCGCAGTTGCGCATCGCGCACACCGCACCGCGCACCTCTCGACCACACCCACCACACCCACCACACCCACCACCCGCGAGCCAGGCTCGCGCCCCACCAGAAGGACACACACATGAGCAAGGTTCAGACCGGACTGCAGTACTCCGCCGAGCACGAGTGGATCACGGACGAGTCGCCCGCGACTGTCGGCGTCAGCCAGGTCGCCGCCGACGCGCTGGGCGAGGTCGTCTACGTCGACCTGCCCGCCGTGGGGAGCGCCGTCACCGCCGGTGTCGAGTGCGGTGAGATCGAGTCGACGAAGTCGGTCTCGGAACTGTTCTCGCCGGTGACGGGCGAGGTTGTCGAGATCAACCAGGCCGTCATCGACGATCCGGCGCTCGTCAACTCCGATCCCTACGGGGCCGCGTGGCTGTTCAAGGTCGCCGTCACTGAGTTTGGCCCGCTGCTCAGCGCTGAGGAGTACGCCGCCCAAAACGGCGTCGCGTGATGCGCTCGCGGCAGCGTATCCGCTGAATCCGGACGTGGCAGCGCTCGGGTAGCCCCTGTCACCGCCGGATCGCCGGCACACAAGAAACGGAGATCATCGTGGCTCTCAGCGTATTCGACCTCTTTTCCGTGGGGATCGGGCCCTCGAGCTCGCATACGGTGGGGCCGATGCGCGCCGCGAACCGCTTCGCGGCGCAGCTGCGCGCCTCCGGGGTGTTGCCGCGCGTCCGGGGGCTGCGGGTCGACCTGTTCGGGTCACTCGCGGCTACCGGGCGCGGCCACGGCACTCTCACTGCGGTGTTGCTCGGACTCGAAGGCGTCGATCCCGAGACCGTGCTCCCCGAGGAGATTGAACGGGCCCTCTCACGGATTGACGGGGAGGGCCAGTTGCAGCTTGCGGACGGAGCTGGTGCCGTGGGTTCGGAGGCGCAGTCACCGATCACGGTCCCGTTCCGCGAAGCCGACATCGTGCTGCGCCCGCTCACGGTGCTCCCGACGCACACCAACGGGATGCGATTCGGCGTGACCGATGCGGAGGGTGAACTGCTCGTGGAGGAGACGTACTTCTCGGTGGGCGGCGGCTTCATCGTGCGCGAGGGCGCCGAAGCGCAGGTGCAGGATCGGCTCGAGTCGACGCTCGCTGTGCTCCCGTTTCCGTTCACGACGGGGGCCGAGCTGCTGCGCTACTCAAGCGAGACCGGGCTGTCCTTTGCCGAGTTGATGCTTGAGAACGAGAAGGCGCTGCGCCCGGAGGTTGAGGTGCGCGATGGGCTGTGCCACATCTGGGACGTGATGGAAGCCTGCAAGAACTCCGCGCTGACTCGGACCGGGGTGCTTCCGGGCGGGCTGAACGTGCGCCGCCGTGCGCCCGAGTGGCATCGCCGGCTCACCGCGCAGGATCCGTACCGCGACCCCCAGTACTGGCAGGAGTGGATCAACCTCGTCGCGCTCGCGGTGAACGAGGAAAACGCGAGCGGCGGCAGAGTGGTGACCGCCCCCACCAACGGTGCGGCCGGGATCATCCCCGCCGTGCTGTTCTACGCGACGCACTATGCGCCTGGGGCCGTCGCCTGGAGCGAGGCGGAACGGCGCACGGCGATCAGTGATTTCCTGCTCACCGCCGGTGCCGTCGGGGTGCTGTACAAGGAGCAGGCATCGATTTCCGGTGCGGAGGTGGGGTGCCAGGGCGAGGTCGGATCCGCCTCCTCGATGGCCGCGGCCGGCCTGGCCCAGGTGCTCGGAGGGACCCCCGAACAGGTTGAAAACGCCGCCGAGATCGCGATGGAACACAACCTGGGTCTCACCTGCGACCCCATTGGCGGGCTCGTGCAGATCCCGTGCATCGAGCGCAACGCAATCGCCGCGTCGAAGGCTGTCAACGCGGCGAAAATGGCGCTGATGGGCGATGGTTCCCACCACGTGAGCCTCGACGATGTCATCGTCACCATGCGCGAGACCGGGCGAGACATGAGCGAGAAATACAAGGAGACGGCAATGGGCGGGCTCGCCGTGAGCGTTTCCGTCGGCATCGTTGAGTGCTGACGGGGCAGCCTCCTTCCCCCTACGATGATGCTATGAGTGATTCTTCCGCGAGCCAGGCGCGCTCGCTGTCCCGGCGGCTTGACGCGCTCCCGTTCACCCGGAAGCACGCGAAACTGCTGGGCGGGTCTGGCCTCGGCTGGGCGCTCGACGCGATGGACGTGGGTCTCATCTCCTTCATCATCGCGGCACTGACGCAGCACTGGGGGATCACCACAGGGGAAGCCGGGCTGATCGCCTCCATCGGGTTCGCGGGCATGGCGATCGGCGCGAGCCTGGGCGGGCTCCTCGCCGATAAGTTCGGCCGTCGCCAGATCTTCGCAATCACGCTGCTCGTCTACGGTGCGGCAACAGGGGCGAGTGCGCTCGTCGGTGGCATTGCTGCCCTGCTGGTGCTCCGATTCATCGTGGGACTCGGCCTCGGGGCCGAGCTACCGGTCGCATCAACCTACGTCAGCGAGTTTGCCCCGGCCCGCATGCGGGGCCGCCTCATCGTGATCCTCGAGGCGTTCTGGGCTGTGGGCTGGACCGCTGCGGCGATCATTGGGTACTTCGTTGTCCCGGCCTCGGAAAACGGGTGGCGTTGGGCCTTCGCGCTCGGCGCGATCCCCGCGATCTACGCCTTCGCCGTGCGCTGGGGACTTCCGGAGTCCCCGCGCTGGCTCGCGGGGCGTGGCCGCGTCGCCGAGGCTGAGCGGATCGTGGCTGACTTCGAGGCCTCCGCAGGGGTCGCGGTGGGCGGAGACGCAGAACCCCCGAGCGCTGCCTCCTCCGAGCCCGCTCCCTCCGAGGCTGCCGCCCCAGCAACGGGCAGTCGCGTCGCGGGCCTCTGGGCGCGTGAGTTCCGGGGACGCACACTCGCCCTCTGGGCGGTGTGGTTCTGCGTGAACTTTGCCTACTATGGGGCCTTCATCTGGATTCCGAGTATCCTCGTCGATGCCGGCTTCAGCCTGGTTCGCTCGTTTGGATTCACCCTGATCATTACTCTGGCGCAGCTTCCCGGTTACGCGGTCGCGGCCTGGCTTATCGAAAAGTGGGGCCGCCGCCCGACCCTGTCGCTGTTCCTCGTGGGATCCGCGGCCTCCGCGGTGATGTTTGGCACAGTTCACACAGAGGGCGCGATCATTGCCTCTGGCATGGCGTTGTCATTCTTCAACCTTGGGGCATGGGGTGCGCTGTACGCGGTGACCCCCGAGATCTACCCGACCTCGCTCCGCGGGACCGGCGCCGGGTGGGCCGCCGGGGTGGGCCGGATTGCCTCGATTGTTGCCCCGTTGCTGGTACCCGTGATGCTTGCGGGCGCCGGCACCACTTTCACCTTCGCAGTGTTTGCCGCGTTCTTCATTATCGCGGCTGCGGCGACCTGGGGGCTCGTGGATCGACGCGGTGCAGCCCTCGACGACCGATAGTCGATGCTGATACCGCGACGGATTGTGCCCGCCGACTGGCCCTGGATCCAGGACTGGTTCACCGATGAACGCCTCAACGCCGAGCTCGGGCCGCTTGATGTGGAATGGCTCGAGTATGTGCTCGCTGACCCGGGAGGCGTGGAGCTCGTGGTCACCGATCCGGCAGCACCCCAGGTGCCGCTCGCGCTTGTCGGGGTGGTGTGGGCGACCGCAGAACATCCGCACACGATCACGGATCTTGCAGTGTCCCCGGCGCTCCGGGGGAGCGGGATCGGGCGTCGTGCCCTCGCCGCGGTGCTCAGCTGGGACGCACATCCGCCTGGCGGCGACTGGGTCTCGTACGTCGCGACGGACAACCCCGCTGCTGACGCGTTCTTCCGTGCGGTCGGGTGGCACCCCGGTGAAGTCGACGATGGCATGCGTGTGTATTCGGCCCCGCGGCAGCGCGGCGTGGAATAGTGACCCTCCGCGCCGCGTTATACCCCGCATGCCTGCTCCGGAGAGCGCCTCGGTGGCGCAGCTGCTTGAGAGCGTTGACCTCACCGTCACGCACACCCGCCGCGTCTCACTCGCCCCGCGCGAGCGCTGGAGCGCCCCGGTCGGGGTCACGAGCTTGCTGTACCTCGACGCGGGCGAGCTGAGAGGTGTCCCGGTTGCGGCGTGTGCGACCGGGCCCCGACGGTGTGAGATCACGACATCGGAGGTGGCGGATCCGGCGCAGGCGGGACTCAGCGCCGGTTCCGCGTTGCTCGCGCTCGGGCGGACCCCACACACGTTCACGGCCGCAGAACCGACAACGCTTATCGTCGTGACCCTCGAACTCACGGAAACGGCGCAGCGGCTGCACGCGCTGCTGCCCGACCCGCTCACAATGGTGGGCTTTAGCGCGCACGATCCGGCAGTCGCGGCGCTCGCGAGCAACATGGGGCACCCCGAACCGGACTCCGCTGATGACGCGAATTTGGGAACTCCGCTTCGCCCGGGTGACGCGGTCATTTGCCAGTTGATGGCGCGGACGCTGCTGCTCTCCGTGCTGCGCGCCTGGTATTCCGCGGGGTGTGCGCCGGCGGACTGGTCCGCCCGGGTCGCGGACCCTCACCTGGATCGGGTGCTGCAGGCCATCCACGAGAACCCGGGCCACGACTGGTCGCTCGACGGCCTCGCCACGCTGGGAACGATGTCTCGTTCGGTGTTTGCTCGGCGATTCCGGGAGGTGCTGGGTGCCTCTCCCTGGCAATACCTCGCAAGTCTCCGGATGGAGGACGCGAAGCGCCGCCTGGCCACCGGTGCCTCGGTGACGCAGACCTCCCGCGAACTCGGCTACGCCTCGGACGAGGGCTTCAGCCGGGCGTTCCGGCGGCACACTGGGGTGCCGCCGTCGCGCTGGCGCTCGCGCGAAGAGCCCGTCGGGGCCCGCTAGCGGGCTACCCTGTGTGACACGCCGAACAAGATCGCGCCGAGGATGAGGGCAACGGCACCGCCCGCGTAGACGGTGGTGATGCCGAGGGCATCGCTGAGCACTCCGCCGAGTCCAGCGGCCACTACGATCCCAGCCTGGAACCCGACGACAACGAGGCTGCCGCCCTGCTCCAGTCCGTCCGGAACGCGCTGCCCGATCCAGGTGTTGACGACGATGAGCCAGGACGCAAAGCAGAATCCCCACACGGCGATCGCGACGGCCACGGCCCAGAACGCACCCGGTGCGGTGATCACTGTGAGCACTGAGGCGGCGATCAGGAGCGGGATGAGTAGTGAGATGACGCGGAGGGCGCGGTCGATCACGATGCCGATCACCAAGTTGCCAATGAGTCCGCCGGCACCAAAGAGCGCGAGGAGGAAGACGATCGTCGACGCCGCGAGTGGTTCGCCCGAAACCTCAGTGACGCGCTCGAGGGCGAGCCGGACATAGGTGTACGTCACAAAGTGGCCGAGGACAACGAGGATGTGACCCGTGAGACCGAGGGCGATTCCCGGACGGCGCAACACCTGCCAGAGCGCCCCGAGGCTGCTTGCTCCCGAGGCGGGCACGGACGGGAGGAGCAGGAGTATCGCTCCTGCGAGCAGTGCAAGCGCGACGCCGCTGATTCCGAACACCATGCGCCAGTCGAGCGCGGTGGCGATCAGTACCCCGAGAGGAACGCCGGCGACTGTTGCCAGCGACATCCCTGCCGTGGTGAACATCACCGCCCGCCCCAGGCGTGCGGGGCCGGCGATATGCGCGGCGACAGTGATTGACATCGACCAGAACGCGCTGATCGCGGCACCAAGCAGGAAGCGGGCCACCAGGACCAACACAAACGAGGGAGCCACCGCGACGATGATGTTGGAGACCGCACCGAGGATTGCTGTCCACGCGAGCAGGTGTCGCCGGTCCATGCGCGGAACCATCAGGCCGATCGTGGGGGCGACGAGGAGTCCGGCGAGCCCGGTGATCGTGACGGTTTGGCCGGCCTGGCCGGTCGTGACGCCGAGACCGTGGGCCATTTCGGTGAGCACGCCATTGGGGAGGAACTCGGAGGTGACCAGGAGGAAGCTCAGGAGCATCATCGCGATCAACGGGGCAATCGGCAGGCGTCGGGGCGTAGCGAGCTGGTGCGGGATCGCCGAGGGCGGGGCAGTGGGGATCTGGCCAGTATGGGTCATGCTCCCACACTCCCACCGGGTGGGTCCGGCCGCCCGACCGGACGGATCAGGATCCCGACGGATCGTCCGGGGTCGCGTGATCCTGCGCTGCAGCTGTCACAAACTCGGCGAGCGCGGTCACCACAGGTTCCGCCGCGAGGATCCGGCTGTGCCCGAGCCCCGAGGTGCGGAGAAGCTGCGCCCGCTCGCCGTGCGCCTCTCGGAGACGCAGGGCCTCGCTGTCGGGGATTCGGCGATCCTGCTTGTCATGGACGATCAGTAGTCGGGTGGATTCCGACAGTGGGTGCGCGGCGGCGTCGTAGCGATCGAGCAGCGTCGCCTGGGTCTCGTCGACTCGGGCGGCGAATCGCCGTGTGAGGTGCGGGCGGGCGGTCTCGGGGAGCGCTAGCTCGTCCGCGAACTCAGTGAGAATCCGGCCTGGGTTTGTGGGAGCCGAAACCACCGCGACCGCCGGCGTGGGGGCAAGCTCCCTGGCTGCAGTCAGCGCGGCGAGGCCTCCCAGTGAGTGCCCCACGATGGCATCGAAGCCGCCATCGCGCTCGTGGAGCTGCCCGGCCGCTGCCACCCAGTCTCGGAGATCTGTGGTGCGCCCCGGCGAGGTGCCGTGGGCGGGTGCATCGAATGAGACCACACGCATTCCCGCGGCGGTGAGCTGCGCAATAAGCGGCGCGAACTGCGTTGCGCGGCCGCGCCAGCCGTGGAGGAGGAGCACGCTCCGATCCCCGGAGCCCCACGCATAGGTGGTGATGGGCCGGCCTCGCACGATAAGCGAGCCCGTGTCAGCGTTGCGCTCAGTTGCCGCGGCGAGCGGGCTCGAAACGCCCAGTGGCATTGGTGGTGCGGCAAGGAACAGTACCGGTAACGCCGCGCGGGCACCGAGTGCGGGGGAGAGGCTTGCCGCGGTGCGGATGCCGCCACGGATCGCGGTCTCAAGAATGCTGGTGGCCACAGTGCTCCTTTGGATCCGGGCGCGATGACGCCACCCACACAGTATACGCACGATCGTGCGTATACTGTGTGCATGACTGGATCGCGTGCAATCGACGGGCGCCGCGCACGCGGCGATGCCACCCGTCGAGTCGTGCTCGCGGAAGCGACGCAGCTTGTATCCGTGCAGGGGCTCGACGGGCTCACCATCGGGGCACTCGCAGAGCGATCCGGACACCGGAAGAGCAGCATCGCGACCCTGTTTGGTGGGAAAGAAGGACTCCAACTCGCGACAGTTACCGCGGCCCGCACGGTCTTCGTGAGTGCGGTGATCGAGCCGGCGCGCGCACATCCGCGAGGCACGAAACGGCTCGCGGAACTCCTCGCCAACGTCCTGGAATACTCACGTGATCGAGTGTTCGCGGGCGGCTGCTTCTTCGCGGCGACGGCCGCGGACGTAGACTCGAAGCCCGGTGCCGTCAATGACGCCGTCCGCGCGGTGCTGCAGGAATGGTATGGCTATGTCGAAGCGCAGATTCGGCACGCTGTCGCAGCCGAAGAGCTTGCCGTACCGGAGCCGCAGCAGGCGCGCCTGGCGTTCCACCTGATCGCGCTTGAGGAGCAAGCGAATTCGAGATCGCTGCTCTTCGCAGACCCGGTACCGTACGCCTTCGCCGCAGGCGCGAGTGCTGACCTCCTGGCGGCAGCCGGAGCCCTCCCTGCCGCACTTGAGCGCTTACGCGCGCTCGCGGAGGGGCGAGCGCAGGCGTGAAGGCGCATCGGTAGACCTAATCTTGGGTGGAGCCCGCACTCGGAACGGCGTCGGAAGGCTCTGCAGCTGGCACCTCCGACGCGGGACGCCGCAGCAGCTCGACGAGTACGAGTCCGGCAATCACCCCGACCGTGACCCACGCAACTGTCGGAGCGTTGACCGGACGCGCCAAGAAAATTATGAGCACGCCGGCGGCGGCCAGGAGAAGGAAAATGCTGCTGCGGAATCGATCCAGCACGCTGCCGACCGCCCCCGTGCTCACCCCGTGCGCCGCGTACGCGGCGCGCACCCGCGCAAAGCCCGAGCTGAGCGCACTGCGCAACGCAATCGCGCCGCGTGACGGACCGAGCAGCAACGCTGTGACGCCGATAAGTGCGGCGGCAAATGCGAGCGCCGCCAAGGTTGCACGAAGAGAAGCGGTCAGTTGAGTGCTCAGCGCAGAAGCGGTGGAGAGCGGCATGATGCCGGGGCTCACTGCGGCCTCAAAATATGCAGCCCCAAAGCTCAATGCCCCGGCGAGCAGGAGGAACGCAGCGACGAGGCCGATACTCGTGCGGGCGAGCGCGCGCGTGCGTCGACGCGCGAGCGCAATTCCTCCGACAAGGAGCCCGAGCGCTACCCACGGGAGCCAGGCACCGACGGCCACCGCCGATGTATAACCGAGCTGGGCGCCGACAAGCGCGTCTGAGGTCGTGAGCGGGATCGACGCGTGAGTACTGGGGATCATCGAGGCGAAATCCATCCCCCTCGCCTCGAGCTGGGCCTTCACCTCGTCAACGATCACTCCAGCTTCGAGCGCGAGGGTCCCGGTGTCGCGGTCAAGAGTAAGAAGCCCGTGGGTGTTCCCCTGCATGAGCGCCACTGTGGCCCGGTGGGTCTGTGTGAGTGCGAGTTGCCATGTCCCCGCAAACGCATCCGACGCGACGGTGTCGTCGATGGCGGTCGCGACGACCGACCGCATGCCCTGTGCGGCGGGGACGGTGAGGAGCGTGAGCGCTGCGTTCGCCTCCTGCGGGAGCCCCAGGTTCGTCAGCCCGCTAACGACCGAATCGACAATCCCGTCGAAATCGACCTGGGCATCGACGGCAGTCATGACCTCATCGCTGAGAAACCCCTGCACCGCAGGATCCGTAGCGAGCGGTGCCAGAGTCGCGACGAAGCGCTCCGTATCGACGAGTTCGACGCGCACCCAGGACCCGAGGACGGCCACTGGTGCGAGTACGACCGCGAGCGTGAGCGCGAGTGCGGAGAGGACGCTTCTCCCCACACGCCGTGGCTGTGCTTGAGCGCGCAGCTTTCGGTTCTCGCGTTCGAGTTCCCGCAAGCGCTGTTCGTGGACTGCGGGGAGGGGTGACGCCGCGCTCATTCGAGGCTCCTTCGGGATGTGATCAGGGGAATAGGCCCCGCCGCACAGAGCCGCAGAGTGATTGGTCCCCATCATGCCCGATCTGAAACCGGTGGCAGGCGCGGCGCGCGAGCGAAGCAGGGCGCCAGCGCACGGAGAGGGCTGAGCTCGGGAGACGTAGGCCCCCGCCCCGCACGCGTAGATCCCCGAGGATGCCCACGCAGATCAGGGCGGGAACCCTGGGGGCGGGCCTGCGGGCCGGTTGACTCGGTCTCGAGAACACCACAGCGGCTCGCCAACACGGCAGGCCCGATCTCACCTCACTCCGATGAAAGGTATGGACCTCATGGCTCCGAAGTCAACGAAGAAGAAGCTTGCAATTGCGGGCGGTTCGCTGCTCCTGATCGCTGGCGTCACGGTCGGCGGTGCGCTGGTGACTGCGAACAGCACGATCTTCAATAACGTGTTCGCTGCAGAGATCACCGAAACCCCGGCTGATGGCGAGCTCGTCGTGACCGGTGCTCCCATGACCAACACCTTCACGGGTGCGATGGACGGCGAAGTTGTGACGGGGTACTACACCGCGACAAACACCTCCGACACGTCCACGTTGACCGTCGCGGTTGGGTCCAAGCTGCAGCCCGGCGGGACGCAGGCCGCAGAGCTCGCACAGCAGCTCGATACCCGGGTTGCGATCAACGACGGGTCGCTCATCTCCTCTGGCAAGCTCAGCAGCATGCAGCTTGCGGGCGGCGAAAGCTTCGAACTTGCTCCCGGAGCGAGCGCCAAGGTCCGTGTGGATGTCTTCGTCGCTGACGCAGAGGACTTCCGTGCGCAGGGGCTGGACGGTGCCACGGTCACCGCAGACTACCTGTTCAACAGTATCGCCAAGTAAGCCCCGCCACCGGTTCCCCGCCGGTGCCCCCAGCCGGTTCCCCGCCGGCACCCCAGGCCGGCCCCCATCGGCCTGGCGCGCCGCCGCTCACTCCCCACGAGCGGCGGCGCACCGCTTCTGGCCCGGATCACGGTCCGTCGTCCCTCGTCCCTCCGTCCCCACTGGGAGTCCCGCCATGCGCATCATCATTCTGGTTCTTCGACTTGTCGCAAGCCTGGCGCTCGCGGTGCTGGCCATCCCCTTCGCCTGGGGACTCGTCAGCGGCGACTACTACATGACCGTGACGGGCGTCTCGATGAAGCCCACATACGAAATCGGCGACGTGCTTGTTGTGCAGTCTCCGCGCGGAAACGAGCTCACGCAGACGGGCCGGCCGGTGATCGTGTCGTTCACGCCTGGAGATCGGGAGGACCAGTACGTCCACCGGGTGCACCACCTCGTCGAGGGTGGGGCCGTGCTGAAGGGCGACGGCAACGAGATTTCCGATCCGCTTCCGGTGGCGCAGGACCAGGTGCTCGGCACGCCGCGAGTAGCGCTTCAGGGAAACTGGGCGTTGCTGTTCCACCTCACCGAGTCATGGATTGTGCGTGCGGGTGTCGGCGTCGTGTTCCTCGGTGCACTTTTTCTGCCAAGCCGCCGGGGTTCGACTCGGGAACAGGCGAACGAACCGGAGACTGTGCACGCTCCCGCAGCCGAGCTCATCGGCGTCTCGGACGCACCATGAAGTCAGGGAGCGTGATTCGGCACCGAATTCCGGGCCGGCGCACGCGCTGGGCTCGCGCTGCCGCCCTCGCTGCGACGATCACGACGGCACTGCTGTGCACAGGGCCAGCCGCGCACGCGCTTTCGCACTACGCTGAGGGCGTGTGGGAACCGAGCAACGCGGTGCGGGATCCAGCCCCGACGCTGATCGTCTCTCCGGCCTCCTCGTTGTTTTCTGCGACCCTGCACCCCGGAGAAGAAGTGATTGCCCCCGCCACGCTTCACAACCGCTCGTCTCGGGAGCTTGCGGTGGGTCTCACACCGGTTCTCGTCTCCGGGGAGGGACATGATCGAGCCGCCGCTGCGCTCACCATTGCGACACTCCGGAACTCAGCATGCACGCCCACGACGATGGCGTCGGTTGCTGGGGTGCCGCTGCGCGGTGCGCCGAATCTCGCTCAGGGCACGCTCGAGGCTGGCGAGTCCACGTCGGTGTGTATCAAGGTTTCCTACCCCGTCGAACACGCGCTCAGCGACGCAGCGGTCGCCGTCGTCGATCTCGCGTTTTCCGCAGTGGAGCGCGAACTCCCGGAACCGCGTGGCGGCCTCGTGTCTACGGGGCAGACCGCCCACTTGTCGGTGATCGCTGGTGTCGGCGCGGCGGTGCTTCTCGTGGGCGGGAGCTGTGCGCTGCATCGCGGTCGCCGCCACTTCGGCCGACGTGGTTGACTCGGCGCTCGGCCCGCAGCGACGAGGCGCACTACGCTATGACTACCGCGGGGAAGCTGCGTCGATGTTCGATCGCGAGCATTCGCGACAGCCCCTGTTTGCAAAGGGGGAACAGCTGATGGTTGCTCGGAGCGTGCACGTCCAACGCATCGTCCGGTACGTTATCGACGGTACATCTGTATCCGTTGTGGGTCAGCACTGGTCGGGGCGTACCGAGCTCCTGACACAGGTCGCTGCTGCGCTCAAGGGAATCGGGCTTGCGCTTGTACAACTGCGTGGCATTGAGCACGCCGCACCGCTCGAAGCGTTTCGCGCGGCGATGCCGGTGGCCCAGCCGCAGCGACGCGGCGATTCGGATCTGATGAGCGAACTGCCCCGCCACGTCACCCGTTTGCTCAGTGAGGGGCCCGCGGCAGTCCTCGTCGACGACATTGATTTGCTCGACGAGGCCTCCTGGGTGCTCCTGGAGCAGGTCCACAAGGTGACCGGGGTCCCCATCGTCGCGACCGCGGAGTCGCGCGGGGACATTGATCCGGACGAACGCCTCCTGATTCGGAAAGCGCACCCCGTGGTCAAATTGACGCTTGAAGAGATGCGGCTCGACGCCACACATGATCTCCTGGAAACCCGTCTCGCCGACCGAGTCGCACCCTCACTGAGCGGGCGGATACACATGAAGTCGGGGGGCTTGCCAGGATTCGCGGTTGCATTTGCCGACACTGCACAGCGCAATGGTCGAGTGCGGAAGCAAGGCGGGGTGTGGCGTGACGGTCCGGAACTGTGGTCAGAAGAGCTGGAGGGGCCGTTTGAGTCGCTCCTATTCCGGTACCCAGAGGACATCCGCGAATCCCTGGAGATGCTCGTGATGACCGGGCCGCTGCCTCTTGACGATGCGGCTCGACTGATCGGCCAGGCCCAGCTTGAACGGCTCGAAGGTCGTGGACTCGTGCGAATGTTTACCGCCGGATCGAGCCCTCGAATTACCGTCAACCCGCCCGGAATTAGCGACTACTTTCGGCATCGCCCACCATCCGTGCGTGCTGTGCGGCTGCGACAGCAGATCACCGAGACGCTGGGGGACCAGGCGGGGCATCGGCTTGCGGAGCCGTCCGAAGCGCCCAGGCCATTCGCGGACGTGATCCCGCAACTCGAGATCCCGCTCCTCGCCCGGGCCTTCCGTGATGCCTACGAAACGAGTTTGACCCGAAGCTGGAACGCGTGGCTAGCGGAGCCTGACATAGCGCGGGCGATTGCGGCCTTGGAACTGCGCCTCACCGGGGATTCTCCGGAGGGAGAAGTCGCAAGGATCCTTGCAGAGACGCCGCGGACGGGAGCGTCCCGCACACACCTCTTGTACTTCCGCTATCTTCATGCGCGGTGGCTCGTCACCCATGAGGCACCAGTGGCTGAGATCGTTGAGGCGCTGCGGGGTGACGGCGATCTGGGGCACCCTCACGCAATTGCGGCGTTCGAGCTGGGCTTTGCGGCTGAGCACACCGGAATCACTCCCGCAGCGCTCAGCAGTATCGAGGAGCTTGCGAAGCAGCCTGGCCTTGACGGCCAAGTTGCCAGTCTCATATTGATTGCGATGCACTCACTCGGTGGGCGGCCCGAGCGCGCGCTCGCGCAGGTCGCGCAGTTGGACGAATCGATTACGTGGGTGGCACGCTTCGCGGCACCGCTGCGTGGCCTCGCGCTTGTCACGGCGGGACAGCCGCATGCGGCGTTGGAATGGGCGTCCAAGCAACTCACGGTCGCACGTGAACGGCTGGACCGCTCGGCGATGGTCGCTCAGGCGTATGTTGCGGTGATGGCACTCCTCACCATGAGCCGATACGCTGACGCGACGTCTGCGGGAAGCATTGTTGCGAGTGGCCAGTTCCAAGCGGGCAATCTCCTGTTCGGACCCGATCGGGCACTGATGAACGCTCTCGCAATCGCCGCGGCTCGAAGCGGCCGAGTGGGATCGGTGAGCACGTTGCTTGAGCGCGGCACCTTCTACCGTGGGCGCAGCGACGCGTTGCCCATGGGAGCCGAAGGATTCCCTGACGCGCTCCTGACTGAACTTGACGAAAACGCTGAAGCCACGGGTGCCGCCTATCGCCTTCTTGCGCGGGGGCTGCATGCCCGGGGCTATTCGTTTTCGGCAGCGGGCTCGGAAATGCTGGCCATGCTTGCGGATTTCAGAGTGTCTGAGGCGGAAGCGAAACGCGAACTTCTCGCTCCAATGGGGGAATCGATCTTTCTTGCCTACCTTGACGCGCGGCTGGCACAGCACCGACGCGATCCGGGCGCGCTCGTTGACGCCGCGCGGTGGCTGCGCCGCGAGCACGCCAACGATTCCGCGCTGAAACACTTCACCGCGGCCGCACGGATGTATCGCGACGAGGGACGCGAAACCCAGGCATCTGAGGTCCGCGAGGAGATTGCCGCGCTGATGGCGTCGGAGGATCCGGCGACGGACACCGCGATCGTGCAGTTGGAATCGAGTCTCGGCTTTACGCAGCGCGAGCGCGAGATCATCGACCTTGTTGCGGACGGCCTCAACAACCCGGCGATCGCGACCGAACTGAGCCTGTCCGTGCGCACTGTTGAAACGCACCTTCGCAACATCCGACGGAAGTCGGGGGCGCTGGAACGCACGGAGATCGGCGACTACGCGAGTGGGCGTTGACGCGTAGAAAGCCGCCCGGCGCTGCGCGTAGGTTGATTGTGCCCGCCATGTAGCCTGCGGACACCTGCGCCGGGGGCCGGAGCGGCAACGACTGAACGCGCCACGGTCCGGACCGGGAAACCGTGACGTTTGCCTTCGTGCCCGAGACCGGAACCACGATCGACCCGCGCGCCAGTGACGCGGTCACGGCGGAATTTCCTTTGCGCGCGGGTGCGACCAGGAAAACTTCCTGAAGCCGAGGCTTCTCAGCAGTGGCCCCAGACGTGCTCGCGGAGGTTGAACTCACGATCCGTGGCGCGCTCTCGCTTTCGGAGCGGTTGAGAAGCCCCTATCTGAGCGCAGAAACTGTGTTTTCTGCGGCGTGGCATGTCACCGAGTTCTCTGGGTTGCGGCGCTCAGTTCCCGACAGTGCGGAAGACGCCAAGGTTTTCGAGCCTGAGGGTTCCGACGACTCCGGTGGCTCTATCGATTCCGATGTTGCTGAAGGCTCGGAACATCCCGAAGATGTCGACCTGCAAGAGGGTCAGGACTGTGCTCCTGAGGAACCGGAAGATGATTTCGGCGAGGGCGATGAAACGTTCGGAGACGCGGGATCCGATCCAAACGGGTCGGATCAAACGGGCGACGACGTGACAATCCCTCACCTCGCGGCCTTGGTCGCTGCGGCCGGTGTCCACGCCCGGATGGGACCGGGCTCGTGCGGATCGTCGCCCGCTGAAGTCTGGTCGGACACGTTATTCGCTCGCGGCGATGAGTTCGAGCGCGGTCGTGAGCGCCCGTGCCGCCTCGGCGCCTGAGACGCGCACAAGCGCGAACGCCGCCACCACCTGGCCCGTGCATGCGTGTGCCAGGCGATCGATTGTCGCGGGCTCGCGTTCGGGCAGGCGGGCGCTGATCCCGTGCCGGATCGCGGCAAAGAGCTCTGCGCGGTATGCCGCGATCGTCGCGGCGACAACCGGGTCGTTTGCGATGGGGGAGCCCGCTGTGTTGATGAGGAGGCACCCGCCCAGTGCCGGGAGCGAGTCGGGCCGAGCGAGTGCGTCACGGAGGCCGGCGAGGTAGGTGTCAATCGCGTCCGGCGTTGTGGGGTCGGCGTTGAGTGGCTGCAGCCGGGGGCGCACCACGCGGTCGAGGTAGAACTGCACCGCGGCGTCGAAAAGTCCACGCTTTGAGCCGAATGTGTTGTACATGCTGGAGCGGCTCAGGCCCGTGGCGCGCTCAAGATCCGGAATGGATGCGGCTTCAAAGCCGACGCGCCAGAACACGTCGAGGGCGGCGTGTACAGCCGTATTGCGATCGAATGCTGGGGTTCGCGCCACAATTCCTCTTTCCGTAACGACCAGTTCAGTATATATTGGAATAGTCATTACAGAAAGGGTCGCATAGCGGCCATGTTCCAGAGGGGGCGCAATGCTCATCACCGGTCTTGTCCTTGCGGCGCTCGCCGCGGTGCTTCACGTGTTCATTTTCTACTTGGAATCGATCGCGTGGCTCAGCCCCCGCGCTCGCGCCACATTCGGAACCTCGCAGAGCGTGGCCGCAGCCACGAAGGAGCTTGCCTTCAACCAGGGTTTCTACAACCTGTTTCTCGCGATCGCGGTGGGACTCGGCATCGGTGTTACCGCGGCGGGATCACCGGCCGTGGGCCTCACGCTTGTGCTTACTGGTGTTGGATCGATGCTTGCCGCGAGCCTCGTATTGGTGCTCTCGAACCGCGCCCAGGCTGCGGCCGCGCTCAAGCAGGGAGTCTTGCCGCTACTGAGCACGGTGCTGCTCGCGATCGCTCTGCTCACCGCCCACTAACCGCGTGCCAGCGCGGGCTGGCACGCCCATGTTCACCCACCACCGAGGAGGTCTCGCATGACACACGACACACACGACACACACGACATCAGCACCCAGGTCCAGCTCGTCTCCCGCCCGGCCGGATGGCCAACCGCGGAAAACTTCCGCACCGTGCAGATCGAGCTGGGACCACTCCAGCCCGGGGAAATCCGTGTGCGCAACGAGTTCGTCTCTGTTGATCCCTACATGCGTGGTCGCATGAATGACGCGCGCAGCTATGTTGCACCCTACGTACTCGGGGAGACAATCCTCGGCGGTGCCGTGGGGCGCGTAGTCGCCTCGGCGGCGGAGGACGTGCCGGTGGGTGCCGCGGTGCTGCACCAGCACGGCTGGGCCGACGTGGTGCAGGGTGACGCGGCAAGGTTCCGAGTGGTGCCGGATCTCCCAGGGGTCCCCCTGTCCCTCCGACTGCACATCCTGGGGATGACGGGACTGACAGCTTACGCGGGACTCACCCGGATCGCCTCCATGCAGCCGGGGGACACGGTGTTTGTGTCGGGGGCTGCTGGCTCGGTGGGAACCGCCGTGGGGCAGATCGCGAAGCTCCTCGGGGCTGGCCGGGTCGTGGGCTCCGCGGGAACGCCGGAGAAGGTGGCGCTACTGACAGAGAAGTATGGCTTCGACGCCGCGTTCAATTACCGCGACGGCGATGTGAGTGCGCTGCTCGCGGCCGCGGCACCCGACGGGATCGACGTGTTTTTCGACAATGTGGGCGGCGATCACTTGGGGGCCGCGCTCGATGCGTTCCGCGACGGCGGCCGCGCCGCGTTGTGCGGGGCGATCTCGAGCTACAACGCGTCAGAGCCGGTTCCGGGCCCCTCGAACCTCGCGAACATCATTACTCGCGCACTGCGCCTCGAAGGCTTCACTATCGGTCAGCACCTTGACCTCGCCCCCGAATTCCAAGGCCGGATGGCCGAGTGGATGGGGCAGGGGAACATCGTGTACGACGAGACGATCGTGGACGGGATCGAGCACACTGTCGACGCGTTCTTGGACATGCTACGCGGGGCGAACACCGGCAAGATGCTGGTGCGCGTCGGCGCGTAGCGCGTCGGAACGCGTCTGACTGCGACGGGGTGGTGGGTGCGGCACGCCTGAGTGTGCTGCACCCACCACCCGGGGTGATCATTATCCGAGCGCGACCGCGATCTCGTTCGGGGCGTCCGGGAGCGTGACGCTCGCGAGGGTCGTGCCCGTCGTGAGGTCTACCGCGTGCACGGCGCGGCTCGCTGGTTCCGTGACGTAGGCGATATCGCCGTCTGCGACGATCGTCGGGTGCGCATCCTGCCAGTCAGCAGGGCCCGTCCACGGGTCAATAACGGGGAACGTGTCCACGATCTTTCCCGACGCGGCATCGAGCACGTGGATGGAGCCGTCCGTCGAGAGGATGTAGGCGTGGCCCTTCGGCCCGCGCACAACGTCGCGGTAGGTGTACCGCACGTCGTCCGGCAGCTCGGCGACCCGCAGTGTCTTGGCCTCGGTATCGATGAGGGTGACCGCCTCGAGGAGGTAACCTTCGGCGTCCGGATCATTCTTGTAGTCGCCGACCACAAGTGGGCTCTCCTCCGACACAAACGCGTTGCCCATCCGGCCATAGGCGTCGGGAGCCGGGAGCTTGGTGAACTTCCCGTCGGTAAAGAGGAGCGCACCGTTCTCGCAGCCGAACACGACAGCCTCGCCCTGCGCGGTGCCCTCTCCGTGAATTCCGGGGCAGTCGTGTGAGGTCACGTGCTCGTGCCAGTGATCGTCGTGTGCCTCAAGCGCGGCAGCACCGCTGCGCGCGTTGGCGTCGCCGACAGTGGTTAACAGTGTTCCGTCACCGAGCACGATTGATACCCCGTGGTGCGGGGCAGCTGCCTCGTGAACCTGGTTCTCCGGCATCGAAGTGTTGTCCGCGGTGAGGGCGTGTGACTCGAGCACTGTGGTGCGCCCGGTGCCGTCGTCGAACAGCACAGTGTGGCCGTCGTGGCGCACAACGTGACCCGCTGCGGTCGCGGGGAACACGAGTCCGGTGAGCTCGGCGTTTTGGGTGTCGAGTACCTCGAATCCTTGCGAGGTGGTGACAAGGAGATGGCGTCCGTCACCAAACGCGTTGAGGCGAGTGAACTCCTCAGTGTCGAGGCTGTCGACCGCGGTGAGCGTGCCATCGGCAAGTTCACTCGCGTCGAGCACCGTGATGCCGCCGGCCGTGGTGACCGCGAGGCGCTGAGTCGACGCGACTGGTGCGGCGCCCTGTGTGTTCTCCGCGCCCGTGTCGACGGAGGCGCTGCAGCCTGTGGCCAACAGTGCGAGCCCAGCGCTCGCGGCAATCGTGAGCATGAGGCGCGCCTGGCGCGGCTGGCGCGGCGCCTGTGTGCGGGGGTGTGATGCGTGGATCATTCGGTCCCTTTCTGAGGGGTGTGTGATGGGTGGCCGCTGCGCGGCCGGGGTCTAGTTGTCGAGGCCGTCTGCGATGCGTGCGGCGTTGGTGGTGAGCATTTCGGTGTAGCTCTCTGCCCCGCCGCCCGGGGGTGACAGCGACTCGGTGAACAGCTCCGCGACCTGAACCTCGATCCCGGCTTCATCGGCAAGCACCCGCATGAGTCGATCCGGCGCGGACGATTCCGCGAAGATCGTGGGGACACCCGCCTCGGTAATGGTGTCCACGAGGTCTTTCAGGTCGGCAGCGCTCGGCGCCGCGAGTGTCGTGCCGCCCGGGATCGCGGTCCCGAGGACATGAAAGTCGTAGCGCTCCGCGAGGTATGCGAACACGTGGTGGTTGGTGACGAGAGTTCGTCGTTCGGCGGGGATCGCAGCAAATCGGTCTGCGATGTCTTGGTCGAGTGCGCTGAGCTCCGCCCGATACGCGGCACCTCGCTCGGCGATCTCGGCACGGGCGGCTGGGCCAAGACCGGTGAGCGCGCCGCTCGTGAGTGTGTCGGTGAGGGCGAGGGTGACCTCCTGCATGCGCTGTGGGTCGGTCCAGAAGTGCGGATCGGGGGTCGCCGGGTCAGCGGTACTGCCGGGGCTCCTAGACCCCGCGCCCAGCGGCGTAATGTGGTCTCCGGCGACGAATACTGCACCGCCGGCTTCGGTCACTCGATCCAGATGATGTTGTACGCCCTCTTCGAGTCCGAGTCCGTTGGCGACAACGAGATCGGCCTCGTCAAGCGCCGCGGCCTCCGGAGCTGAGATCTCGAACGAGTGCGGATCTGCGCCCGGCCGCATCAGCGTCGTGACCGCTGCCGCGTCGCCCACAATATTCGCGACGACGTCGCCCAAAATGTTGGTGGTGACCACGATTGTCGGCGCGTTCGAGGCTGCGGTGTCACCTTCGACAGTGGCCGGCGCGCACCCCGTCATGGCGAGAAGCGCGCTGAGCGCGAGGCTGGTGGCGAGGCGAGCGGATCGGGTCGCCGCAGCCTGACGTTGCGGTGCCCCGCTCATCGTCCGGTCTCCGCGAGGAGGGTCGGTCCGACTGCGGGACGAAGCTCGCGGGCGATGCGTGCGGAATCCGCGAAGTCGATTTCGAACACGGTCCCAAGTTCCTGTGAGCCGAGATAGGCCCGGTTCGCATCGACAGTGAGGGAGATCGCCGGTTCGGCTGCCTGCGTGAGGTCCGCCGCGGTGAGGAGCGGTGCCGTCACAGCACGCTCGACCCCCGCGCTGAACACGCGTACGCGACCGTCCTGATCGAGCGTCACGACGTGGCCTGCCGCGTCGTCCACTGCGACCGCGCGAATGAGGGGGACATCGCTTGCTGTCCACTTCCAGCCCTGGGCGCGGGTGTCAAGGAGCCAGAATCCCGAATCTGTGCCGAGCCCGGCGACAGCGGGACGACCCTTGCGGCCCGCAAACTCCGTCGCGGGGGCAGCGCTGAGATCGGGGAGTGGGATGTGCGTGAAGTGTGGCTCTCCCGCCGCGTCGATCGTGCCCAGAACAGCCCCGTCGCTGCAGCCGATCACCACGCCGACCCGGGTCACCTGGGCACCGGATGCCGACGGGCAGGGTGCCGAGGTGGTGGCCGGGGTTCCGTCGGCGGTGAGGAAGCGTACGCGGTTGGGTCCGTTCTCGGCGTCTGCGGGGGTGTCGACCTCGGTGACAACGGCACCATCTCCCAGCGGCGCAAGGAGACCCGCGTGGGGCGTCACCTGAATACGGAATGATTCCGTGATCCGGCCCTCGGCGAGCGCTGCGTTGTCGAGGAGTACGGCTTCACCAGAGCTGGGGAAAAAGACGCCGGAGTGTCCGGCTGTGGCAAGCGGGCCACCCACGGTGGTGCCCAGGCCGCTCCCCGGTATGGTGCCGAGCAGAGCGGGCGTTCCGCGGTAGTAGTGGAAGTGGTCCCCGTGATCCCACGTCCACGCGGCGCTATCGATGATGTCGAACCCGTCTTCGCGGGCAGCGAAGACGTACCTGCCGTCGCTCGTGGCGGTGACCGGGGGAGCGATGGTGCCGAGTGACGACTCAGATCCGCTCAAGAGATCGAACAGTCCCACCGCCCCATGTGCGTCGATGGTGACGAGGTGTAACGGTGGTTCGCTGACTTCCTCGGCCCCCGCAATATCGCCGTGGTGGGAACCGGGTTCGGTCGTTGGAGGCGCGTCGGGCTGAGGGGTTGGGGCGTGCGGAGTGGCGGTCGGAGTGCACCCGATCAGGGTGAGCGCGAGGAGCGTGCCGATGGCAGCGGTGTGGGGGGTGGCGTTCATGCGTGGCTTTCCAGGGGAGTGACGGTCAGGTGTGGGCGAGGTGTGCGTCGACGAGTGGCGACGAAATGTGCCAGATGCGACGCCCCGGCGAGGGCGATCGCGCTGATCGCGATCGTGGCCCCGGCGGCAGTGGCGGCGTGCCAGGACACCGTCAGTCCGAGTGCCACCGCGGCGATGCCCGCGGCCCCGGCAAACGCCATGCGGTGCGGGATCTGGCGACTCCACGGGCTTGCGGCGACGGCGGGGCCGAGGAGAAGTGCGACGACGAGGAGTGTGCCGACGGCTTGGGCGGAAGCGACGACTGCGAGGGTGACGAGTCCGGTGAGCGCCGCTCCGGCGAGCCTGATGCGGTGCCCCAGAGCCTGTGCGATCCGCGGGTCGAAGGCGAGCGCGACGAAGGCCCGGTGCCCGGCGGCCGCGACCCCGACGGTGAGGGCCGTCGCGCTTCCGAGGAACAGGAGATCGGTGGCGGAGATCGCCAGCACGTCGCCAAAGAGTAGCGCCGTCGCGTCGGTGGCAAAGCTGCCCGAGTGCGAGACGATGACCACCCCGAGAGCCAACATGGCCACAAAAAGCAGGCCGATGCTTGTGTCGTAGGAGAGTTTGCCGCGCCGCTGGAGGGCGCCGATCAGTGCGCTCATGAGGGCCGCGGTGACGGCGCCGCCGAGCATGGGCGACACTCCTGTGAGCGTTGCGATGGCAACGCCGGGCAACATGCCGTGCCCGAGTGCCTCCCCGAGAAACGCCATGCCACGGATCACTACCCAGGTCCCGACCACGCCGCAGATGATCGCCACCAGGGCACCGCCCATGAGGGCGCGAGTGAAGAACGCGGTGCCGAGGGCGTCGAGAATCCAGTGCATGACACACGACCATACAGATAACGAGAACCATTCTCAACATGGTAGATTTCGTGACATGGAACACGACACCGCGATTCGCGCCGCCGGAATCCACGCCAGATACGGCCACACCCCTGTGCTGACAGGGATCGACCTCAGCGTGCCCTGGGGAACGGTCACCGTGATTTCCGGCCCCAACGGTGCCGGCAAATCAACACTGCTTGAGATCCTCGCCGGAGTACGCGCGCCCTACGCGGGCACCGTGCACCGGGCGAGCCCCGTGGCGCTCGTGGTGCAGCGCCCACTCGCGCCACCCGGCCTCCCGCTCACCGTGGCAGACGCGGTCACGATCGGGGCCGCACGCCCAGGGCGACGCGCCGCGCGCAGCGCCGCAACGAGTCTGGCTCGGGTGCCGCGACGAAGCCGGCGCGAAATCGCCGCAGCCGTCTCCGACGCGCTCGCCGCCGTGGACCTCGCAGGGTTCTCCGCACACGATTTCGCGAGCCTTTCGGGTGGACAACGGCAACGGGTACTCATTGCTCAGGGGCTGGCCACCGGTGCGCAGATCCTGCTGCTGGACGAGCCCGCCGCCGGCCTTGATGCGGCAAGCCGTGCGAGAACCCGGGAGATCCTTGCCGCGTCCGCCCAGCGCGGGGTTTCTGTGTGTTGCGTGAGCCACGACCCCGAAGACATCGCCGCTGCGGATCGGCTCATACGCCTCGACTCCATGGCGACGGCGTGAGGCTCCTCGCGCGGCAGCGGCCGCCAGCGTCGGTAGGCCGCACCCGCATCGCCGCGCTCGCGGTCGGGAGCGGGGCGACCATTCTCGGGCTGATCGCGCTGCGTGCGATCCTGCCGGGCGATGCGCCGTGGCTGTCCGCGGCGGCGAGCGACCTCGTCACGCTCGCCCTCGCCGTGTTTGTCGAGTCGTTGCCCTTCGTGATCCTGGGCACGCTGCTCTCCATCGCTGTGCAGGTGTGGCTCCCCGCCGGGGCACTCGAACGCCTCCTGCCTCGCCGCCCTGGGCCCCGCCGCATGGTGCTCTCGCTGTGCGGCGTTGTGCTGCCCGTCTGCGAGTGCGGCAACGTGCCGTTGGCGCGCGGCCTGATTCAGCGCGGCTTCGCACCGGCCGAGGCGATGACGTTCCTGCTCGCTGCGCCGATCCTGAACCCGGTAACGATTCTCACCACCGCCCACGCGTTCGGTTGGGACTCCTGGATTCTGATCGCGCGCATCGGTGGCGGATTTGTGATCGCGAATCTGCTCGGATGGTGGTTGAGTGCGCATCCGCAGCCGAGCGATCTGCTGGCACCCGGGTTCCGGGCGGCCTGTGAGCACGCGCACGCACCGAGTGGGAGTCGCATCTCCCGCAGCGCGGACAGCTTCCTCACGGAGCTCTCGCAGCTGATGCCGGCCCTCGCGTTGGGCTCACTGCTTGCGGGCGCGATTCAGGTGGGAGTGCCGCGCAGCGCGCTCATTGCGCTCGGCGCGCACCCGCTGTGGTCGGTGCTGGCGCTCATTGCGCTCGCGTTCGTGATCTCGCTGTGTTCCAACGTTGACGCGTTTTTCATACTCTCACTGAGCGCCGCGTTTCTGCCGGGAAGCATCGTGGCCTTCCTGCTCTTCGGCGCGATGATGGACGTGAAAATGGTGGCGCTGATGCGCACTACATTCACCGGGCGCACAATCGCCCTCCTCGCCGGGGTAATCGCTGCATGCGCTGCAGCAATCGGGTGGGGGATGAATCTTGTCGCCTAAGCCGAACCGCCGCCCCGGGCTCGTGCTGCTTGTCGCTGGCATAGCGATCACGAGTTCGCTCGCCCTGTCCGGTCGGCTGGAGTGGTACATCCACCCCCGCTCCGTCTGGTTCACCATCGTGATGGTGTCCGTCGCGGGCGTTGTCTGGTGTGCTGCCTGCGCCATGCGGGCCCGCGAGCGGACCCCGCAAGCCGGCGCACAGGACACCAGCGGCTGGCGTGGGCGGGCAGGCATGGTGCTCGCGCTGTGCTTTGCCGGGGCGGCCGTGCTGCTCCCACCCGCGACGCTGAGCCCGGAGGCCGTGGCCCAGCGCGCCACACCGGAGGGAGCGGGAATCGGAAGCGAGCTGGGATCCGGCGGCAGCAGCGATCTCGCCCAGCTTGACGACGGTGATCTCACGATCCGACAGTGGGCGCTCTTGGTGCGCGGGCCAGACTCCGGGGCTGTCACGGGGCGTGGGGCCGAGCTCCTCGGATTCATCACGCCGGATCCCGACGATCCGGAATCGCTCTTTGTCGTGACCCGGTATGCCATCACCTGCTGCGCGGTCGATGCGCAACCCGTGGGAGTGCCCGTGTACAGGCCCGGCTGGCAGGCCGAGTTCGCCGCTGGAGACTGGGTTCGGACGAACGGGGCATTCGCGCCGAACCCGAGCGTCACCAGCCGCTGGGCCGCGGTGCTCCTACCCGCGAGCGTTGAGCTCGTGCCCGAACCGGAGGATCCGTATGTCAGCTAGCCGATTCCGCGCCCGCACCGCCGGCCTCCTCAGCGTAGTGCTGCTGTGTGCAGGCGGACTGGCCGCCGCGAATGTGCTGCAACCCCCGCGCATCATCGCTGTCGAATCGCGCCCCGCGGCGCTCACCGAGACTGATGAAGCGCGGGTCACCGTCAGGCTCAGCCAGCCGGTCACCGAGGTCACGCCCGCGGACATCCGCACCGAACCCGAGGTGCCCGTTACCGTCTCCACGGATGGCACCGCGGTTGCCCTGAATCTCGGGACCCGCCTCGACTACGCCAGCACGCTGCGGCTCACGCTCGGAGTCACGAGCGCGGCGACCGGCGTGCGCGGCGAGCTCGACACCTGGCTTTCGGCACCCGATGCGCGCGTCACCACCCTGGTGCGGGGCGCCCCCGAGCAGGATCGCTTTGTCAGTGATGACCTGGTCCGCGGCGGCCGCCCGACGGAGTTTCGCCCGGGGGTGAGCATTCACGACTATGCGATGCTGCCCGATCGCTTCGTGGTTGTGCAAGATGGGGCCACGCCGGAATCCGAGCACCAGGCGCTCGGCACCTACGCGATTGCAGACGGCACCTTCCAGCCTGTCATTCGTGACACTGACGGAACACTTGCACAACTCCGGGCGGATCCGGCGGCGCTGACGTTTGGGGTCGTCGCAACTGGGCTTGTGGTCGAGGGCAAACTCCTTGATCACGCCCTTCTTGTTTTTGACGGTCGTGGCACGACGGGTGCTTCCGAGGTTGTCCGAGACGAGGGTGGTACCGCCATTTCCGTGTCTGACTGGCGTTTTGCGCCCGGACAGGGCGCGCTCGTGATCCGCGACGCCGCAGGCCAGGGCTGGCGCGCGCACCCGCTCCTGGGAGAACCGGCAACACGGATTCCGAGTGACGATCCCCTTCAGCTGCTGCTGCCCGCGCCTGACGGTGCCGTCACCGTGTCAGGCGGGGCCGAGGTGTTGCCCAGCGCCGACCGGAGCCAGGTGATCCGCCGCACCGCGGACGGCGAGCGCGTGTGGTTCTCACCGCCCGGAACCGGCAGCCGCGTGGGTGCCGTGTGCGCGGCACCCGGCGGTCGCGTCGTTGCCGTAGAGGTGACCTCGGCGGAAGGTGAGCTTGACGGGCGGCCGGGTCGACCCGGCATGACGCACACAACGACACAGTTCCGTGACGCGCGCTCCGGGATGCTGATCCGCAGCCTCATCGGCTTCGCACCACACTGGTGCTGAGCGTGCCGACTCAGGCTGACGGTAGCCGCAGCGAGGCGTTGCCCTGGCGCGTCACGTAGCAGCGATCCGAGGCGCCCGCGGTCACCGCGCCCGAGAGCGCGGTGAGGCGAACCCGCCCGCCCGAGAGCCCGTGCCCGATCCCCGCGACGGTCCACATGTCTACGCGATCCCGCCCGAAGCTCTGGAGGAGCTGATCCGACAAGAAAAAGGAGTACTCCGCGGCCCCGGACTGCGCGTCGACGCCGAGCGGGCGTCCGCTCAGCGTCGCCGAACGATTTCGGCGCCGGCCGTTGAGGATCAGCGTGGCGCTTGGGAGCCCACTCGCGAGCGCCTCGGCAAGACGGCGGCCCGCCCCGCGTACGCCTCGGTTCCCCGCAAAGGTTGTGCTCAGTCGGTCCACCGCGCGAAGCGCACTGAGCCTGGCCGAGGACGGTGGGGCGGCGGGGAAAAGCGTGGTGGCGTCCTCCGGGAGGAGCGAGACGCGAAACTCAAGGCCGTGCGCAGACTCCTCGACCCGGATAGCGCGCGCGGCGTGTGCGAGACGCGGCTCGGCCGCGATCAACGCGTCGAGCGCCGCGAGATCGCCCGTCCGGATGAGCGCGAACTTGCGCCGGTCGGTTGGATTGGAGAGCGTTGCATCGCGCGCTTCAGGCAGGAAGTCCCTAAGGAACTCCCCGTGGAGGGAAACCCAGCGCGCACGCGTCTCTGAAGACATCCGAATCCACCGCTTCGGAGCATAGAACCGGAGCCCCTTGCGCTGGAAGAACTGGAGCACGAGGCGTTCGCCGGTCTCCGCGTCCGGGCTCCCGTCGCGCAAAGTCTGCGCGATCCGGCGGCATGACGTGACATAGTCATCGGGGTCGATTGTGCGGGAGGAGATGTTCTGCCCGTCGTCGCGCAGCGCGATGAAGTAGAGCGGGTCCGCGCCGCAGAACAGAATTCGGTTCGCAAGGGTGTACGCCCGAGCCACGAAAATTCCGTCCTCAAGCCGCACCTTCTCCTCGGGGAAGGTGAGCCCGTGTCGCTCGACAAAATCCCGCCGGAACAGCTTCTGCGGAGACAGCGTCTCCATTGCTCGAGAGATCGAGATCCTGCCCTGCGGATGGCGGCTGTAAAGCGACTGCACCTGTCGGCCCCCGGTCCCCGCGAAACGCGGGATCACGATCTCGGCCGGGCCCTTCGCCGAATCCCGCTCCGCGAGCTCCACCATGCTGCGGAGTGCCTGCGGGGCCATAGTGTCGTCGGCATCCATGAAAAACAGGTACTCGCCGGTGGCGCGTTCGATGCCGCGGTTGCGCGGATGCCCGGGCCAGCCGCTGTTCTCCTGGTGTAGCACCTGGACGCGCGGATCTAGTGCGGCGAAGCGGTCGAGTTCCGCTCCTGACCCGTCGGTTGAACCGTCGTTGACCACGATGATTTCGAGTTCGGGGAGATCCTGCGCGAGTACCGACTCCAGTGCGCCCGTGAGGTACGGCATGGCGTTGTACACGGGAACAATCACGCTCACGCGGGGGAGGGAAAGGGAATGCATCGGGTGGTCCGTCCTGCTCGGCACGGAGGCGGCCCCTCCTGCAGCATCAATGAGCGTACTCGCGGGAGCATGAGGGTCCGCTGAGGGGGACGGCTGGCTCAGGGGGCACCAAGCCCGCGCGAGACGCCAATTTTGCACCTTTCTCTGCCGCGCAAGGTGCGAAATTGAGGTCTCGGCGGTGGGGTGGGCAAGGTGGATGGAGGGGC